>NZ_JADDRL010000012.1 GCF_021538895.1 Streptomyces olivochromogenes | reverse complement strand
GCCTAGGACGCCGTCGGCACCGCGATGTGCTGCTGGACCAGTTCGTACGACTTCAGGCGGGCGGCAAACTCGTAGACGGGCGTGACCAGCATGAGTTCGTCCGCGCCGGTCGCGCCCACCAGCTCCGTCAGCCGTTTGTCGACGGACTCCGGTGAGCCGTACGCCTGTTGGGCACGGAACCCGGCCAGCGCCCGCGCTTCTTCGTCCGTGAAGGAGTGCGCGGCCGCCTGTTCGGGGGTGGGGAAGGCGATGTCGCCCCGCCCCTTGAGGAGCGCGGCCTTGACCACGTTCATGGGGCCCGCGAGCCGGTCGGCCTCCCGCTGTGTGTCGGCGCATATCGTCTCCACGCAGATCAGTATGCGGGGGCGCTCGCACCAGCGGGACGGGGAGAAGTGCTCGCGGTAGTGGTCGAGAGCGGCGAGGGTGTTGTCGGGGCGGATGTGATGGGCGAAGGCGATCGGCAGTCCCAGTTCCGCGGCGAGCGCGGCGCCTGCCGTGCTGGAGGACAGCAGCCAGGGCTCGGGGAGCGGATCGAGTACGACCTCGTCCACCAGGTGACGCAG
The DNA here is from genome assembly GCF_021538895.1 of Streptomyces olivochromogenes. Taxonomy (GTDB): domain Bacteria; phylum Actinomycetota; class Actinomycetes; order Streptomycetales; family Streptomycetaceae; genus Streptomyces; species Streptomyces olivochromogenes_A. Next base: position 124,831 of record NZ_JADDRL010000012.1, on the reverse strand, counting down.
AGTCGCCGACACATCGCTCCGGTACTCGTCGTCCGTCGCCGGTCCGGCGCCTCGCCGCAGGGCGCGTGCCGTCGCCTCGTCGAAGGTGCCCGGGCCCCGGCCGATGCCGAGGTCGATCCGGCCCCCGTGGAGTGCGGCCAGCGTGCCGAACTGCTCCGCCAGCATGATCGGCGCGTGGTGCGGTGCGAGTACGCCCCCGGATCCGAGGCGGATCGACGAGGTGAGCGCGGCCGCGTGGGCGGTCAGGACGACGGGCGGGAACGCCCCTATGGCCGGCGAATGATGATGCTCGGCGTACCAAAGGCGCAGGTATCCGAGGCCTTCCAGGCGGCGGGCGAACTCGGTGGTGTCACGTAACGTGTCGGCGGCTCGGGCGCCCTCCTGGACCGTGGCCACTTCGAGCGCGCTGAGCGGGACGGTGATCATTCGGTCAGTATAGGAAGCGCTCTCGGACACCCAGCCGACAGGCAAAGAATCCATCAAGTTGGACATATGGGTTTTCACGGTGCAGACATGGCAATAACGACCGGGATGTCTACTGCACCTCTCATACGGAGCGCACTCGATCATGTACAACTCTCCGCACCGCCGAGCCGCCGCTGGCAGCCTCCCGTACGAGCCGCCGCCGCGGCCGGACTGGCCTGGGTGGTGTGCGGCACGGCATTCGGTAGCCACAGCCCGTATCCGGCCGCGCTGGCCGCACTCCTGATCACCGAGTCCTCGGCGTTCCGCTCACTGGTGGCGGCGGCCCAGTACGCGGCGGGCTGCGCCCTGGGCATTCTCGTCGCCGTCCCCGCCGCGATCCTCGTCGGTCCCACGCTCCCTGCCCTGTGCATCGTCGTGTTCGCGTCCATCGTCCTCGCCGGGTACGACCGCCTCGGACAGCACGGCGTCCACGTACCCATCACCGCGCTGTTCGCCTTCGCCATGGCGCGCAGCCACCTGTGGGACGACCTGGCCCCGCACGTGATCGAAACCGCCGTGGGCGTGGTCATCGGCACCGCGGTCAACGCCGTACTGTTTCCGCCGCTCCACCTTCGCTCGGCCGAGCGGGCCCTGGACGAGCTCCGCGGCCGGCTGTCCCGGGTACTGGAACTCCTCGCGCGCGCACTCCGCGAGCAGCGGCCCCCGCAGGAACTCCTGGGCGACGACTGGACCGCGAGGCTGACCGATGCGGTGACCCGGGCGGACACCGAATTGATCGCGGCACGGGAGAGCCGCCGGTGGAACCTTCGGTCGGCGGCCCGTACATCGGTGTGGCATCTGGACCACACCGTCCTGGACACGCTCGCGCGCGTCGCCGACCGGGCCAGTGACGTGGGCCGGTTGCTCGAAGAGGAGAGCAGGTCCGGGCCCCGTACGAGGCGTCACGGAAGCGATCCCGTCACGCCGGACTTCCGCCCGGGCGGGGCTCGCCTGCTCCTCGGGACGGCGATGTGCGTCCGTACCTTCCATGGGGGCCGGGCCCACCCCATCCTGCCGGCCGCCCGATGGGCGGGACAGCATCTGCACGCCGAGGCCGACTCCAGCAAGGACCGTGGACTGGCACACCAGTTGGAGGACATGCTCGCGTGCCTGGACCGCGACCGCGGCGCCACCGCGCCGACGCGGCACCCTCGTACCGCGGGGACCTCCGTGGAGGTGAGCCGCCATGGCTGAGATCCGCTCGCCGCAGCACACGGACGTTCTCTCGCCGGTCGCGCGCTGGGGCGCAGCGCTCCTGCTGCTGGCCACAGTCGCGCTGACCGACCTGGTGACGAGCGACCGGCTGCACGTACTGCCCGTGATGGCCGCCGTTCCGGTACTCGCCGGCGCCCTGAACGGAGTCGCGGTGACGAGCGTGCTGGCCGGTGCCGCCATGGCGACGACCGTGCTGGTCCAGCTGGTCGAGGGACGGTGGGGCACACCGGGCGGTGACGTGACGATCCTGACGCTGGCGGTGGTCTCGATGGCCGGGCTGTTGGCGTGCTCGGTGCGGTGCCGGCGCGAACGGCAGTTGCGGCGGGCTCGGTCGGTCGCCGACGCCGCCCGGCGCGCCGCGCTGCGCCCGCTGCCCCGCCGTATGGGCTCCGTGAACCTGGCCGCCACCTACGTGCCCGCGGTGTCCGATCAGCGTGAGGGCCACAGCGAGGGTGGTGACTTCTACGAGGCCCTGCACACCCCGTTCGGCATCCGGGTGCTCGTCGGAGACATCCGGGGCAGGGGGCTGTCCGCGGTGGCGGCCTCCGCCGCGCTGCTGGGCAGCTTCCGCGAGGCGGCGTACGAGGAACGCGCACTGGCCGACGTGTGCGGCCGGCTGGAGGCGAGCGCCGCACGGCAGTTGCACGCGCCGCAGGAGGAGCCGTTCAGCGAACGCTACGCGACCGCCGTCCTGTTGGAGCTCCCCCATGGCGAGCCCGTGGTCCGGATGATCCACTGCGGGCACCCGGAGCCGCTGACGCTGCGCGGTGGAACGGTGCGTGTCCACGCGCCCACTCCGCCCGGTGCGCCCATCGGGCTCGCCCACCTCGTCGGCGCCGAACCCGTGACCCAGACCATCGCGTTCCGCCCCGGCGACCGACTGCTGCTCTACACCAACGGGTTCGTCGAGGCACGTGACCGGGGCGGCCGCTACCACGACCTCGGCGCCCACGCCCGCGACCGCAGCGCGCAGTCCCTTCAGGACATGGTGCGAGGCCTGCGCGGAGACCTGCTGCGGCACACCGGCGGCCGACTCACCGACGACGCCGCGCTCGTGGTCCTGGAGCGGTGCGGCCGCCCCGACGCGGCGCAGCGGGGGTAGCCGACGCGGGGTACGGAGCCCGCACGCCGCCACGGCCCACGCCCTGATTCACAGACTCAGCGTTATCGCAGCGCCGATACCGCCCAGGCCCAGGGCCAACCCGGCCTCGGCCCAACCGCCCGTGCCCCAGGGGAAGAACCGGTCGAGGGCGAGCCGGCCCGGGCCGATGGCCGCGACGGCCAGGGCGACCACGCAGATGCAGACGCTGTACTCCACGCCGCCGTTCGTGTCCCACAGGCCGTGGGCGCCGGAGACGGTCGCCATGGCATTGATCATCACGCCGATCAGGGCGGCGGCCGCCAAGGGGGTGAGGAGCCCGAGGGCGAAGCCGAGTCCGCCGAGGAATTCGGACAGCCCGCCGATCACGGCGAACAGCTTTCCCGGGCGGAAGCCAAGGCGGGCGAACCCCTGGCCGGTCGCCGTCAGGCCCCCTCCGCCGAAGAACCCGAACAGTTTCTGAGCTCCGTGCCCGGCCATCAGCAGCCCGAAGGTCAGCCGGACGAGCAGCAGGCCGAAGTCACCGGCCGACGGCGTCGACGTCAAGCGTTTCGTGTCCATGTGAATGCTCCGGTAGGAGCGCCGGATCGGGCGTCACCCCCAGCTCGGACGGACGCCGAGGCACCGGTGGGTGGTGGGCTCGTGCGGCAGCACGGAACGCGGACCACCCCTGCCCGATCCTTCCCCAGCGGGCATCGTCGTGCATCCGGGCACGGCAGGTCCCGGCCCGGGTCTGGCGGTAGCCTGCTCGTGAGGCAGTCATGGCCGATCAGGTACACATCCGGCTCCTCGGCGGATTCGCGGTGGCGGTCGCCGACCGCCCGGTCGCCGCCGGGGCGTGGCGGCTGCGCAAGGCCCGTAGCCTGCTCAAACTCCTGTGCCTGTCCCCGGGCCACCAGCTGCACCGGGAACGGCTCTACGACCTTCTGTGGCCGGACCTCGACCGGACGGCCGCGGCGAACAACCTCCACCAGGTGCTGCACGCACTGCGCCGCGCGCTGACCGCCACGGGTGCGCCGGGCGACGTCGTCGTGCTGCGCGACGACATGGTGCTGCTCGGCCCCGGCGGCGGTGTGCGGATCGACCTCGACGAGTTCGAGGGGGCGGCGCGCCGGGCCGCGGACGGCGGCGGCTCCGCGGACTACCGCGCCGCGCTCGCCCTGGCCGCCCCGGGTCTGCTGCCCGAGGATCGGTACGAGCCCTGGGTGGGCGAGGCGGCCGAGGCGCTGGAGACGCGGCGCACGGCACTCCGGCTGGGGCTCGGCGAGGTGCTGGAGCACGATCACCACACGGACGAGGCCATCGACGTACTGCGGGCCCTGATCGTCGAGGAGCCCCTGCACGAGCCGGGTCACCGGGCGCTGATGCGGGTCCTGGCCGACGCCGGGCGACGCCGGGAGGCGCTGGCCGACTACGAGCATCTGCGGGACGCGCTCCGCCAGGACACCGGTGCCGACCCCGACCCGCAGACCCGCCGCCTCTTCCGCGAGCTGCTGGCCGACTCCGTGGAGGCGCGGGAACAGCCGGCGGAGGTCCCACGGCACGAGTTGCCGGTGCCGGCGACTCCCTTGATCGGCCGGGAGCGCGAGCTGGCCGAGATCGAGAAGCTGCTCGGGCGGAGCAGGCTGCTGACGCTGACCGGGGCCGGCGGCTGCGGCAAGACCCGGCTCGCGCTCGCCGTGGCGGCCCGTCGCGGCGACGACCACCGGGACGGGGCGTCCTTCGTGGACCTCGCCGGGCTGTCGGAACCGCACCTGGTCCCCGAGGCGGTCGCCGAGGCCCTCGGGCTGCGGCTCCCGCCGTCCGGCGGGGGCCGGGACGCGCTGATCGCCCAGCTCGGCGGCCGGGAGCTGCTGCTGGTGCTGGACAACTGCGAACACCTGGTCGACGCGTGCGCCGACCTGGCCTCGCAGCTCCTCGCCCACTGCCCGGGTGTCTTCGTCCTCGCGACCAGCCGGGAGCCCCTGCGCAGCTACGGGGAACGCACCTTCCGGGTGCCCTCGCTGGGCCTGCCGGACCCGCGCCGACTGCCGTCGGTGGCGGATCTGGCCCGGTTCGGCTCCGTGCGGCTGTTCGTGGAGCGCGCCGCCGACGCGGCACCCGGATTCCGGCTGACCCCGGGCAACGCGGAGGCGGTGGCACAGATCTGTTTCCGGCTCGACGGCATGCCCCTGGCCCTGGAGCTCGCGGCGGCACGGGTGCACGTACTGGCCCCGCGCCAGATCGCCGAACGGCTCGACGACGCCCTCGCCCTGCTCGGTCACGGCAGCCGGCACGGGGCCACCCGCCAGGAGACGCTGCTCGCCACGCTGGAGTGGAGCCACCGGCTGCTCGACGACGAGGAACGGTGCCTGTTCCGCAGGCTCGCGGTCTTCGCGGGCGGGTTCTCGCTCGCCGCGGCCGAGGAGGTGTGCGCCGACACGACCGACCACACCTCGGTGCTGGACCTGCTCGGCCGGCTGGCCGAGAAGTCCCTGGTGTGGGTGGAGCCCCGGCAGGACGAAGTCCGCTACCGGCTCCTGGAGACGATCCGGCAGTACGCCACGGACCGGCTGCGGGCCGCCGGGGAGCTGACGGACGTCGAGGCCCGGCACCGGCGGTACTACCTGGCTCTCGCCGAGGCCCGGGACCGCGAGCCGCCCATCGGGGTGTCCGGGGTGACGTCCCTGGAACTGGAGGCCGACTACGGCAATCTCCGGGCCGCCCTGCGCTCCTTCCTGAGCCACGAACCGGACAGCGCGCTGCGGCTGGCCGTCGCCCTGCGCTGGTTCTGGACCGAACGGGGCCGGCTCGCCGAGGGCCGGCGCTGGCTGGACGACGCCCTGGCCGCCGCACCGGAGCCCAGCCCGCAGCGGGCACGCGCGTTGATGGGGCGGGCCGTGCTGGCGATCCGGCTCGGTGACGCCTCCCCGCTGGAGGACATCGCCGCCCGGATCGTCGGGATCCACGAGCGGCTGCCGGACCCGGCGGGACTGGCGCACGCCCACTTCCAGCAGGCGATCCTGCTGTGGATGCGCGGCAACTGGGGACGCGCCCGCACCGCTCTTGACCGGGCCCGCGCCCTCGCCCACGACGCGAGCGACCCCACGGTCCTCGCGGCCGCCGCGCACCTGGAGAGCGTGTGGGCCATCTGCCGTGGCGAGGGCACGGCGGCGCGCGAGGCCTGTCTGGAGAGTCTCCGGCTGCTGGACGAGGCCGACGCCGCAAGCCGCCCCTTCCTGCCCGTCATGACTCCGGGGTACGGGATCGAGGACGACGGGGCGGGGCAGGTGTCGGTGTCCTTCGAGGAGACGGTGCTCGCAGGCCGCACGGTCGGCCCGTCCCGGGCACGCGGCTACGTCCTGACGAATCTCGCCTGGGCCACCCGTGTGCAGGGCGACGCCGAGGCCGCCGCCGAGGCCGCCGAACGCGGTGTCGACTGCTTCCGCGCGCTCGCCGATCCGCACGGAGAGTCCCTGGCGTTCAACACGCTCGGCAACATCCACCGCAGCCGGGGCGACTACGACGCGGCCCGGAAGTACCTCGACACCGCGCTGGCGATCAGGCGCCGGCTCGGCGACCGCCGGGAGGAGGGCATCACGCTCGGCTGCCTCGGTCTGCTCCTGCTGGCCGAGGGGGACGCCGAAGGCGCTCAGGCGACGATCGGGCATGTCCTCGCGGGCTTCGAGGAGACCGACGACAACCCGGGCACCACCAACAACCTGCTCCACCTCGGACTGGTGGCCCGGAGCATGGGCGACTCCGCGCGCGCCCGTGCCCTGCTGACCCGCGCCCAGGGCCTGGAGCAGGTCGCCGGGTCCCCCTCCGCCGCCGGCTGGGTCTCCCTGCTGCTGGCGCAGCTGCTGTGGCAGGCGGGCGAGCGCGACCCCGCCGAGCGGACGGCGGTCCGGGCCCGTGACCTGTTCGTCCGACTCGGCGACATCCGCGGCCAGGCGGTTCTGCGGCGCGCACTGCCCTGGGCGCCGACCGTCCAAAGCGGCTGCTGAGTGGTTGCTAAGAGGCGCCGCCTACGGTCCTGAACATCAGTTCCACGCACTCACACCGAGGAGCCGACCATGTCGATCGACACGGCAAAGGGCATCCTGGGGGACGCCACCATCGCCGAGCTGGAGGCAGGCCTGCGCGGCACCGTCGTGCGACCCGACGACGCCGAGTACGACGAGGCCCGCGCGATCTGGAACGCCGCCCACGACAAACACCCGGCCCTGATCGTCCGCTGCGCCGGGACCGCCGACGTGATCCGCGCCGTCGAGTTCGCCCGCAGCCAGGACCTGCTGGTCGCCGTGCGCGGCGGCTCGCACAGCATCGCCGGCTTCTCGACCTGCGACGACGGCATCGTCATCGACCTGTCGCCGATGAAGGGCGCCTTCGTCGACCCCGGTCGGCGCCGGGTGGTCGCCCAGGCCGGCCTGACCTGGGGCGACCTCGACCATGAGACGCAGGCGTTCGGGCTCGCCGTCACCGGTGGGCTGGTCTCCTCGACCGGGATCGCCGGCTTCACGCTCGGCGGCGGTGTGGGCTGGCTGCTGCGCCGCCACGGTCTGGCCAGCGACAACCTGACGGCGGCCGAGGTCGTCACCGCGGACGGCCGCGTGGTGCGCGCGGACGCGCACGAGCACTCCGAGCTCTTCTGGGCGCTGCGGGGCGGCGGCGGCAACTTCGGTGTCGTGACCTCGTTCGAGTACCAGCTGCACCCGGTCGGACCGCAGGTCCTGGCCGGCCTGATCTTCTATCCCCTGGCGGAGGCCCGGCAGGTGATCACGGGCTGGCGCGAGGCGACCAAGCGCATGCCCGACGAACTGACGACGGTGGTCTCGCTCGTCACGGCGCCGCCGCTGCCCTTCCTGCCCCCGGAGGTGCACGGCACCCGCGTCGTGGCGGTGATCGGCATGTACGCGGGCGACCCCGCGGCCGGTGAGGCGTCCGTCGCTCCGCTGCGGACGCTGGGGACCCCCATCGCCGACGCCATGGGCCCCATGCCGTACACGGGCATGCAGTCACTGCTCGACCCGCTGTGGACGGCCGGCGCCCACAACTACTTCACGTCGGCGTTCATCGAGCCGACCGACGACACGCTCGACGCCGTGCTGCGCCATCACCTGGCGACCCCCACGCCGTTCAGCGAACTGCATCTGCACCAACTGGGCGGTGCCTTCGCCCGCGTGCCCGCCGGGGACACGGCCTTCAGCCAGCGGGACGCGAGCGTGCTCCTCAACGTGGTCGCGCGGTCCCCGGAGGCGGACGGCTTCGACGGGCATGTCGCCTGGGCCCGCGACGCCCGCGAGGACATCGCACGCCACGGCCGCGGGGCCATGTACGTCAACTTCACCGGCGAGGCCACCGAGGACAAGGTGCACGCCTCGTACCCCGAAGGGGTCCACGAACGGCTGGTCAGGGTCAAGGACACCTACGATCCGACGAACCTGTTCCGCCTCAACCAGAACATCCGCCCCTCGGCGTGATCGCGTTGGGTACGACATCGTCCTGGACCGGAAAACGGGTACGCCTGCGCGCTGTCGAGCCCGAGGACTGGACAGCGCTCATGCGCCTCGCCGACGACGCCGGTCGGCGAGGCGGCCGGCTGGATCTACCGCGGTCCGCCGAGAGCTACCGTGCCTGGGCGAAGGAGCAGGCCGTCGCCAAGTGGGATGACGACCGGTTCCGGTTGGCTGTCGAAACGACGGCCACGGGGGAACTGGTCGGCACGGTCGGCTCACATCGCACCGGCCGTCGCTCGGGCTGGTTCGAGCTCGATGTCACGATCGGCGCCGACCACCGGCGCAAGGGCTACGCGACGGAAGCCGTAGTACTGCTGCTGCGCTTCATGTTCGCCGAGCGGCGCTATCACAAATGCCTGGCGGCGATCTTCGCCCACAACGAGCCGTCGCTGACACTTTTTCGTCGGCTCGGCTTCACCGAGGAGGGGCGCCTGCGGGAGCACGTCTTCTTCGCCGGCCGGCACCACGACCTCGTCCTGATGGGCATGCTCGCCACCGAGTTCGACCGGCGGCACCCGATGAGCGAACCATCAGCCGGTCACCCGTAACTGACAGCGGATCCGCCCTCAGCCGCGCACGGTGGCACGCAGGCGCAGGCCGACAGTCGCGAGACCTTCGAAGGTGGTGACCTGGTAACCGGGTTCCGGTCCGGGCGGCTCGCTCAGGTGGTAGCGGCGGGCGGTCTGCGCGGTCAGGAGCGTCAGCATCGCCATCGCCAGCGCGGTCCCCTCGCAGCCGTGCGGCCCGGTGCCGAAGGAGAGGAAGACCCCGGGTTTCGCCGGCGAGCCCGAGTCGTCGAGCCAGCGCTCGGGCTGGAACTCGTCCGGCTCGGCGTGTTCCCGTGCGTCGCGGTGGGCGGTGTAGGGGCAGACGAGAACGGTGGACCCGGCGTCGATGGTGTAGTCGGCGAGCTCGGTCTGCCGCGTGGCGCGCCGGGTCAGCAGCCAGCTCGGCGGGTACAGCCGGAGCACCTCGCGTACCAGTGCCTGGGTGTATCGCAGGCTGTCGAGGTGGGTGCTGGTCGTCGCGGCCGGATCCGCGGGCAGCAGGGCGGCTTCGGCCGCGACGCGGTCCGCCGCCCGGGGGTGCCGGGCCAGGTGGAGCAGGATCCATCCGGCTGCCCGCGAAGGTGTCTCGAAGGTGGCGACGGTGATTCCGGGCAGTGTGTCGAGGACGGCCTCTTCCGGCAGCAGGCCGTAGCGGGGGGAGGGCCGGAGCATCTGTCCCAGCATGTCGTCACCGAGTCGGCCCGTTGAACGGCGCCGGCGGACGATGGGCCGCAGAGCGTCGATGAAGGCGACCTGCTGCCGGGTACGAAATCGCCGTGCCGGTGTGGGGATCCAGAGCGGCCATGCCCAGCGCGAGGGGCGTACGAGTACCTCCCGGGCCAGGAAGAGCTGTGCGGCGAAGGGCAGCAGGGTGGGCGCGTCTTCGGAGTAGAGGTAGCTCACGCCGATCTCCGCCAGGGCGTGCCGGACCGCGGGCAGAATCTCGACGTCCTGGTCCGTGGGCCACTGGTCGGCAAATTGCGCGGTCCTGGGCGCGATCTCACCGATCCGGGCCGCGACCGCCTGCGCGCGCAGTCCGCGCATACGGGCCGCGTGAGCGCGTGCACGCTCCTCGGGCGTCGGTGCTCCGCTCGACCGCTTCAACGGCGGGAAGAGAGGCGCGGGTGCCTTGGGGAAGTCCTGTGAGCGGCGCAGGACGGCTTCGCACGGCTCGGCCGTAGCGGCGACGTAGACACCGGGCTCCAGCTGCCAGACGTCCCCGCACTCGTCAGCGCCACGGCGTGCCACTGCCAGCCGGTCGCGGTTCCAGGCGGAGAAGCCGCCTTCGGGCAACCGCGGCGGCTCGTTCATTCGGCCCATGGGATCGTCCCTGGCTCTCGTACCTGTTCAGGCCGAGATCGTCGGGAGCGTGGCTGGGAGCCGGCGGGCACCCGGGCGGGCGCCCGCCGGTAGTGCGGTCAGACCCCGTCGTCCCCGGCGTAGGCATCCCACTCGTGGGCCCCGTACGCACCGTAGTGGCGGGTGAAGGACAGCCTGCTGAGCAGCTTGGCGATCATGATTCACTCCTCTCGCCTGTCTTCAGCACCAAATGCCACATACCCCATGGTGCCATATTTGCGATATTTGGAACGTAAGCCCTAAGTATGGATATGGATATAAAGCCGGTTCTTGCAGGCCAGGCCCGGAGCCGGCGCGGCCGAGCCCGGATCGCCGTGCCGCGCGCGTGGCGGAGCGGTCGCCGGCAGCTACGGACGGTCATGTCGCCCTCGCCGGCGGCCTGTTGGCGGGCGCCGGAACACCGCGGGCGAGGTGGCTGCCCTGAGCGGTGCGGCGGTGCGGTCATGCCGCGGCCTGGTCGGGCTTCGCCGGTACGCACCGCCAGGCGATGCCCGCGGCGATCAGATAGGCGAGGGCGCCGAGGGCCATGCTGGTGCGCAGTCCCGCGTTGTAGTCGCCGTGGGTGGCGAGCAGGCTGCCGCCGAGTGCCACGCCGGTCGCGCTGCCGATCTGACGGGTGGTGTTGAACAGGGCGGAGGCCGCCCCCGCGTACGCGCGGGGCGCGGCGCCCATCACGGTGGCGGTCGTGCCGGTGAGGGCGAAGGACGTACCGAATCCCGCCGCCATCATGGGCGCCACCAGCAACGGGTAGGCGGGGGCGGCTCCCGCCGCGGCCCAGCCCGCCAGCCCGAGTCCGGCCAGGAGCATGCCCGAGGTCACCAGCGGACGATCGCCGGTACGGCGACTCAGCCGCCCGGACAGAACGGAGGCGAACATGGTCATCGCCACCGCCGGGAACAGCGCCGCCCCGGTGGCGAGGGCGCTGAAGCCGCGCTGGTGCTGGAAGTCCAGGCTGGCGGTGAACACCATGCCGTAGAAGGCGAAGTTGAACAGCAGCCCGATGGTGGCACCGCCGCTCGTCGCACGCGAACGCAGCAGGCTCAACGGAAGGGCGGGCGACCGGGCCAGCCGCTCACGCACGACGAACGCCACGGCCGCGAGCACGGCCAGGCCCACCCCTGCGAGCACGGCGGGATCGGACCATCCGCGCCGTCCGGCCTCGTTGAGCGCGGCGGTCAGCAGCGCCACCGCCGCCACCACCGCGCACTGCGCCGGCCAGTCCAGGGCCCGGTCGGCCTGCCGGGGCGAGGGCGCCACCTGCCGCAGCGTCAGGACCAGGCAGGCCACGCCGACGGGCAGGTTGATGAGGAAGACCCAGCGCCAACCCACGGTGGAGACCAACAGCCCACCCAGCAACGGACCGGCCGACGCCGCGATGCCCGCCATCGAACCCCACAGCCCGAAGGCCCGCGCGCGTGCGGCCGGCGCCGGGTAGGACTGCTGGAGCAGGGCCAGGGAACCCGGCACGATCAGCGCCGCCCCGAGCCCCTCCACCAGCCGCGCCGCCACCAGGAACGGCGCACTCGGCGCGAACGCGCACGCGGCCGAGGACGCGGTGAACACCACCACGCCCGAGCAGAAGACCCGACGGTTGCCGAGCCGGTCGCCCAGCGCGCCGCCGGTCATCAGGAACCCGGCGAAGACGAGGGTGTACCCGTCGGTGATCCACTGGATGCCGGTCAGCGAGGCGGACAGGTCCCGGCCCACCGCCGGCACCGCGACGTTGATGATCGTCACGTCCAGGATCACCATGAAGTACCCGGTGCACACCGCCAGCAGCGGCACCAGGGACCGTCGCTCGGGCTCACCGCCGTCGGCCGATCCCGCGCACGCCACGTTCCGACTCCGTCCGTCCGCAGGGACCTGCACAGAAGCCAGGTTAAGGAACCCCGCTCCCCTCCCCCTGCCGGCCGCTTAGCCCATTCGAACGAGTCGCCCGCGCCGCCGGGTGAACGAGGCGATCCGTGCCTCGCGCCGACGCCGGTCGGCCGCCCGCGGCCATTAGCGTCGGCTCCTGTGTTGTTCAGCTACGCCTTCGTGAACCTGAAACCCGGAGTGGGAAAGACGACCAGCGCGGTCTGGTTGGCTCACGCACTTCACGAGTCGGGCATCCCACCCCTGTTGGTGGACAGTGACCCCGCTTCCTCCGCACTGCGCTGGAGCGAGTTGGCGGGCGGCTTCCCCTTCCCCGTCATCGCCCTCCCGGTGGGTGACGTGCACCGGCGCGTGAACGACTTCCTCGGTCACCGGCGGGCCGTGGTGTTCGACGCCCCGCAGTTGGAGGACCACGCCCACATCGCCCGCAGCATCATGCGGTACGCGAGCGAGTGGATCGTGCCGGTGACCCCGGCCCCCATCGAGCTGGACCGCATGGCACCCATCGGCGGCGAGATGGGCGACATGCAGTCCCTGCGCGCCACGCCGGCCCGCGCCGCCGTGCTGCTGAACCGCACCAACCGCCCGGACGCCACCCGCACCGGTCCCGACGCCGACGCCCGCGAGGCTCTGACGGAGCGCGGCTTCGACGTACTGTCCACCCACATTCCCCGGCTCGACCTGTACGCCCAGTCCTTCGGCAGCCCGGTCGAGGTCAAGACCTCGGCCTACATGGACCTCGCGGACGAGCTCATCAAGCGTCAGGACAAGGCGTGAACCAGCGCAAGGACACCTACCGAGCCGCCCTGCGGCGTGAACCGCAGGCCGCCGCACCCCGGCAGTCCAAGGTCGCCCGCCTGCACACCCGATACGTACGAGTGACCATCGAACTCGACCCGACGTTCCCGCAAGACCTCACCCGCTGGGTCGGATCGCCGGTCTCCGCCCTGGTGGACGCCGGCGCCGCCGTCCTGCGCCCGCTGACGAGTTGGCGCGTCTAGCACACGGTCAGTGTTACGGCCCTTGAACAGCTGCTCAGCTGTCCGGCGCGGACTGCGCCTCGGCGCCCCCGCGGGTCAGGGCCACCCATTCCGGTGCCGGCTCCGCGGAGCTGTAGGTGTCGTGCCAGTTCCACCACTCGTACGGGGCGGTCTGGGGGTAGTCCTCGGGTGAGTCCTCCCAGGTCTCCTGGCGTCCGAGGGCCGTCATGTCGAGGTAGTTCCAGGTGCTCCCCATCGCCTCGTCACCGCGGGAGTTGATGAAGTAGGTGCGGTAGACGCGGTCGTCGTCGCGGATGAACGCGTTCGTGCCGTGCCACTCGTCCACGCCGAAGTCGCGGTCGAAGTCGTCGGTGATCGTGTACCAGGGCATCAGCCAGCCCATCCGCTCCTTCACCCGCTCGATCTCCGGCTGGGGCGCGCGCGAGACGAAGGCGAGGGTGGTGTCGCGGGCGTTCAGATGCGCGAGGTTGCCGACGTGGTCGGCCACCATGGAGCAACCGCGGCACGCGTGGTCCGGCCAGCCGAAGACGCCGGGCTCGAAGAAGGCACGGTAGACGATCAGTTGACGGCGCCCCTCGAAGAGGTCGAGCAGTCTCGCCCTGCCGTCGGGCCCGTCGAACCCGTACGCCTTCTCGACGGCGACCCACGGCATCCGCCTGCGTTTGGCGGCCAGCGCGTCACGGGCGTGGGTCAGGTTCTTCTCCTCCACGAGCAGCCGCTGGAGCGCGGTGTCCCACTTCCGCTGCGAGACGATCGGAGGTGTCTTCATGGTGGCGCCCACCTTCCGGTGCGGTCCGGTCCGGGCGGGACCCGCCGACGCCGCCCGCGGGTGCGGGCGGCGCCCGGGTCCGTCACGCCGCCAGGGCGTGTCCGGGGTGCAGTACGACCTTGGTGTAGCCCTCGATCCGCTTGTCGAACTTCTCGTATGCCAACGGCGCCTGGTCCAGCGGCAGTTCGTGGGACACCACGAAGCTGGGCTTGGCCCGCCCGGCGGTGATCAGGTCACGCAGCTGGCGGTTGTACCGCTTGACGTTGCACTGACCAGTGCCCATCTGCTGGCCCTTCTCGAACATCCTGCCGATGGAGACCAGCAGTTGGCCGTGCTTGGCGTGTTCGTCGGGGCCGCCCGGGTCGGAGGGTACGTACAAACCCGGTATGCCGAGCATGCCGGTCGGACGTACCGTCTCGACGAGCGTGTTGAGGACCACGGCGGGTTCCTCGTGGCTGATGTCCTTGTGCGACTGGGCCTGGTAGCCGACGGCGTCCACGCCCTTGTCCGTGCCCTCGCCTCCGGTCTGTGCCTTGATCTGCTCGGCCGGGTCCCCCTTGGTGAAATCGATGGGGATCGCGCCGATCTCCTCCGCCTTGGCGAGCCGCTCGGGCACGCGGTCGACGGAGAACACCTTGGACGCCCCGCGCAGCAGCGCCGAGTAGGCGGCCATGAGTCCCACCGGTCCGGCGCCGAAGACGGCCACGCTCTCGCCCGGGGAGACCTGGGCGAGCTCACAACCGTGGTAGCCGGTGGGGAAGATGTCGGCGAGCAGCACGAAATCGGTCTCGAACTCCTCGCCCGGCGGCAGCTTCAGGCAGTTGAAGTCGGCGAACGGCACGCGCAGATGCTCCGCCTGGCCACCGGTGTACGGGCCCATCGCCACGTATCCGTAGGCACCGCCCGCGAAGCCGGGGTTGACGGTCAGACAGAAGCCCGTCTTGCCGGCGAGGCAGTTCTTGCAGAATCCGCAGGCGACGTTGAACGGCATCACGACGCGGTCCCCCTTCGACAGGGAGGCCACGCCGGGACCCGTCTCCTCGATGATGCCGAGGTTCTCGTGTCCGAAGACGATGCCCGACTGGGCCGCCGTGCGGCCCTCATACATGTGCAGGTCCGAACCGCAAATGGCGGTTGACGTGACCCGCACGATCACGTCGTTGGGGTGCTGGATCTTGGGATCCGCGACGTCCTTCACGGTCACACTGAACGGTTCTTCGTAGACGACCGCTTTCACTCGGGGTCACCTCCGCGTCAAACTTGCATGACGGCGGCGACGGACGGCCGGACGCCGGCGGGGCGGCACGGGCGGCAGCAGTGGGACTGGACCAGTGCCGCGGGCCGGGCGCACCGGCTCCGCCGCCGGTGATTTTCGGTGCAGTTCCAGACAACGCCCCCAGCACGCGGCCTGCAACCCGCGGCCGCCTTCCGCCGGGGGCCCTGACCGCCCGCGCCGCCCGCGCCGAGGCGTGCTCAGCGGCCCTGCCAGTGCGGTTCGCGCCTCTCCGTGAAGGCCTGGGCACCTTCCTTCGCGTCGTGCGACTGCAGGACGGAAGCGACGATCGGGTCCTGCTGGCGGAAGGCGTCCCGGTCGTCGAAGGCGGTCCTCTCCATCACGGCGCGCTTGACGGCCGCGATCGACAGCGGGGCGTTGCGCGCGATGCGCTGGGCGAGCTCCATGGCGCGGTCCAGCGTCTCGCCGGGTTCGGTGAGGTGGTTGACCAGGCCGAACTGTTCGGCGCGCGCGGCCGACAGCGGGTCGCCGGTGAGGAGGATCTCCAGCGCGATGTTGCGCGGTATGCGCTCCGGCAGGCGGACGATGCCCCCTTCGGGCGGGACCAGGCCGAAGGTGACCTCGGTGAGGCCGAAGGTGGCCTCGCGGGACGCCACGATCAGGTCGCACGCGAGGGCCATCTCGGTGCCGCCGCCCAGCGCCCAGCCCTCGACGGCGGCGATGAGCGGGGTGCGCAGGGAATGGCGGGTGAGCCCCGCGAAGCCCCGGCCGGATATGACGGGGCTGTCCCCGGCCGCGAACGCCTTCAGGTCCATTCCGGCGCTGAAGACCCCGCCGGCGCCCGTGAGGATGCCGATCAGGAGGTCTTCGCGGGCGTCGAGCAGGTCGAAGGCCGCGTCCAGCGCCCGGGCGGTGGCGCCGTCGATGGCGTTGCGCTTCTCCGGACGGTCGATGGTGATCACGAAGATGCCTTCGTGCTCCATGGTCCGCACGGTGGGCGCGTTGGGGGAAGCGGTGTCTGGCATGACGATTGCTCCTTGTTGCGGGGTTCCGAGGTTGCGGGTATCGGGTTTCCTGGGTTCCGGGCGGTGGTTGCGGACTGCGGGCCGGGTGTCACCGTGGTGGCGGGATGGCCTCGGCGGCGCGCAGCTCCTCGATCGCGGCGGCGTCGAAGCCGAGGTCGTGGAGCACGGACTCGGTGTGTTCGCCCAGGTCGGGGGCCGGGCTCGGGTGGACCTTCGGCTCCTGGTCCAGCCGGACGGGGCTGTCGACGGTCAGGTGCGGCTCGTCACTGCCGTCGTCGATGGGCACGAACACGCGGTTGGCGAGGAGCTGCGGGTCCTGGGCGCACTCTTCGAGGGTCTGGACGACTCCGTACGTCAGGCCCGCGGTGTCGAGCACCTCGCGCCACTCGGCCAGGGTGCGCGCCGCGAACGTCTTGTCCAGCAGGGTGACGATCTCGGCGGCATGGGCGCGGCGGCTCGGGGAGTCGGCGTAGCGCGGGTTCTCCGCCGCCTCGGGATGGCCGATGGCCTTGAGGAAGAGCGGGACCTGCTTGTCCTCGTTGACGAAGACGAGGACGAGCCACCGGTCGTCCGCCGTGCGGTACATGTTCCCCAGCGCGTTGGGCGGGTCGGACCGGTCGAGGGGGCGCGGGGCCTTCCCGCCGACCAGTACGGCCTGCAGCCACATGCTCGCCGCCCAGGCGCCCTCGGCGAGCAGCGACGCCGTGACGCGCGCACCCCGGCCGGTCCTCTCCCGCCGGTACAGCGCGGTCATGATCCCGCCGAACAGGGTGATCGCGGTCGCGTGATCGCCCGACCCGAACACGTTCATCGCCGGCGGCACGTCCCGTTGCCGGGTCAGGTCCATCAGGCCGCTGCGCGCCCAGAACGCCGTGACGTCGAAGCCGGGCAGATGCGCGTCCGGACCTTCCTCGCCGAAGCCGGTGACATCGGCGTAGATCAGCCGGGGATTGAGGGCAGCGAGCGTCTCGTACTCCACGCCCAGCTTCGCGCGCGTGTGCGGCGGGAAGTTGGTGATCAGCACGTCGGCCCACCGCACCAGGCTCTCCAGCACGGGCCTGGCGCCGGGTGCCTTGAGGTTGAGGGCGATGCTGCGCTTGTTGCGGTTGTCCAGCTGCCAGGGGTAGTTGATCCCCTCGACCTGGGGGTTGGGCGGGATGCGGCTCAGGGCCCGGTAGGTGTCGCCCACGTTCGGTGGTTCCACCTTGACGACGTCGGCGCCGAAGTCGCCGAGCACGGCGGCCGCGGCGGGCCCGGCGATGAAACTGGCGAGGTCGGCGACGTGCAGCCCCTGCAGCAGTGGTGTGTCGTCCATGATCGCTGCCTCACTGGCCGGGAGCCATCGGCACGAAGGCGTTGTAGCCGGTGATGTCGCGGCCGACGATCAGCGCCTGCACGGTGTCGGTGCCCTCGTACGTGTCGATCGCCTCGATGTCGCACAGGTGCCGGGCGACGTGGTAGTCGAGCAGGATCCCGTTGCCGCCGAGCATGTCGCGGGCGTCGGCGAGGATCGCCCGGGCGCGCTCGGTGTAGTGCATCTTGGCCAGGGCGACCCGGGGCATGTTGATCTTGCCCTCGTCCATCAGCTGGCTGAGCCGGTACTGCATGCACAGCATGTCGGTGATGTCGGCCAGCATGCGGGACAGCCGGTACTGGATGAGCTGGAACGCGGCCAGCGGAATCCCGAACTGCTTGCGCTGCTTGGCGTAGGCCAGCGCGGTCTCGTAGCCGGCGACGGCGGCTCCGATCGCCTCCCAGGCCACGCAGAAGCGCGAGGCCAGCAGGACCTTCTCGGTGTCCCGGAAGGTGTGGACGTTGGCCAGCTTGTTCTCGGCGGGCACGCGGACGTCGGTGAGGCTGATCTGTGCGTTCTGCACACAGCGCAGCGCCGTCTTCCCGGCGATGAACTCGGCCTCGTAGCCCGGGGTGCCCTTCTCGACGACATAGCCGCCGACGTGGCCGTCCTCGCCGCGGGCCCAGATGATCACGTAGTCGGCGAAGGTCGCGTTGCCGATCCACCTCTTGTGGCCGTTGAGGATGTAGGAATCGCCGTCGCGGCGAGAGGTGGTCTCCAGCTTGACGACGTCCGTGCCGTGCGCGGGTTCGGTCAGACCGAAAGCGCCGATCTTCTCCAGGCGCGCCATCGGCGGCAGGAAGCGCTGCTTCTGCTCCTCCGAGCCGAGCAGAGCTATCGACATCATGGCGAGCGCCGAGTGCACCCCGCAGAAGGTGGAGATGCTCAGATCGCCGCGGGCCAGTTCGAGGATCACCATGCCGGCCGTCACGTTGCTCATCCCGGGGCAGCCGTTCCCCCGGATCTGGAAGCCGTTGATGCCGAGGCGCGCGAGGCCCGGAACGAGTACGTGCGGGAACTCCGCCCGCTCCCAGTACGGGTTGATGATCGGAGTGACCTCGTTGTCCATGAAGTCGCGGACCTTCTGGCGCAGTGCCTGCTGCTCGTCGTCCAGGAGTTCGTTCAGCAGGTAGTAGTCCGTGTGCTCGGAATCGCCCAGCACCGGGGGCTGGATGACCGGGTGCCCGTTGCCGGGCCCGACGGTGGTGAGGTCGATGGGCATCAGCGTGTCGTGGCTCATCGCGTTCATCCGTCCAACGCTCCTTCCTGGTTCCCCTCCCGGGTCCGTGAAGCCCCCTCGGTGACACGTTAGGAAGCGGCGGAACGCAATCCATCGGGCACGGGACACGAGATTTCCGGCGGCTGTCGTGCGCGGGAACCGAAGCACGTGCGGTCGCCGTGCGGGCACGGACCGTTCGGGCCCGTGCCGCTGCCGGTGTCCGGGTGCGGCGTTACGGTGAAGTCATGGCTGTCAGCGGCGCCGAGGTGGAAAAGCGTCTGTCGGTTCTGGCAACGGTGCTGGGAGCGCGTTCCGCGGAGGTCAGCCGGGATGTCTCACGGCATATCCTCGCCAGGGTCCCGCAGCTCAGAGGCGACACGGCCGTCCTGGGCCTGCTGCGGTCGAGTGTTTCGGAGAATGTCGTCACCCTGCTGCACATCCTCGAGCACGGTGTCGCGGTGCGGAATACGGAAGCCCCCGTGGCGGCATTGGAATACGCCCGCCGGCTCGCGCAGCGGGACATCGCGATGAGCGCGCTGGTGCGCGCGTACCGGATCGGGCACTTGCGTTTTCTGCGCTGGTGTCTCGACGAACTGGACCACGAATGCCCCGACGAGGAGGCCTTCTCCGGGGTCAACCGCCGCCTGCTGGACGTGAGCTTCGGCTACATCGACAGGATCAGCGAACAGGTCGTCGAGGCGTACCAGGGCGAGCGCAATCTGTGGCTGATGAGCCAGGCCGCCGCCCGCACCGGCCGGGTGCGGGAGATCCTCGTCGGCGAGCAGGTGGACCCCGAACTGACCGAGTCGGTCCTGGGCTACCGGCTCCGGCAGCACCATGTGGGCCTGGTGCTGTGGGTCCCGGAGCGGTCCCACGGCCGGGCGGCGATGTCCCGGCTCGACCGCCTCATCGGCATGCTGGTGGCGGCCCTGGACCTGTGCTCCGGGCCGCTGTTCGTGGCCCGCGACGAGGCCCTCGCCTGGGCCTGGCTGCCGCTGGGCGGGCGCCGCGAGGTGCCCTGGCAGCTGCTGGCGGACACGGCCGAGGACGGCGATCGGTCCGTACGCGTGTGCGCGGGCGATGTCGAGTACGGCATCGACGGCTTCCGGCGTACGCACCGGCAGGCGCTGCGCGCGCGGGACATGGCGCTGGCCGCCGCGCCGGGCCACCGGGTCACCCTGTACAGCCGGGTCGCCCCGGTCGCCCTGATGTGCCAGGACATCGACGAACTGCGGGCCTGGGTGTGGAGTGTCCTCGGCGAACTGGCCACCGACGACGACCACTGCGCGCTGCTGCGGGAGACGGTGCAGATCTTCCTCGCGACCGGGTGCAGTTACACCGCGACCGCCCATCGGCAGATCCTGCACAAGAACACGGTGCAGTACCGGATCAGCAAGGCCGAGGAGGCGATGGGCCAGTCGGTCCACGAGCGCCGCACCGATCTCGGGGTGGCGCTGCTCGCGTGCCAGTACCTCGGACCTCCTGTCCTGCGGGCCGAGACGTCGTGACGCGGTGCTTCCGTGGGGCGAGGGTGCCCGGTCAGCGGGTCTCCGCGCGACCGGCCCGGTAACGGCGGCGCCGGCCCGCTGCCGTCCGTCAGTACAGCGCCTTCAGCGCGCCGGGCAGGACCTTCACCGTGACGGGGAGGACGGCGTCCACCTCGCCGTCGGCGCCGTAGGGCACCGGCCGGTCGGCCTCGATACGGATCTCGCGTCCCTGGAGGACGAGCACCTCGGGGCGCGCCACATGGGTGCCCGACTTGAGCTCGTTCATCATGGCGAAGAACAGATGGCGGGGAGCGTCGCGGATCATCACGACCTCCAGCAGGCCGTCGTCCACACGGGCCCCGGGGGCGATCATCCGGCCGGAGCCGTAGTAGGCGGAGTTGGCGGCCACGACCGTGTAGCCGCGCACCGCGTGCTCCTCGCCGTCGACGGTGACCCGGTAGTCAGCCGGGCGCCATGTGGTCACGGCACGCAGTCCGCCCGCGTAGTAGGAGGCGGCGCCCTTGAGCAGTCGGGCGTGGTTGGCGTGACGGTTGGCCACCGCGTCGACGCCCGCGTACACGCTGCCGAGGACGACCGTCCCGTCGTGGACGGCCGACCGCACCTCGATGGTGTCGACGGGGCGCGGCTCCCCGTCGAGCAGGATCCGGGCCAGGGCGTCGGGGTCGGAAGGCAGCTCCAGCGCCCGGGCGAAGTCGTTGCCCCGGCCGGCCGGGACGATGCCGAACACGGTGTCGGTGCCGCTCAGCGCGCCGCCGATACCGCCGGTGATGCCGTCACCGCCGACCGCGAGGACCACCCGCCCCCGCTCCCCCGCGTCGCGGGCGATGTCCTGGGCGTGCGCCAGGCTGCGGCTGTACTCCGTCTCCAGCTCGGCCCCGGCCTCCCGCAGGACGCGCGCCACCTGGAGCAGCGCGGCGGCCGCGCTGGATCCGCCCGCGGTGGGGTTGACGACGGCGGTGAACTGTCGCATGGATGAGCCTCCGGGGGCGGGATACGGGAATCGGTGTACTGGGGCAGTGTGAACGGGTGGTGCGGGGGGCGGGGCAGGGTGGTCGAGCGGGTCAGTCGGTGGGCAGCAGGACGCCCGGGTTGAGGAGACCGTCCGGGTCCAGCCGCCGCTTGACCGCCCGGAGGGCCTCGACGCCCAGGGCGCCGACCTCGCGGACGTACCAGTCGCGGTGGTCCGTGCCCACACCGTGATGATGGCTGATCGTGCCGCCCGCGGCGAGGATCGCCTCGTTGGCCGCCTGCTTGGCCGGGGCCCAGTGGGCGACCGGGTCGTCGCCCTGGGCGCTGACCACGGTGAAGTACAGCGAGGCGCCGTTCTCGTAGACGTGGGAGATGTGGCACATGACCAGCGGCGGTGTGCCCGCGTCGGTGAGGGCGGTGGTCAGGGCCGTGCGGACCCCGGAGTACAGCTCGGGGATGCGCGACCAGAACGCGGCCGTCTCCAGCGTCTCGGCGAACGCGCCCGCGTCCAGCAGGGCGTCCCGCAGGTACGGCGCCGAGTAGCGGCCGTGCGCCCAGCGCTCGCCGGGCTCGTCTCCCGCGAACGTGCCGCCGCCCTCGCGCAGCACGGCGGCGGCCGCCTCCCCGCCCCGGGCGGTGTCCTCCTCGGTGCCCTCGAACCCGACGATCGCGAGGCAGCCGGCGTTCTGCTGCGCTCCGTCGGCTCCGATCGCGTCGGGCTGGGCGAGGCCGATCAGCGTCTCGGTCTCGTCGGACAGGCGCAGCACCGTCGGGCGCGGTCCGTCCTGGGCGAGCCGGCGCAGGGCGGCGCCGCCCTCCTCGAAGGAGGCGAAGCGCCACCCTTCGTACCGGCGGACCCGCGGCTGGGGGCGGACGCGGACGGTGACCGAGGTGATCACGCCGAACGCGCCCTCGGAGCCGAGGATCAGCTGGCGCAGGTCCGGGCCGGCGGCGGAGCGCGGGGCGCGGCCGACCTCCAGGGTGCCCTCGGGCGTGGCGACGGTGAGGCCCAGCACCATCTCGTCGAAGCGCCCGTATCCGGCGGAGGCCTGTCCGCTGGAGCGGGCCGCGGCGAAGCCGCCGATGGTGGCCCACTCGTAGGACTGCGGGAAGTGGCCGAGCGTGAAGCCGTGTTCGGCCAGGAGGCGCTCGGCCTCGGGGGCGCGCAGGCCGGGCTGCAGGGTGGCGGTGCGCGAGACCGGGTCGACCTCGACCAGCTGGTCCATGCGGCGCAGGTCGAGGGCGACGAAGGGGCCGCGCCGCTCGGGGGCCAGGCCGCCGACGACGGAGGTGCCGCCGCCGAACGGGACGGCGCCGAGCCCGTATCGGGCGCAGACCCGCAGGACGGCCAGGACCTCGTCGTGCGTGGCCGGCAGGACGACGGCCGCCGGGGTGTCGGCGACGTCTCCGACCCGGATGCGCAGGAGGTCGGGCGTGGACTTGCCGCGGGTGTGCCGGACCCGGGTCTCCGCGTCCGTACGGACGTGAGCCTCGTCGCCGACGGCGGCGGACAGCTCCTGGAGCACCGCGGCGTCGAGCGGCGTGGCGGGGACGGCGATCTCCTCCAGCCGGAGCGGTTCGGCACTGCGGGGCTTGACGCCGAGCAGATCGCGCAGCAGCCCGATCACCGTCTCGGGCAGCGGTGCCGCCTTGGCCGGGTCGCCCCAGCCACTCCACAGCATGTCCATGGCGGTTGTCCTCATCGCTCGTTTCCGCGCCGTGCCCGTCTGCCGGGCGCCGCCGCAAGGGCGTTACACTGTTACACATGACGCCTATTCGTCACAACCATGAGGACAGCGATCCGGTGCTCGACGCGGTGCGCGACTGCGTCCTGGCCGTCGGCGTCCGCCGCACCACCCTGACCGACGTGGCCCGCCGCGCCGGTGTCTCGCGCATGACGCTCTACCGGCGCTGGCCGGACGTGCGCACCCTCGTCGGCGACCTCATGACGCGTGAGTGGGTCGGGGTGGCCCTGCGTGCCATGCCCGAGGCCGGGCCGGACCGCTCGGCGCGCGACACGATCGTCGAGGGGCTCGTGGCCGGGGTGGAGGCGTTCCGCGCCCACCCGCTCTTCGGCAAGATCGTCGACGTCGACCCCGAACTGCTCCTCCCCTACGTGCTGGACCGCCGCGGGGCCAGCCAGGACGCGCTCCTGGACCTGCTGACCAGCGGACTGCGCGACGGTCACGCCGACGGATCGGTGCGCGCCGGCCACCCCCACCTGCAGGCGCGGTCCCTGCTGCTGATCGTCCAGTCCTTCACCCTGTCGCTGCGGACCATGACCGACGAGGACGACCCGGACCTGACCACCGCCGCCTTCCTCGCGGAGCTGCGGACCATCCTGGAGAGGACCCTCACCCCATGAGCCCCACCAGCAGCCCGGCCCACGCAGCCGGCCCCGTCCCCGGCTCCTCGCTGTCCGCCGCGCGCCGCACGCGCGAACTGGCCAAGACCGTCGGCGGAGCGGAGGTGGACGTCCTGGTCGTCGGACTCGGCGCCACCGGCGCCGGTGCCGCCCTCGACGCCGCCGCGCGCGGACTGACCGTCGCCGCGATCGACGCCCACGACCTCGCCTTCGGCACCTCCCGCTGGAGCTCGAAGCTGATCCACGGCGGGCTGCGCTACCTGGCCTCCGGACAGCTCGACGTCGCCCACGAGAGCGCCGTCGAACGAGGGGTGCTGATGGAGCGCACCGCACCCCACCTGGTGGCCGCCCAGCCGTTCGTCCTCCCCCTGACCCCGCTGGTCCCGCGCGCCCAGGCGGCCCTGGCCTGGGCCGGGTTCCGGGCCGGCGACACCCTGCGACTGGCCGCGCGCACGGCCCGCGCCACCCTGCCCCGCCCGCGCCGGCTGTCCACCGCCGAGACCCGCCACCTGGCCCCGGCCCTGCGCACCGACGGACTGCGCGGCGGCCTGCTGTCCTGGGACGGCCGGCTCACCGACGACGCCCGCCTGGTGACCGCCCTCGCCCGCACCGCGGCCGCACGCGGCGCGCGGATCCTCACCCGCGTCAGGGCGCTGGAGCTGACTGGGTCCGGCGCCCGCGTCCGCGACGAACTCACCGGCGAGGAGGGCGAGATCAGGGCCCGGGCCGTGATCAACGCCTCCGGCGTGTGGGCGGGCGAGCTGATCGACGGCATCCGGATCCGGCCCTCCCGGGGCACCCATCTCGTGCTGCGCGCCGAACGGCTGGGCTCCCTGCCCGCCGGGCTGCACATACCGATCCCCGGCGAGACCAACCGCTTCGTGCTCGTCCTGCCGCAGGGGGACGGCCGGGTGTACGTCGGGCTCACCGACGAACCGGTCGACGGTCCCGTCCCCGACGTGCCGGAGGTACCGGAGACCGACATCGGCTTCCTGCTCGACGTCCTCGGTTCCGTCCTGGACGCCCCGGTCCACCGCGACGACGTCGTGGGCGCCTTCGCCGGTCTGCGGCCCCTGCTGGACACCACCCCGGAGGGCTCCGGCGAACCGTCCCGGACCGCCGACATCTCCCGCCGGCACGCGGTCCTGACGTCACCGGACGGCGTGGTCACCGTGGTCGGCGGCAAGCTCACCACCTACCGGCGGATGGCCGAGGACGCAGTCGACGCCGCCGTCACCGCCCGCCGTCTGCAGGCCGGTTCCTCGCCCACCGCCACGCTCCCGCTCGTCGGCGCCGCGGCGCCCGCCCGGCTCGCCGCCCTGGCCGCGCCCGCGCGCCTGGTCCGCCGCTACGGCACCGAGGCCGAGGCCGTCCAGACGCTCGGCGCCCACGACGCCCGCGGGCAGGAACCCGTGCTGCCCGGTCACCCCGTGACCCGCGCCGAACTGCTCTGGGCCGTACGGCACGAGGGCGCACTCGACGCGGCCGATCTGCTCGACCGGCGCACCCGCATCGGCCTGGTCCCCGAGGACCGCGCCGAGGCTCTGCGCACCGCCGACGAGATCCTGGGCGAGGCCCTGGCGGGACAGAACTGAGACAACGCGCAATCCGGGCATGACCTCAGTCGCGGGCACGGGGCAGTGGCCGTGGTGGCTGGGGTTCGTGGCGGCGGCCGCAGGCGCGGGGACGCAGGCCCGTGCCGTGTATCCGAGGAGGTCGCGGATGTCCGGCACGGGCCCGGCGGCCCGGGTGGAGTACTTCATGGATGCTGGAGGCGACGGCCAGTCAACTGCGCCTGGTGAGTTCGATCGTGGCGCTGAAGTACCACGCCGTGGCCTGGGCGATGTGGCTGTTCACCGAGTCCTAGAAGACGTCGTCCATGTCGTCGTCCAGGTCGTCGGAGTCGTCCCCGGCCGTGTCGTGGAGGTCTTCGACGTGCACCGCCTGCTCCGCGCCCTCGTGGACGTGGTCGTGGGGTCCGGACCCGTGTCCCGATCCATGCCCTGATCCGTGTCGCGGATCGTGCCCCAAGTCGCGTCCCGAGCCGCTGTCGTGCTGCTCGTGCCGGTTCTCCTCGCCGTGATGGCCCACCAGTTCCTTGGCGAGGTAGACGCCTTCGGCAAGGCGCACGCCGACGTCCAGTGCCTCGCGGGCCGCGTGTCGCGGGGAGCGCCGGGGGCTGTCAGGCACGGCGGGTGACTGGAGCCGGGCGACCGGTCCACGCTCCACGGCCGCGGGGCCGCTCGGTACGGGCGCCCTTCCCCCTGTCCCCGGGCCGTCCTTCCCCGCCTCGGGGTCGTCCCGCACGGGCGCGTCGATCCAGGCCCGGCGCCTGAAGCCCTTGTCCGGGATGTTGATCTCGACCTGCCGGAAGTGGCTGGGGTCCAGCCCCGGGTAGTGGTGCTGGACCACTTGCTCGTAAGTGTGTTCGGTGACGGCCGTGACGAGGTCCCGGTCCGGGGCGTCGCGCAACGCCTGCTTGAGGGGGCCCGAGTTGAGCAGGCGGCAGACGTCGATGACGGCCCCGCTGGCGAAGCCGTTCTTGGCCACGTGCACCGTGCCCTCGCCGACCGACGCGCGCATCCGCAGGCGGGCGGATCCGCTGCGCCCCCGGTTGTCCACCTCCAAGCCCTCGCGCAGCCCGGTCAGCAGGCGCGGGACGACCCACGCCTGGTCGATGCCCTCCGGGAGGATCAGCAGCATGCCGTCTCCGCTCTCCTGGCGGGCGAAGACCTCGGTTCCCGCGTTGGCCAGGGCATGCTCCATCACCAGGGCCAGCCGATCCTGTTCCCGTATCTGCTCCAGATGCAACCGGGCGCTGAAGCTCTCGATGTCCACGGCGAAGACGAGCCGTGTGATTCCTGGGGGCACCAGGCTCATGGTTCTTTCCTTTCCTCCCGCGCTCCCTGGATCCGGTCCAGGAGCAAGTCGTAGCTGCGCCGCACGGTCCGGGCCGCCTCGGCCACCTCCGGCCCCCGGGCGACGTCCAGATCCACGCCGGCCCAGTACGCCTGCCGCCGCAGAGCGGTCCGTACCAGCGTGTCGGTCCCGCTGTTCTCCGCCGACCCGAGCCGCTGCGCGGGGGCGTCGCCCTTCTCGCCCGTCACCCGCAGGACCTCCGCGACTTCGTCCGGGGTACAGGCCAAGGAGCCGTCGTAGATGCGCCGCAGCAACGTCAGCTCCTGGAACACGTGCTCGGTCAGGCGCAGGCGTGTCACTTCCTCGGCCGCCTCCTCCAGCCTCCAGCGCACCCAGGCATCGGCGTCGGCGGCCGCCAGGGCGGGCAGTGCGTGGGCCTCGTGGACGGCGCGGTCCAGCTTGACCGCGGTGGCCCGGTTGCCGAAGTGCTCGAGGAGCAACTCGCGCAGGTGCTCCACGCCGCTGCGGCGGCGCAGTTCGCCCAGCAGCTCGTCGCGGTCCGTGAGTCCCTCGCGGACGAGGTCGCAGGCGAGGACGATGCCGTAGCCGCCGTAGCGGCGGAACAGCGCCTCCCTGCGCCGCGGCGGTACGGGCAGGTCCGCGTAGTCGCGCGAGACGAAGTACGGACCGCGGCTGACGCGTGTGGCGAGCAGGGACGGCGTCACCTGTGCCAACTCGGTGAGGTCAGCGACGTCCTGTGCCGTCCCGGCGGTCGCCCCCGTCGCCAACTGGCCTGCCACCGGGACGAGTTCGAACATGGTGCGGTGGCCTCCCGAGTGGTGCATCAGGCGGTCCGCGATGCGCCGTCCCTCGGCCATCGGATCGGCGCAGTACGGCCAGAAGTACTCGACCTTCGTGAGCGCGCCGACCGCCGTCAGCGGTTCGACCCTGCGCAGTCCCGCGCCCGTGACGTCCTCCAGCAGGCGCTCCTCGGACTCGGCCAGTCCCGAGGCGAACACCAGGACCAGCGCGTCGGCCCGGCTCGCGTGCGCCACCGTGGCCTCGGCCACGTCGGCCCCGGTACGGCCGAGGAACCGCAGGGTCCGCGCCGAGTCCTCGCCGAGCCATGAGTCCAGACCCGGGGTGTCCACCAGGTCGAAGCGGGCGAGGGCGGCGCTCGGGAGGTCCAGGTCGAGCCAGTCCACGGCACGCAGTTCGGCCTGCCGCGCGGGGTCGTGGTGCGCCTGCACGACGAGTTCACGGAACTCGTCCACACCGCGCCGCCGACTTGGACGGCCGTCGCGGTAGTGCACGGTGAGCGACTCCCGCTCGGCTCGGCGCAGCCGGGTCACATGGAAGGTCAGCTCGGTCACGCCGGTGGGGACGCGTTCCTCCTCCAGCAGGGCGTTGACGAGGGTCGACTTTCCCGAGCTGACCCGGCCCACCAGGGCGACCCGCAGGCGGGTCTCGAAGCCCTGGCGGATCTCCTCCAGCCGGCGCCGGGCGGGTGCGAGGTCTTCCCCGGGCAGGTGCTTCTCGGCCCGGTCGAAGGCCGCCCGGGCCCGGTCCTTCAGCATCACTCGGCCTCGTCGTCGGGACGGGACGGGGCGTCGGCGGAGTCCGGATCTTCGACCGACGTTGCGTCAGCAGGCCGACAGAGACCGGCGGATTCCTCCGCAAGGGCCGCGATCCGCAGCCGGAGCCGGCCGAGTTCGTGCAGTTCCTGGTCGAGCTCGCGGCGGCGGACGAGGGCGTCGCGGGCCGTCGTCTCGCGGGCCTTGCTCAGTCGCTCCTGCTCGTTCGCGGCCGTCTCGCGGGCCTGCGCGATGCGGCTGTTGAGCTCTGCGGCCACCGCGTTGCTCCACTCCGCGACCACCTCGGCGATCGCGTGGTCGAGCTGCGCCTGCTGATCCTTGCGCAGGGGCGCGAGAGCGCGGCGCAGGGCTTCCCGCTTCGCGGCGGTCTGCTCCTTGTCCAGAGTCCGCCCCGCGTTGCCGTAGCCGGCCGCGGTACCGACCACACCCCCCAGAGCGGAGCCGATGAAGGCTCCCCACTGCCCCCCGGCCGCGGTGCCGATCCCCGGCATGAACAGCGTTCCCACCAACGCCCCGAGGGCGAACCCGGCGGCTCCCCCGGCCGAGCTGCCCGCCGCCAGGCCCGCGCTGGAACCGATCAGCTTGCGTCGTTCGGCGTCCGACTTCGCCTCGGGGCGGGCCACCGGCGGCAACGCCGGCACGGGCGGGACCGGCACCCGGCCGATCGGCGCGGGCGTGAGCTTCAGGCCGTTGAAGGTGGTGAACTCCCGCACCACACGGGCGGCTTCGCGGGCCGCGAGTTCGTTCGCGGTGCCCAACAGCTGGGCGAGCTCCAGCGTCATGTCCGACAGCAGCCGGTCCGGGTTCTCCAGATAGGCGGCGTCGTAGAGGTGTTCGGCGTTGACGAGGGCCCACGCCTGGGACAGGCCGTCCTGTGCATGGCGCTTCAGCTTCGTGTGCATCGCGGTGAGGGCGTCCCGTAGCGAGGTGCGCCACTCGGAGGTGTTGTCGTCCAGTTCGGCGAGGCGGCGCCGCTGCTCCTCCACCTGTTCGGTGATGCGCCTGAGCTCCTCGTCCTGGTGCTCGCCCAGCGCGGCCGCCTCCGCCTCACAGGGGCGGATCAGCGCGTAGGCGCAGGCGTCCAGGGCGTCGAGCGCGCCGCCGAGCAACACCTGGGCGCGGCGTCGGGACAGCGCCGACCACAGGACGTCCTGGAGGGTGACGAAGTTGCTCAGCTCCAGGTCTTCGGGGTCCCCGGAGACCAGGTGGTCGAGCCGGGCGCGGGCGGAGACGGGCACCACGGTCAACCGGTCGGCGGGGACACCGGTGGTACGGACGAGCTTGTCGACGGTGTTGCGCAGCATCTCGTCGTAGTCGGGTACCGCGTCCGTCTTGTTGAGGACGAAGATCTGGCCCTCGGCGTCCCCGAGCGTGCGCGCGGCCTTCATGGCGCGCCGCAGGAAGGCCAGTTCGCCCTCGCTCAGTGGCTTGAGGACATCGGTGACGAAGAGCAGCGCGTCGGCCCCGGGCAGGAAGGCCGCCGTCGCCGCCGTGTGGTCCCGGTGGACGCCGCCGACGCCCGGTGTGTCGACCAGCGTCAAGCCGCCGGCCAGGCGCTTGTTGGGGGTGAGCACCCGAACGGAGAGGACGCGTGCGCCGCCGGACGGTCCGGCGCCCTCGGTGGCGTAGCGGGCGATCTCGGCGCGCCCGATCTCCCGCTCCTCGGTGGTTCCGTCCGGGTTCTCCAGGGTGACGGTGATGCGTTCTTCCGGTGCGTACGAGATGGTGGTCACGGTGTTCGTGGTGAACGAGGTGCCGACGGGGCAGAGAGCGGTCGTCTCCCCCAACAGGGCGTTGAGCAGGGTTGACTTGCCTCGCTTGAACTCACCGCAGACGAGGACGGTCAAGCGTCCGTCCACGAGGCGCAGGCGTGCGGTCTCCAGCCTCGCCAACGCCTCCTCGCCGGCCTGGTGCCGGGCGCGGTCGGCCAGGCCGGGGAAGAGGTCGAGGATCTGTCGGCGCACTTCCTCGAACGTCTCCCCGCGGCCGTCGCCGAACTCGGCGTCCGCGGCGTGCGCGGGGTTCGCGCCGGTGTCGGGAGGGTCCGTCGGGCTGGACTGGTTGGCGCTGTTCATGGTGACTCCGTAGGGTGTCGGACGGCCCGGCGGGGCCGGATGCGGCTGTGGAGACTGGTGAATGCGGCCCGGGAATTCCGCTCAGCGGATGAGCAGTTCGACGTCGGCCGCGACGCGGGTCAGCTGCTTCTCGATGGACGCGGTGATCTCCCGCGCGAGCCGGCCCCCGTCGCCGGACTGGAGGCTGGACGAGAGCGCCTCGGCGAGTTCGGACTCCTGCCGCGAGGACTGCTCCCGCAGCTTGCGCACCATGCCGGCCTCGCCACCCAGGCGGCGGAGCACCCGGGGAACGTCCTTGTCCCCGATCTGGCTCATGATCCCCTTCTTGACCTTGTCGACGCCGGCGAAGATGACCGCCCCGGCGACCAGGACCGCGAAGGGGCCGGTGGCCATGAGCAGAGCGGCACCGGAGCCGAACAGGGTGGCGGCGATGATCCCGGAGATCACGACGTTGACCAGGTTGCTGAGGTTGTTGAGCACGTCGGTCGCCGCCGAGGTGTCGACCTCCACCGTCAGTTGGCCGCCGCTCATGGTGACTTCCGGCAGGGTCAGTGCCGAGGGTTCCAGGTTCCACCGGCGGCAGATCACCGCGGTGTGCTGGGTGAGCTCGGGGCGCAGTTCGGCCATCCAGTCGGAGAGGATCTTCTGCAGGGCGGCGTTGTGGGTGGTGTTGAGGTCCGCGCCGACCCCGGCCACGATCCGATCGCGCATGTCGTCGATCGTCGCGATGTCGCCGTCCCGCCAGGCACGGACCGCCGGGATGACATGGTTCTCGGTGAGGCCGCCCGCCACGGTCTCCGCCATCTTCCCGGTGAGGTCGGGAAGTCGTTCCTCGACGAGACCACTCACCGCGTCCGTGGCGAGGAACCGTTCGACGTCGGCGCGGAAGCCCCGGGTACGCTGGTCCATCCGGCCGGCGAGCGCCAGCCCCCGCGCGATGGCGAACTCCGGCTCCGTGCCGAGGATCACCCGGGCGTCGGTCGCCAGTTCACGGGCGATCTCAGCGACGAAACGCATCCGTGACGGCCCCCCGGTGAGCAGGACCAACTCCAGGTCCTCGCCCGCGTGTTCCAGAGCCGCCGCGAGGTCCTGGCGAAAGGCCTCCGGCCAGGTCCGGTTGGCGAGAGCGGGAAGAGGCTGGGAGAGGATGCGGTCCATGTCGTCCTGCCCGATCGCGAGGAGCAGCTCGATGACGTCGTTGTCCGCCGTGAAGACCTCCTCGGTCCTGCGCACCCGCAACTTGGGATTGCGCTGGAAGCGCTGCGGGTTGGTGGCGAAGAAGCTCTCCTTGAGCTTGCGGGCGGAGATCTCCAGCTGCTCGGCCGCACCCGGGGTCCGGTCCAACTCCGCCCGCAGGCGCGGGGCGTCCGGCGACCGGTCGATGGCCAGCGCGAGCAGGGTCTTGTCGATCAGGTGGGCGCCCAGGACGACGTTGCCGTGGTCGACCGGGCGCCCCGTACCGTCCACGACCGAGGTGTAGTCCGTGGTCGACGAACCGATGTCCACGATGAGTGTCGACGCGACGAGTGCGGAACTGGTCAGTGAGCCGGCCTCCGGGATGTCGCCGGCGTCACGGGCGTACAGCAGGGCGGCCCGCGATTCCGGGATGAGGCTGACGTCGTCGGGGGCGCAGACCTCCGCCAGCAGGTCCCGGTAGTCGGCGACCTGGTCCGCTGTCCAGCCCGACGGGTGGCCGAAGACCCACCGGACCTTGGGGGCGTCGCCGAGGCGGGCCGCGCGTACGTCCTGGACGACGCGGCGCGCGAACAGCTCCAGCGGCATGCGGACCTCCGCCCTTTCCAGGTCCGGGGACTTGAAGGCGACGTACTTTCGGGTGCCCTGGTGATCGAGTGCGTCCTCACCGATCAGGACCTGGCCGTCGTCCGTCACCGAGACGGCCGTGACGAGTTGCTTGCGGTCCCCTCCCAACTCGATGATCTCGGGAGGCGCGTTGCGGTCTCCGAGCGAGGCACCGCCCGCGCGGGTGCCCACATGGACCTTGGTGAGCGCAGTGTCTCCGTGGCCGAGATCGAAGCCGATGACGGCGATGGTGGATTCCTCAGCGGTGGTGATCGCGGCGGCTGTGGTGCCTTCGGTCGTGGTGCCTGGGGTGGTGGTGCTGGTGTAGGTCTCGGCGGTCACGTGGGTCCCCCTTGTGGTGAAGTGACGCCGTCCGGTGGCCTGGTGGCCGGGCTCGGACGGCGATCCGCGGAATTCAGTGGGTTGCTTCGTTACGGGGTGGTGCGTCCGCGTCTCCCGCGGTCGGGCGGGGCCCCGGAGCCGGCCTGACCCGGCCCCGCCGCAGGATCCTGTCGTCCTCGGTGTCGTCGATCAGCACGGGCATCAGCGTCATGCCGGGCGCGCCGGGCCGGGCGCCCTCGACGAAGTCGAAGCACCGCGCGTCACCCGCGAAGCCGGTGTCCTCGGGGTCGTAGGACACCGCTTGGATGCCCCGCGCCGCCAGGGTCTCCGCCAGGTCCTCGATGCGGGCCAGGGCGAAACCCTCGCGCCCCCGCACTCGGGCCGCCAGGACGTCGTGCAGCATGTCGATCAGCTCGTCGTCCTCGCTCCACGGCATCCGTTCGGGCGACCGGGAAGGCGGGGCCGCGGCGGCGGCCGCCTGGTCCGCCTCCTCCAGCGCGGCACGGAATCCGTCGAGCACCTTGGCGACCGTCACCAGGACCGGACCGGAAGGAGGGACCCGGGCCGGGACCGGAGCGGGCGCGGCCTTGCCCGGGGCGAGCCAGATACGGAGCGCCGTCGCCAGCCCCTTGACGGGTCCGGGTGCCGCGCTCGTCGCGTGCCCCGGCGACTTGACGTCACGGGCGCTCGTCGCGTGGCCCGACGCAGGGCCGACACGCGGCGCACGGGCATCGCGTACGGCGTAAAGGGTGAGCGAGAGCGCCGACTTGACGGCGTCCGCGTAGGCGGCCGCCCGCGGGTCGGGCCGGCCGTCGGGCAGCCGGGGCGTCAACGTGGCCAGTGCGTTGGCGAGTTCGTCCGCGGGCGCCGCTTCGCCCAGGGACGC
Source organism: Streptomyces olivochromogenes (assembly GCF_021538895.1). Classification (GTDB taxonomy): domain Bacteria; phylum Actinomycetota; class Actinomycetes; order Streptomycetales; family Streptomycetaceae; genus Streptomyces; species Streptomyces olivochromogenes_A. The sequence goes on along the minus strand of NZ_JADDRL010000012.1, from coordinate 91,771 downwards.
CTGGAGTTCGTCGAGCGCCTTGCTGTAGAGGTCGAGCAGACGGATGGTCGTCACGGCTTCCTCGCTATCGGCAGTCGTTCTTCGGTGGCTGGGGATCCGGCACCGCTCCCAGGGCCCATGTGGTCAGTCCCTGGTCGGTGCCGACGGCGAGCACATGGCCGTCGGGCGAGAACGCGAGTGTCCGGACCACGCCGTCGGCGGTGTAGGTCCGTACTTCGCGGCGGCACTCCGCGTCCCAGAGCCGGACCGACCCGTCCTGGCCGCCCTCGGCGAGCAGCAACCCGTCGGGTCCGAACGCGACGGCCGGCGCGTACCCGTGGCTTCTGCGCGCGAGGAACGAAGGGGTCGGGTCGGGAGCGGACACCGGGTGGAGCACACCCGCTTCGTCCGTCTCCCACAGCCATACGACGGCCTCGGGACCGAGGCGCGAGCGGGGACCGCCTCCGGGCCCCGAGGCGGCGAGCCGGCCGTCGCTGCCGTACGCCACCCTCTCGACGGGTGTGTCGAGCCGCAGGTCGGCGAGCACCTCGCCGTCGCCGACCCGCCAGGTGGTGACGCGCCCTTCCGCGCGGCGCACCCGGCTGACGGCCGTGATCCGCCGTCCGGTCGGGTCGAAGGCGAGGTCCCTGATCCGTGCCGCCTGCCGGGGAGCGCCGTCGGTGACGTCGTCGGCCGGGACGCGCAGGACCCGTACCGCATCGGTCGTTCCCGCCGTCCCGACGACACGGAGGTCTACGGCCGCGTCATGGCGGGCGACGGCGAGTACGCCGCCCGCCGGCCCGAAGGCCATCGGGCCCGGAACCGGTCCGGTGCCGAGCGCCGCCGCAGCGGTGAGGCCGTCCACGGCGGCGACGGCGGCCTCCCCGTCCCGCGTCACGAACGCGATCCGGAGACCCGAGCCGTCGACGGCGAGGAACCTGCCCGGGCCTGCTTCGGGGAAGGCGCCCGACGGCTTCCAGGCGGAGGCGTCGAACGTGTGCGCCCAGCCGTCTCCGGCGGCGTGCAGCCTGCGTCCGTCGGGGCTCCACGCCACGGCGAGCACCGGGCCCTGGACCTCGTGGTCCGCGAGCGGCCGGGGCACCGCCGGCAGCTCCGCCACGTGCGGCGGCCTTCGGCTGGTCACCAGCCAGTCGCCGTCGGCCACGCGCTGGGCGGGCGCGGCGTGCCGACGCAGGACGCGGCCTGGTCCGGCGGCCGTCAGGTCGTGGAGCGAGCCGTCCGTCAGGCGCACGCGGGCCAGCGAGGTCCCCGCGCCGTACGCGTCTCCGGGCGCGCGCAGCCAGCGGACCAGCCGGGCGGAACCGCCCGGGATGCACCACGACAACGCCTCCGTGCCGGGGGCGGGCCGGTGTGCCGGCAGCCGTCGGCCGCCCTGTCCGGCCGCCCACAGCCGGGCGCCCAGCACCACGGCCAGGTCCGGGTCCTCGGCACGCGTCAGCGGGCGCCGCAGGGCAGCCTCAACGGCACTGCGGACGGCGGGCATTCGGGAACCGCCGCCGGTCATGAGCACGTGGGTGATGTCGTCGGGCGAGACGTCGTGCCGGTGCAGGAGACCCCGACAGCAGTCCACCGTCCGCGCGATCAGGTCCTGGCAGAGGACGACGAGCCGCTCCCGGCTGAGCTGGACCACCGGCGACTCCGGGAAGAGCCTGTCCTCCACCGCGTCCACGCCGCTGAGCCGGTGTTTGACCTTGCGGGCGAAGTCGGCGAGGGCCAGGACCCGGCCCAGGGCCGCCGGATCGCCGTCGGCCAGCAGCGGTTCCAGCCACTGCGCACAGGTCGAGCGCAGCCACCTCATCAGGGCGCCGTCGATGTCCCGGCCGCCGCACGAGTCCAGGCTGGCGTGGCCGAGGACCCGTGGCTTCAGGGCCGCCGTGCCGTCGTCGCGCGGGTCGGCGTCGTAGCGCAGCAGAGCGGTGTCGAAGGTGCCGCCACCGAGGTCGTAGACGAGGGCGGTCGCTCCGGCCGGCAGGTGTTCCGGGGGGCGGCAGCCCAGCGCCGCCGCCACCGGTTCCGACAGCAGCTCGGTGTCCTCGAATCCGGCGCGTTCGCAGGCCTGGAGCATGGCGGTCCACTGGAGCCCTTCCGGGGCGTAGCCGGCGGGCACCGTGACGACGGCGCGAGTTACTTGGGCGCCCGCGGGCAGCATGGCGGTGGCCTCGTCGCGTACGGCGGCGAGCAGCCGTGCCACCAACTCCGTGCAGGACACGGCCGTCCCGCCGAGCCGCACCGACTCCCGCTGGCCGAGCAGCCGTTTGAACTCCCGCAGGTACCGCGCCGGGTCGACCTGCTGCCCGGCCTGCGCCGCCGCTCCGAAACGCAGCCCCGTCTCGTCGGCGAACACCGCCGACGCCCAGCGCCACGAGCCGCTCATCGGGTCCTTGACCACCCGGTCGCGGCCGTCGGCGCCGACGAGGACGGCACGGGTGGTGGAGGTGCCGAAGTCCACCGCCAGAACGTGTTCCTCCCGTTCGCCGCCCCGGACCGCCGTGTCGTCCAGGAGCAGGGAGGCGGCGTCCATGCGCATTCCGGTGCCGAGGGTTCCACCGGTCATGAGGCGGCCGACCTGGCCTCGCGGGCGTCGCCGAAGTCCCAGAGACAGACGACGCTGCGGTCTCCCCCGGCCACCCGTACGGGCACGTTGACCTCGGAGAGGAACGTCGTGAGGTACGGCTGGCGGCCTGCCCACCGGGTGGCGAACCAGTCCCCCGCCTCGGCGCGCAGCAGGAGTTCCGCCATGGGGGCGCTGCACAGGGCCACGAGGTCGCCGGGCTGTGTCGTCAGACGTGCGCAGCGCACCTTCGGCGCGGCGGCGGGCAGGCGCAGCGCCTGCTCGGTCGCCGTCGTCCCCGGGGTGAAGACGGGCCGCCAGGTGCCGTCGCGCAGCAGCATGAGGGCGCCGTCGCCGACGCCGAACGCCACGTGCTCGCGCTGCCGGCTGTCTCCGAGCCGGGACAGCAGTCCGGTCAGCGCCACTTCGAGGGCCGCGTCGTCGGACTCGCCCTCCGGCCCCTCTCCCCTGGTCAGCAACCGCATGGAGTGCGCGACTCCTTGCAGCGCGGTCCGCAGCAGCGCGGTCAGGTCGTCGTCGGACCCGGTCGGCTTGAACAGCTGATGACCGAGCGCCTCTCCGTACCGGGCCACCTGTTCGGCGAGGTTGCGGCAGGCGCGGTCGGCGGCCGACTGTGTCCGGCGGCCGTGCGGGGCCCCGGCGGCGACGGCGCTCAGCAGGGTCGGGGTGGGCAGCTCCTCGACGAATCGCAACAGGAACGCGTCGCGCCGGTGTTCGCCCTCCTCCCGTGCGCGGGCCCCGCGCACGGACGCGGCCCGTACGACGACCGGCCCGAGGTCGGCCCCGTCGACGCTGCTGTCCGAGGTCGCGTCCCGGCCGAGCGGGATGCGGCGCGGGATCGCCGGGGACACCGCGTCCGGCCCGAAGGGCGCGTCGCCGCGGGCCTCCGCCTCCGCGAGGCGCTGTCTCATCCGCTCGACGTCCGACCGGGCCGCGTCCCGCTCGGCGGTCAGTTTGCGGACGACGTCCTGCAGCGCCCGCACCTGCCGCAGCGCGGCGGCGATCTCCTCCCGCCCCGGGGACTCCGTCCCCTTGTCCTGCGCCTCCCGGTAGAGCGTGCGCAGCCGGGCGAGTTCCTGTTCGCGGCCGCGCAACAGCTGCTCGACCGAGCCCTTCTCCTGCCGCGCCACCTCCAACTGCGCGCGGAGGTGCGCGAGTTCTTGCGTCGAGGGCCCGAGGACCGGCGCGGCCGGCCTCGCCGGCACGGGCCGCGGCATACGGCGCAGCCTGGTCAGCCACACCGTCAGGACGGCGTTCACCGCGAGCGACAGGACGAGAAAAACGATCAGCCAGGTGGTGGTGGTCATGTTCTGGTGGCTCCCCGTGTGTCGTCCGGATGGTCGGCCCGGTACCGCGGCGGGACGGGACCGGAGAACTGTGCGGCGGTATCGGCGCCGCACGCGGCGGTCGCACGGTTGCGGTCCGTTCGCTCCAGCCGCTGGACGGCCCGCCGGGCGAGTGGCACCGTCACGAACCGGTCCAGCTCGTCCCAGAGTTGGTCGGGAGGCACGTCCCGCGACAGCGCCTCGGCGGCGGTCCGGCTCGCGCCACCCGTCCCGGCGCCGGCCTCCAGCCGGATGTCGTGCAGCGCCGCCCGCAGGCGCCGCGTGCTCAGTTCGGCCGCCACCGTGCGCGCGTCGTGCAGGGCGGGCCCGAGCACGGCGGAGCACAGGGCCGGTATGCCGGACGTCGCCCAGGCGTGCCGGGCCCGTTGGACGACGGGAGTTCCGCGGTCCTCCCGGCGCAGCAGGACGTCCAGGGCGTGTCGCGCGCGCGGCAGCGCCACGGCGTACACGGGCAGCCCCCGCGCGGCGGGGCCCACCGTGTCCGGGACGGCGCCGCGCAGCCAGCCGCCCAGGCCGTCCAGCAGGGCGAGGCCCCGATGGTGCGTCACGGCGGAGACCAACGCCACCGGCGCGTGGCACGGCCCGCCCACGGCCGCCGCCAGCAGCGTGCGGAACGTCCCGGGCAGCGCCTCAGGGCCGGACAGTTCCGCATGCGGCGCCGCCGCGATCACGAGATGCGCGCCGTCGACCAGATCCCGGGCCCGCCGGAGGCCGGCCGCGCCCTCGGGCACGGGCACGTCCGTCACCGTCACGCCCACGCCCAGCGCGTCGGCCAGGGGCCACGGCAGCGGCTCACCGGCGAAGCCGACGGCCAGGGTCACGGGCGTACGGGTCAGGGTCTCGGCCGCCGGGACGCCGAGGGCCAGGCCCGCCGACGTCACGTCCTGGACGCGCCGCCAGGTGCGGGCCACGGCGTCCTCTCCCGCGTACGCCGCGCGGAAGAAGGAACGGCGCCCCTGAGCCGCCCGCACCCGCAGCCAGGTGACCGTCTCGTACCGGTCGACGGTCACGGACCGCCCGCCCGGGGTCTCGGCCGCGGCGCGCAGGAGCCGCCACGCCAGCCGGTCGAGTGTCCCGCGCTGCTCGGCATCGAGACGTAACTCGGGTTGTCCGGCGGGCAGATGGGAGTGGGCGAGCGGTACGGGCCCCGGCACGGCGGCCGGTTCGTACAGCCGGGCCCCCGTCAGCAACGGGACCAGACCGGCCGTACTGGCTCCGGTGCGCAGCACGACGACGCGCAGCACGACCGGCGGCGGCGTATCGGCCCACGGCGACGGATCCGCCGTCGCGGTCAGATCCTCCACCAGCCGGGACGAGAGGCCGTTCGCCGGCCCCGTCACCGTGGCGGCCAGCGAGTGGCACACGGGGAGGATCCCGTGCGCGGTCCCCGTACGTTCCGACGTCATCGCTCACCCCCGCGAGCGCACGTCGGCGGGGAGTACGACGAGACGGCCCCTGTGGTCGTTGGGCCCTCCGCCCGCGTAGGACCGCAGCGGCGTCCACACGACCCACTGCACGTCGAGTTCACTCGCCCCGGACACTCCCTTGACGGTCTCCGGGATCGTGCAGTCCTTCAGGGTGTCCCGGCGTAGCTCCTCCAGGGGTTTGATGATCACCTCGTACTTCGCGGACATGGCCAGCGGGATCAGCAGCCGCGAGACGCGCGTACGCCAGTCGAACCACCAGCTGTCGGGTGCGGCGGGCCGCTGATGGACCAGGCCGCCGAGCACCATGTCCAGCTTGTGCGCGGCGCCCAGCCGGCTGTCCTCGCTCCATCCCTTCGCCTGCAGTCCCTGGCCGGCGGAGCGCAGATGTCCCAGCAGCGCGTTGGTGTAAGCACCGCGCTGCTCCTGGGTGGCGAGGCCCTCGGGCTGCTGTTCCTGGACCAGCGCGATACGCAACTCGGGGTCGAGTTCCACCAGGCACAGGGCCTGCTCGGCGCGGGCGGCCCACGCGAGCCGGAGGTCGGACGACTCCAGCCTGCCGATCCCCTCCTCCGAGAGCCCCAGCTCCTGGAGGATCTCGGGGCGCGACTGTGCGGCGGTCTCCGCCGGGTCGGCGAAGTCGAGAGGAAGCCGCCGGGCCTCGCACAGCCCGTCCGGCAGCCCGGGTACCACCACGTCGGGATCGACGGCATCCTTGCGCGGCACGGCGAAGCCCGCTTCCGACACGGTCACCGCTGCCTTGGCACGCCACCTCACGCGGGCGTCGGCGGGCAGCCGGAGCAGGGCCACGTGGATGCGCTGCCACATGCGGGCGACCAGTTCCGCGCGTGACTCGACCGCCGCGTCGGCCCGACGCTGCGCCGACGGCAGGTAACCCTTCTGCTCCTTCAGCAGGCCCTCTTCGAGGCCCTTCAGCGTCTTCACGAGGTCCGTGAGCGCATCGCCGTCCGGGGCCTCGGACTCGGACTCGGCCGTGCCGTCCTGGGCGTCCAACCCGGAATCCGCACCCTCAACCTCGCCCTGCCCCGTTCCGGAAGGGACATCGCGACGGGTGTCCGCGGACTCCTCGTCGGGCGGATCCGCCTCAGCCGTCCGCGGTCGGTTCGGCTCGTCCTGCGTCCGAGCCGGACCGTCGCTCGTGCTCGTGTCCGCCGCGCCGGTCGTCTCCGTCACCACCACCGGTGTGCCGTCGTCCCGCCCCGCCTCACGAGGTGTCCTCACCTCGACCAGGGCGGCCTCGCGCAAGGCCCAGCTCAGCTCGAACCGTGACCGGTCGAGGGACACCAGGACCTCATGCGGGTCTTCCACGTACGGCGGTTCGTGCCCCGCGATCGCCTGCAAGGAGCGCCAGAACCCGTCCAGCGCGACGACTACGGCCCGGCCGCACTCCGACCGCGCGTCGATGACCGTGGCCAGCTCTTCGGCGCAGGCCATGAGCCGCCCGCGGACTCCCCTCTCCGCCGCGACCGCTTCCGCGTCGCTCATCAGTGCCTCCCGCTGTTGGGGTCCCAGTGGTGGTTGAACCTGGTGGTCGGGCGGTCCATCCGCTCGCGCAGCACCCGTCCGGGGAACTCCTCCACCTGGCGCAGCGATCCGGCCGGCAGGTAGGGAACGACGCCCCGGTGCACGCGCAGCCGTCCCCGGGCGTCGAGGGTGGCGTGGTGCTGGCCGTCCTGGACTGCGGTGAGGTAGCCCAGGTAGACGGGGGCGCCGTCGCCCCGGTCGAGGTAGAACTCGTAGCTGAAGCTGCCCTTGACCTCGGTGGGCGGCACGGTGATCCGTGCCCGGCGTCCCGGCTGGGGCAGTTCGTGCAGGTCGAGCGTCTCGTGGAAGGACTCCGGCAGATAGCCGGTCGGGGACACGGCGGCGTCTCCGTCCAGCTCGGCCTCGGACGGCGGGAACACCTCGACCAGCTGTCGCTCGCCGTTGTCGTCCGTGCCGGCGCTCACGCAGATCCGGCCCGGTACGGAGCAGCTGGGCAGGTCGGCGTCGAAGGCGAGCCCGGGGGCAGCGCCGTCGAGTTCGAGCGCCCGTCCCTCGACGAGCAGATGGGCCGGTCCGTTGCACAGCAGGATGTGGGGGACGAGCCGGTTGTCCAGCTCCAGCTGGTAGCGCACCCCGCGCCCGCTGCCGCTCGGCGGCCGCCAGACCGACGGGCTGGGGATGAAGCCCTCCGCGCTCGCCGAGAGAGCGAGGTCGAACACACCCCACTGCAGGGAGTCGCCCGGTCCGATGTACCGGTGGATCGACAGGACCCGGCTCAGCGGGTTCCAGCCGGTCCGCACCCCGAGCCGGCCCGAGCCGTCCAGTTCGATGTAGGGGTCGCCCGCCCGCAGCAGCGGCGTGACGCGTTCCATCTGGCCGCGCGGCCCGAAGTCGGCCGGCAGGCTGGAGAACAGGCCCTGCAGCCTGATGTCCAGGTCGCTCAGCCGGACGGTGGCTCCGGTGCGTCCGCCGTTGTGGGTGTCGTGGTCGATCTGTCCGGCGACGTTGCGCACCGTGTGGGCCCAGGCCGCGCCCAGCGAGGTCGCCTCCTTGGCGAACGCCACCTCCGCGGACAACTGGGTGGCCTCGTGCCAGCCCAGCTTCCCCTCGCCCTCGCCGTCGGTCCCGTTCTGCCGCAGTTCCGCCTCGACCTGGAGCTTGAGCTGCGCCATCCGGCTGGTACGGCCCGACAGCACCACCTGGTCGAGCTGCGGCTCGGGCAGCTCCCGCAGACCCTGCTCGCGCCGCTGCGCGTTCTCCTCCAGGATCCGCCGGAAGGAACCGCGGACCAGGTCGGCGCCGAGCGCCGCCGCCCGCCGCAGCACCGGCTGCACCAGCTTGTCGAACTGGCCGGAGTCCAGGGTGATCTCCCCGCGCACCTCGCTCAGCCGGTGCGGTCCCGCGTTGAGGATGTTGGCCACCTTGTCGGGCTCCAGTACGGCCTGCTGCGCACCCGGCGCCCCCAGCTCCCGCTTCTTCTGTTCCGCGAGCCGCCACAGCTGGTCGAAGCGCTGCTTGCGCCGGTTCCGCTCGGTCGAGTCCTCCACGCCGATCCAGTCGGTGGGCAGTTCGCTCGCGAGCACCCGGCGGACCTCGTCGGACACGAGGGTGTCCAGCTCGTCCGCGGCCTGTTCGGCCACGGTCTCCGCGTACGAGCGGCGGGGCTTCTGGTCGGCCGTCGCGGTCGGGGCGCTCCCCTGCGCCGCCCCGGCGCCGCCGGCGTCGTCCGTCTCCGGCCGTGCCGTCGGCCTCAGTTCGTCCACCAGCCGAGCCTTGATCCAGTAGAAGACCTGCAGCGTCAGCAGGTCACCGCCGAGCCGCTCGTGGCCGGTGGAGCCCAGCAGTTCGGGCTCCAGCCGGTAGTCGCGGCCCGCCACGAACTCCTGGCCCGGTGCCAGCTTCGGGGTCTGGTCGACCAGCGTCAGCCGCAGCAGCGCGATGTCGGTGGTGCCGCCCCCGATGTCGATCACGAGCATGATGCGCTGCCAGGTGGGCGGGTCCTGCTTCTCCCCGACGCGGCGGCAGCGTGCGCGCAGCGCCTCCAGGCCCGCGTTGAGGTTGTCGGTCAGGTCGCTCATCAGGAAGAAGAGCCCGGCGGCCAGGCCTTCGTCGAAGTCCATGACGACCCGTGGGCCGCCGAGTGCCGCACGGACGAGCTTGCCCAGCTTCTCCCGGACCTCCGGCAGGATGGTCGTCGGATACGTCACGACGACCGTGGCGAACTTGCTCATCGTGTTCAACGCCGGGTTGAGCGTGGTCTGTTCGGCCCCCTCCACCAACAGCAGGTACATGTGCTGGGCCAGGTGGTCGGCCGACATGTCGGTGCCCACGACCGGCTCGGGGGTCAGTTGGAGCGCCGCACGCTTGATGCCGGTCAGGCCCCCGTGCAGGGCGAAGCGGCGGTCCCTGGGATGGTCGGGGGTGGTCCCGTCCTCGTAGTCCTTCTCGCGCAGCGTGCTGGCGGGAGCGCTGGTGAGCTGGCCGGACACGTCCTCGTACTCGACGGAGCGCAGGCCGTGCCGGTGCAGCGGCGGCGTGCCGATGACGTCGGCGTAACCACTGTGCAGGCGCCGGTTCAGCCACTGCCGGAGCTCCGAGCCGGCCTGTTCGCGCAGCGCCTCCACGCGCAGCATCAGGGCGTCGGCCACGTCGGCGTCGCCCACCCGGGCCAGTGCCTCGGCACCGGAGATCTCCGCGCCGCGGCGCGGGAGTGCGATGGTGCCGGAGAGCAGGCCTTCGACTTCCTTGCGCCACTCGGCCGGCGCGTCGGCGGGCGGCGCGAGCAGCTCGGTCAGGTTCTCCGCCAGGGACATGGTCTGCGCGGGGTCGACCAGCCGGGCCCGGATTCGCGTCGGGTCGTGCAGGGTCGCGGTGGACGCGGTCGTACCGAAGTCGATGACGACGAACTCGTGCTCGTGGGTGGTGCCCGTGACGTCCCGCAGGAGCAGGAACTCCTCGTCGTCCTCCACCGGTGGCGGCGGGCCCGGGGCCTCGCCCGGCGGCGCGAACTCCAGCAGCACCCTGCCTCGCGCGGTGCCCGCGTGGTCGTCGGACGCGAAGTCCGCGCTCCACAGGACCTCCAGGCGCAGCGGCTCGTCGTCCGGGGCGAGCGGCGGTCCGGACACGGGGTGGACGAGGGCCGTCGGCAGCGGGGTGTCGGAGGACAGCGTGCGCGGCCCGTCGACGGTGAGCGAGGTGAACTCCTGGGGCACCCAGCAGTCCACCAGGGCCTGGGCCACGTGGGCGGGTACGAGCCCGCCGCTGGGCGTGAGGACCTCGATGCGGGCGGGCAGGTGGACGGTCACCATGCGGCTGCCGCCGCTCTCCTCCTGCGACTGGAGGTGGACCTCGGGCAGGGTGATGCCGTCCGGTCCGGTGTGCAGCCGGAACTGTTTGCGTCCGATGGGGACGACACCGGAGGCCGGGCCGCCCGGCGGCACGCTGAAGGTGATGGTCAGCTCGTTGCTCATGTCAGTCGGCGCTCCAGTCTCGGATCAGCGTGTCGAGAGGCTCTTCCGCGGGGGTCTCGGGGGTCTCCGGGGCTTCCCCCGTCGCACCGGTGCCGGTGGAGCGGGGCTTGCGGGGCGGGCGGATCTCGTTCTCCTGGGGCAGGAAGTCGGCGGCTTTCGAGTACAGGCCGACCAGGTCCCGCTCCACGCGGGCCAGGGCCTGGCCGAGGTGCTCGGTGACGAGCCGGGCGGCCGCGTCGGCCGTGTGCTGGCGCAGCTGCACCACCAGCAGCGGGTGCCGTTCGCGCTCCTCGGAACGCTGGTCGTCGAGCCTGGGCATCCGGTGATCCCAGGGCAGCGCGTGCGGGGCGCGCATCGGGAACCGGTTCTCCTGCTCCTGAGGCGTCGGACCGGGCGCCACCACCAAGTTCTCGATCTGCGAGCGCACTTCGGCCGGGTTCAGCGCCGTCCAGAGGTGGTCCAGCTGCCGGTCGGCCTTGCGTTCACCGCCGCGCAGCCGGGTGAAGAGGTCGCCGAGCAGCTTGTCGACGGACGGGTCCAGCATCCACTCGCGCAGCGGTCCGAACTCGTCCTGCCAGTGGGCCGCCCAGCCCTCGAACCAGACCCGGAGCTGCGCCTGCCCGTCGGTGATGCGCCGGTCCACCAGGGTCCGGAACTTCGTCAGGAACGCGTCCGTGACGTCCGCGGTGTCCTCGACCGTGTCGGGGTCCTCGTTCACGGACGGGCTGCGGCCCGGCCGGACGATCGGCTTGATGCCCGTGCGCGAGGGGGGCTGGCTGCGCGGCACCAGATGGTGACCGTCGCGCTCGGCCCGGCCCAGGAGCTCCTGCCACTCCCGCCAGTCGAACACGTCGTCGCGCACGGATGCCGCTATGTCCTCACGCTGCGGAGGCCGTCCGCCCAGGTCCGCAGCCGACACGCCGTCGTACCCGCCGTTCACGCGGTTGCCGGAGGACCGCAGTTCGTACAGCGTGGGCAGCATCTGGTCGAGCAGCTCGCGGAACTCACCCAGTTTCTCGGCCAGTTCCCGGTACTCCTCCGGCGGCTCCTCGCCCCGCGCCCGGCGCACCAGGCCGCGCAGCACGGCCAGTTCGCGCCACAGCTTGCGGTGCGAACTGCGCGCTCGTTCCAGCTTCTGGTCGAGGCCGTGCTCGCGCACGTGGCTCTCGACCAGGCGGCGCAGCCGCTCGATGCCGCCGTCGCTGTCGTACGCGCGCAGCCGGTCCGACCACGGGTTGCCCTCGTCGGCCTGCCGCAGCCGGCCGGCGATGTTCTCCCAGCGCTTGACGCCGGGGGGATCGAGGTCCCGCAGCGCCTTCTGGATACGGTCCCTGGTCTCCTCGGACGTCTTGGTGTACGGCAGTTGGTAGGCGCGGATCGCGGCCATCGAGGAGGTGACGACGATCCCGTTCTCCCGGTGCTGCACGAACTTGTTGCCGTAGACGTGGATGCCGTTGATCTCCGCGGAGTGGGCGAGCAACTGCCGCAGGGGCAACGGTCCGTCCGGTACGGCGCGCAGGGCGGGCGGTTTGGCGAGGTCGAAGGCGTTCGCCGCGACAAGGGCGGCGCTGGCCAGGGCCTGGGCCTCGCGGCCGTCGGCGGTGAGCATGTCCCAGAACGCCGAGGCCCCCTTGGATTCGGGGCGCAGGGCACTGATCACCAGCAGGATCGTGTGCACGGACACCATCTCGCGCCGGCTGAGGAAGGTGTCACGGCCGGAGGACCCGGCGGCGTTGATGCCCGGGAAGTCCATCAGCCGTACGGGGTTGTCGTCCGAGATCAGTCCGGCCAGGTCCCAGTGGTCGGGCGACACCGTGACCTGCACGGTGACCCGCTCGACGAGCGGGAAGGCACGGCGCATGGCCTCCTGGGCGGTGCCCTCGTCGGAATGCCTGAGCTGAGCGATGTCGAAGGGCCGCACCACCCGCTTGGGCGGAACCTCGGGGGTGCGCTGGGCGGATTCGAGGGTCAGTGCCTCGTCCATCACGGCCGTGGCCACGCCGACCGGCTTGCCGAGCAGGTCGCGCTGGCTGAGGGCCGCGTCCCGGATCCGGCACAGTTCGGTGACGGCGTCCCGGTAGAGGGCGCCGATGGCCTCGTGCTGCACGGGTCCGCCGGAGACCGGCCACAGGCGCGGGTACCAGGCGTCGAAGGGCCCCCAACCCCGCTCGTCCGTCACGGGGTTGTACCCGGCCAGCGCGGCGGCCGCACCGAGCTGCGGGTGCCGCTCGTCCAGCGCGCGGACGAGTTCTTCCAGCATCACGCCCACGCACTGGGCGAGTTGGCTCTCGGTGAGGAAGGTGACTTCCGCGGTGTCGGACTTTTGGGTCGAACTGCCTGGTTCGCCGCGCGACAGTTCGAGGACGGTGATGTTGCCGGTGCTCGGGCCGGCCTCCACGGGCAGCAGGTCGGGCTTGCCCAACAGGGTGCCGAGGAGCAGGGACTTGCCCACCGAGTACTCGCCGACCACACCGATGGTGACGGGTGCCGCCAGCCGCGACTGGAGCTCGGCGGCAAGGGCCTGGGCACGGTCGCGCGAGGCGTACGCCTCCGGGATGTCGGGGATGTCGAGCTCGCTGAACATGGTCAGGGTCTGTTCGGTGAACTCACGCAGGTCGGCCAGTGTCGGGTTCTTCTTGAAGGCGGTCACGTCGATCCACGCTCCGTTGGGCTGCGTCGGGGTACGTCGCTGTGCGAGGGGAGTCAGCGGGGCCGGTCACCGCTGCAGGAAGAACAGTTCGATCCGGGCCGTCCCGTTCTTGATGGCGGGACTGCCGTCGTGATAGCCACGGATGATCTTTTTGGAGTACGGCGGGAAGAACGCGGGCGCGGACTTGGGCAGCAGCTTGGCCACCGCCGTGGCGTAGGCGTCGCTGCGCCCGGTGTCCATGCCGCCGCCCGGTCCGCGGACCGTGCCGAAGACCATGACGAACGCGGCCGTCCGCCCGTCGAACCGGGCGATCTTCCGGTCGACCTGATGCCGCACGGAGGCGGTCGCGTCCGCGTCTTGGGCGATCACCTCGTCCGCGTCCGCCCGGACGCTGATCGAGTGTGTCGTGGGGTCGAGTCCGGCGGGCCGGGGCGAGGACGTCGGCTTCCCGGAATCGGTGGGCTCGGGGCGCCCGCTCTCCCCCGCCGTGGGCGTCGGGCTCTTCGTCTCCTTCCCCTGATCGGCCCCGCCCGCTTCGGTGACCTGGCTGCCGAGGACCACCACGACGATCACCAGTAACAGATCGGCGAACAGCCATCCCGCGAAGTAGGGCGCCCCGCCGCGCCTGGACCGGTTGCTCACCGGATCGGCTCCCTGGTCTCGTCGGCGGGAGCGGACGCGGCCGTGGGCGGGTACGGCGCACGGCTCTCATCGTCGTCGGGGTGTCCCCCGACCTCGTGATGGGCCCCGACCTCGTGATGGGCCACGTCCTCGGGGTGCATCGCGTCTTCGGGGCGTGCCGCGTCCTCGGGGTGGTCGCCGCCCGCGAAGCGGTCTTCGCCCGCGAGGTGTTCTACGCCCCCAGGAGGTTCGCCGACCTCGGTGTGTGTCGTGGGTGCGGCCGGGACGGTTCGCGCGCGGGCGTGCTGCGGATGTCCGGACGTATGCGCCGGTCCCGGGTCGTCGGCCGGCTCGGCGGGAACCGCCTCCCGGAGGATCCCGGTGACCCGGCGCAGCAATTCCTCGAACTCCGTGAGGGTGGACCGCAGATGCTCCTCGGCCTGGTCCTGATCCTTGCGCACCTGGTGCTGCACGGCTTCCTGGGCGGAAACCACGACGTGCAACTGAGTGATGCGGTTGGACAGTTCGGCGGAGACCGCGAGTACCTCCCGGCGCAGCGAGGAGGCGAGGGCGGTGACGGCCATGTCGTACGCCGTGCCGATGCGGTCGGCGCCCTCGGCAGCCGATGTCTCCAGGGCAGAGGGCAGGCCCGCCATGGTTCCGTCCAGGTCGCGCACCGAGGACGTCAGCATCTGCGACGACTCGGCCATGGATGCCCGAGTCTTCTCCAGGACGCCCCGCGCCTCAGCGCCCACCTGCTCCAGCGAGACGGCCGCGTGCTGGGTGATCGCCGCCTCGCGCTGGTCCGCGGCCGAGGCGATCGCGTCGAACCGGGCGGCGACCGACTCCCCCGCCGCGCCGATCTGTTCGGCGGCCACGCGGCCGGCGTCGGCGACCGCGTCCCGCAGACCGGTCACGGAACCGGCGAGACCGTCCTTCATCTCCTGGGCGCTGCGGGCCACCACTCCCGCGGCGGTGGTCGCGCCCTGTACGGCCGTCCGCACCTCCGAGGCACCGGCGCGCAGGGCGGCGAGTGCCGAGCTGAGCGTGGTCAGCGCGGTCGTGGCCCGGTCGGTGGCCCCGTCGGCCTGGCCCACGACGGTACGGGCGTTCTCCTGCAGGCCGGAGACCCGCTGGATGAGGTCACGCAGCTGTTCGGCCGACCGCTGGAGCACCTCGGTGAACTCGCGGGGCGCGGCGATGGCGGCGCGCGCGGCGAGTGCCTCGGTCTGGGCCAGGGCGTTCGACAACCGCCGGGACAGGGCGAGGCGTTCGTCCTCGTCCCGCTGTTCCCACCGGTGGCGCAGCATCGTCGTGGTGGCCAGCGCGAGCAGGGTGAGCACGGTCCACAGCGCCATCATGTCGAAGCGCAGAACGGTCCACAGATGGCCGTCGAAGCCCTGTTGCCACAGCGTCAGGAAGGTGCCCTTGGCGTCGCCGGGCCGCTCGCTCATCCGCTGGTTCGCCCAGGCGGCCGCTCCCAGCCCCGCCCAGGTGATGATGAGGGGGACGAAGACCAGGCCCGTGGGCAGCAGCCCGAACCGGCCCCCGTTGCGTCCCCCGTCGCCGGGAGCGACGGCGTCGGGCCCGCCGTAGGCGGCGACCAGGCTGCCGCCGGCCCACACTTCCAGGCCCGTGCCCTGCCGTACCGAGGTCGCCAGTTCCGCCAGTGCCCTGCTGTACGGGACGAGCCTCGGGTGGACCGAGAGTTCCTCCAACTCCTTTGCCAGGTTCTGCGGCTGACGGAACGTCGGGCCCGGGAACGCGGGACTCGCCGACGTGCTCTCCTTCGACCGGAACCGAAACCATGCGGGACGTCTCACACCGCACCCCCCTGAGTGGCCGGTTGTCACCGGTCCACTGTCAGTGGGGTGGCACGGCCAGATGTGGTCAGGTGACGCATTCACAGCAATGCGCCGAAACAACTTCAGGCTGTCGCCCGGCGGTCGGCTCAGCCCGCCTCGGACAGCGGGTCGCCCTCGCCCACGCCGGACTCGACGCGCACGGGTTCCGCGGCGGACGGCGACGTCGGGGTGGCCCGTTTCGGCCGGGGCGGCCTGGGCTGACGCGGAGCGGCGGTCACATCGGGGCCGTCGACGGCCGGCCAGCCGCTCTGTCCGGCGATGGCACGCAGGATGTCCGCGTCCCGGATCACGACCATGCGGTATTTGGTCGTCACGGCCCCCGCGGCCCGCAGGCTGCGCAGGGCGCGCTGGACACTCGCCTCGGACACACTGGCCAGGGCCGCCAGGTCCGAATGGCTGAGCGGTACGTCGATCCGCAGCCCTTCCGGCACGGCACGGGCGTAGCTGCGGACCAGGTTGTCGAGCGCCCGGGCCAGCCGGACGGCGGCCGTACCGCTGCTTCCGTCGATGCGATAGCGGGTGGCACCCCGCAACTTGCCCAGGACGGACCGCTGTACGACGTCGGCGGCGCCGCGGCGTTCCCGCAGGAAGTCACGGAACACGGCACCGGTGATCGCGCGGGTGACGGTGGGGCGGGCGGCGATCACCGTGGCCGACCGTGGCTGGCCGTCGAGCGCCGACACCTCCCCGACGAGTTCCCCGCGCACCCGTAAGGCGAGCAGGGTGATGCCGCCGTCCTCGGCGACACCGACGACCTTCACACAGCCGTCGAGGAGAAGGAGTACGGTCGTGTCGCTGCTCCCCTCCCGGATCAGGACGTCACCGGTCTCGTACCGAACGGTGCGCCCCAGACTCAGTAACGCCTCCCGGTCGTCAGCCGCCAGATTGACCATGAGCGTGCCCTGCGGCCACCGCCCCCCGGTGGCCGCGCGGACTCTGCCGCTGGATTGAACATGCACGGAAGTCCCCCCTCGTCCCCCACCGCCCGCGACGCGGCAGGCGGGCGATGCAGGGATGCCAGGAACTTAGCGCATAAATAGCCTGTCCGAGTATCAGACGGACGAGATAGCACATGTGGGCGATTTCCGTATCGCCTCCGCCGCCCTTCACCAGGGCCGCATCCCGTCACTTGACCGTTTCTCACGGGGGCGATCCCGGCACCATGGCAGCGTGGCCGCGCGCAGTGCCGCCGCCCGCCCCGCACCTGCCCTCCCTCTCCCGCGCTCCTCCGCCCGCACCGTTCTCCCCCTTGTCCGAAGGAGGCCGATGGACTTCGTCATGCTGGGCCACAGCGGGGTCGGCAAGACCACCTATGTCTCGCTCATGTACGCGGCGATGCGGGACGGCATCAAGGGATTCGGCCTGCGTACCCGGGCCGCGGCCGACCATGACACGCTGACCGCCGCGGCCGAGGCCGTGCTGGCGGGCCGCCACCCCCAACACCCCGATGAGCGAGCCGTCTTCGAGTTCGCGCTCCACTACCGCGGGCGCGCGGTCCTTCCGCTGCGCTGGCACGAGTACCGGGAGCTGAGCGGGCCCGCCGGACGCCGTCTGCACCGCTGCGCCCTCACGGCGGACGGCTTCGTGCTCTTCGCCGAGGCGCCCCGGCTCCTCGACGACACGGCGTACCGCGCCGAACTGCGGCGGGCGGCGGACTGCCTGCGGCAGGCCCTCACCGAGCGCGGCCGTCAACTCACCCCGCTGGTCCTCGCGTTCACCAAGTGCGACCTCGTCCCGCGTGCGCACGTTCCGGGCATCGCCCGCACGACGCTGCTCGACGACCTCACCGCCCCGTTCACGGAACTCGTCGAGGCGGTCGCGGCCACCGAGCATCTGCGCGGCGCCGTCGCCCTCGTCACCTGCGGGCGCGAGCCGGTCAACATCATGATTCCCGTGCTGTGGAGCCTCCACCACGCCATCGCGGGCCGCGGTCTGGCCCTGCAGACGGTCATCGCCCCCGCCCGCCGGCTGACTCCGGCGACCGGCCCGACAGCCGAATACGCCCGCCTGTCCCCCCTGTTCGAACCGGCCGAGCGCCTCGCGGGCCTCCTGACCCACGTACCGAACTTCTGACCGGCCGCGCCCGTGCGGGTTCCGCTAGGCCCTGTCGTCAAATCCCCGCCTGCCCCGCGACGCCATGCACGCTCCCCCAAGCTCTTCGAGCAGGGGGGACCCCCACTCGCCGCACCGGGCCCCGACCCAAGTACATCCAGTACGAGGGCCGAGGCCCGGCACTCCCCCAGCCTTCGGCCGGGGGGACCCCCAGAGCACGCTCCCCCAAGCTCTCGGCTCCGCTCGAGCAGGGGGGGACCCCCATGACGCCGCGAGGCCCGCCCTTCGGGCGGACGACGGGGATTTGACGACAGGACCTAGCGCACGGCCGCGTGCGGTGGGCGTTCGCGCCGTGCGCCGTACCCGATGAAGTAGGCGGGCAGACGCCGTGCCCACCGTGACCCCGCCAGCAGGCCTGCCACGCGCCGGGCCCTGTCCACATTGCCGAGCGGCGGCTGACCCCGCAGGACGGGCGCGATGAACCGGGCGTGGGCGGCCCGCTGGAGCGACTGCGTGAGGACCGTGGTGGGCAGGCGACGGCGCTGCACACCCCTCACATCGCGCAGCCCCACGCTCCCGCGCCGCAGCGGTTCGATGAGGTAGCGGGCGGCGGCCACGGCGTCCTCGACGGCGAGGTTGATGCCGATGCCGAAGACCGGGGACATCGCGTGGGCGGCGTCGCCGATGCACAGCAGTCCGGGGCGGTGCCAGCGGCGCAGCCGGTCCAGGCGTACGTCGAGGAGCTTGACCTCGTCCCACGAGTGCAGGTGGTGCGTACGGTCCGCGATCCAGGGGACGGCGGCGCCGTAGTCGGCCAGGAACCGGTCGAGACCGGCGGCGCGGCGCTCGCGGTCGGTGCCCTTGGGGATGAGCGCGGCGCACTGCCAGTAGTCCCCGCGGTCGATCATCGCGGTCAGGAAGCGGTCGCCGGCCCCGCCGACGAGTCCGCTCGGGTCACCGTCGCGCCGGGGCAGCCGGAACCACCATGCGTCCATCGGGCAGCCGAAGCTGCGCAGTCCCAGTTCCGGCCGCGAGCGGGCCACCGAGCCGCGGCCGTCACAGGCGACGGTGAGGACGGCGCGCAGTTCGCCGACCTCGCCGTCGGAGGTGCGGTAGCGCACCCCGCTCACCCGCCCGCCCTCCATGAGGAAGGAGGTCGCCTCGGTGTTCATCCGCAGGTGGAAGGTCGGTTCGCGCCGGGCCTCGTCCGCGAGGAGGTCCAGCAGGTCCCACTGGGGCACCATCGCCACGTAGTTGTACGGTCCGCGCAGCACCGACAGGTCCCCGACCGTGACCTGCGACCGGCCGGGCCCGACGGGCAACTGGACGGTCCGCACCCGGCGTTGCGGCAGCCGGGCGAAGCGCTCGGCAAGGCCGAGGTCGTCCAGCAGTGCCAGTGTCGAGGGGTGCACGGTGTCGCCGCGGAAGTCACGCAGGAAGTCGCCGTGCTTCTCCAGCACCGTCACATCGACGCCGGCCCGGGCCAGCAGCAGGGCGAGCACCATGCCTGCGGGGCCACCCCCGACCACACAACACGTTGTCCGCTCCATCACGGCCCCACCCTTCGGAGAGCAGTAATTCATCAGTTGATGAATACCCTACCGTTCACGCCCTCCGGGGCCACAAGGCGGCGCGCCCGCCGCACTGCCCCTAATGCGCGAGTTCGACGAGGCGGGGCACCACGCGGGTCAGCCGGACGACGCCCCACAGGATCAGGAAGGCGCCGGCCAGCTCCGGCACCAGCCACCAGCCCGTGCGGATCCGCTCGTCGAACAGGGCCACGCCCAGCGCGAGGCTCATCGTCGCGTCACCGATGGTCAGGGCGGGCTGAGAGGCGGCCAGGGAACCGGCCTGGAGCGAGTTCTCCAGCAGCAGGAGCGCACAGACGCCGACGAGCGCGAAGCCGTAGGTCTGCCAGCTGGTGAGGAACGCGGGCAGACCGGCCTGGGCGAATCTCCCCGTGGCCGACTTCATCAGCGCGGCGGTCAGGGCGTTGCCGAGCGCGGCGGCCGTGGCGAGCGCGGCCGCACGGAAGAGCGAGGAGCGCGAAGGTCGGGCGAGGACGACCGCCATGGCCATCGCGCCCAACACCAGCGCCAGGACCGGCACCCAGCGATCCATGCCCGCCTGGTTCCGGGTGCCCTCCGGCGCCGCGGCGGCGAGAACCACGGCGAGCCCGGTGACCACCGCCCCGACCGCCCACCAGCCCGCGGCGGGCAACCTGCGACGCATCAGCGGAACCGCGATCAGCAGGGCGAACGGCAGCTCCAGGATGAACAGCGGCTGGACCAGGGCCATGGGCCCGTTGACCAGGGCCAGGGCCTGGAACAGGGCGGCGCCCGTGACGCCGGCGATGCCGATCATCCAGGCGGGACGCCGAACGAGCGCGGCCAGCAGACGAAGGCCGCCGCCCCGGGACACCGAGGAGGCGGCCTTGCGCTGGAACGCCGTCCCCACGGCATTGCTGGCGGCCCCCACGACGGCGCTGACGACGGCAAGCACGATCACAGGTCCACCATGCCCGCACCCCCGCGCAACTTCCCGGCACGAACCGGCACCGGCGGCGGGTGTCGCGGATCCGCGCCCCGGGATCGGGCGCCCTCAGTCGCCGCTCAGCCGCCGGGCCGCTGGGAGTCGACCATCAGCTGGAGCAGGTCCCGCAGGTCCCGCCGCTGGTCGCCGTCGAGGGCGACCAGCGGGTCGGTCGCGAACCGGAGACGTTCGCGCAGGTCCTGTGCGGCCGCCTTGCCGGCCTCGGTGGCGGCGATGCGCTTGATCCGTCGGTCGGTGGGGTCCGGCACGCGCTCGACCAGGCCGCGGCTCTGGAGCCGGTCCACCATCCCCGTGAAGTTGGAGGGATCGGCACCCAGCCGCTCCGCGATGCGCCGCATGGGGAGCGCCTCGTCCAGCGTGAGCAGCACCTTGACCTGCTGCGGAGTGAGGCCGTGATGGGCCGAGGCCGTCTCGTACTCGCGGCTGTACAGGGCGGTGATCTTCGCGAAGAGGGCGATCACCTCGGCGGTGAGCTGGTCCGGGGCGTTCATGCCCGAAGCCTAGGCCAATCAGTCACCGACCACCACGGTTGACAATAATGGTGGTAGTCCATAAGTATTCTCTACGAGCTTCCTGAGCACCGTGTGCCCCTCCGTACACCCCAGAAAGGCGCAGCCATGTCCTCCAAAGTCGTCCTGATCACCGGCACCTCCTCCGGCATCGGCCTGGAAACCGCCGTCGGAGCGGCCCGCGCCGGGTGGACCACCGTCGCCACCCTGCGCGACCCGGACCGGGCGGGCGCACTGCGCGACGCCGCGAAGCGCGCCGGGGTCACGCTCGACATCCGCCGGCTCGACGTCACCGACCCGGACTCGGTGACCACCGCGGTGGAAGGCGTCGTCGCCGACTACGGCCGGCTCGACGCCCTCGTCAACAACGCCGGCGCCGGCCACGTCGGAACGATCGAGAACGAGACCGTCGAGGACGTACGCCGCGTGATGGAGGTCAACTTCTTCGGCGTCGTACAGACCACCAAGGCCGCGCTGCCGCACCTGCGCGCCGCCGGCGGCCGGCTGATCACCGTCACCTCGGTCGGCGGAGTCGTCGGCCAGCCCTTCAACGAGGCGTACTGCGCGGCCAAGTTCGCGGTCGAGGGCTTCATGGAAAGCCTCGCCCCCGTGGTCGGCGCCCTCGGAGTCACCGTCTCCGTCGTCGAACCCGGGGCCGTGGCCACCGAGTTCGTCAACAACATCGGCCTCGACCCGGCCGAGGTGATCGCCGCCGCGGGCGACTACGCGAAGCCGTTGCGCGCCTATGTCACCCGCACCCAGGGGCAGTTCGCCAACGCCGCGCAGACCCCCGAGCAGGTCGCGGTCACCGTTCTTGAGGCGCTCACCGCCGAGCGTCCCGCGTTCCGGCTCCAGACCTCCGACTGGTCGCGCACCTTCACGGCCACCAAGCTCGCCGACAACGACGGCTCGGCCGTCCTCGCGCTCACGGGCGCGTACCTCGGCTGAGGTGAGGCCCGGGCTGCGCGCGGGCCGGTCGCGGTTGCAGTCCGCTCGCGCGCGTGGATGGGCGGGTCCTCCGCGGCGGTCCCGTCACGAACTCAACCGGACGGCGTGACCGGGGGCCGCATGCCGAGCCACTGCTCGGCGCCCCAGGCCTCGAACCGCTCCACCTCGGTGAACCCCAGCTTCGCCGCGAGGCGCATCGAGCCGACGTTGGCGGACTGGGTCGTCAGCACCACCGGCTCGCCGGGAAGGACGCCGGCGAGCCAGCCGAGTGCGGCCGCGCACGCCTCGGCGGCGTACCCGAATCCCTACGCCCGCGGCAGGAACAGGTAGCCGAGATCGGCCTTCCCCTCGGCAGCCGGGCGACTGTGCCCGGCTGCTCTCCTGAGCAGGATCTGGCCGATCATCGCCCCGTCGAGATCGACGACGAAACTCCCGGGCCGCCGCCCGGGCACCTCAGGCATCTCACGCTCAAGCTCGTCACGCGGTCGGGGGCCGCCGAGGTAGGTGTGCACCTCCGGCGAGGCGTACAGCTCGATGAACCCCGCACGGTCCCGGGCCTCGGACTCACGAAGCACGAGCCGCTCGGTCCTGATCGACTCCGGCGGCCAAGCCACGGGTCCCAGATCTTCCATCCCCGCACGCTAACAGCTGGTCGCACGAGCCCCGACCCGTAACATCGGGAACCGCAACTACGGGAGGGGGACGGATGTCTGCGCATTCTCCGGCTCCGGGCGACATGCTGGAGCCGGTCAGGCACCACTTGCGGCACCGGGATCCGGCGTACGACTTCGACGTGGGACCTGGCCGGCGGCAACTCCTGCTGGAGTGCCATCAGGCGGTGGTCGCGGAGTTTCCCGACCACGAACTCCGTGCGGCGAAGCAGAAGTTCGCATCCCTGGCCTTCCAGGGGTCCCCGCGGCCGTGGATCCGTTTTGTGCTGTGCGACGTGCGCGAGACGCTCGTTCCCGAGCACGCTCGTCTGTGAGGGCGGAACCCGACGTGTCCTTCGAAGAACCCCGCCTGCTGCTGGTGCAGGCCCGGAGCGAGCCGTCCCCCTTGTACGAGCCGTACGAGGCCGGCGGGTCCGGCGACCTCAACGTGTTCACCCTCAACATCCCGTTGGACGACTCCCGGCTCGGCCTGCCGAAGGATCTGGCCGACGCGTTGAACGCGTGGTCGTCGTCCCGCCCGGCGGAAGGTTTCCCCTCCCGCCCACACCTGCGCAAGCACGTGAAGCAAGGCCTGGTCGTCGCACAGATGTTGGCCCGCCACCTCGGGCCGGCATGGGCGGTGCGCCACTGGGACGAGCGCCACAGGTCGGCCAAGTGGGTGTGCTGGGGCTGCGATCGCCTGCACTGGGAACGCGACAGTCACGGCACACCACCACATCCCCTGGACATCGTCGTCGAAGGCGAATTCGGGTGCTGGCCGCTGCGCGCCGAGAAATTCGGGAACTTCGCCCCCGACGATCCCGCGGCCGCCCTGCACCTGTCCGACGGCCTCGTCGCCGACCTGTACATATGGGCGACCGCGATCGACACCACACTGAACCTGCACATCCGGGACAGGCAGGACGACAGGTACGCACCCGAGTGGGAGCGGCTGTTCCGCGAGGGTAGGGACCTGGCGATGCGGCTCGCGCACGAACTCGGCCCCGCCCGGAAGGTGACCTACAAAGGCCTGGCGCACGGCGGACTGGCAGCGTTGACGTACCTCACCTGGCAGGGCGACCGCGAGGTGTAGCGAATTCGGGCGGACGGTAAGGGATTTCGGGCCGTAAGGGGTTTCGAGCCGTAAGAGGGTTTCGCGGGCTGTCCGTCCGCTTCCGAGCGGCCCCCCGCCGTCGAAAATCCACGAGCCGTTCGATCGCGGTCCGACAGGATGTGCCTGTGAACCATCTGCTGTACGGACTCGCCGGCAACCCCGCCCTGCCCTCCGAGCTGGTCGACCGGCTGATCGACATCGCTGACGAGGAGCTCGCCTGGGCCCTTGCCGACCGCGAGGACCTCGGCCATGCGCAGGCGGTCGCGTTGGCGGGGCGGGTCGCGGAGGCGGCGGTGGGCCTGGCCTACGAGGGCAAGTTGACCGTCGCCGACATCGATCCGGTCCGGCAGCCGCGTGCCGCGCTCGCCCTGCTCGACAGGAGCGCCGGCCGTGCGGAGTGGGCTCGCGTGCTTGCCGAGGATCCGGTCGTGGACCACCGGGAGAGGCTGGCGGCCTGCCCCGGCCTGCCTTCCGATGTGGTGGAGATCCTCGCCGCCGACCCCGACATACGGGTCGTCAGCGAGCTCGCGCTGTGGACGACTTCGGAGATGGCGGCCCGGCTCGCACGGCACCCGCATGCCGACGTCCGCAGCGCGGTGGCGGCCAACGAGGCCACGCCGCCGGCCGTGCTGGCGATGCTGCTCACCGGTGAGGGGTCGGCTCCGGCGCGGAGTTGCCTCGTATGCGACCGAAAGACAACGCCTTTCGTCCACGATCCGAACTGCCCGGAACCCGACTGCGATCTGCCGCCGGGTGCCTCGTGCGACGGCTCCCACGAGTACGTCCGGCACCAAATGCAGGCGAGGGCACTGGGCAACCCGGACACGCCCATCGAGGCGGTCATCGGCTTCGCCGACCATCCCTCTCTGCAACTGCGTTGGGCGCTCGCCGCCCGCCCGGACCTGCCGCCGCGGGTCGGCGAACGGCTGGCGCGCGATCCCGTTCCGGGCGTCCGGGGCGATCTCGCCGAGAACCCGGCGATCGACGAGGCGCTGATGCGCGTGCTGGCCACGGATCGCGATCCCGACATACGACGCAGGCTCGCGCTCAACCCGCGAGTACCGCTCGACGTGCTCACCGCCCTGGCCGGCACCACCAAGCCGCCCTCCGCTCTTCTCCCCCGGATCGCCACCGCCACCCCCGCCGAGGTCGAGGAGTTGGCGAAGTCTCCGGAGGCGGCGATGCGGATGCTGCTGGCCCAACGGCGCGATCTGCCGCCACAGATCCGCGACGCGCTGGCCGCCGACCCCGACGCGAAGGTCGTCAAATCCATCGCCCCGCATCCGGGTCTCTCCGACGCCCAACTGCGCGGCATGGTGGAGCGACATGGCGTCCGGGTGATCGCCAAGGTGGCGGCCAACCCGGAGGTGTCGCCGGCGCTGCTGGAAGAACTGACCCGGCGCGAACCGCCCGTACCCAAGGTGCTTCGCGAGGTGGCCCAGCACGTCAACGCGACGCCGATGTCGCTCCTCGCCTGTCTGTCGGACGAACGGGCTCGGCGCAAGGCCGCCGGCCATCCGGCCCTGCCTTCCCAGGCCGTCGTCGACCTCCTGACCTACGACGACTGGCAGGTGGCCCAGGCAGCAGCCGCCAACCCGTCCCTGCCGCTCGCCACGATGGCGCGACTCGTGCCGTGACCAGGTAAAGGGCATACCCACAGCCCGACTTGGCGTGCCGGACCACCCTCCTCCACGGCGGCGACACCATCGCCCTCGCCGGCAACATCACCAGCTGCCCGTGAGGCTGCGGCAGCGCCCCCTCGAATTCCCCGAGCCCGATGGGGGCGCTGCCGCCTGGTCCGGGAGTCGGGCTCCGGTGGTGTTCGTGGGTCAGTCGTCGGAGAGGTTCTTCTCCAGTACGGCGATGTAGTTGTGCATGAAGTGGTCGCGGATCCCGTCCGCGGCGGGGGCGAAGATGTCGGCGGTCATGCCCTGGGCGCGGTCCATGAGCCGGCCGAGCGGGGGCATGGAGTCGTGCAACCGGCCCTGGGAGTCGACGTAGCGCAGCGCCTGGACATGGGTGAAGGCGGGCTCCGGTGGGAGCTGGGGCACGATGTCGTTGTTGTTGACGAACCGGTACATGCGGCCGCCGAAGCCCTTGTCGTAGGCCTTGGCCAACTCCCGGTCACAGGTGCGGGGTTGGCCGTAGGTGTAGACGCCGTCGGCGGCCAGCCGTGGCTCCTCCAGGTACATCCGGGCGCCGGCCAGCATCGCCAGGGCGCCGCCGAGGCTGTGTCCGGTGAAGTACACCTTCTGGCCGTTGGTGCGCAGCTCGGCCAGGGTGTCCTTGACCTGGGGGAAGATCGACTCCAGCGCTTCGGCGAAGCCGTAGTGGACCCAGCCGGTGCCCGCG
This sequence comes from Streptomyces olivochromogenes, assembly GCF_021538895.1. Taxonomy (GTDB): domain Bacteria; phylum Actinomycetota; class Actinomycetes; order Streptomycetales; family Streptomycetaceae; genus Streptomyces; species Streptomyces olivochromogenes_A. Next base: position 66,139 of record NZ_JADDRL010000012.1, on the reverse strand, counting down.
GGGCCGGGCCGGGGCGGGGTGGTGGCGTCGGAGAGCCAGTCCTTGATCTGGGCCGGCTCGGTGCCGCGGAACGCGGTGAGGATCATGTGGTCGCCGGCCAGGGTGTAGGCCTGGGTGTCCTCCAGCGGGAAGGGCGGCCTGAACCGGGTCTCGTGATGGCGGATCTGGTCGAATCCCCAGACGCGGGCGCGGTCCTCGATGACGTCGCGGGACTTGTAGGCGAGGTCGCAGGCCTGCGCGAGCCAGTAGGCCCGCTGCAGGCTGTAACCGGTCGAGTGATGATCGAACGAGGTGGGTACGGCCATGACAGGCCCTCTCCGTAGGCGTGCCGGCGGGCGGCTCGAATCAGGGCGCCCCATTGTTCGCAGTGATCACAACGCTCGCGGGCAGCACGCCGACGCACCGCGGACGATCACCTGAACGAGTCGGTTCCGACGCCGAACGCGCTGAACACGCCGAACGCCGGGCCCACCCCTCGCCGCGACGGAAGGCCCGTCAGTCCGTCGTTCCGGCGGCCACGGGCAGGTCCGCCAGACGCCACTCCAGCATGCCGTCGTTGAGGCGGATGGCGCGCCGGCCGTTCTCGGTCAGCAGCCGTACGGCGTCGTAGGCGAGAACGCAGAACTCGCCGCGGCAGTAGACGACGACCTCGACGTCCACGGGAAGTTCGCCGATACGGTCGGTCAGCTCCTCGACGGGGATGGAGAGGGCACCGGGGATGTGGCCGGCGAGGTACTCCTCCGCCGGGCGCACGTCCAGCATCACGGCCTGCCCGGCCGCCACCCGGGCGTGGAGTTCCTCGCGGGTGACCTCGCGGCCGCCGTCGTCGCCGAGGTAGGCGTCCCGTGCGGCGGGGACGGCCGCCTGGTGACGGTCGGCGACCCTGCGGAGGAGGGCGAACAGCTGGGCGACGTCGTCGCCGGCGAGCCGGTAGTGGATGCGCACCCCCTCGCGCCGGGTGGTGACGAACCCGGCCTGCTTGAGGATCTGCAGGTGCGCGGAGGCGGTCGTCAGGTTCAGCCCGGCCGCCTTGGCGAGCGCGTCCACGGTGCGCTCGCCCTGGGCGAGCAGGTCGAGCAGTTCCAGGCGCTTTCCGCTGGCCAGCGCCTTCCCGCTGGCCGCGAACGCGTCGTACAGCTGCGCCTTCGTGGCCTTGTCCGCCATGAGGTCCTCCACGCCACTTTCATCCATAAATCCATGGAATATGTTACCCGAGGCGTGCCGGATACCGCGGTCGTGGCCCCGCTCGGCGAAGGTCCGGCGCGTTCATCGACCGTGGGCCGTGGCGGCGACGGCGGGGAGGACGGCCAGCGCGAGGATGCCGCCGGTCAGCGCAAGGACGAGGTAGCTCGCCAGGTCGACGACGACGCCCGAGGCCAGGCCGCCGGCGGCGCCGGCGATGGCGATGGAGACGTCGACCATCCCCTGGGTCTTGGCCCGGGTGGCCAGCGGCACGGTGTCGGTGATGATCGCGGTACCCGAGACGAGACCGAGGTTCCAGCCGAGGCCCAGCAGCGCCAGCGCGAGGGCGAGCAGGCCGACCGAGTCGTCCGGGGCGAGGGCGGCGACCAGTCCCGCGGCGAACAGGGTGACGCCGGAGGCGGCGGCGACGGCGATGCGGCCGTAGCGGTCGACGAGGCGGCCGGTGAGGGGCGAGGGCAGGTACATCGAGCCGACATGGACGGCGATGACCAGGCCGGAGGCGGCGGTGCCGTGACCGTGGTCGTGCATGTGGATCGGCGTCATGGTCATGATGGCGACCATGACGAGTTGGGTGAGGACCATGACCAGCGCCCCGAGCACCACCCCGCCGCGCGGCTTCACCGGTGCGCCGTCCCCGGCCGCCGCGGCCCCGGTCGCGTGCGCGGCGACGCGGTCGCTCTTCTCGTCGAGGACGCGGGCGAGCAGGAGCGGGTCGGGGCGCAGGCAGAAGGCTAGGACCAGGGCCGCGGCGGCGTAGGCGGCGCCCGAGAGGAGGAAGGGGCCGGCCAGCCGGGGGATGCCGAACGTGGCGGCGAGGTCGCCGGTGGGGGCGGCGAGGTTCGGGCCGACGACTCCGCCGAGGGTGGTGGCGACCAGCACGGTGGAGACGGCGCGGGCGCGGTGAGTGGGGGCGGCGAGGTCGGCTCCCGCGTAGCGGGCCTGGAGGTTGGTGGCCGATCCCGCGCCGTAGACGAACAGAGCGACGAAGAGCAGGGCGGGGCTGTCGGTGACGGCGGCGGTGATGACGCCGAGGCTGCCGAGGGCGCCGGTGAGGTAGCCGGCGGCCAGGCCCGGGCGGCGGCCGCGGGACTGCGATATGCGGCCGACGCCTATCGCCGTCAGCGCGCTGCCCGCGGTGAACAGGGCGCTGGGCAGTCCGGCCAGGCCGGTGGTGCCGAGCATGTCCTGGGCCAGGAGGGCGCCCACGGTGATGCCGGCGGCCAGGCCGGCACCGCTGAGGATCTGGGAGGCGACCAGGACTTTCAGGATGCGGCGCTGGGCGGCCGCCGGGTCGGCGGCGAGCGTGTCGGCGGACGGCATCTTCAGGTCGCTCATGGTCCTCCTGGTCCTCCTGGCCTTCCCTGACGAACGGAACTCGTTCATCCATAAATCCGTGGAATATCGTAGGTGATGCCGAGCGCGGCGGCCACAGGCTCTCCCGGCGTTCACCGACGATGGCCGGGCCGCCCACGAAAAGGCGCTCCGCAGGCCCTTGACGCGTCCGCGACCTTCGGCGCAGCATGCGCGTAACCGATTGTGAAGTGAATTTCACCTGACGAACACCGGGAGCCGCAACGTGCCGATCACCCGTGAGCTGTTCATCGGCGGCAAGGACGTACCGGCCGCCTCCGGCCGGACGGAGGACGACGTCAGCCCCTTCACCGGCGAGGTGTACGCGACCGTGGCCGCCGCCGGGCCCCAGGACGTGCGGCGGGCGGTGGACGCGGCGGAGGCGGCCTTCGGGGAGTGGGCGGAACTGGCGCCCTTCGCCCGACGCGCGATCTTCCTCAAGGCGGCCGACCTGCTGGACGGGCGCCGGGACCAGGTGGCCGAGGTCATGGCGCACGAGGTCGGCGGCACCCGCCCCTGGGCCTGCTTCAACGTGGCGCTGGCCGCGAACATCCTGCGCGAGGCCGCCGCCGCGACCACCGCGCCGCGCGGTGAGGTGCTCAGCGCGCAGGAGGCGGGCACGCTGGGCCTCGCGGTGCGCGAACCGCTCGGTGTCGTCGCCGCGTTCGCGCCCTGGAACGCCCCGGTCATCCTGGGCGTACGGGCCGTCGCCGCGCCGCTGGCCGCCGGCAACACCGTCGTCGTCAAGCCCAGCGAGGACGCGCCGATCGCCTGCGGACTGCTCGTCGCGGACGTGCTGCGGGAGGCCGGGCTGCCGGACGGCGTGCTCAACGTCGTCACCAACGCCCGCGAGGACGCCGCCGAGATCGCCGAGACCCTCGTCGCCGATCCCCGGGTGCGGGCCGTGAACTTCACCGGGTCCACGGGCGTCGGGCGGATCATCGGCGAACACGCGGCGCGTCATCTCAAGCCCGCCGTGCTGGAGTTGGGCGGCAAGAACGCGGTGATCGTGCTCGACGACGCCGATGTGGACCACGCCGTGAACGCCGCCTGCTTCGGTGTGTTCCTGAACGCCGGACAGATCTGCATGTCCGGCGACCGGATCCTCGTCCACGCCTCGCTGGCCGAGGAGTTCACGGCCAAGTTCGTCGCCAAGGTCACCGCGCTGCCGTCCGGAGACCCCACCCGGCCCGACACGGTGGTGGGACCGCTGGTCGGCACGCGTGCCGCGCGCCGGGTCGCCGCACTGGTCGAGGACGCCGTGGCCAAGGGCGCGAAGGTCCTGGCCGGCGGCGGCGCCCCGGACGGCGCCGTGCACCCGGCCACCGTCCTCACCCGGGTCCCCAAGGACGCCGACCTGTTCCACACCGAGTCCTTCGGTCCGCTGTGCGTGCTGGAGACGTTCACGGACGACGACGCGGCCGTCGCGCTGGCCAATGACACCGACAACGGTCTGACCTGCGGCATCCTCACCGAGAACGGCACTCATGGCCTGGCGGTCGCCCGGCGCGTCCGTACCGGCATCGTCCATGTCAACGACCAGTCCGTCGCCGACGAACCCCAGGCCCCGTTCGGCGGCGTCAAGGCGTCCGGCTACGGCAGGTTCGGCGGCCGCTGGGGCATCGAGGCGTTCTCCAACACCCGCTGGGTGACCCTCGCGACGCAGCGCCCGCGCTACCCGTTCTGACGCTGCGGAGCCGTCCAGCTGGACAGGAGCCGGAGGGCCTGGGCGGTGGGCGAGCCGGGCTCGACGTTGTAGACGCACAGGGACTGGTCGGCGTCGCCGGGCACCTGGAAGGACTCGTAGGAGAAGGACAGATCGCCCACGAGCGGGTGGTGGTAGAGCTTCGTGCCGTGGGTGCGGCGCAGCACGCGGTGGTCGTTCCACCAGGTGGAGAACTCGGGTGACCGCAGGGTGAGTTCACCGACGAGGTCGGCGAGCAGCCGGTCGTTCGGGTAACGGCCGGCTTCGAGGCGGAGGATGGCGACGGTTTCGGCGGCGATCCGCTCCCAGTCGCCGACCCGTGCGCGGGCCTCGGGGTCCAGGAGGTAGTAGCGGGCCAGGTTGCGGTGCGGCGCGGGCAGGGCGTCGAAGTCGGTGAGGACCTCGCGGGCGAGCCGGTTGGAGGCCAGGACGTCGGTGCGCCGGCCGAGGATGAAGGCGGGCACGTGGTCGAGGGTCTGCAGCATCAGGTGCAGACCCGGACGCACCCGCTGCGGGCTGGCGGGGGGACGACGCGGCGTCGCGGGGCGGGTCACCAGGTCCGTGAGGTGCTCGCGCTCGGACGGGTCCAGCTGAAGGGCCCGGGCGAGGGCTTCGAGGACCTCCGGGGAGGGATGGACTGCGCGGCCCTGTTCCAGGCGGGTGTAGTACTCGGTGCTGACCCCGGCCAGCCGGGCGGCCTCGTCACGGCGCAGGCCGGGCACGCGGCGGGCCCGGCCGTCGGCGGGCAGCCCCGCCTGGTCGGGGGTGAGGCGGGCCCGGCGGGAGCGCAGGAAGTCGGCGAGTTCACGACTGCGGTCGTCCATCCGTCCAGTCTGTCCGCAGCGGAGGTGGCCTGTCCTGCGCCGGGGTGGTCCTGCCAGTACCTGCCTCACGGGTACTTGCCTGGTCAGGGCGCCTTTGGCCGCTCCGCGAGGGCCTCGCGGGTGATGTTCTGGTGAAGGGCACGGCGGCACCGGCCGCGGCCCCAGACCCTCTCGCCCGATTCCGAAAGGTGTCCCTCATGACCACGCAGAACTCTGCCCGCCCCCTCACCGGCCGCGTCGCGGTCGTCACCGGCGCCTCCAGCGGTATCGGCGAGGCGTCGGCCGAGTACTTGGCGGAGCTGGGCGCCCGCGTCGCCGTCCTCGCGCGGCGCGCGGACCGACTCGACGACCTGGTCGCCCGGATCGAGAAGAACGGCGGCCAGGCCCTGGCCCTGGCGGTCGACGTGACCGACGCGGCCGCCGTGCGGGCGGCGGCCGACCAGGTGGCGGCCGAACTGGGCGACGCCGACCTGCTCTTCAACAACGCGGGCGTCATGCTCCCCGCGCCGGTCGAGGAGCTCGCCACCGACCAGTGGCAGCGGCAGATCGACCTCAACGTCACCGGCCTCATGAACGTCATCGCCGCGTTCACGCCGCAGCTGGTGAGGGCGGCCGGTGAGCGCGGCGTGGCCGACCTGATCAACACGTCGTCGATCGCGGCGCAGAACATCTTCCCGCACTTCGCCGTCTACTCCGCGACGAAGGCGTACGTCACCCACCTCTCCCGGCACCTGCGGGTCGAGCTCGGCGCGAAGAAGGTACGGGTCTCGGCGATCGAGCCGGGCATCGTCGGCACCGAGCTGCAGGACCACGTCACCGACGAGGGCGCCCTGGCCTGGCTGGAGGGCTCCAAGGAGTCGATGGAGTGGCTCACGTCGCAGGACATCGCGCAGACCGTCGGGTTCATCGCGAGCCTGCCGCCGCGAGCCAACCTCCAGCAGGTCACCATCATGCCGACGGCCCAGCCCAGTTGAGACCGCGGCGGGGCGGCGTCGACGCCGCCCCGCTGCACCCTGGGTGCCCTGTCAGTCGAGGAGGAGGGGATTGGGCAGGGTGGCCTCCGGATGCATGCGGAGGAGGGTGTGGAGGACTCCCGCGAGGCCGGACATGAGGCTCGGTGAGAACGCCTCGCGGGCCAGGCCGCCGACCGGGCCGCGCTGTTCGAGGCCGGTGAGGAGTTCGCCGTCCAGGTCGAAGGGGTCTGAGAAGCCCAGGGACGTGAGGAACTCCCAGAGGCCCAGGTCGCCGTGGCACAGCGTATGGCTCCAGCCGAAGCCCTCGGCGGCGCAGGCGCGCGCGGCGCGGTGCGCCATGTCGAGGTGGGCGGGATCTCCCGTGCGCCGGTGCAGGTCGAGCATGCCGATGCCGACGCCCGCGCTGCCGTGGCACCAACTGGTGAAGAAGTCCTCCTCGGCGCCGACACGGACGTCGAGCCAGTTCCCCTGCTCGGGCTGGTAGAGGGACTCCTGGTAGGCGAAGGCCCGCTCCCCCAGGGCGTGCCAGCCGCGCCGCTCGGCCGCCGTACCCGCGTCACCGAGGGCCAGCCGGGTCAGGGCCCAGCCGATGCCGGTGGCGCCGTGGGCGAAGCCGCCGATGCCCTCGGGGTTGAGGCGGGTCGTCCAGCGGGCGCCGCTCGCGTCGAGCGTGGCCTGCCCGGTCAGGCGGCGGCCGATGCGCGCGGCGGCCGCGAGCCAGCGGTCCTGCCCGGTCGCCGCGGCCAGGTTGAGCAGGGGTACGACACCGCCGGCCGCCCCGTTGAGGAGGTCCACCTCGATGTCGTCCTCGACCAGCCGGCCCTCCGCGAGCGGCACCGCCCGCTCGGCGGCCCGCTCCAGCAGCCGGTCCTCACCGAGCACCCGGTGCAGCGCCAGCCAGGTCCACACCTGGGAGGCGGCTCCGCTGAACGCGCCGGGCGACGGCGTGGGCGTCCGGTCCTCGGTGCCGACCAGCACCCGTAGCGCTCCGTCGAACGTCTCGGCCACGCCCGGTACTTCGTCCGCGCGGCCGGCCCGCACCTCGGTGAGGTACTCGGCGAGCGTGAGCGCCACTCCGCCCTGCCCGGTGTAGAGGTCGGCGGGCAGGACGCGGATGGACCATCCCGCGGGGGTGAAGACGGGGCTGATCCAGGTGGCCGTGCCGTCCGCGCCGCGCACCGCACCGTCGCACAGCCGCCGGACCATCTGGGCCGCCAGGTCGCGGCGGCGCCGCTCGCGATCGCGGGCGTGCGGCTCGTGCGCGGCGGCCTGCACCCGCGGCGGCAGCGTGCGCTCGTTGAGGTAGGCGCCGACCAGCGCGTCCTGGATCACCGACTCCTCCAGTGGCAGGTCGGCGGTGCGCCAGTCCTCGACCGTGGCGCGGACGGCGGCCGCGTCGACGGTGAAGGTGAACATCGGTACGTCGCCGACGAGCAGGTCCGCGATCTCGCCGTCGATGGCCGCGCGGTCCGTCGGCGCGCCGGGCAGCACCTCGGCGTTGCGCCGCAGGATGTCCCGGGCCCGCTCGACCGCCGCCGCCTCGTCGTGCAGCGACGCCGGGTGCCACAGCATGCGGCCGATGTCGACGTACGCCTGTGTCGGCCGCAGGATCCGTCGTGCCTGGGCCCCTTCGAATCGGCGCAGCAGCCGGTGCGGGTCGGTCCCGGGCCTGCGCAGGTGCGCGGTCATCTCGCGGAACCCGGCCAGGATCCGGTCCCAGTACGCGCTCAGCACCGGGGTGGGGCTGGGGTGGTTGCCCGCGCTGGGCATGGCCACCAGGTCCACCTCGAAGCGGGCCGCCGCGGTGCCGCCGTCCGCGATCACCGGGTTCGGGATCAGCGGTTGCTGTCCGGGCAGCGCCCCGACGCCGGAGATGTCCACCCCGCCGAGCGCGAAGCCGGTGCCGCGCACGGGCAGCAGGCCGGTCCGCAGCACCGTGCGGCGGATGGCCGCCGCGGCCACGTCCACGGCGTCGCCCTGTCCGCTGGGCGGGAAGGGCGCGGGCGCGTCGAACAGCGTCTCGGCGTCCACGATGACCGGGACCGGTCCCGCGGCGATCATGTTCTCGGCGTGCATGTCGGTGCCGCCGGTGAAGCGGAGGACGGCCAGCCAGTGGCCCACGTTGCGGTAGAACGCGTCGAGTTCGGCGTCGCCCGTGCAGTAGCGGTGGGGGACGAACTCGGCCCAGCCGTAGCCCTCCCGTACCAGTGTCCGCGGCACCCGGATGCGCTCGTCCGGTGCCGGGGCGCCGGGGAAGTCCGCGAACAGTTCGTCCAGGAGCGCGCCGAGCGCCACGTCGGCCTCGGACGGCCGGGGCTTGTACATGACGCTGCCGCCGGCGAATTCGACCCGGCTGACCGTCAGGCCGCCCCGGTGGGTGTCGCCCTCCCCGAACTCCACCGCCCGCAACTCCCCCGCGGGCGCCTCCAGCAGGGGCCGCAGCAGGTCGCGGTCCGCGGCCAGCCGCTGGGCGAATCCGGCCGTGGCGGCCACCGACAGGCGCGCCACCGAGGCGACCCGGGAACCGGCGGTCGGGTACCGGCCGGCCAGCCGGTCGAGATGGCCCTCCTGCCCGGCCTCCTTGATGAACGCGGCCCAGGTCTCGGTGTCGGTCCCGCCTCCCGCGCCCTCGCGCTCGCCCGCGCCGGGCGGTCCGCCGCCCAACGCCATGCGCAGGGCGTGCAGTTCGATCAGGTACAGGCGGGACAGCTTGGCGTGCAGGGACTTGAGGAGGCCGGTGTGCCCGGCCTCCAGCACCACGTCCCGTTCCGCCGGGCTCAGCGCGTCCACGGCGGCCAGTCGCCGGGCCAGTTCCTCCCGCCATGGGCGGGCGATGCTTCGTACGGGTTCGGCGAACCACTCCGCCTCGCCCCGCCGATCCGACCCCGTCGGCTCCTGTGACCCCTTCGGCCCTGCCGGCGCCGCTCCGCTCACCGTCCGCCCTCCCCATTCCGCCGCTCGTCCGCGCCTTCCGAGGCGCCCGGAAACGACGCGGGGAACCACGCGACCGGCCCGGGCACATCGGCGCCCGGCAGTACGCGCGGTCCCCCACGCTCCGTTCTTCGAACTCACTTCACACCAAGGCCCTCACAGGCCCCTGAAGGTGCCGCCGTCGATCAGCAACACCAGCTGCCGCGCGACCCGCTCGGGCTGGAACAGAAGCCGTACAGGGAGTCGCTCGGGTCGGTCAGCGCGGCCTCTGCGGCGGCGCCACCGACATAGAGCGGCCCGGCGGGGTTGATCTGGCCATACGCGCTCTCGGCACCCGACAGCCAGGCGTCGAGCACGGCGGCGGTGTGAACACTGGTCTGGGGCATCAGCGGCCTCCGGACGTGGGAATTGGGACGGATTGCCCAGCCCCGAGTATCACCGGAGTCGAACACCAGTCAGACGAGTAATCCGGACACAATCCACTGGTGTTGGTGTGGCGTTCCGCCATGCGTGGGACGTACGGGACGACCGTGCGGCCGGGCCGTGACGGAGTACGTGGAGCGGTGTTCGTTCACGTACGCGGAGCGGCAATCGCCTGGCCTGCAAACACGGTTGCCGGGCACGGGGATCGGTGGGAGCGCGGCGCCGGTCGAAGCCACGGGCGAGGGAACCGATGCTTTTCGAACAGTTGGGCGCGGAGTGGACCGCCCGCTTCCGGACAGGACGGTCGGCCCGGAGCGGTCGTTCGAGCGCCGACGTTCTCGCGGGCAAACGGGAGACCGAGTACCTCAAACGGCTGCTGTGCGTCCTCGGCCCGCACTCCGTGGAGGGCCTGACGGCCGGGCACTTTCTCGTCGGACGCGCCCTGCGGCTGCACGGGACGGAGGGCAGCGGACACGTCGAACAGGGCTCGCTCGGATCTCAACACGCCCAGAACCGAGCACGATCGCCGCGACGCGACAGCCGGAGCCGATCGCGCCCGTCGCGCGGGGCGACCGCCGCTCCGAGACCGGAACGGCGGCCGACGGGGCGTGTCTCGAGGGTCAGCCGATGTGGTAACTGTCCCCGTACACCTTCCAGTCCAGCGGCGGGTTCAGGTCGAAGTTGCCCTTGCGCAGGAAGACACGCTGTGCGGTGTCGACCCGGCTGGTGTCGCTGTGGGCCTCCTCCTGCTTCATGGCCCACACCCGGGCGTCGAGGAAGGCATTGAGGTACGTCGTCTCGTCGCCTCCCTGCGCCGGCGGCTTCGCCTGGCGCAGCGCGCGCTTGCGGATGTTGCTGAAGCTCGTGGAGTCGCCCCCGTCGCCGTGCATGACGATGGCGTCGTAGTAGGCGAACTGGCCGAGCGCGCGCAGCCCGTCGGCCTTGCCCTGGCGTACCGCGGGGTTGAAGTAGACGCGGTCGCGCTCGTCGTTCTGCGCCTGCTGGAACGCCGAGTCCTGTGCCGCCTTGCGCCAGTCCTTGGGGAAGTTCGGGTCGAGCCCGTCGTGCGAGTCCGAGCCGTTGACCCGGCGCAGGGCCGGCAGGTACTTGGCGAGCACGTTCCCGGGCTTGCGGTCGGTGTAGAGCTCGACGAGGTCGAGCATGTCGCCGGTGCCGGAACAGAAGCCGATGATGCCGGCGGTGTAGCCGCGGCCGTCGCCGATGTCCTCGATGTACTTGTACTGGGCCTTCCAGTCGAGCGAGGAGTTCTCCGCGCTCGACACCAGCTTCATGGCGATTTCCTTCTTGGCCGGGTCGTCGAGGCCGGAGGCCGCGGCCGCGGCGGGCAGCGCCGTGGCGTGCGGCGCGGACAGGAACGTGCCGAGGGCCAGGGCGCCGGTCAGGGCGACGAAGGACCGGCGGGAGACGGCGGAGGGGAACGCTGCGTCATGGTCGTGGTGCGCCACAGGAACTCCAACTGGGGGTGGGGGGTGGGAAGTTGGCGGGACCTTCACTAACAGGAAGGTTTCCTATCAGACTTCGTTCCGGAACCCCTGAGCCGGAAGTTCGTAGGATCGAACGAGCGTAAGTCGTGACGCACCGGGCAGACCGCACGGCCACGGAGCCCTCCGCGAGGGCTCCGTCAGCCCTCCCCGAGGGCACCCCCGGTCGGCCGCGAGGGCGGCCTCAGCCGGCCGTGGCCGACGCGACCGCCGTGCGGGCCGCGCGCTCCACGAGCGCGACGCCGTCCTTCATGGACGTGTTGCCGTCCGAGAGGACCGCGACGAGGTAGTGGTGCTTGCCCACCGCGATCCGGCCCACGCTGTTGACGTCCCACAGCCCCGTGGTCGTGCGCTGCAGCCAGCCGTTCTTCAACGCCCACCCGGAGTCGGCCGCGGCGGAGACACCCCACGCCTGCTCGCCGGCGATCCGGTTCATGAGCGTACGGATGTAGGTCCGGGACGCCTGGCTGAGCGCCTTGGAGCCCCCCTTTCCGGCGGTACCCGTACCGAAGACCGCGCGGAGCAGCCGTATCTGGTCGCTCGCCGTCGTCCGCGTGAGCCCCCACTTGGCGCCAGGGCCGCCGTGGGTGGAGGTCAGCCCCAGTCGCTTGTTCGCCGCCTCCAGGCCCGGGGCCAGGCCGATCTGCCGCCACAGGGCGTTCGCCGCCGCGTTGTCGCTGCGCTCGATCATCACCTCGGCCTCGGCCCGCTGCTCGGCGGTGAGGCCGTGGCCGGCGTCCTGGGCCTGGAGCAGTGCCGTGGCGAGGATGTCGACCTTGATGATGCTCGCGGTGTCGTACCGGACGTCGGCGCCGTAGACCAGAGGCTTGCCGCCACTGCCGTCGAGGTCGAGGACGGCGGCCGTCACCCGCGCCTTCCCCTGCGTCTTCACCCATCCCGGGGCCGCGACCACGTCGGGGTGTGCGCCCGTCGCCGCCGGGGCCGGGGTGCCGGCCGAGAAGACCGTCGCCGCCGCGGCCGCGAGGACACCGCCCCAGACCGCGGCGCGTCTCCCCCGGGGTCGACGGCCCTCCGCGTTCCGCGGGTACGACAGAGGGGTCGATGGGTACGCCATGGTGCGGTGCCTCAACAGTTCGCGTGGGGGGACACAGGCCACCGAACGTAGGCAAAAGACCCGATTCGCGATGTGACGGGCAGCACGCAGGACGCAATTTCCGGCGAATTGTGAACAGAACCACAGAAGCAGCACTGGCGTGAGTACGGGCAGAAAGATCGGGGGGCCGGTGCGACGACTCGTGAAGGTGGGGCTCCAGGCCTCCTCACTGGTCCTGGGCGTGCTGATCGGTCTGGCCGCCAACTACGTGACCGGTGATCCGGACCATCCCGCGGTGTTCGCGCGGTGGATCAGGGACGAGTCGACCGTCGTCCTCGGTGTGTCCCTGCTCCTCGCGGTCGGTCTCCAGGTGTCCGACGCGTTGCTGCCCGAGGAGCGGCAGCGCCCCGCCTGGCCCGCCGACCGGCCCGTGTACCTGGGACTCGACGCGCTGACCGAGCACGATGCGGAGGTCTTCTTCGGCAGAGCCGCCGAAGTACGGGATCTGCGGACGCAGTTGGAGGCGGGCGGAGGCGACGGGGCCCAAGGGCGTGCCCTGGTCGTCGCCGGGGCGTCCGGGGTGGGCAAGTCCTCGCTGGTGCGGGCGGGGCTGCTGGCCGCGCTGCGGCGCGGTCGGCACTGGATCGCCCTTCCGGTGGTCGTGCCGGAGGGTGATCCCGTGGCCCGGCTCGCCGCCGAGCTGTGCCGGGCGCTCCCGGACGCCGATCCGCCGGCCACCGCCGCCCGGCTCGCCGCGCCGGGCGGCGACGCCGTGCTCGCCGGACTCCTGCGCCGGCTCAGGGCGCAGCGGGGCGGAGGCCGTGCGCGGATGCTGCTCGTCGTGGACCAGGCCGAGGAGCTCGTCACCCAGGCCGGCGAAGAGGAGCGTGCGACGTTCCTGGGGCTGCTCGCGGCGGCGCTGGCGGCCGACGACCTGCTGCACGTCGTCCTCGTGCTGCGGGTCGACTTCACCGCCCGCTTCCTCAGCGGTCCGCACGCCGGGCTGTTCCGGCGGTCCTTCCTGGTGCCGGCCATGGACAGCGCCGCGCTCGCCGAGGTGATCACCCAGCCGGCGGCCGTGGCGGGCCTGGCCTTCGACCCCGTACTGCCCACGCGCATGGTCACCGACACGGGAAGCGGCGAGGCACTGCCCCTGCTGGCGTTCGCCCTCGAAACGCTCGCCGAGGAGGCACGGCGCTCCCAGGGCCGTATCACGACGCATGCGTACGAGGCGATCGGCGGCGTGCACGGAGCGCTGGCCCGGCGTGCGGACGAGACGCTCGCCCGAGCGGGGGCGGCCCACCGGGCGCGGGTGCTCGGCACGCTCGTGCGGTTCGTGGCCCGGCGCGACGGGGCCTCCGTGCGCCGCCGCGTCCCGCTGAACGCGCTGAGCGCCGAGGAGCGGAGCGTGGTCGACGCCTTCGTCGCCGCCCGCCTGCTGGTCGTCTCCGCGCGGGCGGACGGTGAGCCCGAAGTGAGCGTCGCCCACGAGGCGTTGCTGGACCGCTGGCCGCCGCTGGCCGAGGAGATCGCGCGTCGCGAGGAGCTCCTGGCCCGCCGGGCGGAGGTGGAGCAGCTGGTCGGCCACTGGGAGGAGTCGGGGCGCCGCTCCTCCTATCTGATCCGGGACGACCGGCTGCACGCACTGGAGACCTGGGCGGCGGCGGACCCCGAGCTGGTGGCGCAGGCCGCGGCCCGGGACTTCCTCGCCGCGGCCCGCGCCACGGACGCGGCCGCACGCCGCCGGCAGGCGGACGCCCTGGCCCAGCAGTCGCTGGAGCGGGGCCGGCGGGACCCCGAGCTCGGGCTGCTGCTCGCGCTGAGCGCGATCGAGGAGTACGCCGACACGTCACGGACCCGGCGCGCGCTGGTGGCGGCCCTGGAGGGCTACCGGCTCAGCGGGGTGCTCCGGGAGCACTCCTACATGGTCCGCCAGGTGGCCTGGGCTCCCGGCGGCACCTGGATCGCCACCGCCTCCCACGACCGGACGGTCCGGGTGTGGAACGCCGACGACGGGACCGTCGTGCGCGTGCTGACCGGGCACACCGACGGCGTCGACGCGGTGGCGTGGTCACCCGACGGTGACCGGCTGTGCTCGGCGGCCCGCGACCGCACCGTACGGATCTGGGAGGCGCGCACCGGCCGCTGCCTCGCGGTCCTGACCGGGCACACCGACCGCGTCGACGCGCTGGCCTGGTCGCCCGACGGCACCTACCTCGCCTCCGGGTCCGCCGACACCACGGTGCGGCTGTGGCGTGCGGCCACGGGCGAGTGCCTGCGGATCTGGCGCGGGCACTCCGGCAGCGTCCGCCGGGTGGCCTGGTCGCCGCGCGGGGAGCCGGCCTCGGCCTGCGAAGACGGCACGGTGCGGCTCTGGTCGCCCGACGGCGACGAGGCGACCTTGGTCCTGGCGGCACACCCGCAGGCGGTCACGTCCGTGTGCTGGTCCCCGGACGGCGCCTCGCTGGCCACCGTCTCGGAGGACCGTACGCTCCGCGTCTGGTCCCGCTCGGACGGCATGCTCCGGCTCGCCGTGCCGGTGCACCAGGACACGGTGTGGGACGTCGCGTGGTCGCCGGACGGGCGCCGGCTGGCGACGGCGTCCTCCGAGTACACGGTGCGCGTGTGGGACACGGGCTCGATGGCCCAGCTGCATGCGCTGGCCGGCCACCGGGACCTGGTGTGGAGTGTGGCCTGGTCGCCGGACGGCCGTCGGCTGGTCACCGGCTGCCAGGACTCGGTGACGCGGGTCTGGGACGTCAGCGGCGCGACCGAACTCCAGGTGATGACCGGGCACGCCTCGGCCATCCGCAGCCTGTCGTGGGCGCCCGGCGACCGGCTGCTGGCGAGCGCCTCCGACGACGGCAGCGTCCGGGTCTGGGACGTCCGCACCGGCGCCGCCGCCCATGTCTCCACCCGCCACCGCCTGCCCGTCTGGGAGGCCCACTGGTCGCCCGACGGCCACGACCTCGTCAGCGCGGGCCACGACGGCACCGCCCGCGTGTGGCGGCCCGCCGGCCCGCCCGCCGAGACGGTCCTGTCCGGGCACACCGACTACGTGTGGCGGGCGCGATGGGCCCCGTCCGGCGCGCGCGTCGCCACCGCGTCCTCGGACGGCACCGCCCGGCTGTGGCAGCGGGACGGGACGGCGGGACCGGTGCTGGCCGGCCACGACAACATCGTCGCCACCCTCGCCTGGTCCCCCGACGGCGAGCGCCTCGTCACCGGCTCGCACGACCGCACCGCGCGCCTGTGGGACGCGAGGACCGGAGCGCTCCTGCGGGTGTTGCGCCACCACACCAAGACCGTCTTCGAAGTGGCCTGGTCGCCCGACGGCCGGCTGGTGGCGACCATGGCCTGGGACCACACCGTCGGGCTGTGGGACGCCGATTCGGGACGCCTAATGCACGTGCTGTCGGGACACGGCGACACGGTCACCCACATCGCCTGGTCCCCGGATCCGGCCGTGCTCGCCTCGGTGTCGCGCGACCGTACGATCCGGGTGTGGGACACGGACACGGGCGCGGTACGGCGGGTGCTGGCCGGGCACGACGACTTCGTGCGCGACCTCTCCTGGTCGCCCGACGGCCTTCGCCTGGCCACCTGTTCCAACGACCACACCGTCCGGGTCTGGTCACCGTCGGCCCACGGTGAGGCGGAGGTCGTCGGCACGCACGCCGCGCCGGTCGGCGTGGTCGCCTGGTCCCACGACGGCCGGTGCGTCGCCTCCGCCGCCCAGGACCTCACCGTCCGCACCTGGAGACCCACCCGCGACCTGCCCACCATGCTCGCCACGGCACGGTCCCGTCTGCGCCGCCCCCTGACTCCGCAGGAGCGCTCGGAGTTCGGCCTGCCCCGCGAACCCACCCAAGGGGCCCCGCACTGAGGGGTGTTCCCTCGGCGTACCGTCCTCGTGTGAATCAACTGCCGTGCAGCGACGACCCGTTGATGGTGCGCACCGATTTCTCCCGCGCCGCCTCCTGGGAAGGTCTGCTCGCGGCTCTGGACACTCCGACCGAGGACGGGTTCCTGGCCCACGTCGAACCCCTCGACGATCGGCGATTCGCGGGCGTGACCCGCGAGGAGGCGATCGCGCTCCTGCCGGACGCCTACGAACACCCGCTCCTCGTCCTGGCGGACGCGACCGCCCTGGGCTCGACGGACCTGCCCCTGCTCGTCATCGACCTGGTGGAGGAGCGCGGGCGTGCCATCCGGGTCGTCGCGGCGGAGTTGTGGGGGATCGAGAACAACCTGTCGCTCTCCAACATGTACTTCGAGGAGTTCGCGGGGGCCGTCGACGAGGACGGGGTGTACCGGGGTCTTTGACCCGAGCTGCCCCACCCGCCCCGAAAACCGATGGGTCCGTGGCCAGGGCGGGCCTTACGCTCGGCGCCGTGGATCCCATCGAGCTGGCCTGGTACGTGCTCCCCGTCACGGCCCTGCTGTACGGGCGGCTCGCCCTGCACGACTGGAGGCGGGAACGGTGGTACCGCAGGGCGGTCGACCACTGCGCGGCACAGGTGCGCGACCCCTACCACGCCGTCGCCGACCGCTGGTGGCCCGAGGACGACATCCAGGCGGCCGCGGCCCGGTTGCTGCTCGACGGGCTGGTCACCGTCAATTATCGCGGCAATCTGAGCCTGACGGCGGCGGGCCGCGATCCCGAGCACGGCGCCGGGCACCCCCTGCCGGACGCCCTGCTGGCCACGCTGCGCCGCCGCACCGCGGCCGCGGCCCTCGGCAACATCATGGTCCACGACACCGCCTTCCGCGCCGCTCGGGAGAAGTTCCACGCCGACTACCGCGCCCGGCACGCACCCCCGCCCGGTCCGGCGACGCGCGACATCGGCTGTCTGGGTGTCTTCGGAGTGCTGCTGTTCCTAGGGCAGTTCACGTTCTGCAGCGTCGCGCTGCTCAGCAGCCCACCCCATGGGCCACTGGCCTGGACGGCATCCTGCGCCACCGGCCTCGCGCTGATCGCACAGATCAGCTGGCTGGACCAGTACACCGACCGGCACGAACCGGCCGCCGTCCGCGACCCGTTCGCCGAACGGCTCGCCCAGATCGGGCCGCACCCCGCGCTCGCGGAACTGGCCGAGCGGGACCCGGAGAGCGCGGAGCGGCTGCGGATCAGCCGGACCCGCAGCCGCCGCGGCCGGAATCGAGGCCGACCGCGCCGCCACCGCAGGGCCGCCGGGATCGTCCCCGACAACGGCCTTGAAGCGTCTAGGAATCGGGCGCCGGAGTAGCCCTCCCGCCGGGCTCAGGGCTGTGGTGTGCAGCAGTCGTCGCCCGGGTCGGCAGGCCGGGCGGTGTCGAGGCGGCAGAAGCAGGACGAGGTGATCGGTACGTCCGCCGTCGCCGCCGCGATCTTCAACTGCTGGGCGACGATCCCCGCCTCGCCCGTCCTGCCGAGCCGCACGAGGCATTCGTGGAACCCGTGCAGGGACCAGACGTTGTTCGGGTGTTGCAGCGCCCGGGGCAGCGTGTCGTCGAGGCCGAGGTCGGCGCGGTAGACCGCCTCGGCCTCCGCGACCAGGCCCCGCTCCAGGAGCAGTGCGCCGTACGCGTGCCGGGTGGGCTGCATCCACCCCCACGGCTCGTCGTAC
Source organism: Streptomyces olivochromogenes (assembly GCF_021538895.1). Lineage (GTDB taxonomy): Bacteria > Actinomycetota > Actinomycetes > Streptomycetales > Streptomycetaceae > Streptomyces > Streptomyces olivochromogenes_A. The sequence goes on along the minus strand of NZ_JADDRL010000012.1, from coordinate 48,564 downwards.
GGGAGGTTGTCGTCCCGTTCGATCGACCGGCGCAGGGCGGCGAAGGCCGCGTCGAAGTCGCCCGTGCGGTAGGCCAGTTCGCCGTCGAGTAGCTCCGAGGCGACCGCGAGGATGTCCACACAGGTGTTGTTGAACAGCATGCGGGTCTCCGGGACCCGGGCGACCGCCTCGCGGAACAGGGCGCGTTCCGTCCCGGCCTCGGCGATCCTGCCGGTGGCGGACAGCGCGACGCCGCGCGCGTAGTGGAGCATCGCCGTGCTCACGCAGTACAGCCGTGGGTCGGCGGGCAGGGGCAGCCGCAGGATGTCCTCCCACCGGCCGAAGCGGATCAGCACATGGACCCGCATGGCGAGAAAGCCCTCCAGCCAGTCGGCCATGGGCGGACTCTCCACGCGCAGCAGGTCCTCGGGCACGGCGGCCTCCAGCCGCCGCGCGGTGTCGAGGGCGTCCTGGAGGCGGCCCAGGAACAACGCGCCGTAGATCCTGAAGTGCAGGTTGTGGCACCGGTAGAGGGTGTAGAAGTTCATCGCGCCGGCCCGCGCGTGGTACTTCTCGTCGGCGGCGATCGCCGCGGCGTTGTCGGAGACCACCCGGCGGTAGTCGCCGCAGAGCACCTCCAGATGTGACGGCATGTGCTGCAGATGTCCGGCGTCGGGCACCAGGTCCCGCAGCCGGTCGGCGACCGTCAGGGCGGCCTCGGGGGTCGAGGACATCTCCATCAGGTGGATGTACATGTGCAGCAGTCCGGGGTGCCAGGTGCCCGCCTCGACCGCCATCGCCCGTTCGAGCACCGCCTTGGCCTCCGTCGTGCGCGCCCCTTCGGCCGGCCGGCCCGTGCGGATGTCCCACAGCTCCCAGGGGGTGAGGTTCATCAGGGCGTCGGCGTACAGGGTGGCCACATCGAGGTCGTCCGGGGCCAGTTCGTGGACGCCCCGCATGGCGTCGGCGTAGGCCGCGTTCCACACGCCGCATTCCTCGGCATCCGCGGCCTTCGTGCGCGGGTAGCGGGCGCGCAACGCCTCGATGAGGGCCCGCTCGACCGGGGTCGCGGATGCGGCCTTGGCGTGGGCGCGCTCCACGGCCGTGTGGGTGCGCTCCACCGTGCGCGCCAGGTCCTGCTCGTCGAAGAACTCCCAGGGCTTGTTGTAGTTGGGGCCCAGCGCGTAGGCGATCCCCCAGTCCGCCATCGCACAGTCGGGGTCCGCCGCGCCGACCGCCTCGAAACAGCGGACGGCCTCCTCGTGATGGAAGGCGTACGTCCAGACCAGTCCGCGATCGAACCAGGTCTGTGCCTCGGGGGACGACGTCGACACGCGTCGGCCGTGGCCGCCCAGGTCGTAGTAGTTCACGCGTCCCGACCCTAGCGAGAGCGGGGGAGAAACTTGCCCATTCGAGTGCACAGTCCGTCAATTCTGATGAGTACACGCTATGTAATATGAGCCCATGCGAAGGGCGTGGATCGGCCGGAGCCGCTCATGAGGAGTCTGGATCCCACCGATCCGACGGACATCGGCGGCTATCGACTGCTGGCCCGGCTCGGGGCCGGCGGCATGGGCCAGGTGTTCCTCTCCCGCACCCCGTCCGGCCGGCCGCTCGCGCTGAAGACCGTGCGGCCCGAACTCGGCGTGGACCCGGGCTTCGAGGAGCGCTTCGCCCGCGAGATCGTCAGCAGCGACCGGGTGCGCTCCCCCTGGGCGGTGGCGGTCGTCGACTACAGCCCGCCGGGACACCGGCCGCAGTGGCTGGCCACGGAGTACGTGGCCGCGCCGTCCCTGGCCGACTGGGTGCGGTCGCACGGTCCGCTGCCGGAGCCCGCCGTCCGGGCCCTCGCGGCGGAACTCGCCGAGGGACTGAGCACCGTGCACCGGGCGGGCCTGGCCCACCGTGACGTGAAACCGTCCAATGTGCTGCTGGCCCGCCGCCATCCCCTGCTCATCGACTTCGGCATCGCCCGCGCGGCCGACGACGTCCGCCACACCCGCACCGGGGGCGTCGTCGGCTCCCCCGGATACATGGCACCGGAGCAGGTCACCGGCGAGGGCTCGGCCGAACCCGGCGACATCTTCTGCCTGGGCGCGGTCCTGGTGTACGCGGCCACCGGCGCGGGCCCGTTCCTCCGCCCCGGCGAGGACCCCTCCGCCGCGCGGCTGCTGTACCGGATCGCGCACGAGGAGCCCGTCCTGGACGGCGTCCCGGCATCCCTACTGCCGCTGCTGGCCGCCTGTCTGCACAAGTCGCCGAGGGAACGCCCCACCGCCCAGGCCCTGTTGGAACACCTGGGCAGCACCGCGCCGGGTGCCGGAGGCCCCGGCGACTGGGTGACAGCTCCTCCACCGGGCCTGGACGAGGAACTCGCCGCCAGGGAGGCCGAGTTGCGGGCGCTGTTGGAACGGTCACCCGCCTTCGCCGCACCGCGGGACGCGGTGCCACCGGCCACCGTGCCATCGGCCAACGTCCCGTCGGCCTCGATGCCGATGGCCACGGTCACGCCGGGCACACTCCCGCCCCTGGCGGTCACGCCGACCGCCCCGTTGGTCATGCCGGCCGCCGCGTCAGCGCCCGCCGCGGCTCCCCCGGGGCCAGGGCCGTCGGCCGGTTTCGGGCCGCCGTACGCCTACGGTCCGCCCGCCGCCCCGCCGACCGGGCCACCCACCGGGCCGACACCGGCACGGGGGCGGGCGCCTCGCGCGCGCACCGTCGCCGTCGTCGCGGGTGTGGTAGCGGTCGCGGCCGTCGTCGCCGCGCTGTCGTGGCCCGACGGAGACAGCGTCAACTCGTCGGGCGGCAGGAGCGGTTCGTCTCCCCCGCCGTCCCGATCCGGCGCGCGGGCGGATGCCCTGCCCGCATCGTGGGTCGGCACCTGGAAGGGCACGGGGCCGGGGAGCAAGTCCGCCGACGGCGTCGTCAACTCCCGGACCAGTGACGTCACCGTAGTCGTCACCCTGCACGGGGCGGCCCGCGGCGAACTCGTGGGCCGCCAGGTCAGCCATGTCACCGAGGCCGGCAGCGGCCGGGACGTCGGCTGCACCGAGACGCTGCGCCTGCGGGAGCCCCACCGGAACTCGATGGTCTTCGAGGCGGCCACCAGCACGCCCACCGACCCGTCGGCCGGGGTGGTCTGCGTGCGCGGCAACCTCTACACCTTGACCAAGACCGGCGCCGACACCCTCCGGCTCGGCAACGAGGGCAGTCAGACGGCCGGTTCACCGTCCCGCCTGACCCGCTCCTCCTGACGCCCGTCGGCCTCAGTCCGCCATCGTCTTGGTCACCTTGCCGTGCGGGTCGGCCTCCATGTACCCGCCGTGGTCGTACTCGTCGCTCAGGTAGATCGCCATACCTGCCGGGGTGTCGAAGATGTTGTTCGGCTGGCGGATCAGCAGGTAGCGGCTCGTGGGCTTGTCGACCTTCAGCTTCTTCTTCGCCTCGGCGAGGAGCGCGGGAACAGCGTCCCAGTTGAAGTTGTCCAGGGTCAGCGGCTGTTCGCCGCCCATCAGCTTGCCCTTGATGATGCCCTTCTCCACGCCGCCGTTCACGCGGTAGGTGTAGGTGTCGTAGCTGGTCCGGCTGCCGGTGACCATGACCTGGGCGTTGACGTACTCGGGATAGACGCTGAAGTCGCCGAACGAGTCACGTCCCGTTTCGCGTTCGATGGCCTTCAGGGCGGTGCGGATGCCGTCGGGAGTGAGCAGGTCGGTCGTCTTCGAGTCCCCGGAGGTCCGATCGGCCGCGCCGCCGGAACCCTGATCGCCCGCGCCGCCGGAGGTCGCGCCGGGCGTGCGGGACGCGGTCTGGCGCGACGAGTTGGTGGGGTCGGTGGAATCGGAGGAGGCGTCGTGGTCACCGCCGTTGTACACCAGTCCCTGGATCACGCCGCCGACCGCGACGGTGGCGACCACGGAGCAGGCGATCACGATGTTCCGGGTACGCCGCGGCCGTTCGGCCCGCTTGGTGACCGCGTGCGCGTCGACGGGACCGGCATCACCCGCCGTGGTGGCACCGAAGGCTCCGGCACCACCCGCCGTGGTCGTGCCGAAAGCTCCGAAACCACCCGCCGTGGTCGTGCCGAAGGCACCCGCCCCACCCGCCGGGTTGGGCGCGGACGTCCAGGGCGCGGCGTCCCGGGGTTGTTGCGCGGGCATCGGGGGTGCCAACTGGTACGACGTGGCCTGCTGTTCGGGAGCGGGCCGCGCCACGGCCGCGGCCGCGAGCATGCGTTCCACCGTCTCGGCGTCCGGCCGCACCGCCGGGTCCTTCACCAGGACGCGGTTGAGCAGGTCGGTGAGCGGGCCGGCGTGGGTGGGCGGCGGAACCTCGTCGTAGAGCACGGCGGCGAGCGTGGCCAGCGTCGTGCCCCGGCGCATCGGGTGCTGCCCCTCGACCGCCACGTAGAGCATCATCGCCAGTGACCACAGGTCCGCCTCCGGCCCGCCCGGGCCACCCGAGATGCGCTCAGGCGCCATGTAGTCGGGAGTGCCGATCAACGCCCCGGTCACCGTGAGCGCGGTCGACTCGCGCAGCGCGGCGATGCCGAAGTCGGTGAGGACCGGGCGGCCGTCGGGGCGCAGCAGGACGTTGGCGGGCTTCACGTCCCGGTGCTGCACGCCGGCGGCGTGCGCCGCGCGCAGCGCCGACAGGACGCCCTGGCCGAGTTGGGCCGCTTCGGCAGGGTGCATGGGGCCGTGGTTGAGACGGTCGGCCAGCGAGCCGCCCTGGACCAGCTCCATGACGATCCACGGGTAGGTGTCGGGACCGCCGTCGACGATGTGGTGGATGGTCACGACGTTCGGGTGGTCGACCCTGGCCAGCGCGCGGGCCTCCCGCAGGACCCGTTCGCGCAGCGTCACGGCGCCGTCCGGGTCGTACTCGGCGAGACCGGCGTCCGGCGGCCGTACTTCCTTGATGGCCACGTCGCGGTGCAGCAGCAGGTCCTGGGCACGCCACACCGTGCCCATGCCGCCGCCCCCGAGCCTGGCCTGCAATGCGAAGCGGCCGTCGACGATCCGTCTGCCGCTTTCCCCCTCACTCATGCCGAGGAGGATAACCCCCGCCGGACACAGCCATTGACTTCCCCGCCTCCCATTGGTTGAGTGGCTCATCCACTGAGCCACTGGGGAGGACCGCGTGGAGGCACTGCCCCGCGAGACCATCGTCGACGTACTGGAGAACCGGCTGCGTGAGGACATCCTCACCGGGCGGCATCCGGCCGGGAGTTACCTGCCACCGGAGCGCAGTCTCGCCGACGGCTACGGCGTCACGCGCACCACCCTCAAGCACGCCTTCGGCCGCCTCGTACAGGCAGGCCTGCTGGAGACCAGGCACGGTGTCGGCACCCGCGTGCGGGACTATCTGCGCCTCGGCGGGGCCGATCTGCTGCCCATGCTCGTGCGCCACGACGGTCACTGGATCGGCGAGATCTTCGAAGTACGGCGCAGTATCGGGGCGTTGATCGCCGAACGCGCCGCGGACCGGGCCACCGAGCGGCAACGCGCCGAGCTGCGCGTCCTGCTGGCGGCCGTGCGGGAGGCGGAGGGCGGCGACGCCGTGCAGCTCGCGGACATCGAGGTGCACCGGGCCCTGGCCCGTGCCACCGGCAACCGGGTCTACGTCCTGCTGACCAACACCCTCTTCAACGCCTATCTGCCGGTACGCGCCGCGCTCCGCGGCCCGTTCACGGACGCCGCCGTGGCCCACGGACGCCTGGAGCCGGTGGTCGACGCGGTCACGGCCGGCGACCGGGCGGGTGCCCGGCGGGCGGCCGAGGAGTATCTGACGACGACCGAGCGGATCATGCTGGAGGGTCTCGCATGAGCACGGCAGGCACTGCGGGCAAGGGCAAGTGCACGGGCGACGACGGCAACACCCCCGCTCGCGGCACCCTGTTCACCGAGACGATGCTCGGCACGCTGCGGCTCGACGACGAGGACCGCACCCGCCAGGTACGCCTCGATCTGCGGGTCTCGGCGGACCGTGTGATGCGGCTGACGGGCACGACCCAGGCCCGCGCCACCGGTCGGGTCCGGATCGCCGACTGGGCCGACGACGCGGGCGCCGAGGGCGAGTTGGAGATCTCGCCGCTCGCACGGCGCCGGATCCGCTACCGCATCGCGTTCACCGCCGACGGCCGCCGGCTGACCCTCGACGGCTGGAAGTCCGTGACGCCGCGCAGGCCGGTGGCGTCGATGACCGTCCTGCCGTTCACGCTGTACGAGGACGGCGCACAGGTCGGCACCGGCACCCTGCGCTTCCCCGTGGCCACCCAGCTCCTGCCGTTCCTCGCGAGTTTCCGCTTCCCGCGCCGGGAGAACCCCGACGCGCTCCTCGCGCCCCGCTGGCGTGGCGAGCCGGGCCGTACCGAGGTCTGGTACACCACCGTCACCGACCCGGCGACCGGCGGCGGACTGTGGCTGCACCACGAACTCGTCGCGCCCGCCGACGGATCCGAGCCGTACGCGCACGGTTGGGCCGCGGTGTTCCCCAAGGACGGACCGGTGCGGCACGCGCGCTTCGGCCCCACCCGCTGGACCGCCGACCAGGCTGGATTCAGCATGGACGGGGTCGCGGTCCGGCCGGGACACCTGAGCGGCTCGGCGGAGGACGACGCCCTCCGCTGGGAGCTCACCGAACGGCCCCTGGGCGAGCCGCTGTTCACCTTCCCCCGGTGGTCGTGGCGGCGGCCCCTGCTGCCCGCCGCCCAGATGCTCCCCGCCGCGAACGCCTCCTACGACGGGACCTTCACCCACGACGACACGACGCTGACGCTCACCGGGGCCCCGGGCGCCTCCGCCCGGATCTACGGTCACGGCAACGCCCGCCGCTGGTCCTGGCTGCACGCGGACCTCGGCGGCGGAGACGTCCTGGAGATCGTCGCCGCCGTCTCCATGCGTCCCGGCCTGCGCCGGCTCCCTCCCCTGGTCTTCCTCCGCCTGCGCCACGGCGGCCGCACCTGGCCGCGCCGCGCCGAGCGCCCGGCGGTGGGCTGGGCCGGAGCGGGCCGCTTCCGCGCCGCCATCGACCTGCCCACCTGGACGGTCACCGGCCGCGCCGGGCTGCGCCGGATCCGCGTCGAGGTCACCCAGCCCGAGGAGCGCATCCTCGCCCTGGACTACACCGACCCGGACGGCGCCCACGCGATCTGCCGCAACAGCGAACGCGCCGACGCGCACGTCCTGTTGGAACGATGGTGGTTCGGCGGCTGGCGCACCGAGGCCGAGTGGACCCTGGACGGCACGGCCCACGCGGAGGTGGGCACCCGATGAGCCTGACCGGCATGGTCGCCGCGCTGATCGCCGACGACCGCACCGCCGACTGGCCCGCCCGCGTCCCCGCCAGGCTGGAGACGGTCCTCGCCTCGATGCCGCTGCCCGCGCGGGCGGGTGTGCGGGCGGCGGCACGTGGACTGGACGCCTACGCCGTGGCGCGGACCGGGCGCAAACTGGCCGCGCTCACCGACGCCGAGCGGGAGTCCGTGCTCCGCGGCCTGGGCGCACGGCCCGCGCTGCAGCCGCTGCTGGACGTGCTCAAGGTGCCCGTCCTGCTCGCCGCCGGGACCGAACGGATGCTGCAGGACGGGCTTCCGGTGCCCCTGCTCACCCGCCAGGACCCCCCGCTCGACTGCACGCCGGTGCACGCGTGGCCGGCACGGTCCACCGCGGACGCCGTCGTGATCGGCTCGGGCGCGGGCGGGGCCATGGCCGCCCGGACCCTGGCCAGGGCCGGCCTCGACGTCGTCGTCCTCGAAGAGGGACAGCACCACTCCACGGAGTCCTTCGGCCGGCGGGCCCCGCTCGACCGGTTCACGGACCTGTACCGGGACGGCGGTGCCACCGTCGCCGTCGGCCGGCCTCCCCTGCTGCTGCCCGTGGGCCGGGCCGTCGGCGGCACCACGGTCGTCAACTCCGGTACCTGCTACCGCACTCCGGACCATGTCCTCGCACGCTGGAGCAAGGAGTTCGGGTTCGCGCCCGCCGAGGACTTCGGCCGGCGGCTCGACGAGGTCGAACGCACCCTGCGCGTGGCCACCCAGCCCCTGGACGTCCTCGGCGGCAACGGCCGTATCGCGCTGGCCGGAGCGTCCGCGCTCGGCTGGGGCGCGGCTCCCCTGCGGCGCAACGCGCCCGGCTGCAAGGGCTCCTGCCAGTGTGTGGTGGGCTGTCCGACCGGGGCCAAGCAGAGCGTGCAGCTGTCGGTGCTGCCCGACGCCTGTGCCGCGGGGGCCCGTATCGTCACCGGCGCGCGGGTGGAGCGCGTCCTCGTCGACGCCGACCGGCCCGGCGGGCCGCGTGCGGCGGGGGTGCGGGTACGCCGGGAAGGCGGTGCCGTCGAGATCCTCGCGCCGCTGGTCGTGGTCGCGGCGGGCGCCCTCGAATCGCCGCCGCTGCTGCGCCGTTCGGGCCTCGGCCGACACCCCCGGCTCGGGCACAACCTCAGCGTCCACCCGGCCACCAGCGTCGCCGGGCGCTTCGCCGAACCGGTCACCGCCTGGGAAGGCGTACTGCAGAGCGTGGGCGTGGAGGAGCATCACGGCGAGGGCGTCCTCATCGAGGCCACCGCCACCCCGCCCGGCATGGGGTCGTTCGTACTGCCGGGGCTGGGGCGCGAGTTGCGCCGTGAACTGGAGGGCGCCGACCGGCTCGCCACCCTCGGCGCGATGATCGCCGACCGGCCCTCCGGGCGGGTGCTCGGCCGGGACCGCACCCTGCTCCGCTACGACGTGGACGACCGCGACGCCGGCCGGCTGCTGCGGGCGGTGCGCGCCATGGGCGAGTTGCTGTTCGCGGCGGGCGCCGAGGAAGTCCTCACCGGCATCCCCGGCACGCCCCGGGTGCGCGGCCTGGCGGAACTGGACACCCTGCTGGCCGGCACGAGCGTACGGCAGCTGCATCTGTCGGCCTACCACCCCACCGGCACGGTCGCGGCCGGCACCGACGCGGAGCGCTTCCCGGCGGACCCGACGGGACGGCTGCGCGGCGTGCACGGGGTGCTGGTCGCGGACGCGTCGGTACTCCCGGGCTGTCCCGAGGTGAATCCGCAGCTGAGCATCATGGCGGCGGCCCTGGCGATCACTCAGGGGCAGGTGGAGCGCTAGGCCCTGTCGTCAAACTCCCGTCTGCCCCGCGACGCCATGCACGCTCCCCCAAGCTCTTCGAGCAGGGGGGACCCCCATGACGCCGCGAGGCCCGCCCTTCGGGCGGACGACGCGAGTTTGACGACAGGACCTAGTCCGCGGGGGCGGCGCCACATCTTACGGATGTGTGAACTCCTCGCACTCCAGGGGGAGATGGCCGAGTATCTGTCCATGCGCAGTCACGATCAGCAGGATCAGGCCGCCCGGACCGCCGCCCCCGCGCGCTCGGCCGGCGCCACCGCTGTCGCCGGGAGCGGCGCCGCCCGCCCGGCCGCGTCGGGCACGCTGTCCGCGCGGCAGCTCCTGGTCCTGCAGCGCTCCGCCGGGAACGCCGCCGTGGTCCGGGCGCTGGAACAGGAGCGCCATGTGCACGACGCCTCCTGCGGTCACGGGGAGTCCGCTCCCGTTCAGCGTTCGTCGGTGCCGAACGTGCTGCGCTCCGCCGGCCGGCCGCTGGACGGGCCGGTCCGCTCGGAGATGGAGGCGCGGCTCGGCGCCGACTTCTCCGACGTGCGACTGCACACCGGCCCGAGCGCCCAGGCGTCCGCGGCGGAGATCGGCGCCCGCGCCTACACCTCCGGCAACCATGTCGTCATCGGTTCGGGCGGCGCCGACCGGCACACCCTGGCCCATGAGCTGACCCACGTCATCCAGCAGCGCCAGGGGCCGGTCGCGGGCACCGACAACGGCGCGGGCCTGAGCATCTCGCACCCCTCCGACCACTTCGAACGCGCCGCGGAGGAGAACGCCCGCCGCGCCCTGTCCGGTCCCGCGCCGGTCGCCGACGCGCCCGTACAGCGGGTGGCCGCGCCGGCCCGGACCGGCGGACCGGTCGCCGTGCAGCGCTACGGGAACGGCGAGGCGCCGTTCGACCACGCCCAGTACTACGCGCGAACGGGCTGGCAGGCCGCGGCCGAGGAGTTCGAGAGGCGGCTGGGCGGCTACGCGTTCAACCATCCGCGGGCCCTCGCGGCGGCCCGCGCCACCGTGGCCCGGCTCAAGCGGCTCCTCATCGCCTACGCCCAACGGGAGCACAAGAACCCGGCTCTGGCCAACAAGTCGTTCTTCATGAACGACAGGACGAGCGGCGGCCAGGTGGGCGAGGGCATGACCACCGACCAGATCAAGGAGTTCTTCGCCCGCGACGGCAATGTGCGGGAGTTGATGACGGCGCTGTACAACGCCGCCTACTACAACACGACCGGGCCGGACGGCGGCGCGGGCAAGTTCTCGCTCAAGGAGGTCCTGAACGGCATCATCGGCCCCAAGCCGCAGCTGGCGTCGGGTCTCGGCATGAACGTGGACGAGGTGAAGAAGCACTCCGCGTTCCTCAACAGCTGGTCGCGGACGTTCCTGGAGACGGCGGCGAGCACCCAGGGCAAGGGCTACAACTACGCGAAGGACCCGTACGCGCTGGGCAACATCCTGGCCCAGTCGAACTCGGAGACCCTCTTCGGCGACACCCTTGAGATGGTCAGCAGCCAGGGGCCACGGCAAAAACGCAGCGACGCCGACCGGGACGCCCACCGCAAGACCCCCCGCGACTACGAGGACCGAGGCGCCCCGCTCAGCGCCCGGGAGCTGGTGTTCGCGGGCCGTCCGGGCAAGGACACCAAGCTGCCCTGGATCGAGGGCAGCGCCTACTACGAGATCAACCAGGCGTCGAGCTGGGCGAAGTCGAGCGCCGCGCGCGGCCTCCCGGTCGTCGCGGGCATGTCGGGCACCACGACCCGCATGCTCAAGACCTTCCAGTGGATCAACGCGGCCGGGGTGGACGTCTTCGACTACCGGATGGCCGTGATGGGCTGGATGCTGCCCTCCTGGGACCACTCGCTCTACGAGATCCTGCGCGGTTCCTGGGCGGCCGGGGTCAAGGGGCCCAAGGAGTCCGCCATGCGGGCCGACAAGGGCGCCGCGCTGATGTACCAGGACATCGCGCCCTTCACCGAGCAGGAGCTGCGCCAGAACGTCTGCGTCCGGGGCCAGTTCCCGCACGAGCTGATGTACCTCGCCGAAGCCTCCCGGCCTCGGGTCCAGGACCCCAAGGCGAGCGGCTTCATGGAGCCGGGCGTGGGCGCGGCCGGCCAAGCTCAGACCAAGTACAACACCTTTCTGCAGGGCGACACCACGCCCACCCCGCGCATCACGAAGTGGAAGGCCGACAACAACAACGCCTCCACCACGCAGGTCGCGGAGAAGTTCAAGCCCGCGCACGCCACCGCCCTGATGACGTACACGGGCGGCGCGCACAGGATGATCAACGCGGCGGTGCGCAGCCGGCTCCTGCCCGAGGGGTACGCGCCGTACGGCACCGGCGGTCTGCTCACCGCCGGCGCCGAGTCCCTCTCGCTCGCCGAGATCAAGGGTCAGCTCCGCTGGGCCGTCCGGAACCCGCACGAGAAGCTGCCCACGATCGACCAGGACCCGGTGATCGCGCCGCAGCTCAGGGCGGCCCGGGGGACGAACGCGGCGGCCAAGGAGGCGGCGCTGGCGATCATCGACCCGCGGATCGACGAACTCGCGCCCGTGCTCTTCGAGGAGCTGAAGGCGCACGCCGACATGACGATGGAGGCGCTGAACCGGCTGCCTCCCGTGACCGGCAAGGTCTACCGGGGCGACTGGAAGCTCGGCGGGGAGGGGCCGGTGTCCCAGCTGGGCCAGTACGCGGCGGTCAACTACCGGCCGGGTTCCATCTTCACCACCTCCTTCGACAGCACCAGCCGGGTGGAGCGCGTGGGGATGACCTTCATGCGGGGTCAGCGGGTCGACGGCATGTCACGGCACCGGGTCCTGCTGGAACTGACGCTCACCGGCAAGTACGGCCGCGACATCGACCCGTTCCACCAGTACCAGGGCACGGAGGCCGAGGTGCTGCTCATGCCGGGCGCGAGCTTCCGGGTCACGGAGAGCGAGTGGAAGCACGACACGGGACACGTCGCGGCGAACGGCGGCAGCGACTGGTACGAGCACGTCAAAGCCACGGAGGTGTGACGACCGCCGGCCCGGGCGCGGCGCCGGCCTGCCGGTCAGGGCGCCTGCGCCCAAGGTGCCTCGATGGCCCAAGTGGTGTCCTCGGTGAAGGAGTTCGGGTTGTCCCAGGCGTGGGTGCCGCCCGACCGGGCCAGCCAGAGTTCGGCGTTGATGTGCCGCAGGTACTGGCCGGGGAAGTCGGACGCGGCCAGCCTGATGCCTCCCTCGCCGCGGACCGGGCACCAGGTCGCGTCCGCCCGGTACAGCGCGGAGTTGTCGCCCGCCTCGCGGCGGACCCGGAAGTCGCGGTGGCGCAGGTATTCACCGGGGTAGTTGCGGGACTCGAACGAATAGCAGAGCTTGTTCGCCAGGCCCGGCCGCACCTTCCAGGTGGCGTCCTGCTTCAGCACGTCGTCGCTGCCGGCGGTGACCACCTCGGTGTACCCGAGTCCGTCGTAGTGCCGGACGTAGCGGTCGGTGTAGCCGGGTGTGGTGACGCGGATCGACACGTACTGGTCCACCGGAAGCCGCACCGGCGGGCCGAGCGTGCGGGAGGCGGCGATGAGGGCCTGGTTGGCCGCCCGGACGCGGGCCTCGTCGACCTTGACCACCTGACGGTCGTAGGTCATCAGCCCGTTGGCCTCGTTCTCCACGTCGGTGATCTGTGTGTAGACGGAGGCCGACAGGCCGCCCGCGGGCATGGCGTTCTCCCGGATCCCCTCCAGCAGTCCGACGAGCCGGTCGTCGAGGGCGGACAGGGTCGGCTGGTCCTCGTAGCTGAAGCCGCCGCCCGGGTACCACTCGTGGCCGGCCACCCGGTAGCCGAGGCCGCCGTACTCGCCGAGCACCGAGGCGCGCACCGGTTCCGTCGGCGTGTTGCCGGGGCCGACGTAGTTGTGGTGGTCGATGACGTCGCCGTTGCCGCCGTCCTGGGCGGCACAGCAGTTGACGCCGCTCATGTTGTCCACGAGGCGGGTGGGGTCGTAGGCCTTGACCAGGTCGGCGATGCGGGCCTGGTCGTACTGGCCCCAGCCCTCGTTCTGGTCGACCCACTGGATCAGCGCGGGCGAGCTGCGGTGCTGGTCGATGAGAGCCCGGTACTCGCTCTCCCACTGGGTGCGGGACACGCTGTCCGGGGTCTTGGCGCTGTCCATGGACGGCATGTCCTGCCACACCAGCAGTCCGAGCCGGTCCGCCCAGTAGAACCAGCGCTGCGGCTCCGCCTTGATGTGTTTGCGGACCATGTTGAAGCCGAGGTCCTTGTGCTTTTGCAGGTCGAACCGGAGCGCCTCGTCGGTGGGGGCGGTGTAGCTGCCGTCGGGCCAGAAGCCCTGGTCCAGGGTGCCCGTCTGGAAGACGAAGTGGCCGTTGAGGACCGGGCGGCGCACGCCGTCCACGTCCTTGACCGCGATGGACCGCATGCCGGCGTAGCTGCCGACCCGGTCGGCTCCCGGGGTCCCGGTGAGCTGGGCCGTGACGTCGTAGAGGAACGGGTCGTCGGGCGACCAGAGGCGGGCGTTCGGCACGGACACGGAGAACTCGGAGCCGACCGTGCCCGTGGCGCTGCCGACGGGGGTGCCGCCGCCGGAGACGGTGACCTTGACGGCCGCGCCGTCGGCTCCGGCGCCGCGCACCGTCACGTGCAGCGTGCCGTCCTCCAGGTGCGGGACCAGGTCGAGCCGGGTGATGTGGGCCGGGGCGGTGGGCTCCAGCCAGACGGTCTGCCAGATGCCCGACGAGGCGGTGTAGACGATGCTGTGCCCGGGGTGCGGGGTGACGTCCTGGACGCGCTGTTTGCCGATGGCCTGGCCGCCGGCCTCCGTCGGGTCGTACGCCGAGACGACGACGGTGTTGGTGCCGCCGTTCAGCAGGGACGTGATGTCGTACGAGAAGGCGTCGTAGCCACCACGGTGTACGGCCCCCGCCCGCCGGCCGTTGACCCAGACCGTGGTCTCCCAGTCGGAGGCACCGAAGTTGAGCTGGACGCGGCGGTTGCCCCAGTCGGCGGGCACGGTGAAGGTGCGCCGGTACCAGAGCCGGTCGTCGCCGCTGATCCTGCGCTGGATGCCGGAGAGCGCGGACTCCGGCACGAACGGCACGCGGATCCGCTCGCCGTACGTGGTCGGCCGCGCGGCGTCGCGGGCGGTGACCGCGAAGTCCCACAGGCCGTTGAGGTTGGCCCAGTCGGGCCGGGTGAGCTGCGGGCGGGGATATTCGGGCAGGGGGTGGTCGACGGAGACCCGGCTGGTCCACGGGGTGGACATCGGGGCGGGTTTGGGGGTCCAGGACCCGGCGGCCCGGGCCGCCGGCGCGCCGGAGGTGAGCAGGGTGGTGACGACCAGCGTTGCCACCGCGACAGCGGCCACGAGGTACCGCCAGGTCCGCTCGGACCGGGACGGCGTCGCGGAGGGACGGGAGGACGAGAGACTCGGCATGCTGTCTGCTCCATGGTCTGCGCGGCGTGCCGCCCCGGTGGGGCTCCGCCGTCGTGCGCGGAACCCCACGGTGCGACCGCGCGCGGTCAGTACGTGTGCAGGGTCAGTCCGTAGCGGTTCAGGATCTCGTTGATCGGCTGGAACCAGGTCTCGCCGCCGCCGGAGCAGTTGCCCCAGCCGCCCGAGGTGACGCCCTGGGCCTGGTCACCGCTGATGAACGAGCCGCCGGAGTCGCCGGGTTCGGCGCACACGCTGGTCTTCGTCAGCTGATACACCGTGCCCTGGCTGTAGTTGACGGTCTCGTTGGTGGCGAGCACCGTGCCGCAGTGCCAGTGCGAGGTCGATCCCGACCGGCAGATGGACGAGCCGACGGGTGCCACGGCCGAGCCGCGCACGAGCTGGTCGGGGATCGTGCCCCAGCCGAGCACCACCGGGACGGTCCACCAGCCGCTGCCCACGCTCACCCAGGCGTAGTCGTCGCCCGGGAACGAGGAGCCCTGGAAGTTGCCGACGTAGGAGCCGTCCCAGCCGTAGACGGCGGCGAACGGCCGGCCGCAGTGCCCGGCGGTGACGAACCCGCCGTACACCGAGAACCCGATGGAGCAGCGGACGTTGCCCGTGTAGTAGGGGTCGCCGCCGACCGTGCCCGCGGCGAAGGTGCGCGGGGCCGCGGAGACGGTCCTGACGGTGACGGGACCGGTGCGGCGGGCCCGGGACACGAAGGTGCGGACATCGTTGTCAGAGCGTTTGTCGCGCACGATGTCGACGACGACCGTGTTGGCCGCGGGATCGACGTGCCAGCCGCTCACCCCCGAGGGGACGGACAGCCGGTCGAGGCGTGTCTTGGCCGCGTCCAGCTGCCGTGCGCTGTGCCGGACCGTGCGGAGTTCGGCCCCGGCGGCGCGCAGTGCCCGGCGCGTGGCGTCCGACGCATCCGGTGTGACAGCCACCGTCAGGCGGCCGTCGGCGCGGTCGAACCAGGAGCCCGCGTAGGCCGATCCGGCCGTGCGGCGCGCCTTCGGAGCGAGTGCCGTGGCGGCCCGCTCGGCCGCGAGCCGGATCTCGGCCTGGGCTCGCGTCAGGCCGAAGTCCCTCTGCATGGCGCTCAGGAGGCCGTCGGAGGCGGCCTTGGGGGAGGCGGTACGCGGGGTGTCCGCCGCGGACACGCTCGCCGAGGCGGGGAACGCGCCCGCCGCGCTCAGGCCGCCGAGCGTGAGGAGTACGGCCAGGACGGCATGCGTAAGTCTCTTGCGTCTCATCGGAGTTGCCCTTCGTCGTTCCAGGGGTGGGGGTGGAACAGCCGATTCCCGAGAGCGCTCTCACTCGTGGCGGGGCAGAGCATAGCGAGCCGCCACCGCCAGGTCCATGCCAATGCGAGAATGGGTGCGGGCCTCGCCGGACGCACAGACCGTGACCTGCGGGGCTTCGCCATGACGCACCACCGCACCAGAGAGCAGCACATGAGAAACACGCCACGCACCGGCCGGACCCCGTCCTCCATCGGCTCCCGCGGAAGCCGGGCGCGCCGGAGCCTGGTGCTCCTCGCCGCGGTGGCCGGACTGCCGCTGACCGGCTGCGGCACGTCGGGCAACACCGACGAGGGCCGGGAGGTCAGATTGGTCAACCACTCGGCCTGGGACGCCCGTGTGCTCGACTGCCCGGTGTGCGGCAAGCAGGGGATGCTGATTGAGGGCAACGACACCCCCTCGTCGTCGGACGACAGCGGCATGTACGTCGGCTGGCGGGAGAAGCGGGACTGGCCGGTGACGTACCGCGTCGTCGTCCACGGCGTGCGGTCGACGTGTCCCGTCATCACCCCCACCCCCACCGAGCCGGGCAGCGTGGGAAGCCGGGACATCATTTACGTGGTGAACGCGAAGGGCATGTGCGAGGCCGGCCCGTCCAGCTGGGAGTGAGCCGGGCGTTTGTGAAGATCCCCCTTTTCTTGGCGAGTTGTTGGCACACTGGACCGCATTCCCAAACGCATTTCCGGCTCGGTCCATAATGCCGTAAAGCCTTGCCCTCGCGGCCTGTTCCGCGTTCACCGGCATTGCATCCGGCCGTTCCACGACGTTCAGGTCCAGCACGGGCGGACATGACGAGACATCGACTGCCATGTCCCCCAAGCTTGGAGCGCGCTCCCGCCCCTGACGGAGTGCCACCATCCCGACTCGCGAGATTCACCGGCGCTCTTTCACCGATCCTCCATTCAAGGAAAGGCAAAGGCGCCTCTCAGCGGCCTCACAGATATTCGTGTGCCGTACACGCAGCCGTCGGGGATTCTTCTTCGCACGGCACCAACTTCTTCCCCGCCACGCCGGTTCCGACTCAGTGACCGGTAGCCGGCTCCGACGGAGGAAGAATCCATGCGCAGACCGAGAATGGCCAAGCGGACCGTCGTCGTGACCGCCACGCTCTCGCTGGCAGCGACCACCGCGGGCATCACCTACGCCGCGGGAGGCTTCGGCAACACCCCGCTGGGCGACAAAGTCGTGGGCGAGCAGGCCGACGGGTCGTACCTGACGCACAACAACCAGTTCGTCACGCCCGCCGGCGACGTCATCAAGCAGAACGGCCGCCCCTTCGGGCTGGCCCTGAACCCCGACGGCAGGACGGCCGTCAGCCTCAACACCGGCGGCGCCACGACCGGCGTCGTCACCGTCTTCGATCTCGTCGGGCACAAGGTGCTCCAGCAGGTGGGCAGCGGCAGGATCTCCGACGGGGGCATCGTCTACTCCCCCGACGGCACGCACCTGTGGGCCGCACAGCCCGGCAACCTCCTGCGGTACGACGTCGCGGCGGACGGCACCCTGTCCCATCCGCTGACCCTCAAGCTGCCGGGCGTGAGCGGCCGTCAGGCCGTCCCCGCCGGACTGACGTTCGCGCCGAACGGCACCGACCTGCTGGTCACCCTGAGCGCCAACAACACCCTGGGCGTGGTCGACACCACGACCAATACGCTCACCCGGCAGATCCCGGTCGGCAACGTGCCCAACAGCGTCGTCGTCATCGACGGCAAGGCGTACGTGAGCAACCAGGGCGGCCGCCCGGCCCAGCCCGGTGACCGCACCGACGACTCCTACGGCACCGACATCGTCACCGACAACGACGACGCCGTCCCCTCCACGGGCACGGTGTCCGAGGTCGACCTGGCCTCCGGTCAGCAGGTCAAGACCTTCAAGGTGGGCCTGGAACCCAGCGCGTTGCTCGCCGTCGGCAGCAACCTGCTCGTGGCGAACACCGACGACGACTCGGTCACCACCATCGACACCGCCCAGCAGCGACTCGGCCGCACCTTCGCCGCCAACCCGGCACCCGGCGCGCCGTTCGGCGCCCAGCCCAACGGCCTGACGATGCTCGACGCGACCCACCTGGCCGTCAGCCTGGGCCGCGACAACGCCGTGGCCGTCTACGAGTTCAAGGACGCCTACACCCTGCCCTCCTTCGAGGGCCTGATCCCGACCGGGATGTTCCCCACTGGACTGGCCACGGACAAGAAGCTCGACCGGCTGGTGGTGGCCAGCGAGCAGGGCCTCGGCTCGGTCGGCCCGAACGGCACCGTCAACCAGGGCAGCGGCACCAACCCCGCCACCTCGCACCTGGGTTACAACTTCGTCGGCACCGTGCAGACCATCGCCCCGCCGACCGCGCCGCAGATGCGGAAGTACACCGAGCAGGTCTTCAGGAACAACCAGTGGAACGGGTTGCGCCGGCGCAACCGGGCGGGCAGCGGCAAGGCCGCGCCGGTCGCCGTCCCGCTGCACGTCGGCGACCCGTCGAAGATCAAGCACGTGTTCCTGATCGTCAAGGAGAACCGCACCTACGACCAGGTGCTCGGCGACGACCCGCGCGGCAACGGCGATCCGAGCCTGACCCAGTTCGGCAAGCACATCACCCCCAACACCCATGCGCTGGCGGGCGCGTACCCGCTGATCGACAACCTGTACTCGGACGGCACCAACTCCGCCGAGGGCCACCACTGGCTGAACCAGGCGTTCGTCAACAACTACCTGCAGCAGATGTACGGCAACTACACGCGCTCGTACCAGACCGGCGACCCGCTGAGCGACGTGAAGTCCGGCTGGATCTGGGACAACGCGCTCGCCCACGGCAGGTCCGTCACCAACTGGGGCGAGCAGATCGACCGTTACGTCGACGCGAGCGGCAAGGGCACGCCCGCCGGCAGCTGGCCCAAGTGGTACCACGACGCGCAGGTCATGGAGGGCAGGGCCGACGGCCCGCTCAACTACCCGGTGGGCGCCTACCAGCCGAAGACGGACATCCCGTCCCTGGCGAAGATCACGCAGCCGAACTTCCCGAACTTCGACCTGAACATCCCCGACCAGTACCGGGCCGACCTGTTCAAGCCGGTGTTCGGCCGGTACGAGAAGGACGGCAACCTGCCCGCGCTCAACATGATGTGGCTGATGGACGACCACACCTCGGGCACCGCGCCCGGCGCCATCACTCCGTCCGCGCAGGTCGCCGACAACGACCTGGCACTCGGCCGCGTCGTCGACACCATCTCCCACAGCAAGGACTGGAAGAGCACCGCGATCTTCGTCCTGGAGGACGACTCGCAGAACGGCGTCGACCACGTCGACGGGCACCGCAACCCGACGCTCGTGATCAGCCCGTACGCGGCACGCGGCAAGGTGGTGCACACGTACTACAGCCAGCTGAACGTCATGCGGACCATCGAGCAGATCCTCGGTCTGCCGCCGATGAACCAGCAGGACATGACGGCCGAGCCGATGTACGACGCGTTCACCGACCGGCCCGCGTACGCGCCGTACACCTACCTGCCCAACGAGATCCCGCTGACCACCACGAACCCGCAGCCCGCACAGACCACCGGCGCGACGGCGAGGGCCTGGGCCGAGTGGTCGGCCAAGCAGGACTTCACCCGGGAGGACATGGTGAACATGGCGCAGGAGAACCGGGACATCTGGTACTCCTCGAACAACTTCGCCCGGCCCTACCCGGGTGACAAGAAGGTGCTGCTGCCCGGTCAGGTCCCCGGCGCGGACGCCGCGCCCGTCGCGGACGACGACGACTGAACCACGTCACCGCAGCGCGGGGCCGACCGCCGTCGGCCCCGCGTCGGCATGAGGCCTCAGCCCCGGACGGTGACGCCGAAGCGGGTGCGCAGGCGCCGCATCTCCCACGCCGAGACCGCGGTCACCGACAGCGGCCCGCCGAACAGTGAGCAGAACTGGGCCACCGGCGGGCCCGCCGGCAGGCCGTCGCCGATCAGGCTGAAGAGGGCGAGCACCCACACCAGGACGCCGGTGACCACGGGCGGCAGCATCGGGTGGACATGGGCGGTGTTGAAGGCGCTGCGCGCGGAGTACAGCGACGCCAGGAAGAGGAAGGGCAGCCCCCAGAAGATGGCGACCATCGCGATGACGGCGAGCGCGACCTGCTGCCAGTGCGGCCGGTCCTCCTGTTTGATGAAGACGCTGACTGCGTAAAGGGTCACGGCCAGGACGACCAGGGTCAGCACGTACCAGCCGACGGCCTTGAGCGGGGCGCCCAGCCGGGACCGCAGGTGCGGGCGCAGATGCGGGGGCGCGTAGAGGATGAATCCCAGGATGACCAGCGGCCCGGTGACGATCAGGATGAGCGGCGTGGCCAACGCGTTACCTAGGCCGTCCTCCGCCGCGTTCCCCCAGCGGTCCTTCTCCACGCCGTAGACCAGGATCAGCGCGAGGGTGGCCAGCACACCGAGCACGGTGCGAACCACCTGGACACGGTCCACGGTGCGGTCGACTATCCGGTCCCCGCTCTCGTACACGAAGAGCTTGGTGGCCACGCGGTGTGCGGACCGGAGGATGGCGACCACGAGGAAGGCCGGCGAGATGTACCACAGGCAACTGCGCCGGCGCGCGACCGGAACGGGCGCGCCGGGCTGCGGGCCGTACGGGTACGGGTTCGCGTTCGGGTACGGGTTCTGATGCGGGTACGGGTTCTGATGCGCGTAAGGATTCTGGTTCGGGTACGGGTTCGGGGCGGGCGGACCGTAGGGGTTGCCGCCGTTGTCCGGACCGTAAGGGTTGCCGCCCGGTTGCCCCGCGCCGGGTCCGGGACCCCATCCCCCCGTTGCCATGACCTCTCCTTTCCGGCCAGTTGCTGTGTCGCCTCGCGACTTCGCGGCAGTGTAGTTGCTCCCGGGGCCCCGTCTACGCCCCTCTCGAGACCGGTACGGACGGTGTGCTGGAACCGAGTTGCACACCCGTGTGGCTCACCTGCGAGAGCCTCCTCACTGGGCGCCGGCGGCCGGGCGTACGACGATCTCGTTGACGTCGACCTCCGGCGGCTGGGCGACGGCGTACGCGATGGCGTCGGCGATCGTCTCGGCCGGCAGGGAGACGGCGCGATAGGTCCGCATGAGGGCGCGGGCCTCGGGATCGGCGAGGTGGTCGACGAGTTCGGAGTCGGTCACGCCGGGCGAGACGACGGTGACCCGCACGCTTCCGTCGGACTCCTGCCGCAGCCCCTCGGACAGGGCGCGCACCGCGAACTTCGTGGCGCAGTAGACGACCGCGGTGGGCGACACCTCGTACGCGCCGACGGAGGCGATGTTCACCACGTGCCCGCCGCCCTGCTCCCGCATGACCGGCAGCACGGCGGCGATGCCGTGCAGCACCCCGCGCAGGTTGACGTCGATCATGCGGTCCCACTCGTCGGTCCGTCCGGCGTCGAGGCGGGACAGGGGCATGATGCCCGCGTTGTTGACGAGGACGTCGACCCGGCCGTACGCGGCGCGCGCGGCGGCGACGAAGGCGTGCACGTCGGCAGCGTCGGTGACGTCCAGGCTGCGGAACATGGCGGTGCCGCCCGCCGCGTGGATCTCCTTGACCAGGTGTTCCAGGCGGTCGGTGCGGCGGGCGCCGAGGACGACCCGGTGCCCGTCGGCCGCGAGCCGGCGGGCGCCGGCCGCGCCGATGCCGCTGCTCGCGCCGGTGATCAGCACCACCCTGGTGTGCTCCGTCATCGTGAACTCTCCCTAGATCCGCGGCGGTTGCCGTGTGTCGAGGCAAGCGTTCAACGGCGGCACGGGCGGTCACCAGGACGGCCGCTGCCTGGGCATGGCGCACCCAGGCAGCGCGGCGTCGGGGCTCCTAGGCTGGAGCGGTGACCCATGGCGACCTCGGTGACTTCCTGCGTGCCCATCGCGCCCGTCTGCGTCCGGACGACGTGGCGCTGCCCTCGTACGGCCGCCGCCGCGTGGCGGGGCTGCGCCGCGAGGAGGTCGCCGTGCTCGCCGGGATGAACACCGACTACTACGCCCGCCTGGAGCAGGGCCGCGAACGCCGGCCCTCCCCGCAGATCCTCGACGCGCTGTGCCGCGCGCTCCGCCTCGACGACGCCGCGCGCGACCATCTGTTCCGGCTCGCGGGCAGTGCGCCTCAGGAGCGGCCGCGGCCGCTCGACGCGGTGAGTCCCGCGCTGCGGAGACTCCTCGACGCCTGCCCGCACACTCCGGCGTTCGTCCTGAACCCGGCCTTGGACCTGCTCACGGTCAACGCCCTGGCCGACGCCTTGTTCTCGCCGTTCCGACGGGCCGACAACCTGGCGCGCATGACCTTCCTGGACCCGGCCGCGCGCGGCTTCTTCCGCCACTGGGACCGCGCGGCCGAGGCGACGGTCGCGGAACTCCGCCAGGCCACCGGACTCGCCCCCGACTTTCCCCGTCTGCACGCGGTCGTGAGCACGCTGAGCGGGGCGAGCGGGGAGTTCGCCGCCCTCTGGCACGCGCACGCCGTGCAGGGCAAGACCTTCAACACGAAGGAACTCGTCCATCCCGACGTCGGCGCGCTGTCGTTGGCGTACGAGAGCTTCGACGTGCGCGGCGCGCCCGGCCAGCAACTGGTCATGTACCACGCGGAACCGGGGAGCCCCGGCGCCCAGGCCCTCGCTCTGCTGGGCACGCTCGCCGCGACCCGTCGCCGCGAGCAGTCGGGTCGTCCCTGAACGCGCCCTCAGCCCATCGCGGCGATCAGTACGCCGCAGCCCAGGAAGAGCGTCGCGCCGAACAGCATGCCCACGGTCGGGCCCACGAGATGCCGCCACATCGCCACGCGCGCCGTCTGCGGGTTCTGCCCGAGATACACGACGGGCACCTCCCGTCCGGTATGCAGGCCCAGGCCGGTCCCCCGTGCCTTCGTGGTGAACTCCACGCGGTGTCCGAGGTGGTCGTGGAAGGCGATGACCGGCGCCCAGCCCGGCCCGTCGCCGTCGGTGACCCGCACATTGTCGACCACGACGCCCCGGGTGCGGATGCCGTTGCGGCGCAGCCGCCGGACCACCACCGCGTCCCGTGCGGCGCATCCGAGCAGCAGGATCCCCGCGCCTGAGCAGACCACGACACCCATGAGCTCGTTGACCATCAGGTCACCCCTCGCGTCTCGCCCGACACCACGGGCCGTCGTACACGCAAGACGTGGACGCCCGGCCTCCGGTTCCACCGCACCGGGCACCGACACCGGGTACGGCACCGGGTCAAGCCCGCCCGCGCGCGCCCGGGGAACCGGGCCGTCCGGCCACCCACAGCGCGATCTGCGTGCGGGAGCGCAGGCCCAGTTTGTCGCGGACCTTGTTCAGATGGGTGGCGACCGTGTGGGGCGACAGGCCGAGCCGCTCCGCGATGTGCCGGTTGGTCAGGCCCTGGGCGACGAGTTCGGCCACCATGAACTCCCGTGCGGTGAGCGGCGAGGGGTCGTCGACGGCTGTGACGGCGCTCCTCGTCGTGCCGTGGCCGCCGTTCCCGGTCCGCAGGGCGTACGCGACCAGCCGGTCCGCGCGCAACCGACGACCGCCGCTGACGGCCGCGTCCCACTCGGCCGCCGACAGCCGTGTCCTGGCGCGAGCCGCCACCTGTTCCACCCGGCGCCGCCAGGGATCCTCGGGCTCGGTGTCCAGCCGGCGCCGCGCCTGCGCGCTGGCCTCGTAGAGTCGTACGGCCCGCTGCGGATCGCCGCTCTCGGCGGCCACCAGGGCGAGGCCCTCAACGGGGTACAGGGCATGGGAACTTGCCTCGGGGACGATGCGCAGCACCTCGCCGAACAGCGTCTCGGCACTGTCCAGTCGGCCCAGGGCCAGCCGCACGGCGCCCGCCGTGTGCAGGGCGGCCGCGAGCCGGGGCCAGGGGGCGTGCGCGCGGAGCACCGGCAGACAGCGCGCCATGAGGACGTCGGCCTCGGCCGCCTCGCCCGCCTGGAGCAGTGCCCAGGCCAGGTGCTGGGTGCACCAGGCGGTGTCGTGCGGTGTGCCGAGCGTCGCGACGACGTCCAGGCAGGCGCGTAAGTCCGCGACGGCCGCGGTGAATTCACCGCGGCACAGCCGTGCCGCGGCCCGCGCGTCCAGCGCGTTGGCCAGCCCGGCGGGGTGGGCGCGCGCCCGCTCCGCCTCCACCGCCCGCTCGCCCATGCGCAGCGCCCTTACCGGGTCGGCCTGCTGGCAGGCCACGCGCGCGGCGAGCGCCGCCACCGCGCCGCCGAGCGTCCCTCCCGGGCCACCGGGCTCCTGGAGAAGTCCGGCCAGCAGCGGACGGGCCGCCGACGGCTGCTCCTGCTGGTAGTGCACACGGGCCAGTTCCAGGGCCAGCCGCGGGTGCGCGGCGTCCTCGTGGCCGCTCGCGCGGGCCAGGACCGCCGCGAGATTGTCGCGTTCGGCCGTGAGCGCGCTGCGGGCCTGGTCGGCGAACACCTCGTCCCCGGCCCCGTCCGCCAGCCCGTTCAGCCAGTCGAGGGCCCGTCGCCGGGTGGTGTGCAGTTCGCCGGACGCGAGCAGCCGGTCCATGGCGTAGGCGCGGATGGCGGCCAACTGCCGGAACCGGCTGGGCTGTACGTCTCCGGGCAGGCGCGCGATCAGTGACTTGGCCTCCAGGGCGCACAGGATGCGCAGGACGTGCCGCGGCTCGATGCCGCCGCCCGCGCAGACCGTCCGCGCGGCGGCCGTGTCGAATCCGCCGACGAGGACCGCGAGCCGCCGGAAGACGGCCTGCTCCGGCGGCTCCAGCAACCGATGGCTCCAGTCGATCGCAGCGGCCAGCCCGCTGTGCCGCCGGGGCCCGGTCCTGCTCCCGTCGGTGAGCAGTGACAGCTGGGACAGCTGGTCGTCCAGCCCCGCGAGGATGTCCCCGAGCGGAAGGGGGCCGACGCGTCGTGCGGCGAGTTCGATGGCGAGGGTCAGGCCGTCCAGACGGCGGCAGATCTCGGCGACGGTGCGGGCGTTGTCCCGGTCGAGCGTGAATCCGGGGGCGCGGCTCGCGGCGCGTTCGACGAACAGCCGGACGGCGTCCGACCGCAGGAGGGCCGTGGGGTCCTCGTCCGCGTCGGCCGGTGGGAGGGACAGCTCGTCGACGCGGAAGACGGTCTCTCCGGGTACCCGCAGCGCCTCCCGGCTGGTGGCCAGGATCCGCAGCCGGGGGCAGTGGCTCAGCAGGGTCGCCGCGAGCCGGGCGCACGGCTCGGCCAGATGCTCGCAGTTGTCCAGGACCAGCAGCCGTGCGGCGTCGCCGATCGCGTGGACCAACATGTCTGTGGCGGAGCGGCCCGCCCGCTCCCCCACGGCCAGCGCGGCCGCCACGGACTGCGCCGGCTGGGCGCCGTCGTGCAGCGAGTCGAGTTCGACCAGGTCGACCCGTGCGCTGCGGGCGGGCCGGCCCCGGGCCAGCTCCAGTGCGAGCCGCGTCTTGCCGACGCCGCCGGCGCCGGTCAGGGTGACCAGGCGCGACGTCCGGACCAGGGCGCGCAGGGCCGACAGCTCCTGCCGTCGGCCCACGAAGGAGTCGAGCGCCCGCGGCAGCGCGGGGCCTTGCGCGTCGGGGGGCACGGCAGTCGACGCCGCGGAGTCGGCCGCGGTCGTTGTGCGGCCCCGTTCCTCGCGTGCCCGTCGCTGTCTGAGGGCCCGTTGCCGGCAGGCGTTGGAGCAGTAACGAGCCGGCCGGCCGCCGTGCGGTCTCACGGTCAGCGCCGTGCCGCACAACGCGCACGCTGGAGTCCGACTCATCCACGATTCCTGGCCGCTCGCTCCCGGGACGAAACCCTCACCGGTTCCGTGCCTCCGTACCGGCTCGGCACGCGGCACGTCACACGGGCGGGCCGGCCCGCCGGGCCGGCCCGCGGCCGCTCGGGTGGGGGTCAGGGTGTCGCGGCGGGATCGATGCCAAGGACGACGGTGCCGGTCACCCCCTTGCCGAGGTCGCTGCCCAGCTGGGTGATGGTCAGCAGCGTCGAGGAGCCGCCGTTGCGGTAGATGCCGTCCCTCGCGTTGAGCGTGCGGGTGGCCGTGTTGTTCCGGTACGGCGCCAGGGCCGCGACCCTGGTGTTGTACGTCTCCGGGAAGTAGAGCTGTCCCGTGTGGGAGACATGGCCGCCGTGGTAGGTGCCGTTGGACACGGTGCCGCCGACGTGCGCCTTGACGTGGATGTGGAGAGCGCGGCCGACGTACCAGCCGGGGTAGACGGTGGTGAACTCCGCGACGCCGGTGGAGTCGGTCAGCTGGACACCGCGCAGGAAGGTCGTGTCCGGGGTGGAACCGCCGGCGACGTATCCGGAGTAGACCCCGACGGCGTCGCAGTGCCAGATGTCGACCGCCGCGCCGGGCAGCGGGGAGCAGGTCGTCACGTCCGTCACCGTGACGCGCAGGGTGAGCGGTACGCCTGCCTTGCCCTCGGTGATGTTCTTGCGGACCCTCTCCAGGTCCAGGTAGTAGGGGCCCTCGGTCTGCTCGGGCGTGAGGACGCAGGCGGCCGCGGGCGCGGCCCCGGGCCGGGCCTGGGCCGGGGTTCGGACCTGGCCCTTCGCCTCGGCCTGTGCCTGCGCCGTCGAGGCGAGTCCGAGGGCGGCCGCGCCGAGGGTCACGCCGCCCAGGGTGGCGATCACGGACCTGCGGGTGGCGCCGGCCGGAATGTCGGACGTCCGGGGGCCGCGCTCCGGTTCCGCGGAGTTGTGGTGGGGGGTGTCAGTCATGCTGTGAGATTGCCGCGTCCGGCGGTACCTGGGATCGACCGGACGACCGATGAATGGCACGCGTTACGAAACCCGTCCCGCCCATCGTCTACAGTTCGGTAGACCGTCTACCCGCCTGTAGTCGCTCGTACCTCGCCCACAGATCGCCTTCAGGAAAGAGCTCGGGCCATGGCCACATCGATGCACCTCGCATCCCAGCTCGCCGTCAACGTCCTCGACGCCCACTCACTGCTCGCCGCCTTCGGCGTGCTGGGTGTCGGCGTGGTGATGTTCGCCGAGACAGGACTGCTGATCGGTTTCTTCCTGCCCGGGGACTCGCTGCTGTTCACGGCGGGCCTCCTGTGCACGGGTACGGCGGACCGGGCGGTGAAACTCTCCCTGGGACCGCTGCTGATCGCGGCGGCCTTCGGCGCCCTGGTCGGCGCGCAGTGCGGCTATCTGATCGGGCGCCGGGCGGGCGGGGCGCTCCTGGCCAGAAGCCGTTCGCAGCGACTGCGCGAGGGAGCCGAGCGGGCCGAGGAACTGCTGGAGCGCTACGGGCACGCCAAGGCGGTCGTGCTGGCCCGGTTCGTCCCGGTGGTGCGGACGGTACTGAACCCGATGGCCGGGGCACTGGGCGTGCCGGCGCGCACGTTCACGCTGTGGCAGGTCATCGGCGGCCTGGTGTGGAGCGTCGGCCTCACCCTCGCCGGATACGCGCTGGGCTCCTCCGTCCCGAACGTCGACCGCTACCTGCTGCCGCTGGTCGCGCTGATCGTCGTCGTCTCGCTGATCCCCATCCTCGCGGAGGTCCTGCGGTCCCGCCGGGGCGCGCGGGTGCGGGGAGAGGGCGGCTGATCCCGGGACACGACTCCCGACCCCGCGACGCCTGACCCCCCGGCCCGGACCGCGCTCGGCCGGGCCGGACCCGATCCGCATGGTCAGCTGCGCCCGGCGGTGCGACGCTGGGAGGGAGAGGTGTCCGAGGGGGAACCCGGGAGGGCCGATGGGACGGGACGTCCCGGCGCAGGTCTTCACCCGTGAGGACCGTCGCCGGTACCGGATCAAGATGCAGGAGTGTCTCGACGCGTTCGCGCAGATGCTGCGCGACTCACGATTCGAGTCCGAGCGGCCCCAGGTGGGGCTGGAGATCGAGCTGAACCTGGTCGACGACCAGGCGGAACCGGCGATGCGCAACAGCGACGTGCTGGAGGCCATCGCGGACCCCGCCTGGTCCACCGAGCTGGGCCGGTTCAACGTGGAGATCAATGTTCCGCCGCGCCGTCTGACGGCGGGCGGCCCCGACGCCTGGGAGTCGGAGATCCGCGCTGCGCTCAATCACGCGGAGGAGCGCGCCCGGTCGATCGGCGCCCGTCTGATCATGATCGGCATCCTGCCCACCCTCCAGGAGGACGACGTCGGCGAGGCGGCCCTGTCGGAGAACCCCCGCTACAAGCTGATCAACGAGCAGGTGTTCGCGGCACGCGGCGAGGACCTGCACATCGAGGTGGACGGCGTCGACCGGCTGCGCACCTACGCCGACACGATCACGCCCGAGGCCGCCTGCACCAGCACCCAGTTCCACCTCCAGGTCTCGCCCGAGGAGTTCGCCGACTACTGGAACGCGGCACAGGCCATCGCCGGGGTCCAGATCGCGCTGGCGGCCAATTCCCCGTTCCTGTTCGGCAAGGAGCTGTGGCACGAGACCCGTATCCCGCTGTTCGAGCAGGCCACCGACACCCGTCCCCAAGAGATCAAGGTGCAGGGGGTACGGCCCCGGGTGTGGTTCGGCGAGCGGTGGATCAACAGCGTCTTCGACCTCTTCGAGGAGAACCTGCGCTACTTCCCGGCGCTGCTGCCCCTGTGCGACGAGCAGGATCCCGGGGAGACGCTGGATCGCGGCGACATCCCCGAGCTGGGCGAGCTCACGCTGCACAACGGCACGATCTACCGCTGGAACCGCCCGGTCTACGCCACCTCCCACGACAAGCCGCACCTGCGGGTGGAGAACCGGGTGCTGCCGGCCGGCCCGACGGTCGCCGACACCCTGGCCAACGGCGCGTTCTACTACGGGCTGACCCGCGCCCTGGTGGAGGAGGACCGGCCGGTGTGGTCACGGATGTCCTTCGCGGCCGCCGAGGACAACCTGCACACGGCGGCCCGGCACGGCATCGAGGCGCGGCTGTACTGGCCGGGGATGGGCGAGGTGCCCGTACCGGAACTCGTCCTGCGCCGTCTGCTGCCGCTGGCCCACCGGGGCCTGGAGCACTCCGGGATGGACGCGGCGTGGCGGGAGCCGCTGCTCGGCATCATCGAGCAGCGCTGCGTCGTCGCACGCAACGGGGCGCTGTGGCAGAAGGAGACGTTCCACGGCATCGACGCCACCACCCACTCCGGCCGTCACGAGGCCCTGCGGCGGATGACGCAGCTGTACATCGACTACATGCACCTCAACGCCCCGGCGCACACCTGGCCGGTCGACTGACGAGCTACTTGCGGCGCAGGCCGCTGACGATGCGCTCGAAGCGGGAGCGTGTGGCGCCGAAGCCGGTCTCGTGTTCCCAGATGTGGGTGCACGACGGGCACTGCAGGTGGAGCAGGCTGCCGGTGTTGGTCAGCAGGTAGCGCCAGTGTTCGGAGCAGGTGCGCTCCTCGGCGCACGGGACGCATCCGCGGCTGTCGTCGCAGTTCGGGCAGCTCACCCAGGCGCGGCGCCCGAGGTCCGCCTGCGGATCAAGCGGAAGCATGGCCGTTCCCTCGCCTCGGGAGGACACCGGCCGCGACCAGGTCGTCGTACACGCGCTGCTGCTCCTCGCTGAGGCCGGAGTACAGCAGGTCGTACGCGGCTTCCTCGCCCTGAAGCACCGCCACCGGATCCCAGTCCGGGCCGATGGCGTCCAGCACGTGGGCCCGTCGGAGCACCTCGTGCTCGCCGAGGTCGATGCTGAAGTCGACCGGCTCGTTCGGGAGGGTGGGGCCTTGCGAGGACATGTGACCGAACTTAGGTAGACCTCTGTGGCCGCGGCAAGGGCTGGTGGGGGAAGTCACAGGCCACTCCGCCCAAAAATTGGGCCACTGAAACGCTGAGTGATTGGGCCGGGACTCTGCACCACTGGCGCACTAGCGTCACCGTCATGACGCACCCGCCCACGCCCGCGCCTACCGAGGCCAGGACCACCGTCGACTTCTACTTCGACCCCGCCTGCCCCTTCGCCTGGATCGCCTCCCGCTGGATGCTGGAGGTCGAGCGCGAGCGCCCCCTCGACCTCCGCTTCCGTGTGATGAGCCTGTACCTGCACAACCTGGGCGCCGAACTCCCCGACTGGTACCGGGACTTGGTGGACCGCTCGATCGGCCCGGTACGGGTCGCGGTGGCCGCCGCCGAACGGCACGGCGAGCAGGTGCTGCGCGACCTGTACACGGCCTACGGCACCCGCGTCCACGACCGCGGCATCAAGGACTTCGACGTGGTCGTCGCCGAATCCCTCGCCGAACTCGGCCTCCCGGCCGACCTGGCCGCCGCCGCGCACGACCCGGCGTACGACGAGGCCCTACGCCGGAGCCACGAGGCGGGCGCCGAGCCCGAATCCGGCGCCTATGTGGGCACGCCCACCCTGCATGTCGACGGAACGGTGTGGTTCGGCCCCGTACTGCGGGCCATCCCGCGCGGGGCGAAGGCGGCCGAGCTCTTCGACAGCTTCCGCGTCCTGGCCGACAACCCGGACTTCTTCGAACTCAAGCGCACCCGCACGGGCGGGCTGTCCTTCGACTGACCAGCGACGACACGGGCGGCTCCGCCACCACGGCCGACCTCGGCACGACCCACCCGCCACTCCGCCGACGAGGGCAACCCGTACGGCGGGGTCAAGACGGCTGCCGGCTCAATCCGCCGACTCGGCCGTCTCCGGGCGGCGGCCGCCGCCGATGCCCTGACGGTCGGCGGTGCGGGCCAGGGCGCGGTGGGCCGGGTCGTGGAACTTGTGCTGGACGGCGGCGTCCAGGAGGGAGAGTTCCTTGCGCACCGCGGGGACGCGTTCGGCGGACACGGTGGTCGACAGGCCGTTCAGGACGGCGCGCAGGCGTCGGCAGATCTGCAGGGAGCCCGCGCCGTACTCGCGGATCTCGGTGACGGCGAGTTCGAGGTAGTCCTCCCAGGTGCGGCCCGGCACGACCAGCAGGGGTCTGCCGCGGTCGTCGGCCAGCACGTGGCGGTCGGGGAGTTCGACACGCGCGATCGTGTGCAGGAACGCATCGATGTGGTCGAGGAGTTGTACGGCCGTGGTCGGGTCGTTCACCGCCGGGGAGAGCGCGCGGACGGCGATGTCGACGAGGACGCGCAGGGCGAAGGCGGGGTCCTGGTCGATGGTCCGCTCGGCGCCGGTCGCGATCATGCCGAGCAGGAGCCGCGGGTCGAGCCCCGGGGTGTCGCCGCGCACTTCGACGAGGACGGTTCCCGGGGGTACGAAGTCCCCGATCCTGTGGGTCACCACGAGGACGCAGTCGTGGCGCAGGGCCACCGCGCGCAGCCCGGAGACGTGGAACGCCTGGATCGCTCCGCCGCGCTCGGCGCGGACCGGATTCACCGGGCCGCCGTCGTCGGGCACGGCGATGCCGGTCTCGGTGGGCGTGGCGGCTCGTGCCGCCGTCAGGGCCTGGTCCAGCACGTTCAGGCCCATGCGGCGGACCAGGTCCGCGATGGCGACCGGGCGCAGGTTGTGGGTGAACCGGTTGAGGTAGACGAGCAGCAGGACGAGGCTGACCGCCACGCCGATACCGGCCAGGGTGACCCCGAGGTCGGGGACGTCGTCCGGTTCGATCTTGCGGAGCAGGGAGAAGGCGAACGCGAAGGTGCCGGTGAAGGTCGCCAACACGGCCTTCTGGAGGCGGTCGCGGTACCAGAGCCGCATGTAGCGCGGGGAGAGGGTGCCGGTGGCCTGCTGCACCACCAGGACGCCGATGGTGACGACGAAGCCGAGCAGCCCGATCATCGCGCCCACGATGGCGCTGAGGACACCGCTCGCGGTGGTGGCGGAGTAGTGCCAGCCGGGCGGCACCCACGCCGACCGGTGGGCCGCGATCGCGCACTCGGCGAGCACCACCCCGAGGACGAGGCCGAGCAGCGGCACGATCCACAGGCTGGCCCGGACGTACTGCCGCAGCCGGAATCGGGAAGCCCAGGACAGCACCGGCAGCCTCCTGGGGTGCGGTCGGTCGATGCCTCGGGGTCACGCTAACGGCGTGCGCCGAGGTCCGCAGGGCCGCGCGGCGCCGGTGCGCGGGCGGGGCCCGGCTCGACGGGCCGGAGCCTGTGCGCCGACTTAGTCTGAACGGGTGTAGCCGGCCATCCCAGGTACAGGCATTCCGGAAGGGGCGCCGCGATGGATGACTACCCGATGATCGAGAACCACGGCCTGATCGGGGACCTGCAGACCGCGGCACTCGTCACCACCGACGGAACCATCGACTGGTTCTGCTGCCCACGGATCGACTCGCCCAGCGTGTTCGGCGCCCTGCTCGACAAGAACCAGGGCGGGCACTGCACCATCCGACCGTCCCACGCCACGTACGCGACGAAGCAGCTGTACCTGCCCGACACCGCCGTCCTGGTCACCCGGTTCATGACCGAGGCGGGAGCCGGCGAGATCGTGGACTTCATGCCGGTGACCGGTGCGACGGCGACCTCGCGGCACCGCCTGGTCCGCATGGTGCGCTGCGTGCGCGGCACGATGACCTTCGACGTCCACATCGCTCCGCGCTTCGACTACGGCCGCAAGCCCCACAAGCTGCACATCACCGAGCGCGGAGCCGTCTTCGAGTCCGACGGACTGGAACTGACGGTGCACCCGGTCCGTGAGCCGGACGACGAGCGGCTGGTCAAGCCGTTCAGCGGCGACATCGACCTGCACTACTCCCTGACCCTGCGGGCGGGCCACGAGCGCGGGTTCGTGCTGGAGTCGTCCGCCGACGGGCCGCCCCGGGAGATCCGGCCGGCCGAGTTCCAGGAGCTCTTCGAGGAGACGATCCGCTACTGGCGGTCCTGGCTCGGCCGGTCGACGTACACCGGCCGCTGGCGGGAGATGCTGGAGCGGTCGGCCATCACGCTCAAACTCATGACCTACGCGCCGAGCGGCGGCCTGGTGGCCGCTCCGACGGCGGGGCTGCCGGAACAGCTCGGCGGCGAACGCAACTGGGACTACCGGTTCACCTGGATCCGCGACGCCGCCTTCTCGGTCTACGCCCTGCTGAAGATGGGGTTCACCGACGAGGCGAAGGCGTTCATCAACTGGCTGGCCGACCGGGCCAAGGACAAGGCCGGCGGCGACAGTGAGTCCGGACCGCTGAACATCATGTACCGGGTCGACGGCTCCACCGATCTCGACGAGGAGATCCTGGAGCACTGGGAGGGCTACGAGGGCTCCGCACCGGTGCGCATCGGCAACGGCGCCGCGACGCAGCTGCAACTGGACATCTACGGGGAGGCGCTGGACAGCATCTCCTTCGCGCACCAGCACGGCCTCACTGTGGGGCACCGAGGCTGGAAGTCCCTGCTCACCATCCTCGACTGGCTCACCGACAACTGGGACCAGGCGGAGGAGGGCCTGTGGGAGACGCGCGGCGGCCGCGAGGACTTCACCTACGGACGTGTGATGTCCTGGGTCGCGTTCGACCGCGCGCTGCGGCTCGCCCACGAGAACGGCCGGCCCGCCGCGGTGCCCCGCTGGAGCGCCACCCGGGACGAGATCTACGACCAGGTCTGGACGGAGGGCTGGAACGAGGGCCGTTCGGCCTTCGTCCAGCACTACGGCAGCGACGTCCTCGACTCCTCACTGCTGCGCATGCCGACGGTCGGCTTCATCACGCCGGAGGACCCGATGTGGACCGCGACCCTGGACGCGATGGAGGACGAACTGGTCAGCGACAGCCTCGTCTACCGGTACAACCCGGAGGCCTCGCCCGACGGACTCAGCGGATCCGAGGGCACGTTCTCGCTGTGCACGTTCCTGTACGTCGACGCGCTGGCCCGCGCGGGACGTGTCAACCGGGCGCGGCTGGTGCTGGAGAAGATGCTCGGGTACGCCAACCACCTGGGCCTCTACTCGGAGGAGATCGACCCGACGGGACGGCAGTTGGGGAACTTCCCGCAGGCCTTCACCCATCTGGCCCTGATCGACGCGGCGATCACCCTCGACGCCGCCCTGAACAGGGTCCAGGCGGCGTAGCTCCGGGTCAGGCGTCGTCGCCCGCGCCGCCGCGCCGCAGGTCGGCGTCGGTGAGGGATTCGAGCTCGCCATGGGTGTCCAGCCAGTACAGGAAGGCGACCGCCGGGAAGACCAGCACCACGGCGATGAGGGTGACCAGCATCAGCCAGCGCAGTGTGGTCGGGGCGCCGGCCCCCTCGGCCACGGTCAGCGACACCGGGACGAGGTACGGCCGCTGCGCCATGCCCCAGGCGAAGATGCCCGAGGCCACCGCGACGACGGCGGCGACCCGGGACCAGCGGGCGTCGGCCGTGCGCAGCAGCAGCCCGCAGGTGGCGAGCGACGCCACGGCGGCCAGGACGACGAGGGCGAGCCCCACGCCGTGGGTGAGCCCGTGCCAGACGTGGGGCGCGTCGCCGTGGGTGACGAACAGCATGATCACCGCGAGTACGGCGACCACGGCGACGGCCACGAGCGCGCGGCGCCGGAAGTAGCCGTCGAGGTCGGGCGCCGAGAAGCGGCGGGCGTCGCCGGCCAGGAACACGGCCCCCAGGAACGCCGTCATGGCGACGGCGAGCAGGCCGAAGAGGAGGGAGGTGGGATTGGCCCAGTTCTCGGGCGAGGCCGCCGTGCCCGGCGCGACCCGGCCGGAGGCGATTCCGCCGGCCGCGGCTCCGAGGAAGAACGGCGTGAGGAGCGAGGAGATCGCGAACACCGCACCGTAGAGGCGGCGTCCGGCCAGTCGACGGGCGGGCTTGCGCAGGGCGAAGCCGGCGCCGCGCAGCACGATACCGACGGCCGCGAGGGCCAGGGGCAGCCACATCGCGGCGAACACGGTCTGGAAGAACACGGGGAACCCGGTCCACGTGATGACGAGGACGAAGATCAGCCATACGTTGTTGACCTCCCACACGGGGGCCATGGCGTGGTCGATGAGCCATCGGGGGCGTTCGCCGCGTTCGGCTCCGCCCGCGGTCAGGTCCCAGAAGCCGGCTCCGTAGTCCGTGCCGCCGGCGCAGGCGTAGGCGGCGATGACAAGCAGCAGAACGAGGGCGACGAGGCCGGCGGTGGTCACGGGCGGTCCTCCCCGGAGGCGGACGGCCCGGGGGCACTGCCTGGCCGCAGGGTGGAACGCGGGCCGTAGGGGGTTTCCGTCTCCGGTGCCGCCGCCGTCCTTTCCGCGGTCGCCGCCTCGTCGGCGAGCCGCCACTGGGTGCGCATCTTCAGCAGGATGACGAGGAAGGACCCGAAGACGAACACATAGACGACGATGACCAGGCCGAACATGGTCCACAGCGCGGGGGCCCTGGTCGGGGTGACCGCCTCGGCGACCCGCATGTACTGGTAGACGATCCACGGCTGGCGGCCCACCTCGGTGGTGATCCAGCCGCATTCGACGGCCACGACGGAGGCCACGCCCGCGCACGCCGCGCCGCGGAAGAACCACGGGGAGGCGGGCAGCCGACGGCGCCACAGCCACATGACGCCGTACCAGAGGGCGAGCAGGAGCAGCAGGGAGCCGATGCCGACCATGGTGTCGAACGCGAAGTGGGTGATCGTGGCCTGGGTGGCCGTCGGCCGGTCGTCGGCCGCCACCGACGTCAGGCCGGTGACCTTCGTGTCCGGGCGGAAGCCGGCGAGGATGGAGTCGAGCTGCGGGATCTTGATGCCACCGGAGATCGTGCCGTCGGGGTGCAGTCGGCCGAAGAGGTACTCCGGCACGTGCGTGTCGGTCTTCCAGACGATCTCCATCGCGGCGAACTTCACCGGCTGTTTGTGGAACACCTGCCGGGCGATGGAGTCGCCCAGCATGAACTGGATCGGCGTGAACACCGCGGCGAGCGTGAAGGGGATCGTGAAACCGAGCCGGTGGTACCGGTCACGGCGGCCGCGCAGCCAGCCCACGGCGTAGACGCCCGCCGTGACGTACCCCGCCGTGACGAACATCGCCACGACGAAGTGCCAGTACTCCGGGCCGAACATGGGCGTGAAGATCGCCTTCCGGACGTTCACGGCCACGGGGTTGCCCGCGGAGTCGAGGCTGAAGCCCCGGGGCGTGTTCATCCACGAGTTGGCGGCCAGGATCCCGAAGGCGCCCAGCAGGGCTGTGAAGGGCAGTGGCAGCGCGAGCAGGAAGTGGGTGCGGGAGGGAAGTCTCCGCCAGCCGTAGAGATAGATGGCGATGAGGACCGCCTCCAGGAAGAAACCCCACCCCTCCACCCCGAAACCGAGGCCGAAGACATCGCCCCACCGGCCCATCATGCCCGGCCACAGCAGCCCGAACTCGAACGACAGCACGGTGCCGGTGACGACCCCGATCGCGAACTGGACCGCCATGACGGCCGACCAGCGCCGGGCCAGCAGCAGGGCGGTCGCGTCGCCGCGGCGCAGACCGTAGCCGTGCATGATCAGCGTGATCAGCGGCAGCGCCACACCCAGCGGCACCAGGATGATGTGCGTGACGAGGGTGAAGGCCATCATGGATCTGGCCGGAAGCATCTGCGGCGGCACGTCCGCCAGCAGGTGGACCGTGGTGTGCATGCGTGTCTCCAGCCGGGGACGACGTACGAGGACGACGTACGGGAAGTGTCAGCCGCCGGTGGCGAAGCCGGGGAAGAGGGTCATGCCGCCGTCCACGTAGAGGGTGGCTCCCACGACGTAGTCCATGAGGTCGGAGGCGAGGGCGACGACCGCGTGAGCGATGTCGTCGGGGTCGCCGACCCGGTCGTACGGGATCAGCTGCAGGAGGTCGCGTTCGGCCTCCGGGGTCTCCCAGGCACTGCGGTTGATGGGCGTCTTGATGGCCCCGGGAGCGACGGCGTTCACGCGGATCTTCTTCGGCGCGAGCTCCTGCGCCAGGGTCTGCATCATCATCAGTACGCCGCCCTTGGAGCTGGCGTAGTTGACGTGCCCGGACCACGGGATGATCTGGTGCACCGAGCTCATGCAGATGATCTTTCCGGCGGCGCGCGACACCTCGGGGACGACTCCCCGGCGCACGAACTCCTTCACCGCCTCGCGGGCGCACAGGAACTGCCCGGTCAGATTGACGTCCAGCACCTTCTGCCACTGGGCGAGCGTCATGTCCGTGAGCGCGGCGTCCCGCTGGAGCCCGGCGTTGGCGACGAGGATGTCGATGGTCCCGAACTCGCCGACCATCCGGTCCATCATGGCGACGACCTGGTCCTCCTGGGACACGTCGGCCTCGTAGGCCGCCGCCCGCACGCCCATCGCCGTGATCTCGTCGACGACCTGCTCCGCCTCCTCGCGGCCGGCCACGTAGTTGACGGCGACATCGCACCCGGCCCGGCCCAGCGCGACGGCGGTCGCCCTGCCGATGCCCGAGTTGGCGCCGGTGACGAGTGCCTTCTGTCCCTTGAGCAGGTGGACGGGGATCACGCCCTGGGTCGTGGCCGAGGTGGAACTCACGATCGACTGCCTCCTCCGCAGCGTGACCCCGGTGAACCCGGACCGCCCAGGAGAGGTCGCACCTCACACAATCAGCGCGCGGCACGGGCGGCGCGCGCGACGTGCGGCGGTTGCGCCGCCAGACTGAGGATCTTCGCCCGGTCGGGGGCTGCGCGCAGTCGGCGGCCGCGTGGGCGCCGGTGGTCAGCCGAGCCGCTCCAGGATGTGGTCGCCCACCCGCAGGGCGTTCGCCATGGCGGTCAGGGACGGGTTCACCGCGCCGATGCTCGGGAAGAAGCTGGTGTCGACCACGTACAGGTTGTCCAGGTCGTGGGCCTTGCAGTGCGTGTCCAGGGCGGAGGTCGCCGGGTCGTAGCCGAAGCGCACGGTGCCGGCCTGGTGCGCGGTGGCACCGATCGGCATGCCCTTGTGCAGGTAGATGCTGCGGGAGAGCAGCTGGTGCTCGTGCATGCCGAGGTGGCCGAGCATCTGCTGGAGCTTGTGCCGCAGCCGGCGCAGCGCCTCGATGTTGTTGGACTCGTCGAGGGCGAGGTGGACCCGGCCGTCCCGGTCCAGGGTGACCCGGTTGCCGGGCTGGGGCAGGTCTTCCCCGCACAGCCAGAAGTCGACGGCGTGATGGGCCAGGACCTCGAAGGGCATGTCGGGAGTGACCGCTCCCGCCCAGCGCGGCGCCTCTCCGTGGATCTGCTC
Source organism: Streptomyces olivochromogenes (assembly GCF_021538895.1). GTDB lineage: Bacteria > Actinomycetota > Actinomycetes > Streptomycetales > Streptomycetaceae > Streptomyces > Streptomyces olivochromogenes_A. The sequence continues at coordinate 10,760 of NZ_JADDRL010000012.1, read as the reverse complement.
GGCGTCCGACTTGCCCAGCATCTGGATGCCGCCCAGGGGGTACTCCCAGTCGTCCGCGCCCAGGTACCAGTCGTGCAGGGCGAGGGTCTTCTGGAACCGGGTGTCGTTGGGCTCCTTGGACACGGCCATCAGGGCGAGGTTGTTGTGCCGCATGTAGTGCCGGCCGACCACGTCGGAGGAGTTGGCCAGCCCCTGGGGGTGGTGCTCGTTGGCCGAGGCGAGCAGCAGGACGGCCGAGTTCACCGCCCCGCAGGCGACGGCCACGATGTCCGCCGAGTACCGGACCTCCTCGTCCCCGTCCAGCCGGGCCACGACCGTGGTGACACTGCGCCCGTCCGGGCCGGTCTCCAGCCGCACCACGTGGGCTCGGGTGACCAGTTCGACGTTGGGGTGCTCCAGGGCGGGTTCCACGCAGATGACCTGTGCGTCGGACTTGGCGCGGACCAGGCAGGGGAAGCCGTCCACGCGGTCGCAGCGGATGCAGGCGCTCGACCGGGTCGCCCTGCCGTTCTCGTCCTGGCTGAGGTTGACGCCGATCGGCAGGTGGAAGGGGTGCAGGCCCTGCTTCTCCAGGTCGTCGCTCAACTGCTGGATGCGCGGCTCGTGTTCGACCGGAGGGTAGGCGTACTGCCCGCTCACCGGCCCCTCCCAGGGATCCTCGCCGTGCCGCCCGTGCACCAGGTAGAGGTGTTCCGCCTGGGTGTAGTACGGCTCCAGGTCCGCGTAGTCGATCGGCCAGGCGGGCGAGACGCCGTCGTGGTGGCGCAGATCGCCGAAGTCCTCGGGGCGCAGCCTGAACAGCGCGGCGCCGTAGAACTTGGTGTTGCCGCCCACGTAGTAGTTGACCTCGGGCGGGAACTCGTGCCCGTGCTTGTCGAGCCAGAATTCCGGGGCCCGGTACTTGCCCTTGACGAACACGGCGGTGGAGTCCCAGTTCTCCCTCTCGCGGGGGAGGAAGCCCCCGCGTTCGAGGAGGAGCACGCGCTTCCCGGAAGGAGCCAGCCGATGGGCGAGGGTGCCGCCGCCGGCCCCGGTGCCGATGATGATGACGTCGTAGTGCGGGGACTCTGCCATAGGGACCACCGTCCTTGCGCTCGCGGCCCTACGCGCCCGCAGGACCTGCCGGTGCGCGCCGCAGGAGCGCGGCAGCCGGTCCGTCCTTTCGAACGTATCGCCCGTCCGGGCGATCGGCACCCGGGGCCGTCGGGCGCGGGCGGCCCGCTCAGAGGACGGCGACGGGATTCACCGGCGACCCCGTGGCCGCCGGCAGCCGCAGCGGGGCGACCACGCACAGGAAGGACCAGCGGCCCGCGTCCGCGCACGCCGGCGCCAGTTCCTCGAACTGAAGCCAGTCCATCAGATACGTCCCCATGGCCTGGATCGCGAGGACGTGGACGGGGAAGCCGACGCCGTCCACCGCGCAGGGGGCGGTGTCGTTGTTGCCGTCGCCGCCCAGCGCCGCCACCTGCCGGTCGGCGAGGAAGCGCAGGGCCGTCGGATGCAGACCGGCGCGCGCCTCGGAGACGTCCCACGGTCCCCGCTCCTGCCGTCTGCGCCGGTGACCGACGCGGACGAACAGCAGGTCGCCGGGCCCGACCCGCACGCCCTGCGCCTCCTCGGCCGCGGTCAGGTCCTCCAGGGTGACGTGGTCGCCGGGCTCCAGCCAGGGGACGCCACGCAGCCGGGGCACGTCCAGGAGCACGCCGCGTCCGACGATGCCCGCGCGGACGAGGCCGACGGACAGCTCGCCGGCGCCTTCCGGTGTCAGGGTGCGCGCCGGGACCCCGTCGTAGAGCTCGCCGTCGTAGATCACGTGGCACAGGGCGTCGAGGTGGCTGTCCACGTCACCGTGGAGGTTCATCTCCAGGCGGTCGCGGGCGAAGTGCAGCCCCGGCGCGTCCAGCTCGTCGGCGCTCGGCGCGAGCATCCGGTGGCGGGCTGGCTCGGGGCTGTCCGGCCCCTTGTGCGTCTCGATGGGGGCGGCGAGGGAGACCGTACGCCCCGTGCGGACCTCGGCTGCGGCGTGCACGACGCGCTCGGGCGTGAGATGACGCAGGGCCCCGCGCCGCGGCACGCCGCCCTCGCGGGTGTCCGCCCGCAGTCGCTCGTACAGCGCCCGGAACGCGGCTTCGCTCATGCGCGGAGCGGCGGAGCCGGGGCCGATGTCGGAGCCGGGAGACATGGCGCACTCCTCGCTGTCCCGGTGATCTCCGGCCCATTGCAGCACGCGGCTCACCGGCCCGCACATCGCCCCGGCGCCGGGCCCGCCGACCGCTCGCCGCACGGGATCGCCCGGAAGTGCGACGCCTCCTGCCGCGTGTTGGAATGGGCTGTGGAGTACGGTCCCCAGTCCCGGTCGCGCCGCGTCGCCGCTCCGGAGGAGGGCCCGGCTCACCTGCCCGGACGCCCGTCCCGCTCCGAGGAGTGGTCATGAACGATGTCGAAGACATGGGCCCCGTCGACTACGTGGTCATGGAGTTCCCCGGCAACCGCATGACCGGCGAGGCGTTCCCCATGCTCGTCGATCTCGCCGAGCGGGGGATCATCCGGATCATGGACCTGGCCTTCGTCCGCAAGGACGGCGACGGGTCGGTCACCGCGCTGGAGCTGCGGGACGTCGGCGGCGGCGAAGTCGATCTGACGGTCTTCGAGGGCGCCTCGTCCGGGCTGTTGGACCAGAGCGACCTCGACGAGGCCGGTGCCGCGCTGGAGCCCGGCAACGCCGCCGCGGTCCTGATCTACGAGAACCTGTGGGCGGCGCCCCTGGCCCGCGCGCTCCGGCGCAGCGGGGCCCAGCTCGTGGCCAACGGCCGCATCCCGGTCCAGGCACTGCTGGCCTGCCTGGACTCGGTGGAGGGGACGACACCGCCCAGCAGCGGACCCGCGGCCGCCTGAACCGCGGCGCAGTGTGTGGGAGATGAGTGAACATGCCAGGACTCCTTCGCGGCGTCGCGCGTACCGCCGTCGTCGCCGGAACCGCCACCGCCGTGTCCAACCGTGTGTCACGACGGCAGGCGGGGCGCTGGGCACAGCAGGACTACGAACAGCAGCAGCCGACGGCCTACGAGCAGCAGGCGGCCTACCAACAGTCGGCGCCGCAGCCCCCCGTACCGCCGCCGCCCGCCCCCAGCACGCCGCCCACCGTCGCCGACGACATGAGCAGCAAGATCGACCAGCTCAAGGAGCTGGGTGAGCTCAAGGCGCAAGGGGTGCTCACGGACGAGGAGTTCGAGGCGCAGAAGCGCCGGGTCCTGGGCTGACGCCGAGGTACCGCAGAGGTACCGCCGAGGTACCGGCTCGGTGTCAGCGGTCGTCCGTGCCTTCGTCATCGCGGAGCTTGCGCCACAGGTGCATGCGATGCAGCACGTAGAGGGCGGCGACCAGGACGGCCACCTGCAGCCCGACGGCCAGCATCCAAAAGACGATCTTGCTCTCCAACTCGTCGGTCAGGTAAGTGAAGTTCATACCGAAGTACCCGGTCAGGAACGACAGCGGCAGGAAGATCGTCGACACGATGGCCAGTCGGTTGATCACGTTGTTCTGCTCGCCGGAGACGAGCGAGGAGTAGCTGGAGAGCGCCCGCCGCGAGGCGTCCTGCAAGGATTCGATGTCCGCGAGCACCAGCCTGCTCGCGTTCTGGAACTCACGCGCCAGCCGCTGGCGTTCCTCGGGGAAGTTCCGGCTCATCATCCGCCGGGTGACGAGTTCGTCCGTCGCCTGGAGGTAGGGCAGCAGGCTGTGATGGAGCAGGGCGGAGCGTCGTCGTAGCCGCGCCAGGTTGTAGACCTGCTCGGGACGTCGCCGCTCGAACATCTCGTCCTCCAGGTCCTCCACCGCCAGCAGGCAGGCCAGCGCGGCCCGCCGGAAGGTCTCCAGAGCTTCCTGCAGCAGCAGGAACATGGCGGCCACGGTGTCGGGCGGCTGCTCGGGCACCAGTCGCGCGGCGAACGTCCCCAGCATGGCGATCTGCCCCCAGTGCACCGTGATCACGAACCGCTCGGTCACCAGGACATGGACGTGGGTGACCCGTGAGTCCTCGACCACGGGCACGACGAACCCCGCGGCGTCCCCGAGGAAGTCGGCCCGCGCGGCTTCGCCCGCCCGGCCGAACCAGGGCAGGTTGTAGGCCTCCACACCGAGCTGGTGCGCGATCCGAGGATCCTCGGCGATCCCCGCCCCGGGGCCGATCCCCTCGTCGGCCGGCTCCTCCTCCGGCAACTGGATGTCGACGAGCAGGAAGTCGGACTCCGCGAGACGCTCGCGCGCCTGAGCCAGATCCGCGCGAGTGGTGATCCCTTCCGGCATCGACACCAGCGAAACGATCATCGCCCCTCACTGTTGTCACGAGACCCACGCATCTCACCCTGCGCACACTCCGGCAGCCCCGGCACGCGCAGACGCGCAGACGCCCCGCCGGGCGCCCCGAACGAGTGAGGGGGGCGGCGTTGCCTAGAAGGCCGGCGCCACGTCGTCCGGGCCGGTCAGCAAGGAGAGATGGGCCAGGTCCCGGGGCGGAGGAGTGGTCACCGACCACAGCGGAGCGGGGGTCCCGTCGGCGACCGCGGCCGGGGCGTCGGTCAGGTTCATCCGCTCGCGCAGCCGGCCGTAGAAGTCCATCGGCCCGAAGCGGACCGCCCGCAGCGTGCGCGGAGCCGCGTACACCCCGATCCAGTCCCCCGGGTCGAGCACGCCCCGTAGCTGCCCGTCGATGCTGACCGCCGCCTGCCCGGAGCGTTCGAGCACGCGCAGGCCGACGGGCTCGTCCGGAGCCGTGACGACCGACCGGTTGAACGTCATGTGCGGGGCGACCGGCGTGAACACCAGCCCGTGCGCACGGGGCGACACGACCGGCCCGCCGGCGGCGAAGCTGTAGGCGGTCGAGCCCGTCGGCGTGGCCACCAGCAGCGCGTCGGCGGAGTAGGACGCGAGGAGTCTGCCGGAGACGTAGACACCGACCGACACCTGCCGGTCGCGGGCCAGCTTCTCCAGGACGATGTCGTTGAGCGCCATGACGTTCAGGGCGATGCCCCAGTCGCGGTCCACCTCGCAGTCGGTGCGCACGCGGGGCGGCGGCAGCATGGGGCCGCGGCCGTAGCGCAGTAGGGCCTCCATGTCGGTGGGCACCTCCAGGCGGCGCGATGCGCGCATCGTCAGCAGCATGCGCTCCTCGACCGAGTGCCGGTTCTCCCGCACGGAGTCCAGCGCGGCGCGCACGGCCGCCGCCGGGACCTCCGTCAGAAAGCCCACCCGCCCGAGGTCCACGCCCAGCACGAGGGCGTCGTTCGCGGCGGCCAGCCGGGCGCCGCGCAGGAACGTGCCGTCACCGCCCAGGGTGACGACGAGGTCGGGATCGCCCGCCGCGTCGACCTCGTACCGGGCACTGTGCCGGTCGCCGTGCCGCCACACGTCGATGTCCGTGCACGGCACGGCGTGTTCGGCACACCAGTCGCGTACGGTCCGTGCGGCCTCCGCGGCTTCCGCGCGCCCGCTGTGCACGACCAGACCGATCCGGTTCACCGTCACGTCTGCCTCCCGATCTTCCGGAGCAACGGCCAGTAATACTCACCGTGCGGCGACGTGCCCGGGGAATGCCACGCCGCGACGCCACCGTTTGCCCGCCACCCGCGGCCACCGGCCGGGAGGTACGCGGCGCGAGCGGACATGCCGCTGAGTGGAGCAATGACCGGCGGGCCGGGGTCGGGCGCAACAGGCTGGGGCCCTTGCTGAGATCTTGTGCCGGGAGTTCCGTGTGTGCAGGCCGCGTCAGTCGAGCCGTCGGGCCACCCGTCCGCCCGCATGCCCCGCCCCGGGCCGCCTCGGCGACACGGCGACAGCGGTGCGCGGGAGCGTGCGGTGAGGCGGCACCGCCCCGCGATCGAGGCGGCCGCCCCCGATCGTCGGCGGCTGCCCGCGGACCCGGCGTGGATGCGCTGGCTGCCCGTCTTCTACGTCGCCGGGGTCCTGGCGCTGGAGCCCCTCACCCCGGTGCAGTGGCCGGTGAGCTTTCTGCTGATCGCCCTGCCGCTGGTGGCCGCCTTCGCGCACGGGCCCGTCTTCGTCGCCGGTGTCACGGCCTTCGCGATCGTCTTCGAGGGAGTCCTGGCCGGGACCCCGTGCTGCGCGGGCCGGTCCGTCGGCTACCTCTGGGACCGGCACTATGTGACCGCCTACATCTGCACCGCCCTGGTGGGCGCCCTCGCCACCATCCTGGCCTCCCACCGCACACGCCGGGAGCGCACACTCGCCGATGTCCGCTTCGTGGCGGACATCGCGCAGCACGTGCTGCTCAGACCGCTTCCGCACCGCATCGGCGCCCTCCTGGTGGACAGCTTTTACGTGTCCGCCGCCGCGGAGGCGCGGATCGGCGGTGACCTCTACGAGGCCGTGCCCACGACGCACGGGGTCCGCCTGGTCATCGGCGACGTGCGCGGCAAGGGACTGCTCGCGGTGGAGACCGCGGCCACCCTGCTCGGCGCGTTCCGGGAGGCAGCGCACGAGGAGGCCGACCTGCCCGCCCTGGCGGGTCGGGTCGAGACCAGCATGGCGCGCCGGGCCGAGCTGATGTCCGGCAGCGAGGTGGGCGAGCGGTTCGTCACCGCCGTCTTCGCCGAGATCGCCGCCGAGGACCAGGTCCTGCGGATCGTCAACTGCGGGCACCCGCCGCCGCTGCTGATCCGCTCCGGCGAGGTGCGCGAGCTGGGCACGGGACGGTCGGGGCCGCCGCTGAACCTCGGGATGCTCGTCGGCGAGCCGTACCACGTCGACGTCCACGCGTTCCGTCCCGGCGACCAGATGCTGATGTACACGGACGGCATCACGGAGACCCGCGCCCCGGACGGTTCCTTCTATCCGCTCGTCGACCGGGTCCGGTCCTGGGGTCGTCTCCCGCACCGGGAACTCCTGGTCCGGCTCCACCACGACCTGCTCGACTACAGCCACGACCGGCTGCGCGACGACGTCGCCGCCCTGACCGCCTGCCTGCTCCCCGACCAGGGGGCGGGTGACGTGTCCACGTACCCGGGTGCATAGCGTGTGGTCATGCGCGTCGACTACTCGCCGGAGGCCCTCGATCCGGGCTCCTTCTACCGTCTGCTCACCGCGGTGATCGTGCCCCGGCCGATCGCCTGGGTCTCGACCCTCACCGCGGACGGGGAGACGGCCAACCTGGCCCCGCACTCGTTCTTCACGGTGGCCAGCACCGATCCGCCTGTCGTGCAGTTCACGTCCGTGGGGCGCAAGGACTCGCTGCGCAACGTCGAGGAGAGCGGCGAGTTCGTCGTCAACTTCGCTCCCGAGCCGCTCTTCGAGCAGATCAACGCGACCGCGACGGACTTCCCCAGGAAGGAGGGCGAGTTCGACGCGGTGGGTGTCGAACGGGAGCCCTCGCTCAGGGTGAAGCCGCCGCGGGTGGCCGCCTCCCCCGTCGCGCTGGAGTGCACGCTGCACGCGACGCTCGGGCTGGGCAACTGCACGGTGGTGTTCGGCCGGGTGGTGCACGCCGTCGTCAGCGAGGACGTCCTGGTGGACGGTCACCCGGAGATCGGACTGCTGCGGCCCCTGTCCCGGCTGGGCCGGAACGAGTGGGGCACGGTCGGCGAGGTCCACGATTTGGCACGCGTCCCGTACCGGGACTGGACCGGCACGACCGACACGACGGGCACGACCGGCACCGGCGTCGACGGCGGACAGTCGTGACGGACGTCGGCCCCGCCTCGGCACGACAGCGTCTCGATGCCGCGCTGAGTGGCCTGGCCACCACCTTCCGCGGCATGACCGCCCGTCCCGACGAGCACAACTGCGAGTGCCACTGGGGCAGCGCGGAGGATCTCGCGCGGCTCAAGGAGGCGGACACGGAGCTGGACCCGGATCTCCTGCACCGCACCTGGCGCGCCATCGACTGGAGCGACCACCCGGCCGTGCTGCGCCGCATCCTGCCCCAGTTCGCCACCGCGCTCGTCGACGGCTCGATCGAGCCCCTCTTCGGTCTGGAGGAGGCGGGGCGTTGTTTCGCGCTCGGCCACTGGCGTCGCTGGCCCGCCGAACAGGCCGCCGCGGTCGAGGAGTTCCTGGCGGCCTGGTGGGTGTACACGCTCACCGCCGCGGATGCCCCCGTGCTCGGCCACCAGGTGCTCGCGCTGAGCGTCGAGGCCTCGGGCACGCTGACCCCGTGGCTGCGGACCTGGGAGACGGTCAGCGGTCCCGTCGCCGACCGGCGGCTGGCCGAAGCGGTGGCGCGCTGGGAGCGCGACCTGCTCGGTGACGAGCTGCCCTGGGACACGTGGGAGGACGACGAGGAGGAGACGCGTGAGGAGCTGACGGCCTGGCTCGTCCGGCACGCTCCGGCGCGGCTCCGCGCCCACGGCGCGGACGAGGAACTGCTGCACCGCGTACGGCTGCTCGGCCTGACGGGTCCGGACCGCTGGGAGGATCCGCACTGGCCCGCCTACGTGTACTGAGATACGCGTACTGAGGGCGGAGTCGGCCGCGGGCGACGCCGGTGGGCGCCGGCCGCGGCCGTCTCGTGCCGGGTCAGCCGTCGATACGGTGCTGGGTCCAGAACGAGGTCAGATCCGTGGTGGTGGCTGCCTGGGCGGCCGCCTTGAACTCTGCCGTGGTGGAGACGCCGTACCAGTGTGAAGTGGCGTAGTCCTTCATCAGCTTGGCCATGGTGCTGTCACCGAGGAGGCGCCGCAGATCGTGCAGCGCGCACTTGCCGTAGCCGTAGACCACGGTGGAGTACCGGGAGGAGTGGGCGTCCCAGTAGGCCATGGAGTTGGTGATCTTCTCCGCCGAGGAGGCCCAGGAGACGCTGTTCCAGCAGTTGGTGCCGGTCTTGTTCAGGGCCAGGTCGGTGGCGTAGTCGGTGAACGCCTCGTCGAGCCAGGGGCTGGTGTACTCGTCGTCGCCGACGATCCCGTACCACCACTGGTGCCCGATCTCGTGGGTGAGCGCCGTGGTGCTGACCAGGTCGAGGACGAAGCCGGGGTACTCCATGCCGCCGAACCAGTAGTTGTTGTCGATGACCGCGTCCAGTTCGCCGTACGGGTAGGCGCCGAACCGTGCCGCGTGGGCGTCCACCGCGGTCTTCGCGGTGGAGAGCATCGACTGCGCGCTCGACGAGCTGATGCCCGAGACGGAGTAGATGTTCACCGGGACGCCGCCGGACGAGGTGCCGGAGATCTTGCTGAAGGGCCCGGCGGCCCAGGCGAAGTCGCGGACCTTGGAGGCGGTGGCGGTGGTGACCGTACGGCCGCTGGAGCCGGGGGTGTCGCTCGACGTGCCGGTGGCCGGCACCAGCAGGGTGCTGGGGTGGTCGAGGGTCACCTTGAAGTCGGCGGCCAGCGAGTAGAACGACTCGCCGTTGTTGGTGTACGGGTCCAGGTGCCAGCCCGCCGCGTCCCTGATCCCGAGGACGGGCAGGGCGTTGCCGATGAAGCTGAAGGCACCGTCGTGGCCGAACCGGTCGGCACCGCTGGGGACGGTGATGCCCAGGTCGAAGCCGATGGTGGCGGACTGCCCCTGGTTCAGCGGTGCCGGCAGGGCGATCTTGAGTGCCGTGCAGCCGACCGAGAGGGCGCCGGCCGTGCCGCCGGTGACGTTGCTGACCGTGATCGGCATGGCCGAGCAGGTGCCGTGGTAGTTGTCCCACAGCCGGAGGTACACCTCGCTCAGCGCGGTGGCGGAGGCGTTGGTGAAGGTCGCGCTCTCGTGACCGGTCCAGACGGTGCCGCTGGAGTCGCTGCTCAAGTTGACGGTGTACGACGGCGCGGACGGGGTCCGTGTGGAGTCCGCCGGCGGGGTCGTGCCGCCGGAGGTGTCGAGCGCGATGTCGTCGAGGACGAAGCTCGTCTGGAGGCTCGAATCCTCCGACCCGGTGAAGGCGACGCTCACGGTCTGGCCGGCGAACGACGAGACGTCGAACGACTTCTGCACGTAGCCGGTGTTCTTGTTCAGGTTCGAGTACGTCGCGAGCGTCGTACTGCCGATCTTCGCCGTCAGCTTGTCGTACGCGATGGACGACGTCGTCTCGGTGGTGTCGATGTGGAGCCAGAAGGTCAGGGTCGCGGTGCTGCACCCCGACGGGATCGTGACGCTCTGCGAGAGCGTGTCGGTGTGCGTGCTGCCCACACCGTTCAGCCAGGCATAGCTGCTGCCGCCGTGGGCGGTCTGACCGCTGCGGCTGGTGATCACGGTGGAGGACGACTGGCTCCAGGGCGAAGTGCCGCTCTCGAAGCCGCCGTTGGTCACCACCTGGGCCGGCGTGCAGGCGGCCGCCACGGGAGCCGTGGCCGGCTGGGCGGCGGAGGCCGGGGCACCGGGCAGGAAGACGAGGGCCAGCGCGGCGGCGGCGAGAGCGCTCACGACGCGGGCTCTGTGGGGGGTCGATCTCACACGAAACTCCTTTGCGGCGGCCGGGATTCCGGCCTGCTCGATGGCCGCCCGGCCGGCCTGGGTGCGCCGGTGGGCGGCCGCGGGTTACGCGTTACCGGTTTCGAAGATCACTGGGGAGTTGTCCGCCGTGTCCTCCTGGGGACGGAGTCACGACCATCGGGAAGACTGACAGATTTGACCAGAACATGCCATAGGGCAAATGGGCGGTAGTCCACGAGGTGAAGGGGAGTCGGCCGACGACCCGAACCGGGATGCTCCGTGCCGGAGTTGCCGCCTACGGTCGCGCGGTGCCCCCCGGCGTGACGGTGTCCCTGCCCCGGGTCGTCGGCTCGGTCCGCGCCGCACTCGGGGTCGTCGACGGTGCGGGG
>NZ_JADDRL010000119.1 GCF_021538895.1 Streptomyces olivochromogenes | reverse complement strand
GCCGATGGCGTACGACAGCGTGAACATCAGGGCCAGCAGCAGGAGGAACCCGCAGAGGGCGGGCGGGGGTACCCACCCGCGTGCCGCCGCGTCCGCGCCGGAGGAGGAATGCCGGGACTCGTCCATCAACCGTGTCTCCAGATCACGTGTGTACGGCGTCACTCGGATCGAGCCGCACCACTTCAGGAGTCGGACCGAGGGCCCGCCGAGTTCCGAAGCGGCGCCCCCGACGCACCGAGGTCCGCCCGACCTCCGCTATGTTCGGTCCGATCATCAGACATACGGAGCCGGGGTGCAGAAGACAGACGAACTGGCCGAAGGCCAGGCAACAGCGGCCGTTCCCCGGGGAGAGGCCGCCGACGCGCCGGGGGGCGAGCCGCCCCGGTACTGGCCGCTGCTGCTGGTGGCCGCCGCGATCCTGCCCGGTGCGGCGCTGGTCCTCGTCGGCCAGTCGGTGAGCGGACCGGCCCTCCAGGCCTGGCGGACCGTCTGTCTGTCGGTCACGGTGCAGGCGCTGCCCTTCCTGCTGCTGGGGACGGCCCTGTCCGGCGCCATCAACGCGTTCGTGCCGGCCGAGGTGTTCCACCGCATCCTGCCCCGGCGTCCCGTGCTCGCCGTGCCCGTCGCCGGAGCCGCCGGAGTCGTACTGCCCGGGTGCGAATGCGCGTCGGTGCCGGTCGCGAACAGTCTGATCGGCCGGGGTGTCACCCCGGCCGCCGCCTTCGCGTTCCTCCTGTCGGCGCCGGCGATCAACCCCGTCGTGCTGACCGCCACCGCCATCGCCTTCCCCGGCCGGCCCACCATGGTGCTGGCCCGGCTGCTCGCCTCCCTGGCCACCGCCACGGCGATGGGCTGGCTGTGGCTCTGGCGCGGCCGCACCGAATGGCTGAGGCCCGCCGCACGACACACCGGACACCGCCCGGGCCACAGCCGCTGGAGCGAGTTCCGGACCGGATTCCAGCACGACTTCCTGCACGCGGGCGGCTTCCTGGTCGTCGGGGCCATGGCGGCGGCCACCTTCAACGTGGCCGTCCCGCGCTCCGTACTCGACGCGTTCTCCGGTTCGCCCTGGCTGTCCGTGCTGTTCCTGGCGGCGCTCGCCATCGTGCTCGCCGTGTGCTCCGAGGCCGACGCGTTCGTCGCGTCCTCGCTCACCGGCTTCTCGCCGCTGGCGCGGCTGACCTTCATGGTGGTCGGTCCGATGGTCGACCTGAAGCTGATCGCCCTGCAGGCGGGCACCTTCGGCCGTGCCTTCGCGATCCGCTTCTCCACCGCGACGACCGCCGTCGCCATCCTGTGCAGCGTGGTGATCGGAGGCGTGCTGCTGTGAAACGGCCTCTCCAGACCGTCCTGCTCGCCCTCAGCGGCCTCGGTCTCCTGCACGCCTCGCTCTTCACCGACCTGTGCCTCAGGTACGTCAAAGCGGGCATGCGCCCGGCGCTGATCGCGTCGGGGGCGGTACTGCTCGCGCTGGCGGTGGCCGAGGCATGGCCGCGCCGCCGCCCGGGCCGGGGTACCGAACCGGCGGCGCACGAGGAGACCGGCGACGGTCACCACCCCACGGATGACGATCACGCCGGACACGGCCACGACCACTCCGCCGTACCCCGGGTCGCCTGGCTGCTGCTCCTGCCCGCGCTGAGCCTGCTGTTCTACGCCCCGCCGGCCCTGGGCGCCTACACGGCCTCCCGGCAGGCCCCCGAGGCCGTCCCCGAGCGGGAGCACTTCGACCCGCTGCCCTCGACCTCGCCCGTCCCGATGACCCTCACCGACTTCACCAGCCGGGTGCAGCAGGACCGGAAACAGGCCATCAAGGGGCGCGGCATCCAGCTGACCGGCTTCGTCACGCCGGGCGGCCGGGGCGACGGCTGGTACCTGACCCGGATCATCCTCACCTGCTGCGCGGCGGACGCCCAGTCCATCAAGATACGGATCCACGGGACCCCGGCCCTGCCCGCCAACACCTGGGTGAGCGTCACGGGCACCTGGCACCCCGGCGGGACACTGGGCACGAAATCCGCCCCGGTCGCCCTCGACGCCCACACCGTCAAGAAGATCACCCGCCCGTCGAACGGCTACACGGACGCCCTTCCGTTCCCCGCCCCCTGAGGCCGGTCACTCGCGCGGCGGGAGCCGGTAGACGGAGACGTGGGAGCGTGACTCGGCGGTGAACTCGGTGCCGGTCCAGTCCGCGTCTCTCGACTCCAGGTCGAAACCGGCCAGTTGGGCCATGAGGTCGAGCTCGGCCGGCCAGATGTAGCGGTGCGGGGTGCGGAACAGCTGGGCCTGCTCGGTCGCGTCGATGCGGAAGTGGTGCGAGACGACGTGCTGGCGAAGGACGTCGTAGGTGTCCAGGCCGATGTAGTCGGGGTCGGTGCGCCAGACGGTCGCCGTCCGGCCCGGAGGGAGCTTGCGCAGCTCCGGCACCCACAGCTCGATGACGAATCGGCCGCCGGGTGCGAGGTGGCGGGCGGCGTTGCGGAAGCACTCGACCTGCTCGGCCTGGGTGAGCAGGTTGGCGATGGTGTTGTACACGAGGTAGACGAGGGCGTACTCCCCGGGCGCGGCGGTGGTCGCCATGTCGCCGATGATCACGGGGATGGTCGCTTCGTCCGCCTTGGTGCGCAGTCGCTCCACCATCGCGGGTGACAGCTCGATACCGGTGACCGGGACTCCGCGCTCGATGAGCGGCACGGCCACTCGTCCCGTCCCGACGGCGAATTCCAGCGCCGCGCCCCCGCCCGCGAGCCCGGCGAGCCGGTCCACCGCCGGCGTCAGGACCTCCGGCGCGAACATGCCGGTGCCGGGGGTGTCGTACCGCCGCGCGGTCTCGGCGTCCCAGATGTCGTCCTGCAGCATGCCGTCCACACTCGCCGCAGGTCCGCGCGATGTCGAGCGAATTACCGCCGGTACGCGAGAGGGCTTGTCGCGCGCCCCCGAGTCTGATTGGGTACCGCGCACCCCGTGTGCGACGGGTGCGGAACACGGACAGGGAGCGGGCGGGGTGCATCCGACGGTACGGCAGGACATCGAGGGGCCGTTGCCCGAAGGCCTCGGGCAGGCGATCCGGGACACCGCCGGCGACATCGCCGCACTGTTGCGGAACGTGACCGACAGCGGCGGCGCCGTACCGAATTCGCAGTGGACGATCGGTGAGGCGGCCGCGCATCTGGCGCTGGCCAACGAGCTGATGGCCGATCTCGCGCTGGGGCGTGAACGCCCGTACGGGGACGGCACACCGCAGAGTCTGGCGGCGGCCAACGAGGAGTCCCTCGCCGTGTTCGAGGAGCGCCGGGCGCAGCCCCTCGCGGCGATGATCATCGAGCAGGCAGAGGTGTTCCTGGAGGCCGTGGAACGGACCGGGGCGCAGACCGACGGCGGCGCCGACGGCCGGCCCCTGCTGACCCCTCTCGGTCCCCTGGACCAGGCCACTCTCGCGTCCTATCTGCTGACGCACATGCTGGGCCACGGTTACGACCTCGCCCGCGCGGTGGGCCGCCCTCACATGATCGACCGCGACCGTGTGGCGCTGTGCATGCCCTTCATGCTCCAGGTCATGCCCCGCGTCGCCGATGCGGCGGCCATCAGCGGCCTCACGGCCCGGTACGCGATACGTCTGCGCGGCGGCGCGACCATCGGCGTCACCCTCACCGACGGCACCGTGCGAGTGACCCCGGGGCGGCCGGACAGTGCGGACTGCACCATCCTCATCGAGCCCGTCACCTTCCTGCTCATCGCGCTGGGCCGGCGCAATCCATATGGGGCGATGGCCCGGGGACAGGTTCTGGCCTGGGGACGCAAACCCTGGCTCGCGCCGCGCTTCCCGAACCTGTTCACCGCGCCCTGACACACAACACCCGTGTCCCACTGGGAGCGTGGTCGCGATATCGAACGCAACGGGGCGCAAACAAACAGGGCCACCCACCCGTATCATCACTGCACTGAACGACCCGGCAACAATTCGCCAGGCCACCGAACCAAGGAGCGCCGGCACATGACTGAGCACACGGCTCCCGCCACCGAGTTGGCATCGCAGTACATCAACCAGGTCACCAGCGACCTTGAGCGCAACGTCAAGGAACAGGAACGCATCGGCGCGGAAATCGCCGCGTTGCAGGAGCAGTTGGGTGTGCTCCAGCGTGACCACTCCGTCCTCGTGAATGTGCAGGAGGCGCTCGGAATCGCGGCGATGCCGCCCACCGCGGAAATGAGTTCGACGCCGCCGACGGCGGAAAAGAGCGCGGCGCCCGGGACCGCGGAAAAGAGCACGGAAAAGGGTTCCGTCCCCGCGCAGAAACGGCGCAAGCCCGCGAAGACGCCCGCCAAGACGTCTGCGAAGACGCCCGCGAAGACGCCCGCGAAGACGCCCGCCAAGAAGCGGACCAGAACTCCTGATGCCGCACCCAAGGCACCCACGTCCGCCCAGCCCACACTGGTGGAACTCGTCCGCGCCTACCTCGTCGACCAGCGCGAACCGCGTTCCTCGGCGGAGGTCGCCACCGCCCTCGGCCAGATCCACCCCGATCGTGGCGTCAAGACGACAGTCGTGCGCACCACCCTCGAAAATTTGGTCGCCCGGAACCAGGCTCACCGCACCAAGCAGGGCACGTCGGTCTTCTACACCGCCCCCGACACGGCCAAGGAGGCACCGGCGCCGGAGGCCGACGGTCAGCCGAGCGAGACCGAGTAGGACCGAGCCGGCCTGAGTAGAACCGAGTAGGCCTGAGTAGGCCTCAGTCAGCGGTCGTCGCGGTCGGTTGTGCCGAGGAGTTCCGCCACCAGTCGGCGGGCATACGTGCCGTCGAGCCCGGCGGGGCGGAAGAGGATGCGGTACATCAGGGGCGCGACGACGCGGTCGACGACCGTTTCGACATCCGGGGTGTCCTCCCCGCGTTCGGTCGCGCGGCCCAGGATGACGTCGATCTGCTCGGCCGCATAGGCGGAGCACTGGCCGGCGTTGCGCCCCACCGGGTCGCCGAGCAGCGCGTCGCGGATGTAGGCCCGGCCGCTCGCGGACGCCATCTCGTCCAGGAACTGCTCGGCCCAGGCGGTCAGATCGGCCGACAGGTCACCCTGGTCCCGGGGCGCGGTGTCGGGCCGCAGCCGCTCGACCGCCACGTCCGAGAGCAGTTCCTTCAGGTCGCCCCAGCGGCGGTAGATCGTGGACGGGGTGACTCCCGCCCGCTGGGCCACCAGCGGAACCGTCAGGGCGTCGCGGCCCACCTCCGACATGAGTGCGCGCACGGCGTCGTGCACCGATGCCTGGACCCGCGCGCTGCGACCGCCGGGGCGCACCATCTGCCTGCTCATGCGACCCACCTTAAAGCGAATCCCTTGCGTCTAGGCCCGTCGGCTGCGGCCCCGGCGGGCCCAGCAGCTGCATGCCGATGGAGGCCGGGGTGCGCGGCGACACCCCGACCAAAAGCTAAGGGTTTGCGTTAGTCGACCGTAGGACCTACGGTGGCTTAACGCAAACGCCTCGCTTTAAGGGCTCGCCGTACGGCATGCCGGCACCGCCCCGTGACCACCTCCGCCAGCGACCGAGGAAACGACGGACCATGCACGCACCGCAGACCTTCACCGGCCCCTCCTGGACCGTGGGCGACGTCACCGTCCACCGCGTCGACGAGGCACCCCTGCCACCACAGACGGGACCCTGGCTGCTCCCCGGCGCCACCACGGACGTGGTCACGGAACAGGGCTGGCTGCGCCCCGACTTCGCCGACCAGGGCGGCGTCCTGCGCCTGGACAGCCACAGCTTCGCCTTCGAGGTGGGTGGGCTGAGGGTCCTGGTCGACACCGGCATCGGCAACGGCAAGACGCGGGCCAACCCGGCCTGGCACGACCTGCGGACCGACTACCTGACGCGGCTGACCGACGCCGGTTTCCCCCCGGAATCCGTCGACCTGGTGATCCTCACCCACCTCCACACCGACCACGTCGGCTGGAACACGCGCGAGGAGAACGGCACTTGGGTCCCGACCTTCCCGAACGCGCGTTACCTCGCCTCCCGTACCGAGCGGGAGTTCTGGGCGGGCTACGCCATGGACGAACCGCGCCGGCAGATGTTCCGTGACTCCGTGACGCCGGTCGAGGAGGCGGGACTGCTCGACCTGGTCGACATCCCGGCCGAGGGCACCGAGATCGCCCCCGGCCTGCGCCTGATCCCGACGCCGGGGCACACTCCGGGACACCTCGCCGTCGAACTCGGCGGCCGCGGCGGCCGGGCACTGATCACCGGCGACTGCATCCACCACCCGGTCCAGCTCGCCCACCCCGCCATCGGGGCGTGCGTCGACATCGACCCCGAGCGGTCCGAGGCCACCCGCCGCGAGCTCCTCGCCTCCCTGGCCGGCACGGACACCCTGCTGCTGGGCACCCACTTCCCGCCGCCCACCGCCGGCCGCGTGATCACCCACGAGGACGCCTACCGGCTCATGCCCGTGCCCGCGACCTCGCACTGACCGGGTGACCGGCTTCCGGTGCTCTCGGCCGGTACAGGCACACGCGCCCGGCCCTGGCGAGATGCCGGGAGCCGAGCGCGCGTGCCGCTGTCGCCGGTTCAGCCGGCGGTCGGCGAATCAGCCGACGGTCAGGGAGATCGGCCCGGCCAGCACCGAGTAGCCGTCGTTGGCGAGGTAGTACACGTCGTACGCGCCCGCGCCGTTGAGCTTGCCGGTGGAGAAGGTCAGCGCGCCGCTCGCGTTGGGCGCGTACGCCCAGGCCGATGAGGACTGCCGGCCGGGGACGACGCCCGCCGGGTAGATGCCGATCCAGTTCTTCGCACTCACCTGCGCGGCGGAGGGCACCGCGTACCGGAAGGTGACGTTGCCGCCGTTCGCGACCGCCTTCTGGCCGCCGGTGAGCGTCGGCTTCGTGGCGGTGGACGGTGCGAAGGCCGCGTTCAGTGGCGTCGCGTAGGTGTCGTTGGCCGTCAGGCCGGGCAGGCCGAGGGCCCCCTCGATGGTGCGGGCGATGCCGTAGTGGTCGTAGTGGGCCGGGCTGCTGGTGCCGGCCGGGACGGTGCCCTGTGAGCCGACGACCGTGGTGACGATGTGGTTGTAGGCCTCGCTGTTGCTCTCGTCCCAGGTCAGGATGAGCAGCGAGCGCTGCTGGGTCCAGGCGGGGGAGGTCAGCACCGGGGCGAGCGTCTGCTTCAGCCAGCCGTCCTGCGTCTTCAGGCTGGTGGGAGAGCCGTTGCCGGAGGCCTCGCCGTCGTAGTAGTCGTCGGCGGCGATCCAGGAGAAGTTCGGCGTGGTCGCGGCCGACTGGAGGTCGGTGGTCAGCTGCGTGGTGTCGAACAGGTGCGCGGCGCAGCGGGAGGCGTTGCCGCTGATGTCGGTGTAGTTGATGAACGGCGCGTCGTCGGGCTCGTAGTAGCGGTCGAAGTTGTTGCTGGTGTTGCAGGGCGTGCCCATGCCCTGTTCGTAGGCCTTCCAGCTCTTGCCGGCCGCCTCGATGGTGTCGCCCAGGTTGCGCTGCGGGGAGTTGATGTTGGGCCAGTAGGTGGCGCCCTTGGCGTAGGTGTCGCCGCCCGCGACGGCGAGGTAGTTCTCGTCGCTCGGGTGGTAGACGCCGTGGAAGTCGGTCAGCGTCGCGCCCTGCCCCATCAGGCTGTGCATGAAGGGCGTGTCCGCCGGATCGTTCATGATCGCGGAGTAGTCGGTGTTCTCCATCATGACCATGAACACGTGGTCGTAGCCGGGCACCTTGGAGGCAGGCGGGGTGAGCGCGGCCGGCGCGTTGACCGGTGCGTTCAGGGTGAGCGAGAGGTTGTCGAGGTAGCCCGTCTCGTGGGACGTCGACAGGAACTGCACCTCGACCTGGATGGACCGGGTGCCGGTGGGGACCGAGCCGGTGGTGGTGCGCGAGAGGAACTTGGTGGCCAGGCCCCGGTCGCTCGCGGAGACGGTGGGCAGCTTGGCGGTCGCGCCGATCGGGCGGCCGTTCACGTCCTGGAAGTGCAGGCTGACCCCGACGTAGCCGCTGTAGGCGGTCCAGCCGCCGAGCCAGCCGGAGAGGTCGTAGTCGACGCCCCCGCCGTCGATGGCGGCGGCGGCCGAGGAGACGTCGACGGTCTGTGTCATCGCGCCGTCGCCGAAGTTGCCGGGTCCGAAGAAGGCCTTGCCGGGCGCCTTGCCGTCGCTCGGCAGCCCGAAGGAGCCGGCGGTGTGGCACATGACGTCCGGACCGCCGGCCTCGGTGGTCCAGCCGGGCACGGTGGAGGCGCTGCTCCAGTCGTCGGTGCAGTAGCCGCCGGCCTCCGCGTCGCCGTTGACGATCAGGTTGCCGCTGCCGCCCGCCGCCTGGGCGGGGGCGGGAGCGGAGACGATCAGTGCGCCGAGGAGGGTGAGTAGCCCGCCGTGGGATCTCCAGCGCAGTCGCATGCGTATACCTCGTCCCGTTGCTGTGGGTGCCATGAGGATGGTGCGTGTCAGGGCCTGGCTGTGCGCCATGAACGGGACATAGGTACCGGCCGCCCTTGTCGGGCGGAAGAACCGCGACCAAACTTGTTCAGACAAGTTTGGGTCGCATCGACAGGACGCCGGAGATCACCACCCCTGCTCGCACGCCGCGGACGCTTCCGTCCGCAGCCGGAACCAGATCGTCTTGCCGGTGGCCGTACGCGTGGTGCCCCAGGCCTCGGCGAGCAGGTCGAGCAGCTCGGTGCCGCGCCCGCCCTCCGCCTCGGGGTCGACGACATGGCGTACGGGAGCGGCGTCCCGGGTGTCCTCGACCTCGCACAGCAGGCGGTCGCCACGCAGCTGGAGGTTGAGCCGCACGGAGCCGGAGGTGTGGCACAGGGCGTTGGTGACGACCTCGCTGACCAGCAGCTCGGCGGTGTCGACCAGATCCCGTACGCCCCAGTCGGCCAGTTGCGCGGTCACCAGTCGCCGGGCCTGACGAACCGAGGTCAGGTCCCGCCGCAGGGGCCAGGAGGCGTCCCAGGCGGTGGCGCGGGCGCGCGGCGCGTCGAGCGGCCGCAACGGCTCGAAGACACGGGACCACATCGCCCGCTGCCGGGCCAGACGCGACGCCCCCTTCCCCAGGGGGCGGTGTTCTGCGAGGGGGTTGGTGGTGCGACCCAGAGCCCGGGCGGCCATGGGAATCAGTCCCTTCGGGGGTACGAGCTGCCTGCGCCATTTCCGTAGCAGCTGCTACACCTATAAGGTACATGTAGCGGACGCTACAGTAAATACTTGTACAAAAAATGATGAAACGGACAGAGCGGAGAGGAGCGCGCATGCCGCGTCCACCCGACCCGGCCAAACGTCGTGACCTGCTCGAACGCATTCGGTCGTACGTCATCCACAACGGCCTGGCGGACCTGTCCCTGCGCCCGATGGCCCGGGCCCTGGGGACCAGCGACCGCATGCTGCTGTACTACTTCGACACCAAGGAGCGCATGGTCGCCGAGGCGCTCGCGCTGTACGAGGTGCGCCCGCTCCTGCGCGTCCGCGGTCTGCTCGACACCATGGGCACCCCCCGGGACGCCGCGGCGCTGCGCCGGTTCGCGGAGGAGATCTGGCGGCAGTTCAGCGGCCCCGACATGCGCGCCACGCTGCCCCTCTACCTGGAGGTGATGAGCGCCAGCGTGCTGCATCCCGAGCGGTACGGCCCCGTCATGCGCGTTCTTCTCGGCGAGTGGACGGGCTTGGTGACCTCCCTCTTCCGTGGACTGGGCATGCCCGAGCCGCGCGCCCGGACGGAGGCCACCCTGCTGGTCGACGCGATGTTCGGCCTGCTGACCGCGCCCCTGGCCGACGGGGACTGGGACCGGGCGGGTGCGGCATGCCACGCCCTGCTCGACCGCCTCGAACCCGGCTGGCGCGTCGGCGACCCCGCATGACGTCCCGGAACCTGCCGCACCCTCACGATCCGTGCGGCGAGGGCGGTTTCACGCCCGCCGGCACGTTCATCGACGTCACCGGGTGACGACACAGCGAAGCGGTTCGCATCAAGTACCGGAAACCGCAATCCCTCGGCCGCCGCCTTCCGTATGCATTCCAGGGGACACAAACCGGACCACCACCCGGAACACCCGCTCTCCGGAGCCTCGTTGCCCAGCGATTCGATGCCCCTGAACACCTGGAGTCAGGATGAACTCCACGCATGCCGCCGAAGCCGGCCTCACGGGACTGGCCGCGGGCTGCGCCATCGGCAACACGGTGCTGCACACGGTCCTCGTCCCCGACCACCTGGCGGAGATGTTCTACATCGGCGTCCTGTTCGCCGTGGGCAGCGCCGTCATGCTCGCCGTGGCGGTGGCGCTGATCGTCATGAAACGTCCGCTGATCGCCTGGCTGACCGGCACGCTCGTCAGCCTCGGCATGATCATCGCCTTTGCGTTCTCCCGCACAGTGGGCCTCCCGGGCGGCTATTACGAGCCCGGTTGGGAGTCGCCGTACGGCCCGCTGTCCCTGCTCGTCGAGGGGCTCTTCGTCGTGGCGTTCCTCGCCTGGCTCGGTGTCCTGACCGCGCGGGGCGCCGCCCCCAGACTGCCGTACAGGGCGGCGCACGAGCAGGTCCCGGTGGGGTCCGGCGCGGCCCGCCGATGACGGCGCATTCGATGAAATCGGCACGTTTTCTTCCGAAACGCCATCCAATTCCCGTTCTGCACCGTATGTGATACGAGGCATGTTGCAACTGGAGGAACCTCATGGCGATTTTCAGTCGGCTGTTCCCGGCCAACCATCGTGACCACGGTGACAACACGTCACACCACGGCCACGGAGGAGACAGGGACAACCACCACGACCACGACCGGCACGGCCACGGGCACGACCACGGCGAGGGGCACCACGACCACGGTCACGGCCACTCCGGTCACAACTACTGACACCAGACCGAGCGGACCGGTGACCGGGGGAACCGGTCCGCTCCGCCGTCGGTGCGCGACGGAGCCGAACCATGGTGCGTGTCCCCTGGCAGATCCCTCGCCGTGCCCTGCGGCGTCTGCTGGCCGTGGGCGCGGATCCCGACTCCGCGAGCACCGTGGTCACGGCGGCGCCGCCGGTGCCGCCGCGCGAGGTGTTCCGGCGCTTTTGGCCCTACACCCGGGGCCGTCGGCCCTGGCTGGTGCCGCTCGTACTGTTCAGCCTGGTCGGGCCCCTGGTCGACGCCGGCGAACTGTGGCTGTTCAAGATCGTGGTGGACGACGTGCTCGTCCCCCGCGATCTTAGGCCGTTCGTCTGGATCGCGCCGACCTATCTGGCGCTCGTCGTCGGCTCGGGCGTGCTCGGCTTCGCCGACGACATGACGTCCACCTGGGTCGGCGAGCGGTTCCTGCTGGCCCTGCGCTCCGACGTCTTCCGGCACGTCCAGGGGCTGTCGCTCGGGTTCTTCGAGCGCCGAAGGCTCGGGGACGTGCTCTCCCGTGTCACGGGTGACGTGGACTCCGTCGAGACCTTCATGCTCTCCGGGGTCGCGGACGGCCTGTACCACCTGGTCCGGCTGGGCGTCTTCCTCGGGCTGCTCTTCTACCTCCGCTGGGACCTGACGCTGCTCGCGCTCGCCATCGTCCCGCTGTTCTGGCGTTCCGCCCGGCACTTCTCCCGGCTGATCAAGGAGGCGTCCCGGGAGCGCAGGCGCCGCAGCGGCTCGCTGAGCGCGGTGGCCGAGGAGTCGCTGGGCAATGTCGTGCTGGTCCAGGCGTACAACCGGCAGGACTGGGAGGAGCGCCGCTTCGAGCGGGAGAGCCTCGGCACCTTCCACGCGACGATGGCCTCGACCCGCATCCACGCCGTCTACGGCTCGCTCGTCGAGGTCATCGAGGTGGCGGGCGGCCTCGCCGTCATGGGCCTCGGCACCTGGAAGCTGGCCCAGGGCCAGCTCACCCTCGGCGGCCTGCTGGTCTTCCTCGCGCTGATCGGCAAGCTGTACAGCCCGATCCGCGGCCTGTCCCATCTGGGCAACACCTTCTACGCCGCGTCGGCGTCCGCGGAACGGATCATCGAGCTGCTCGACCAGCGGCCCCAGGTCACCGAGGCCCCCGACGCCCGCAGGATCGGCCGGGCCCGGGGCGCCGTCGAGTTCGACGGCGTGTCCTTCCGCTACCCCGGCACCGCGCGCCGGGCCCTGTCCGACGTGTCGTTCCACGTCGCTCCCGGCGAGGTCCTGGCGCTGGTCGGGGCCAGCGGGGCCGGCAAGTCCACGGCCGCCAAGCTGCTGCTGCGCTTCTACGACCCCGACCGGGGCGCGCTCCGGCTCGACGGCACGGATCTGCGGAGCCTGCGCGTGTGCGACGTACGCGAGAACGTCGCGGTGGTCCTTCAGGAGACGTTCGTCTTCCAGGGCACGGTCCGGGAGAACATCGCCTACGGCCGGCCCGGGGCGAGCGAGGCGGAGATCGTCGCGGCGGCGCGCGCCGCGGACGCCCACGAGTTCATCCAGCGGCTCCCGGCGGGCTACGACACGGTGGTCGGCCAGCGCGGCCGGACCCTGTCCGGCGGACAGCGCCAGCGTCTGGCCATCGCACGCGCGATGATCAGGGACGCGCCCGTCCTCCTCCTCGACGAGCCGACCACCAGCCTCGACGCGCCGTCGGGCCTGAAGATCATGGAGCCACTGCGCCGTCTGATGGCCGGTCGGGCCACCGTCGTCATCTCCCACGACCTGCTCACCGTCCGCGACGCCACCCGGATCGTGGTGCTCGACGGCGGCCGGCTCGCCGAGTCCGGGACCCACGACGAACTGCTGGCCCGGGACGGCGCCTACGCCCGGCTGCACCGGCTCGGCGCCGCGACCGGTCACCCGGAGCGGATGCCCACCACGCGACCGGGGACGGTGCTGTCATGACGGACGGAGCGGAGGGATCGGGCGGACCGGGCGAGCCGGAGGGCGTGGGCGGACCCGACCGCCCGAGCGGACCGCCCCTCGCGCGGGCACCCGGCACCCGTCCGGTCCCGGGCTACGAGCTCTTGGGGCATCTCGCACGCACCAGTTGGCTGGACGTGTACGACGCCTGGAGCGAGGAGCGGGCCTGCCGCTGTGTGATCAAGGTGGTCCGTCCCGACCGCCGCGACAAGGCCGACCTGGGCGACCGGCTCCTGCGGGAGGGCCGGTGGCTGCGGGTCTTCACGCATCCGCACCTGGTCCGCGCGTACGAGCTCTTCACCTCCCCGGAGCCACTCGTCGTCCTGGAGACCCTGACCGGGGAGACGCTGTCCCACCTCGTCCGCCGGTTGCGGCGTCGGCTGTCCGCCGGGGACGTGGCCACCCTCGGTGTGCAGCTGTGCTCCGCGGTCCACTATCTGCACGGCCAGGGCCTGCTGCACCTGGACCTCAAGCCGTCCAACGTCGTGGTGGACTGCGGGCACGCGAAGGTGTTCGACCTCAGCGTGGCCCGGCCGCCCGGCCCCGCGCCCGCCGGGTTCGGCACGTACGGCTACATGGCACCGGAGCAGGTGCGCGGCGGAAGACTGTCGGCGGCGGCCGACGTGTGGGGCATCGGCATGACCTTGTACGAGGTGGCCAGTGGTGCCGTGCCCGTCTCCGCGGCGCCGATCGCCACGCGTCGCCGCCTGCCCCGCGCACTCGCCGCGGCCGTCGACGCCTGCCTGCGGGCGGACCCGGCGGCCCGGCCGACGGTCCCCGAGCTGACCAGGGCCCTCGGCGCGGCGCTTCCGGGCGAGGGGATCCGCCGTGCGGGGTCCGGCGGTGAGGGACCCGGCATCGCCCTGTGCTGAGGGAGCGCGCTCCTTCGCGGGCCCGGCGAACCGTTCCTACGCGCCGACGGCCAGCGGACCCGTCGCGAGCACGGTGCCGTCGGGTGTCGTCACGCGAGCGCCCGAGACCGCCGAGGGGTCGACGGAGGCGGGGGCGCCCCAGGAGCCGCTGCCGCTGCGCAGGGTGAACGTGCCCACGCGCACCGTGGAGCCGTCCTTGTGCTCCAGCACGCAGTTGATCTTGCCGTTGTACGGGCTGCCGGCCTGGGCGAGGTTGACGGTCATGAAGACCCAGCCCTCGGGATTGGTGTGCGCGTAGACCTCGCCGACCGGCTTTCTCCCGGCGGCGGTCGCGGTCAGGTCGCCGGACAGCATCTCGGTGTTGACGGCGGAGCTGCGGGAAGGCCCGGCCAGGACGTGCTCGACCGCCGTACCGGCCGCCCAGCCGCCGAACCCGATCGCGACGACGAACGCGGCCGCGACGGAGGCGAACCGCAGCCGTGCCCGGCGGAAGGAGCCCTTGCGCGCGGTGGACGCGCGGGCGTGCCCTCGCCCCTCGTGCGCCGGCGCCTGCCGGGTCAGCTCTTGTGCCACCCGGGTCTCGAACCCGACCGGCGGTTCACTGCCGGGGAGCAGGCCGATCAGCCCGTCGCCCACGAGGGTCAGCTGCTCGACGTACTCGCGGCAGTCCGCGCAGCCGTCCAGATGGGCGAGCGCACCGGCGCGTTCCCGTCCGGGCAGCACACCGAGCGCGAGCTCGGCGCCGATCTCCCGCAGCTTCTCGCAGGTCATGTCATTGGACATGGTCGCCTCGTTTCGGAGACGCGAGCGTGGTCCGCAACTTGCCCATCGCCGTCCTGACCCTGGTCTTGGCGGTGCCCAGCGGGATCTTCTCGGAGTCGGCGATCTGTTGGGCGGTCATGCCGTAGATACCCGCCATCACCAGGGCGCGGCCCTGTTCGGGCGGCAGCTCGGCCACGGCCGCCCGCAGCCGGGTGGACGCCTCGTCGGCCAGCGCCTGCTGCTCCGGCGTCTCGCTGACCTCCCCGAGGATCGCTTCGAGGTCCTCGGGCGCCACCGGCTCCGGCCGCCGGGAGCGGACGGCGTCGATGGCGAGGTTGTGGGCGATGGCCGTCAGCCAGGTCCGCACCGACCCCCGGCGCGCGTCGTAGATCTGCGCATGACGCCAGGCGCGTTCGAACGTCTGCTGGGCAATGTCCTCGGCGAGCTGTGGATCCCCGATGACCGCGAGGGCGACACCGAAGACCGTGTGCTGGAACCTCCGTACGAAGGTGACGGCGAGCTCCGGATCGCCTGTGGCCAGCCCGGACAGCAGTGCCTCGTCCGAGAGTCGGCTCACTGGAAACCGGAATCTCGACATACCTGTATATACGGCCCATCCACCCCGGGGGATTGCCCATCCACCAGGAATGCGGAAGTCCATATTCCGATTTTCCCTCGTTCGCGTCTCGCGCGCCCCCACCACGCGCCCGACATGGGGCACGGCCGTGGCGGGTCACTCGTGCCGCGGCGGCCTCATCCACCCCAACGACCGTTCGACGGCCCGCTGCCAGTTCTCGTACTCCGACTCCCTCCGCCCGGGATCCATGTCCGGCAGCCACTGCCCGGCCCGGTGCCAGTGCCGCCTGAGGACCTCCAGGTCCGCCCAGTAGCCCGCGGCGAGCCCGGCGGCGTAGGCGGCGCCCAGGGAGACCGTCTCGGCGACCATCGGCCGCACCACGGGCACGTCGAGCACATCGGCGACGAACTGCATGAGCAGGTTGTTCGCCGTCATGCCGCCGTCGACCTTCAGCAGCTTCAGCGGGACCGGGAAGTCGGCGTTCATGGCGTCCACGACCTCCCGCGTCTGCCAGCCGGTCGCCTCCAGGACGGCCCGGGCCAGGTGCCCCTTGGTGATGTACGAGGTCAGGCCGACGATGACGCCGCGCGCGTCGCTGCGCCAGTGCGGAGCGAACAGCCCCGAGAACGCGGGGACGATGTAACAGCCGCCGTTGTCCTCGACGGTCCGCGCGAGGGTCTCGATCTCCGGCGCGCTGCTGATCAGCCCCAGCCGGTCGCGGAACCACTGGACCAGGGAGCCGGTGACGGCGATCGACCCCTCCAGGGCGTAGACCGGGGGCTGGTCTCCGATCTTGTAGCCCACGGTGGTGAGGAGTCCGTGCCGGGACCGCACGACCTCGGACCCGGTGTTGAGCAGCAGGAAGCTGCCCGTTCCGTACGTGCACTTCGCCTCGCCCGGGGAGAAGCAGGTCTGGCCGAACAGGGCGGCCTGCTGGTCCCCGAGAGCGGCCGTGATGCGGACGCCGGGGACGACCGAGCGGGCCTCGCCGTAACTCTCGGCGGAGGAGCGGATCTCGGGCAGCATGAGGCGGGGCACCCCGAAGAACGCCAGCAGCTCTTCGTCCCAGGTGAGCGTGCGGATGTTCATCAGCATCGTGCGGCTGGCGTTGGTGGCGTCGGTGACGTGCAGACCGCCGTCCACGCCCCCGGTGAGGTTCCAGATCAGCCAGCTCTCGATCGTGCCGAACAGCACCTCGCCGGCCATGGCCCGCCGCTCCAGGCCGCCGACGTGGTCGAACAGCCAGCGGATCCGCAGCGCCGAGAAATAGGTCGAGGGAGGCAGACAGCACCGATCGAGGAAGTACTCGTCCCCGGGCGCCCGCCTGAGGTCCTCGACCAGCGGTGCCGTACGCGTGTCCTGCCAGACGATCGCCCTGCCCAGCGGCGCACCCGTGTGCCGGTCCCAGAGCACGGTCGTCTCACGCTGGTTCGCGATGCCGATGGCGGCGACCTGGTCCACGCCGATGCCGGCCTCGGACAGGGCGTCGGGGACGACGCGCTGCAGGGCGCGCCAGATCTCGACGGCGTCGTGCTCGACCCAGCCCGGTCTGGGGAAGTGCTGCTGGTGCTCCCGCTGCGCGACCGACGCCAGCCGCCCCTGATGGTCGAACAGAATGCATCGGGTGGAGTTGGTGCCCTGATCGACGGACATTACGTACCGTTCCACCATGATCGGATCTGCCTTCCGATGTGTCGACAAGGCGGTGGGGGGATTACCAGCGAGCAGCCCCCAGGTCTCGGGAGATCGCCCGCGCGGCCTCACGGAGCAGAGTGATCAGGTTCGGCCGGGGCCGGCCGTGGCTGTCACAGATCCTCTCGACCGGCCCGGACAGCCCCAGCGCACCCACCACGAGACCGCCCTGACCCCGGATCGGGGAGGCGACGCCGGCCTCGCCCATGCTCATCTCCTGGACCTCGACGGCCCAGCCCTGCTCCCGGACCTCGGCGAGGGCCTCGGTGAGCCGCTCCGGGGCGATCACGGTGTGCCGGGTGTACATCTCCAGGCCGGAATCCAGGGCCGCCTCCACGGGCGCCGTTCCGTAGGCCAGCAGGACCTTGCCGAGCGAGGAGGCGTGCAGCGGCAGGAGCGTGCCCACGTCCAGGGTCTGGAGGGTGTCGTCGGGCCGGAACACATGGTGGACGATGAGGACCTTGCCCTCCAGGGGGGTGCCGAGGCGGACCGCTTCCCCGCTGCGGGCGGCCAGGGCATCGGCCCAGTTGATCGAGCGCGAGCGCAGCTCGTTGACGTCGAGATAGCTGGTGCCGAGATGCAGCAGGGCGGCCCCGAGCTGGTACTTTCCCGTCGCGGCGTCCTGCTCCACGAAGTCCACGTGCTGGAGCGTGCGCAGGATCCCGTGGGCGGTGCCCTTCGCCAGCCCGAGCGAGGCCGCCACCTCGCCGAGCCCGAGTCGACGGGGTCC
Organism: Streptomyces olivochromogenes; assembly: GCF_021538895.1. Taxonomy (GTDB): domain Bacteria; phylum Actinomycetota; class Actinomycetes; order Streptomycetales; family Streptomycetaceae; genus Streptomyces; species Streptomyces olivochromogenes_A. The sequence continues at coordinate 10,215 of NZ_JADDRL010000119.1, read as the reverse complement.
ACCGGCGAGCAGACGCAATATCGCCGCCGCCCGTTCGATCGACTGGACTGGGCCGGTCATGAAGCGAGCCTAGTACCGCCCCGCCGTGTCCGCTTTACGTGCAGTCGGCCGGTTCGGTGCCGGGTTGTAAGGAGCCGTTCGGTAATGCCGACCGGTGTTCATTGACCCCGTTCGTCCCGCTCCATAACGTGCACTGAGGCCCGGTAGAAGCGCACGGGGCCCGGCATCAGGCCGACAGCGCTCACCCGAGGAGAGCAGATGGCTGTACAGCTGGACATGGTGCCTTGGGAAGCAGTCGAGTACGTCGCTCCGCTGCCACATGTCCCGGGCGCCGTCTCGGCCCTGCGACGACAGGTAAGGGCGCTCCTCGACGACTGGCGGGTGTCGCCGGAGATCGTCGACGACTCACTTCTGGTGGTGTCGGAGCTGCTCACCAACGCGATCATGCACGCCGTGCCCCCTGCGGAGCTGCGGCTCTCGTGGGACCGGCGCGACGGACTCAGCACCCTGCGGATCGAGGTCACCGACGGTGGTCCCGTCCTGGCTCCGGGACAGTCGCTCCTGGGGATCGACCCGGACGAGCACGGCCGCGGCGAGAGCATCGTGCACGCGCTGGCGACGCGCCACGGCATACGCGTGCATCCCGGCGGGGTGACCCGGTGGGCGGATCTCGTAGCCCTGTGACGGCACACAACACCTGAAGCCACGGAAGGCATGACGGCACACAAGGCGCGAGACTTCTTCTCCGCTCTGCGCCGAGCCCCCGCATCGCGGACCGTATCTGTCCGCAACGGCGCATAGGTTCGTCTCATCAACCGCAGGGTCGGCAGAAGGCGGCAGACATGGCGAACATGCAGGGCATCTCCGTTCTCACGCGTGCGCACGACTATCTGCGCGAGGTGGTCGCCGCCGCGCCGGAGGGAGCCTGGGGTGTACCGACGCCGTGCAGCGAGTGGACGGCGCGGCAGGTCCTCAATCACGCACGGATCGACCAGCAGGCCTACGGACTCGCCCTGACCGGCGGTCGCCCGGACAGCGACCCCTTCCAGCCGGCCGACGCCCTCGACGGCGACCCGGCGGCCGAGCTGGACAAGATACTGAGCGCGGTGGCGGACGCGTACACGCGGCTGCCCGCCGACGCGGAGCAGGTCCCCACGCCGCTGGGCCCGATGCCGCTCGCCCAGGCCGCCGCGACGGCCGCGATGGACGCGGGCGTCCACGCCTGGGACATCGCCGTCGCCACCGGCCAGGGCCGGAGGCTCGACGACGCCCTGGCCGACGGCATCCGGCCGGCCGCGGACCGGCTCGTCGACCACCTGCGCGACGCCTACCGCGTCTTCGCGCCGGCCCGGCAGCCGCGCGCCGACCACACCAGCGCCGAGGCGCTCCTCGCCCACCTGGGCCGCGACCCGCACTGGACACCCGCCGTGCGCTAGACATCCGCGCGCGGCTCGGCTCGGCTCCTAGGAACCGGCGTCGTGCGCCGCCTCGGGTGCCGTGTCCTCGGGGTGCGCGGGGCGGGACTCGACCTCGGGCGGCCCCGGCCCACGGCGTCGGGCCAGGGCCGCCGCGCGTCGGTGGGGGACCGCCCGCCCGAGCACGTGTCCGAGACCGGCCGACAGGCCCGCGAGGATGAACAGGACGAGCAGCTCGCAGACGCTCAGGATCCGGTTCAACAACCGGCTGGGTTCGGGACGATGGCCCAGGCGCGGGGCGGCTCGGTCCTGAGGGTCGACGGTGACCAGGACCCGTTCGCCGACGGTCAGCCGTGTGGTCTCCGCGTCCAGCGCGCGGTGGGGTACGCCGGGGGGCGGGGCCATGTCGTAGGTGTACGTCGGGTCGGTCTCCTCGCCCAGGTCGGTGTAGTTCCGGTGCACGTGCTCCCGCTGCACCACGGCCGTCACCTCCCTGCCGCGGTCGTGCAGGATCCGGGTCTCGGCGTCCAGCGTCCCCGCGAGGGAGCGCACCGCGAGGACGATGCCGAGCGCCCACCCCACGGCGCTGTACTCCGCACCGGTCGCCAGCCAGGCCGCCACCCCGACGACGGCGCTCGCGCTCAGGGCGATCGCCGCCGACCAGGTGTCGCCGTGGCCGACGCCGAGCCGCTCGAAGCTCCTCGCGCCCCGGATCAACGCGGCGCCGACCGCGAGTCCCAGCACGGCACTCACCGCCGCGACCGGCACCGCCCACGGCCGCTTCGCCCCGTACGCATCGCGCATGACCGCCTCCCCCGAACCCGGCGCGCCGACAACCGACTTGTCCCCGAATCCGCGACGGGTTACCCGTACAACCGCTGCCGACGGCCAGGCGTCCGACACGGTGAACCCGGACGCGCCGTCCGGCCGTTCATGTCAGGCGGGGGAGGCCGCAGTGACGCCGGACGACCCGAACAACCAGAGCGACTCGCGCGACCCGAACGACAGGGAACCGGCGCCGGTGCTGGCGCACGTGCGGGTGTGGCTGTTGTGCGCCGCTGTGGCAGCGGGCGGCGCCGCCCTGAGCTGGCACGACAGCCCGGCGCTGGTGCCGATGTTCACCGCGTTCGCCATGATCGACGACGTGGCCAAGGGCGTACGGCACCGCTGGCCGGCCCTCCTCGCAGGCACCCTTGCCGGATGGGCGACCCTGATCGGCGCGGACGCCGCCCTGCCCACGCCCGCCGATTCCGACTGGCGCACCTACTCGGCCTTCACCTCCGCGAGCCTGGCCGCCCTGGCCGTCTTCGTCGTCGTCACCCGGCTGCCCGGGGTACGCCCCACCGGGCGGTGAGGAGTCGGTGGCCCGCCCTCACGGCATCGACAGATCGATGGCGCGGTCGACGTCCTGCGGCCGCAGGACGCGCAGGATGCCCTCCAGCAGGTAGTAGTCGGCGTAGGGCAGGGAGATCTCGATGCCGTCCTCGGCCGGCCGGTTCCGCGTGCAGCGTGCGACCACCGCGTCGGCGCGCGAGGAGTTCCGGGTCAGGCAGGTCTCGCAGAGCGCGGTGAGCACCCGCAGTGCCGCCTGGCGGTACTCCGGTGCGCCCGTCGCGGCGGACAGGTCGAGCAGGCCGCACGCCATGATCGCGCCGGCCGAGGCGTCGTTGACGTCGTAGGGCTGCTGGGGCGCCCGGTAGTCCCACACCGGAACGTGGTCGCCGCTCAGCGCTCCCAGCGCGAAGTCGGCGAGCCGGCGGGCCGTGGCCAGGAACTGCCGGTTCCCGGTGCGGCGGTACATGGTCGTGAAGCCGTAGATCCCCCAGGACTGGCCGCGCGACCAGCAGGAGGCGGGGCTGTAGCCCTGCACGGTGGCGGGGCCGATCGGCGCGCCGGTGTCCGGATCGAAGTCGTAGGCGTGCGGGATCGATCCGTCCGGGCGGGGGAACACCCGCTGGGCCGTGGTGGCGTGCTCCCGCGCGACGTCGAGGTACTTCTCGTCGCCGGTCCGGCGGCTCGCGAAGGCCAGCAGATCGAGATTCATCATCGTGTCGATGATGATCCGGCCCGCGTTGTGCGGATCGTTCAGCGCGCCCCAGGCCCGGATGAAGCGCCCGCGCGGGTTGTAGCGCCGGATCAGCGAGTCGGCCGCCCGCACGGCGCCCGTGAGCCAGCCGTCCTCGCCGGTCAGCCGCCAGGCCGTGACCCAGGAAGGGCAGAAGAGGAAGCCGAGATCGTGCGTGCCGGTGTCGTACTGGCGGGGTGCGAGCCGTTGCGCCGAGTCGAGTGCCAGCCCGCGGAAGGTTTCGTCTCCGCTGTGGAGGTACGCCATCCAGAGCGTCCCGGGCCAGAAGCCGCCGACCCAGTCGCCGTTCTGGGAGTACACCTACTTCTCGAACTTCGTGCCGACGGGGAACGCCGTCACTCCCGGCGCGACCGCCCCGATCTTCTCCACCGCGTAGTCGGCCGCCGCGCGCAGGGTACGCACGGTGGCGGCCGGTGCCGGGCCGTCGGCCGCCCGCGCGGTCTGCGCCGAGGAAGCACCTGCGGCCGTGACGCCGACCGCCGTGGCCAGCACCGTACGCCGGGAAACACTCATGACCGCCTGCCCCCAACTGCTCGCTGTCGCAAGGAAGTTGGCGCGAGCCTCGCACAGGGGCCACCGGCATGTACACCCACGTGAGCGATGTTCATCTCCATGAACGAACCGGGTCTTGTCGCGGACCGCCCCAGGCACTTCAATGCTCCCTACCTCCCACAGGAGAACGCCTGTCCCACACACCCAGTGAAGGGGTTCTTCTTGACCGCCCTACGCGCCACCGCCGTCACCGCAGCGGCCTGCGCCACCGTGCTCGCCACCGCGCTGCCCTCGTCCGCGATCAACTCGTACAACGCCACACCCGCGCCCGAACGCACCGAGGTCGGCGCGCTCGTGGCCACCTGGGACAACGACGACGACCCGGCCACGCCGGACCGGGTCGACTGGGTCTGCTCGGGCACGATGGTCGACGCGAACACGTTCCTGACGGCCGCCCACTGCACCACCGACTGGCCGGACAACGTGCGGTTCTACGTCTCGCTCGACCAGGACGTCCAGGCCGCACTGGACGCCGCCGCGAAGCAGTACCCGGGCGACCCGGCCGCCCAGGCGAGCGCCGTCGCCGTCGAGGGCACCGCCCACAGTCAGCCCGACTACCCGGGCCCCGCCTCCGACCCGCACGACATCTCGGTGATCGAGCTCCCCGCCGCGAAGGTCGCCGCCCGCTGGTCCTTCACCCCGGCCGCCCTGCCGACCGCCGACCAACTGGGCTCACTGGCACCGCAGGGGCTGAACTCCGCCGCGTGGACGGTCGCCGGGTACGGCACGCAGGAGGCGGTCAACGGCCCGGGCGGACACACCCACCCGGGCGGCGGCGTCCGCATGAAGGCGCCCGTGACCTTCCACGCCCTCAACAAGGCCTGGGTACGCCTCGGCATGACCGCGCCCCAGGGCAACGGCGGCGCCTGCTACGGGGACTCCGGCGGCCCGGACTTCGCCGTCCTCGGCGGAAAGCGCGTCCTCGTGGCCACGACCATCACCGGGGACACCCCCTGCTACGCGACCAACGTCGCCTACCGGCTCGACACACCGGGAGCCCGTTCCTTCCTGTCCCCCTTCGTGCAACTGCCGTAGCCGACCCCGAGAGACCGCCGGCCGTGCGGCGCCGGTCGCGGTGCGCCCGAGGGCGCCCGCGCACCGGCGTTCGGCGACCTCTTGTGTGCACTCCCGCCAGGCCCGTTACAGTCGGGCCAGTGCTTGGGGAAACAGGCACCCGACCGCAGGACGATGCGTCTGTCATCCAGCGAAAGGAAACGGCCTGATGAGCCAGGAGCCGGAAGGCAAGGTGATTCCCCTGCACGACCCGTCATCCGACCGGGAGGAGGACGAGCGGCTGCGGCAGCAGAACGCAGGACTGCGCAACCGGATGCTGGCGCGCACCTCCATATCCGCGGCCCAGGGCGTACTGATGGAGCGCTACCGGCTGCCCTCCCTGGGCGAGGCGTTCGACCTGCTGCGCCACACGTCCCAGCGGCACAACGTCAAGCTGCACACCCTCGCCGACGCCGTGCTCCGCACCCCCGGGCCCGACCGGGACGCGCACGTCTGGTTCCCCCGTCGCGTCCGCACCGCCCCTCCCCCGCTCACCGGCCTGACACCGGCCGAGCACAACGACGCCGCGGGCCCGGCCGGCGCCGTCCTCGGTGCCGCGCTGGACCGGGTCCTCGACATCACACAGACGCCCATGGGCAACGTCCAGCTCGCCGAGAACGGCCTGTTGCGGATGGAGCGGCACACGGGTCTGAACCGGCGGTTCGTCGACCACTTCACCTTCGTCGACGGCCCCGGCACCGCCTGCGGCCAGGCGGCGGAGAACCGGCAGCAGGTCACCGTCCGCGACGTGGCCTCCGCCACCGTCTTCGACGAGGAGTCCCGGCGGGTGATCCTGCACGCCGGCAGCCGCGCCTGCCACAGCGTCCCGCTGCTCGACGAGCGCGGCACGCCGCTCGGGGTGATCTCCTCCCACCACCCCCGCCCCCTGGCCGGCTTCACGCGCGCCCAGCTCGACGCCCTGGAGACCACCGGCGCTGTGGTGGGCCGCTGGCTCTCCTGGCACCGCCGCACCGTCATCCGCGACCCGCTGGAGGACCTGCACGCCACCGCCCAGCACGCCTGACGGCACGCGCGCGAGGACCCGGCCCCACCGTCACCGGACTCCGGACTCCACCATGTCCGGTTCGTCGGATTTTGGCGCTCGCCGTTACAGTCGGCGGGTGAGCCATTTCGAGGAGCACGCCGAAGGGGCCGGGCCCTTCATCACGCGGCTGACCTGGAAACCCGCCGAGGACATCATCGCGGTGTGGGAGTCGCGTCCGGCTCGCAAACGCGGGGTGCTCACCTTCCGCACCGCGGGACGGCGGGAAGCCGAGTCGCGGAGCGCGGACGCCGTCGCGCTCCGCCGACTGGGCAGGCTCAACACGATCGCCGCCCTCGCCTTCACCGTCGGAGGCGCGCTGTTCGCCCTCGGGGCCGGCGTCAGCCAGTTCGGCTCGGACACCGGGGCGAGTGCCACGATCTACTTCGTCGGCGGCCTGTTCTTCAACGCCGGCGGATACGCGTCCTTCCTCCAGGCGGTCAACTCCCCGCGCCGGAACAGCGCAACCGGCGCGCTGGAAACGCCGCGGTGGAGGTGGTGGAGCTACGAACCCGTCCGCATCGACTGGCTGAGCACCTTCATCCTGTTCGCGGGAACCCTGGTGTTCGGCATCAACCTTCTGGACTCGTTCCTGCACGGCCTCTCGGTCAAGGAGCTGAACAGGCTGATCTGGGCCCCCGACATGGTCGGCTGCTTCCTGTTCCTGGCCTCGGGGCATCTGGCGCTGGTGGAGGTCTGCCACGGCCGACCGGGCCTGCGCGTGCGCGACCTCGGCTGGTGGATCGTCGCGATCAACCAGCTCGGGTCGGTGCTCTTCCTGGTCGCCGCGCTCGCCGCGTTCACCCGCCCCGCGACCGGCAGCCTCGTCAACGTGAACATCGCCAACTGGGGCACGCTCACCGGCGCGCTGTGCTTCTCCGTCGGCGGTGTGCTCCAGTTCTACGAGCGTCCCGACAAACCGTGACCGACCACGAGCAGGAGGCCCACCACGGCCACCACGGCGCACACCGAGGCGGCGACGACGCTCCGGGAGGGCCCCACACCGGCCCGGGGCCGAGCGTGCCGCAGCTGCGCCCACAGGCGTACGGCCTCCCGCGCCTCGCGCCTGCGCTGCGTGGCCGAACGCAGGCGCACGGCGGCCGTGCAGGCGGCGGCGGTGACGGCCGCGGCGCCCGGCGTCCACCAGGTCTCGGCCACCAGCAGCAGCACGGCGAGGACACCGGCACTGCCCCATCCGGTCACACAGGCCACGGCGGCGGTACGCCGGGAGTCCGGCCGGTCCGCGCCGGCGCGCAGGTCGGCCACGGCCGGCAGGTACCAGACACAGCCGGCGGCGGTGACCAGCGCGGTCCCCAGGGCGGCAACGGGATGGGACACGGCCTACCTCGCGCCCGATTCGAGCGCGGCGATCTCCGGGTGGTGCAGGTCGAACGCCGGGGACTCGCTGCGGATACGCGGCAGGGAGGCGAAGTTGTGCCGGGGCGGCGGGCAGGAGGTGGCCCACTCCAGCGAACGGCCGTAGCCCCAGGGGTCGTTGCCCTCCACCGGCTCGCCGTACTTGGCGGTCTTCCACACGTTGTAGAAGAACGGCAGGATCGACAGGCCCAGCAGGAACGCCCCGATCGTGGACAGGGTGTTGAGGGCGGTGAAGCCGTCGGCCGCGAGGTAGTCGGCGTACCGGCGGGGCATTCCCTCGGCGCCCAGCCAGTGCTGCACCAGGAACGTGAGGTGGAAGCCGAGGGTGAGCGTCCAGAAGGTGATCTTGCCGAGGCGCTCGTCGAGCATCTTGCCGGTGAACTTCGGCCACCAGAAGTGGAATCCGGCGAACATCGCGTACACGACCGTACCGAACACGGTGTAGTGGAAGTGGGCCACCACGAAGTACGAGTCGGACAGGTGGAAGTCCATCGGCGGTGAGGCCAGGATGACACCGGTCAGGCCGCCGAAGACGAACGTGATCAGGAATCCGGTCGTCCAGAGCATCGGCGTCTCGAAGGACAGCGAGCCCTTCCACATGGTGCCGATCCAGTTGAAGAACTTCACACCGGTCGGCACCGCGATCAGGAAGGTCATGAACGAGAAGAACGGCAGCAGGACCCCGCCGGTGACGTACATGTGGTGGGCCCACACCGTCACGGACAGACCGGCGATCGCGATCGTCGCGGCGACCAGGCCCATGTAGCCGAACATCGGCTTGCGGGAGAAGACCGGGATGACCTCGGAGACGATCCCGAAGAACGGCAGCGCCAGGATGTACACCTCGGGATGGCCGAAGAACCAGAACAGGTGCTGCCACAGCAGCGCCCCGCCGTTGGCCGCGTCGAAGACATGGCTGCCGAACTTGCGGTCGCACTCCAGGGCGAACAGTGCCGCCGCGAGCACCGGGAAGACGATCAGTACGAGGACCGCGGTCAGCAGCACGTTCCACACGAAGATCGGCATCCGGAACATCGTCATGCCGGGTGCCCGCATGCAGACGATCGTGGTGATGAAGTTGACCGCGCCGAGGATGCTGCCGAAGCCGGACAGCGCCACGCCCATGATCCACAGGTCGGCGCCGAGCCCCGGGGAGTGAACGGCGTCCGAGAGCGGGGCGTACAGGAACCAGCCGAAGTCGGCGGCCCCGTCCGGGGTCAGGAAGCCGAACGCGGCGATCGAGGAGCCGAACAGGAACAGCCAGAAGGCGAGCATGTTCAGCCGGGGGAAGGCGACGTCCGGGGCGCCGATCTGCAGCGGCATGATCCAGTTGGCGAAGCCGGTGAACAGCGGCATCGCGAACATCAGCAGCATGATCGAGCCGTGCATCGTGAACGCCTGGTTGAACTGCTCGCTCGACATGATCTGCAGGCCCGGCCGGGCCAGCTCGGCCCGCATCATCAGCGCCATCACGCCGCCGACGAGGAAGAACACGAAGGCGGCGACGAGGTACATCGTCCCGATCTTCTTGTGGTCGGTGGTCGTCAGCCACTCCGTCCAGGACGGGCGTGCGGCGCCGCGCTCGGCCCGTCCGTCCCCGGCCCCGGCCCCGGTCCCGGACACCGCCGTGACCTCGGCTTCCGGCCGCGCGGCCCCCACCTGCTGTATGCGCACCTCGTCCACCGGACGGCGCCCTCCCCATCTTCACGATTCATCGACATGTCGACGTTCCGGAGGACGCGCGGGGCCGGTCGACGGACCCGGCCCCTCGGGACCGCCGCCCCATGATCGCCGCAGGGGTACCGGCCCCGGATAGGGCCGAACGGGCCCCGACCGGGTCCCGGCATGGGGACCAACAGCCCTCCCCGACCGGCCGCGGCGGGGCCCCGGCAGCAGGCGCCGTGCCCAGGGGGCACACGACCCGACGGTCACGTCGAGGCGACGCCCTCCACCGCGAGGCCGAGGCCCCCGCGGCCACCGGACCGAAAAGCGGAAGCAATGGTTCCGTGACATCAGTCACAGGGGCGCCGCGAAGTAGGCGGGTCGGATAGTAGATGCCGCTCTGTCGACATATGGGATTTGTCCGTCTTGGCACCGGCGACGAACGCGCCCGACTTGGCGGCATTCCCAACACTCGGCACTTTCGCCCGTTCTTCACACGCACAAGGCTTCTGACGGAGCATCAGGAGGCGGCGCAGTGCGTGTACGCCGGACACGCATGCACCCACGCCCGTGGCAAGGGCCGCCCAGGCCTACGAAGCGAGGTAGTACGAAGGACCTTTGCGTGCCCTGTCAAGCGGTCCTAAGAATGACGACCGCACTACGTCTCCGCAGTTCAGGAGTGGAGTCGGCGCAGAGCCAGCCGCACCAGAGGCGCTCGGCGACTACCGAGTGAGGTCACGCATGGGGAAGCACCGCAAGAAGCAGCACTACCGGCGGATGGTCATCGCAACCGTCGCCACGGGCATCGTGGGCGTACCGTCCGTCGCCCTGGCCTGTTCGGAATGGCCGGACGGAGGACATCCGCTCCAGCACGGACAGAACAGCGCGGCCGGGCAGTGGTGGAGCAAGGGCGACTGGGGCCGCCAGTGGAACCTCCAGTGGGACCACGTCCGGAACGCCGGCGGGCACGGCGGACACGGCGGGCACGGCGGACCCCGGCACACGGCGCCGACGGCTCCGGCAGCGTC
>NZ_JADDRL010000118.1 GCF_021538895.1 Streptomyces olivochromogenes | reverse complement strand
CCCGCCCGATCCACCCTGGGGGACGGCGCGTCGCCCGGCCGCCCGACCCTCACGGACTCGACCGCCACCCGGCCCGTCGGGCCCCCAGGAACTCACCCACCACCCGGTCCATCCGATCCCCGGGAGGGCAGACCGCCCCCGACCCGGCGGGGCCTCCTACCTCGGCGTCAACCTCCGCCACGGCGGCAGCCCCACCCCGGTCTCACCCCCTGCGGCGCCGAGCCAGTACCAGTGCTCCTCCCCCGACCACCACGAACCCCAGTGCGCCGGCCGCCAAGTACGGGGTCGTCGGGTTGCCGCCCGTTTCTGCCAGGTCGGCCTCCGCCGGGGCGCCCTGGGGCTTTACGTCGGGGGTGGGGGTGGTCGACGGGACCACGGATCTTGCTAGGTGTGTGGGGGTTTCGCAGGTGGCCTTGGCCAGGATCAGGGTGCCCTCCACCTCGGCCACGTTGAGTTTCAACGGGTTGACGGAGACCTTGAGTTCGAGGGCGGTGGCGGCCGCGGAGCGGGTCGTGGTCTCGCGCTTCGACAGGTCGAGGCGGACCTCGCCGACCCCGGGCACCTTGACGTCCGTCGGACCGCCGGCGGTCAGCGTCACGCGCCTGCCGAGCACCGTGACCGAGCCGAGCACGTTCGAGGTGGCGACGGGCGCCTTCCCGGCCGCGCAGGTCGCCTTCGCGGTGACCGTGTCGACCTCGACCAGGGACAGCAGGCGCAGACCGGGGACGTGCAGCCTGGCGTGGGAGAGGCGGACGGAGCCCTCGGCGCGGTCGGCGGTCACCGTGGCCTTCGCCGAGGCGACGTCCGCGGCCAGGACGGAGAAGGGCCTGCCGCCGTCCACGCCGTCCAGGCGGGCGCTCAGCGCGGTCCGCTCGGCGCTCCGCGGTGCCTGGACCTCGTTGAGCGAGACCGCGAGCGGGACGTTCACGGTCTTGTTGAGCAGGGACACGTCCAGCCCGGTGCGCAGGACGACCGCGCTCGCACGACCGTGGTCGGTGGTCGCGTGCGCGGAGCCCGCGCCGGCCAGCACGGCGGGACCGGCGGCGAGGGCCGTGGCCGTCGCGACGGTGGCGAGACGGCGTGCGGGCATGCGGAAGTTGTTGCCGTTCAAGGTGTGGGACCCCCAGACGAGACTGCTTGGGACCCGGTCAGAATTACGCACTGTGGGTGAACGGTCAGCAATCCTGCGTCACTTCACTCAATAGTGAGTTTCTAGTCAATCCTTTCGAATCTCCCGGTACAGGCGTTCGCCCGCCCTACTGCACGACGAGCCCGTTGAGCACCACCCGGCGCGGAGCCGCCAGCACGCGTACGTCCGCCCGCGGATCCGCCTCGTACACCACCAGGTCCGCCGGCGCGCCCTCCTCCAGCCCCGGCCGGCCGAGCCAGGCGCGGGCCCCCCAGCTCGTCGCCGACAACGCCTCGACCGCCGGGATCCCCGCCGTGACCAGTTCCGCGACCTCGCCCGCGACCAGCCCGTGCGCCAGCGAGCCGCCGGCGTCCGTGCCGACGTACACCGGGATCCCCGCGTCGTACGCGCCGCGCACCGTGTCGTAGCGCCGCTCGTGCAGTCGCCTCATGTGCGCCGACCAGCGCGGGTACCTGCTCTCGCCGCCCGCGGCGAGGGAGGGGAAGGTGGCGATGTTGACGAGGGTCGGCACGATCGCGACACCGCGCTCGGCGAACAGCGGGATCAGGTCCTCGGTCAGGCCCGTGGCGTGTTCGATGCAGTCGATGCCCGCCTCGACCAGGTCCCGCAGGGAACTCTCGGCGAAGCAGTGCGCGGTGACCCGGGCGCCGAGCCGGTGCGCCTCGGCGATGGCCGCCTCCACCGCCTCGCGGGGCCAACAGGCGGACAGGTCGCCGAGGTCGCGGTCGATCCAGTCACCGACCAGCTTCACCCAGCCGTCGCCGCGCCGCGCCTCCTGGGCGACGTAGGCCACCAGCTCGTCCGGCTCGATCTCGTGGGCGAAGTTCCTTATGTAGCGGCGGGTGCGGGCGATGTGCCGCCCGGCCCGGATGATCTTCGGCAGGTCCTCGCGGTCGTCGACCCACCGGGTGTCGGAGGGCGAGCCCGCGTCCCGGATCAGCAGCGTGCCCGCCTCACGGTCGGTCAGCGCCTGCTTCTCGGCGACGTCCGAGTCCACCGGGCCGTGCGGGCCGAGGCCCACATGGCAGTGGGCGTCGACCAGGCCGGGCAGCGCCCAGCCCTCGACGGTCCGGATCTCCTGGGCGCCGGCGGGACGGTCGTACGAGACCCGCCCGCCGACCACCCACAACTCGTCACGGACCTCGTCCGGGCCGACGAGGATCCGCCCCTTCACGTGCAGCACCGCGTGATCGCTCATGTACCGCACCTTAGGACAGCTACCGCTCGGTCCCGCCCACCTGGTCCGAGGTCTCCTCCTCCACCTCGGCCATCGCCGGGTCGAGCAGGCGGGAGAGGAAGTGCCGGGTGCGTTCGTGCTGCGGGTCGCCGATCACCCGGGCGGGGGCGCCCTCCTCGACGATCACCCCGCCGTCCATGAACACGACCCGGTCGGCGACCTCGCGGGCGAAGGTCATCTCGTGGGTGACGACCATCATCGTCATGCCCTCGTCGGCGAGCATGCGCATGACGGCGAGGACGTCGCCCACCAGCTCGGGGTCGAGCGCCGAGGTCGGCTCGTCGAAGAGCATCACCTCGGGGCCCATGGCCAGCGAGCGGGCGATGGCGACGCGCTGCTGCTGACCGCCGGAGAGCGAGGACGGGTAGGCGTCCGCCTTCTCGGACAGGCCGACCCGCGCCAGGTTCTCGGCGGCGATCCGCGCGGCCGTCGCCTTGTCCCGGCGCAGCACGCGGCGCTGCGGCAGGGTGAGGTTCTCGGTCACCGACAGGTGCGGGAACAGGTTGAACTGCTGGAACACCATGCCGATACGGCGGCGCACGGCGTCGATGTCCACGTCGGGGTCGGTCACCTCGGTGCCGCCGACGAAGACCTGGCCCCGGGTAGGTTCCTCCAGGAGGTTGACGCAGCGCAGCAGGGTCGACTTGCCGGAGCCGGAGGGGCCGATGACGCAGACGACCTCGCCCTGGCGGATCTCCAGGTCGATGCCCTTCAGCACCTGGTTGTCACCGAAGGACTTGTGCAGGTCTCGGACCTGGATCTCGGCGGTGCCGGTGGCGGCGGGGGTGCCGGGGGTCCCGGGGGTGCTCACTTGACGGCCTCCTGGGCTTTGGCCTCCATGCGGCGCACGACGAAGCCGAGCGGGATCGTGACGAGCAGGTAGCACAGGCCGGCGACCAGGATCGGCGTGGAGTTGGCGGTCGTACTGGCCAGGTCACGGCCGAACTTGGACAGTTCCCGCTCCTCCAGGGTCACCCCGAGCAGCAGCACCAGGGACGAGTCCTTGAAGAGCATGATGAACTCGTTGGTGAGCGGCGGGAGGATGATCCGGAACGCCTGCGGGATGATGATGGAGACCATCGCGCGGGCGGGCGAGAAGCCCAGCGAACGGGCCGCTTCCATCTGCCCCTTGGGCACCGCCTGGATGCCCGCGCGGAAGGTCTCCGCCATGTAGGCGGCGCCGATCAGACCGAGCCCGAGGGCGGCCTTGCCGTAGGTGCCGCCGGGGATCTCCGTGCCGGGGAAGGCCAGGGGCACGGCCACGGCGATGAAGACGAAGATCAGCAGCGCGGGCAGGCCGCGGAAGACCTCGATGTAGACGCTCGCGACCCAGCGGTACGGGCCCACCGAGGACAGCCGCATCAGCGCGACGACCAGGCCGAGGGCCACGCCGAGCACGAAGCCGGACACCGTGTACAGCACGGTGTTCTTCAGCGCCAGCGTGAGGACGTCGGGGAACATCTGCCGCGCGATGTCCGGCTGCGCGAACTGGTTCTGCAGCCGTCCCCAGTCCGCCGTGACCGCGACGGCGATCACGGCGGCGACGAAGACGGCGTACTGGACGCCCCGGGACAGACGGCGCTTCTGACTCCGGGTCAGTCCCTTTTTCCGCGGCCGGAGTCGTACGTCGGTGTCGGCCATGGGGTCAGGAGGCGGACGGCGAGGCGGAGGCGGCGGACGCGGTGTACGGGCCGATCCACTGCTCGTAGAGCTTCTTGTACGTGCCGTCGGCCTTGGCGTCGGCGAGCGCCTTGTTGATGGCGGCGAGGAGCTTGGCGTTGCCCTTCTTCACCGTGAAGCCGTACTGCTCACCGGTGTTGAGGTTGTCGACCACCTGGAAGGCGCCGGCGTTGGCCTTGTCCTTCAGCCAGCCCTGGACCACCGGGTAGTCGATGACGACGGCCTGGACCTGGCCGGTGCGCAGGCCGTTGAGGACCGCGTCGGAGGACTCGAAGGAGACCGGATCGTAGCCCTTGCCCTTCGCGTAGTCCTCGCCGGTGGTCTGCGCCTGGGCGCCGAGCTTCTTGCCCTTGGCCTTGACGTCGGCGAGCGAGGTGATGCCGCTCTTCTTGTCGACGAGGACGGCCTGGGTGGCGTCGAAGTACGGGTCGGAGAAGTCGACGTTCTTCTTGCGCTCGGGGGTGATCGTCATGCCGGCGGCGGCCAGGTCGCACCGGCCGGAGTTGAGGAACGCGCCCGTCTTGAAGTTCTCGAACGGCGTGTCGACGATCGTCTGCTTCACCTTGAGGTTCTTGGCAACGAGATCGATGAGCGACACGTCGAAGCCCTGCACCTTGCCGTCGATCTCCGACTGGAACGGCGGGTACGGCAGATGCGTGCAGGTGGTGAGCTGTCCGCCCTGGACCACCTCGACGCCGCCGGCGGCCGTCTTCTTGGCACCGCCGCTGTCGCTCGACGAGCAGCCGGCCACGAGCACGAGCCCGGCCGTCGCGGTGGTTGCGGCCAGGACGCGGGCCCGGCGCCCGAGGAGCGTTTTCACGAGGGAGACCTCTCTGTGGGGGAGCTTTGAGTTCCGGTTATGGGGCTTCCGATTATAAGGAGATGTTTGGGTGTCTCAAACCAAACCCATGGCTTCGGAACCGTCCGGCCTGGGAAGTCGCCGGTCGAAGGGGATGAACCCGGCCGGTTACGCTCATCTGCGTCGACCCCCGTGAGCGAGGAGAGCGCCGCCGTGACCCACCCCTTCCTCGACCTGCCCCCGCTGAGCGCCGCGCACTTCGCGTCCATCGAGGACCGGGTGGCCGGGCTGCTGGACACCCGGCAGGACGTGGTGATCATGCAGGGCGAGGCGCTGCTGCCGCTGGAGGGCGCGATCCGGGCGACGGCAGGACCGGGCACGACGGCACTGAACGTGATCACCGGCCCGTACGGCCAGACCTTCGGGGACTGGCTGCGGGACTGCGGGGTGACGGTGATCGACCTGGCGGTGCCGTTCCACACGGCGGTGACCGCCGCGCAGATCCGGGAGGCCTTCGCCGAGCACCCGGAGATCGGCTTCGTGTCCCTGGTGCACGCGGAGGCGGCGACCGGCAACACCAACCCGGTCGCGGAGATCGGCGAGGTGGTACGGGAGCACGGCGCGCTGTTCTACCTGGACGCGGTGGCCTCCGTCGGCGCCGAGCCGGTGCTGCCGGACGCGTGGGGCGTGGACCTGTGCGTGATCGGGGCACAGAAGGCGATGGGCGGGCCGGCGGGTGTGTCGGCGGTGTCGGTGAGCGAGCGGGCCTGGGCCCGGATGGCCGCGAACCCGAACGCCCCGCGGCGCTCCTACCTCTCCCTCCTCGACTGGAAGGAGCGCTGGCTCGACGGCGGCCGGACGGCACTGCCGCACGCTCCGGCGCAGTTGGAGATGCTGGCGCTGGAGGCATGCGTCGAGCGGATCGAGACGGTGGGACTGGACGCGGTCATGGCCCGGCACCGGGCCGCGGCGCTCGCCACGCGGGCGGGCGCGGCGGCACTGGGCGGGGGTCTGGAGCCGTATGTGTACGAGACCCGGGACGCGGCGCCGGTCGCCACGACGCTGCGGGTGCCGCCGAAAGTGGTGGCCTCGGAGTTGGTGGCCCGGGCCCTTCGGCACGACCCCGCGGTGCCGCTGGCCGCGGGCGGGGGCGCGCTGGCCAAGGAGATGATCCGGGTCAATCACTACGGCGCGGACGCGACGCCGCGGACCGTGGCGGCGAGCCTGACGGCGCTGGGCGCCGCACTCACCGAGGCCGGTGTGGCCACGGATGTCGCCCGTGCTCGGCGGGCCGCGGAGGCCGCCCGGTGACAGCCGTCGGCGTTCGTCCTGCGGGAGCGCGTCGGCGGAGTTGCCGGGGGCTGAATTCAAGGCAATTCCGCGATGCTTTTTCGACGATAGCTTTCCCGAGTTCTTCTGCCCGCTTTTTGCGGAGCTAAACAGGGGTAATTTCATCCAGGTTTCAACCCTGTGACGCACTCCACACAGAGGGGTGATTTGACCGTCTTTGCGCCGGTCAAATCACCCTTTTTCACCTCCCGGTGCTCGCGCGGCCGCACCCCCGTCCGTGCATTTTTGAATTTGCCTCGCTAAATTCAATCCGCATGACTGCCGCACAAGCAGACCTGCTCATCGACCGTCCGGACGTGACGGACGGGGCCGCGCTCTGGCGTATCGCCAGGGACTCCGGAAACCTCGACCTGAACTCCTCGTACAGCTATCTGCTGTGGTGCCGCGACTTCGCGGGCACCTCGGCGGTGGCGCGCGGGGCGGACGGGGAGCCCATCGGCTTCGTCACCGGGTACGTGCGCCCCGACCGCCCGCACACCCTGCTCGTCTGGCAGGTCGCGGTCGACGCGGCACACCGGGGACGCGGCATCGCCGCCGCGCTGCTCGACGGGCTCACGGCACGGATCGGCGCCGAGTGCGGCATCACCTCCGTCGAGACGACCATCACCCCGGACAACACCACCTCCGAGCGTCTCTTCACCTCGTACGCCGCCCGGCACGGCGCCTCCGTCACCCGCGAGGTGCTGTTCGACGCGGGCCTGTTCCCCGACGGCCCACACGAGCCCGAAGTCCTGTACCGGATAGGGCCGTTGACCCCCCACCCGTCGCACTGAGGAGCGATTCACCGTGACCATCACCCAGCCCGACCTCAGCGTCTTCGAGACCCTCGAGTCCGAGGTGCGCAGCTACTGCCGCGGCTGGCCCACCGTCTTCGACCGTGCGCAGGGCAGCCTGATGTACGACGAGGACGGCCACCGGTACCTCGACTTCTTCGCCGGAGCCGGCTCACTCAACTACGGGCACAACAACCCCGTGCTCAAACGGGCGTTGATCGACTACCTGATGCGCGACGGGGTCACCCACGGCCTCGACATGTCCACCACGGCCAAGCGGTCCTTCCTGCAGACCTTCCAGGACCTGGTGCTGCGGCCGCGCGACCTGCCGTACAAGGTCATGTTCCCGGGGCCGACCGGCACCAACGCCGTGGAGTCCGCGCTGAAGCTGGCGCGGAAGGTGAAGGGACGCGAGGCGATCGTGTCGTTCACCAACGCCTTCCACGGGATGTCCCTCGGCTCGCTGGCCGTGACCGGCAACGCCTTCAAGCGGGCCGGGGCCGGGATCCCGCTGGTGCACGGTACGCCCATGCCGTTCGACAACTACTTCGACGGCCAGGTCCCCGACTTCCTGTGGTTCGAGCGGCTCCTGGAGGACCAGGGGTCCGGGCTCAACAAGCCGGCCGCCGTGATCGTGGAGACCGTGCAGGGCGAGGGCGGCATCAACGTCGCGCGTCCCCAGTGGCTGCGGGCCCTGGCCGAACTGTGCGAGCGGCAGGACATGCTGCTGATCGTCGACGACATCCAGATGGGATGCGGACGCACCGGAGCCTTCTTCTCCTTCGAGGAGGCCGGGATCGTGCCCGACATCGTCACCGTGTCGAAGTCCATCAGCGGCTACGGACTGCCCATGTCGCTGTGCCTGTTCAAGCCCGAGCTGGACATCTGGGAGCCGGGCGAGCACAACGGCACCTTCCGCGGCAACAACCCGGCGTTCGTCACCGCCACCGCGGCCCTGGAGACGTACTGGACCGACGGCTCCGCCATGGAGAAGCAGACCCGGGCCCGCGGCGAGCAGATCGAGCAGTCGCTGATCGCCCTCACCGAGGAGAACCTCGCCGACGTGAAGGAGTACCGGGGCCGGGGGCTCGTGTGGGGCCTGGAGTTCCACGACAAGTCCCGGGCCGAGCGGGTCACGCGGCGCGCCTTCGAGCTCGGGCTGCTCATCGAGACGTCCGGCCCGGAGAGCGAGGTCGTCAAGCTGCTGCCCGCCCTCACCGTGACGCCCGACGAACTGGACGAGGGACTCAGCGTCCTCGCCCGCGCCGTTCGCGAAACCATCTAGCAAGGAGGCTGTGCACCACCGTGATCGTCCGTTCGTTCAAGGAGATCGAAGGCACCGACCGGCATGTGAGGGCGGCGTCCGGCACCTGGGAGAGCAAGCGCATCGTCCTCGCCAAGGAGCGGGTCGGCTTCTCGCTCCACGAGACCGTCCTGTACGCAGGGACAGAGACGTCGATGTGGTACGCCAACCACGTCGAGGCCGTCGTCTGCGTCGAGGGCGAGGCCGAGCTCACCGACCACGAGACCGGGAAGGCCTACTCGATCACTCCCGGGACCATGTACCTCCTCGACGGGCACGAGCGGCACACGCTGCGCGTCAAGGAGGACTTCCGCTGCGTCTGCGTGTTCAATCCGCCCGTTACCGGGCGGGAGGACCACGACGAGAACGGCGTGTATCCCCTGCTCACCGAGCCCGAGGAGGTGTGAGGACCATGACCGTCACCGATCGCTATCCCAGCCGCGGCGCCACCGAGGTGTCCGTCCCGCGCCAGGACCCGGTCGTCTGGGGCGCCCCCGACGCCCCCGGCCCGATCGCGACCACCGATCTGCAGGCGTACGAGCGCGACGGCTTCCTCGCCATCGACCAGCTGATCACCGACGACGAGGTCGCCGTCTACCGGCGGGAGCTGGAGCGGCTCGTCGACGACCCGGCGATCCGCGCCGACGAACGCTCCATCGTCGAACCGAAGTCGAAGGAGATCCGGTCCGTCTTCGAGGTGCACCGGATCAGCGAGCTGTTCGCGGATTTGGTGCGCGACGAGCGGGTCGTCGGGCGGGCCCGGCAGATCCTCGGCTCGGAGGTGTACGTCCACCAGTCCCGGATCAACGTCAAGCCCGGGTTCGGGGCCAGCGGCTTCTACTGGCACTCGGACTTCGAGACCTGGCACGCCGAGGACGGTCTGCCGGCCATGCGGACGGTGTCCGTGTCGATCGCGCTGACCGAGAACCTCGACACCAACGGCGGGCTCATGATCATGCCGGGCTCGCACCGCACGTTCCTGGGGTGCGCGGGAGCCACGCCCCAGGACAACTACAAGAAGTCGCTGCAGATGCAGGACGCGGGCACGCCCTCCGACGAGGCCCTGACGGCCATGGCGGGCGAGTACGGCATCCGGCTGTTCACCGGCCGGGCCGGGTCGGCGACCTGGTTCGACTGCAACTGCATGCACGGCTCCGGCGACAACATCACGCCGTTCCCGCGCAGCAACGTCTTCATCGTGTTCAACAGCGTGGAGAACGCCGCGGTCGAGCCGTTCGCGGCTCCGGTACGGCGGCCGGAGTTCATCGGGGCGCGGGACTTCACGCCGGTGCGGTGAGCTACAGCCAGGCCAGCGACGCGGCGCGCTGAAGTACGGCGCTCACCGCCGCCGTGTCGCCGGTCTCCCGGCGCGGCACCTCGCGGGGTGCCTGGCGTCCGCCGACGAGAAGACAGAAGTCGACCGGGTCCAGGGTGAGTTCGGCCCGTACCGGTTCGGACTCGGAGCCCAGCACCCAGGCGTCGCCGCCGGTCACCGTGAGGAGGACCGGCGGCGCGCTGGGTCCGAGGGCCGTGCCGAGGATGCGGACGGCCAGCCGGACCAGCTGCCGAAGGTGCTCCTCGGGCGGGGGCGGAACGTTCAGGCCGAGGGCGCGGCCGAGGTCGTCGGTGTGGATCCAGGTCTCGAAGGCGCGGACCAGGAAGTGGTCGGCGACCGGCAGGCGGACGCCGGTCAGCGTCACCGCTCGGCCGGCGCGTTCGGGATCGCGGGCCCGGTCGAGGGCCTCGGGCGTCGCGAGCAGTTCGCGGGCCTGCGCGGACCAGGCGGCGACGGTCTCCTCGGGGGTCCGGCCGTGCTCGTGGGCGATCACGTCGGCGGTCCGCCGCTCCCAGGCCCGGGCCCAGCCCAGTTTCTCGGTGCGTGACGGCGGCACCCGCGCGTCCAGGCCCAGCAGCAGGGCCAGGTGCTCGTCGGCGGCGAGGAGGTGGGCGACGGTGGCGTGCGCGTCCCAGTCGTGGACCACCGGAGTGCCCCAGCGTCCGTCGGCCTCGGGCAGCAGGGCGGTCAGACCGGAGACGGCGGCGGCGTAGGGCGCGGCGTGCGCGGCCACCCGGGGTGCGGCGGGGCGCCGGGTGAGCGCGGCGGACAGCACGTTCCTGCTGCCGGAGTCCCCGACCTCGCCGTCCGGCGCCGGTCCTTGCGATGCCGGTCCGTCCAGCAGCCGTACCGTCTCCCGCAGCCGCCGCGCCTGAGCCGCGCAGCTCGCGCACTCGGCCAGATGGAGCGGCACCGCCGCCCGCTCGGCCGGAGACAGGGCGTCGAAGGCCCAGGCCGCCAACAGCTCGCGTACGCCGTCGTGATCGGTGGTCACCGCGCGCCTCCTTCCCCAGCCATCATGCGCCCCTTTCCCACACGGGATCCGTCGGGTCGGCCAAAGTCTCGGCCAAGGTGCGCAGGGCGGTACGCAGCCGTGTCTTGGCCGTGCCCTCGGGAATGCCCAGCTCCACCGCCGCCTGCCGGTAGCTGCGGCCCGCGAAGTAGGCGAGGTGGACCACCTCCCGCTGCGGCTGTGGGAGTTCGGCGAGGGCGGAGTGCAGGAGCAGGGCGCGTTCGCGGTCGACGACCGTCTCGTCGGGGCCGGGACCGGGCTCGGGGATGGCGTGCAGCGCGGAGTCGTCGGCGCGCACGTCCTTGCGGTGCCGGGCCTCGCCGCGCACCCAGTCCACGGCCCGCCGGTGGGCCAGCAGGGACAGCCAGGTGCGCAGCGAGCCGCGGCGCGCGTCGAACGCGTACGGTCTGCTCCACAGCTGGGCGAAGACCTCCTGCGCCACGTCCTCGGCGGCGGCCGGACTGCGGGTGACCCGCGCCGCGACCCGCCGCACCAGTGCGCCGTACGCCGTGTACGCCTCGGCCAGCGCGGACTCGTCGCCGTACACCAGCCGCCCGTGCAGGTCGGCGTCCGCGGGTGCCCGCTCCTCGGAGTCCACCGGCACCACCCCCCGGGTGCCCTTCCTAGCGGTCCGCGGCGCGCCGCGCCAGAGGGTCAGGCGGACAGGACGTCCAGCAGGCGGTCGACGTCGGCGGGCGTGTTGAACAGGTGGAAGGAGGCGCGCAGGTTGCCCGAGCGGTTGGAGACCTCGACGCCGGCCCGGCCCAGCTCGGGCTGCCGGCCGCCGAGTCCGGGCACGGAGACGATCGCGGAGCCGGGTGCGGGCAGTGCCTCGTGGCCGAGGGTGGCGAGTCCGGCGCGGAAGCGTTCGGCGAGGGCCAGGTCGTGGGCGTGTACGGCGGCCACGCCGAGCTCCTCGATCAGGTCGAGGGAGCGGCGCAGGCCGGCGTAGGTGAACAGGGCGGGGGTGAGGTCGAACCGGCGGGCGGAGTGGGCGAGTTCGGCGACGGGGCCGTAGCAGCTGTCCCAGGGCTCCTCGCCCGCGACCCAGCCCGCCAGCACCGGGGTCAGCCCGCCGAAGTCCTCGGGGACCACGAGGAAGGCCGCCCCGTGCGGGCCGAGCAGCCACTTGAAGGAGACGGCGGCGCTGAAGTCGTAGGCGTCGGCGTCCATCGGCAGCCAGCCCGCGGCCTGGGAGAAGTCGACGTAGGTGCGGGCGCCGTGCGTCCGGGCGGCGTCGCGCAGGGCGGCCAGGTCGGCGATCCGCCCGTCGGCGGACTGCGCGGCGCCGACCGCGACGAGCGCGGTGCCGGGGCGGACGGACTCGGCGATCCGGTCCAGCGGGACCGTGCGGATCTTCAGGTCACCGCGCATGTGGAACGGGTTCAGTACGGAGGTGAAGTCGTCCTCGGCGGTGAGGACTTCGGCGCCCGCGGGCAGCGAGGCGGCGATCACGCCGGTGTGCGCGGCGACCGAGGCGCCCGCGGCCACCCGGGTGACCGGGACGCCGGCGAGCCGGGCGAACGCGGCCCGGCAGGCCTCCACGTCCTCGAACAGCGGGATGAGCGGCCGGCCCTCGGCCCGCAGCAGCGCCGCCTCGTGCAGGGCGGTGACGGTGCGGGCGGGCAGCAGGCCGTTGCTCGCGGTGTTCAGGTACGTGCCCTTGGGGGTGAACTCGGCGCGGACGAGGCTCTCGAACGTCTCCGTGGTCTCCATGGGTCCACTCTGCGGCCGAAAGAAGTCGTAGTCCATTGCGGATTATTACGTGGATCCGCTAAGCAGCGCTTATACGTCCGCTCCGAGCTGCGGTTTCTCAGTGCTGCGGGACCGCGCAGCCGTCCGGGCCGCACGCCGCCCCGTCCCCCAGGTCGCCCTGGTCGCCCTGGTCGAGGAGCCGCAGCGGGGAGCGCTCGCCCCACGCCTGGTCGAGTGCCCGGGTGAAGACCTCGGCGGGCTGGGCGCCGGAGACGCCGTACTTGCGGTCGAGGACGAAGAAGGGGACGCCGTTCGCGCCGAGCTCGGCGGCCTCGCGCTCGTCGGCGCGGACCTCGTCGGCGTACGCGGCCGGGTCGGCGAGCACCTCGCGGGCGGCGTCGGCGTCCAGGCCGGCCTCGACGGCCAGCTCCACCAGCCGCTCCGCGCCCTCGGTGAAGACGGAGCGCTCCTCGGCGAAGTTCGCCCGGTACAGGATCTGGATCAGCTCGTCCTGCCTGCCCCGCTCCTTGGCGAAGTGCAGCAGGCGGTGCATGTCGAAGGTGTTGCCGTGGTCGCGGTCGCGGGTGCGGTAGTCGAGGCCCTCGGCGGCGGCCTGCGCGCCCAGGTTGTCCTCGCCCGCCCGGGCCTGCGCCTCGCTCATGCCGTACTTCTTGGCGAGCATGGCCAGCACCGGCTGGACGTCGTTCTTCGCGCGGCCCGGGTCCAGCTCGAAGGAGCGGTGCACCACCTCTACCTCGTCGCGGTGCGGGAAGGCCGCGAGCGCCTTCTCGAAGCGGGCCTTGCCCACGTAGCACCAGGGGCAGGCGATGTCGCTCCAGATTTCGACGCGCATGTTCTCGGCTCTCTCCGGGTCGTACGGGCACGGAGGCTCTCTCCGCCCGGTACGTGAACGTTCAAGCAGCCGGTTTCATTCCCCGGGTGTCGCCCCGGGCACGGTCAGGCGCAGGAAGATGTGGTGGTCCCCTTCCGCGGGCGGGTTCTCCGGGTCCGGCACCCAGCCCCGGCGGGCGTAGAAGGCCTGGGCGCGCGCGTTGTCCACGTGCACGTCGAGCACCGCCGAGCGCCTGCCGTCCGCCTGCCAGGCCTCCACGCAAGCCGCGTGCAGGGACGTGCCGATGCCGGAGCGCCAGCGGTCGGGGGCGACGTGGAACTGGTACAGCTTGACCGTTTCCGCGGGGGCGCCGTCCGGGGTGCGGAAGGAGGCGACGGCGACGATGGCGCCGTGCTCGACGGCGCACAGCACCTGAGCGTTCGGCCGCTCGATGGAACTCCGCCAGGCGTCGGCCCAGTCCACGTCGCCCTGGGGGACGCCGTCCGGGTAGTACGTCGAGCGGGCCCGGTGGTGCAGCTCGGCGATGACCTCGGCCTCGACGGCCAGGGCGGTCCTGATCACCCGGGATTCACTGATCCGACGTTCACTGATCATGCTGCCGAAGACGACGGGGCGCCCCCTCCGGTTCCGCGGCCCGCCTCCTCAGCTTCCGTCGCGCAGGTCGTCCGGCCAGTCGGCCCTGAACTCGATGTGGTCGTAGGTGACCACGCAGCCCTCGCCCATCGGCGACTGGGTCATGAAGCCGACGAGTGCCGCGTCGGTCTCCTTCTCCTCGCCGAGGGTGAAGAGGCGGACGAACGTCCAGTGCGCGCCGTCGCGGGAGGCGTGGAAGGCGAAGGCGCGGCCCGTGCGGCTGATCCGCAGCCAGATGGAACTGCCCCGCACCGTGAAGGCGCCTGCGTCGTCGGAGTGTCCCCGGGTGACCACCGTGCAGACGGTGGGCTCGTCCGGGGAGTACTCCAGGCAGAGCTTGGCCCAGGCCCGGTCGCCGACGTGGACGTAGAGCGCCCCCGCGTCGAAGGCGCCCGCGAAGCCGACGGTGACCCGGGCGATCAGCTGGAAGTCGCCCTCGGGCGCCCCGAGCAGCCGGGGCGCGTCCGAGGCCGGGTCGAGCGCCTCACCGGTGGGCGGCACGAACCGGTCCTGCCGGGGGCCGGCCCAGCCGGTGAGGACACCGCCCTCGTAGGACCAGTTGCCGTCGGGGCCGTAGGTGCGCAGGGGGAAGGGGAGTTCGGGAAGTTCCACGTCCATCGGCCGAGTGTGTCAGCTTCCCCTGCGGTTACGGGCCCGTTTGTTCAGCGTTCGAGAAGGCCGTCGAAGCGGCGGGGCAGCCCGAGCGGGTTGTCGTCGCGCAGTTCCTTCGGCAGCAGTGCCTCGGGGGCGTTCTGGTAGACGACGGGCCGCAGCCAGCGCTCGACGGCCGTACCGCCCACGGACGTCGAGGTGGAGGTCGTCGCGGGGTAGGGGCCGCCGTGGTGCTGGGCGGGAGCGACCGCCACGCCGGTCGGCCAGCTGTCGACGAGCACGCGCCCGGCGAGCGGGGTGAGCTCCGCGAGGATCTCCGCGCCCCGCCCCTCCCCCGCGGACTCCTCCGCCGACAGATGGACGGTCGCGGTGAGGTTGCCGGGCAGCCGGGACAGGACGGCGGTCGCCTCGCCCTCGTCCGCGTAGCGCGCGACGACCGTCACCGGCCCGAAGCACTCCTCCAGGAGCAGGTCGTACGCCCCTTCCTCCGCGAGCCGGCCGGCCGACACCGTGAGGAAGCCCGCGCTCACCGTGTGCTCGCCGCCCGCGCCGGGCGTCACCGGGGACTCGACGCCGTCCAGTGCGGCACGCTCGGCGACCCCGGCGACGAAGTTGTCCCGCATCCGGTGGTCCAGCAGGACGCCCGCCTCGGTGTTGCTGACGGCGTCGGTGAGGGTCTTCACCATTCGGTCGCCCGCCGCGCCGGCCGGGGCGAGCACCAGGCCGGGCTTCACGCAGAACTGGCCGACGCCCAGGGTCATCGAGCCCGCCAGCCCGGTGCCGATGGCCTCCGCGCGCTCGGCGGCCGCGGCCTCGGTGACGAGGACGGGGTTCAGGGAGCCCAGTTCGCCGTGGAAGGGGATCGGGACGGGTCGGGCGGCCGCGGCGTCGAAGAGGGCACGGCCGCCCCGTACGGAACCGGTGAAGCCGGCCGCCGCGACCTGCGGGTGCCGGATGAGCTCGATGCCCGCCTCGAAGCCGTGCACCAGGCCGACGACGCCCGCGGGGATGCCGTGCTCGGCCGCGGCCCGGCGCAGCACCTTGGCGACCAGCTCGGACAGGGCCGGGTGGTCGGGGTGGGCCTTGACGACCACCGGGCAGCCCGCGCCCAGCGCGCTCGCGGTGTCGCCGCCGGCGACGGAGAAGGCGAAGGGGAAGTTCGAGGCCGCGTAGACGGCGACCACGCCCAGCGGGACCTTGTACCGGCGCAGGTCCGGGATCGGCGGGGTCGCGGTGGCGTCGGGGTGGTTGATGATGACGTCGAGGAAGGCGCCCTCGTCGACGAGGTCCGCGAAGGCGCGCAACTGGTAGGTGGTGCGGGCGAGTTCGCCGGTGAGCCGGACCGGGCCGAGGGCGGTCTCGGCGTCGGCGGCCTCGACCAGCTGGTCCTTGGCCGCGTCCAGGCCCGCGGCGGCGGAGCGCAGGAAGGCCGAGCGGACCGCGCGGTCGGCGAGCGAGGCGCGTGCCGCGTGGGCGGCCCGGACGGCGGTGTCCACCTCCTCGACGGTGGCCTCCACAGCAACCTGTTCACGCTGCTTCCCGGTACGCGGGTCGACACTCCAGACTGGTGCTGCTGCCACGCGGGTCCCTCCACCTGTATCGCATCGCCGCTGCAATGCCGCAGTATCTAGGTCATCCACCAGCAGCGTTCGATATACTGAACGCTGTCTCTGATGATGAATACGCTGTCGGAGACTATATCTCCAGGTTCTCGTCCAACGAAGGGGTCAGGGCGATGTCGGCAGGCGAGACAGGCGGCGGGGCACAGGTCAAGTCCGCGGTGCGGACCGTTGAATTGCTCGAATACTTCGCGGGCCGGCCCGGCATGCACTCGCTGGCGGCGGTCCAGGAGGCGGTCGGCTATCCCAAGTCCAGCCTCTACATGCTGCTGCGCACGCTGGTGGAGCTCGGCTGGGTCGAGACGGACGCGACGGGCACGCGGTACGGCATCGGGGTGCGGGCGCTGCTGGTCGGCACCTCCTACATCGACGGCGACGAGGTCGTCGCGGCCGCCCGCCCGACGCTGGACCGGCTCTCCGACGACACCACGGAGACCATCCACCTGGCCCGTCTGGACGGCACGAACGTCGTCTACCTGGCCACCCGCCAGTCGCAGCACTACCTCCGCCCCTTCACCCGGGTCGGCCGCCGGCTGCCCGCCCACTCCACCTCCCTCGGCAAGGCGCTGCTCGCCACCCACACCGACGAGCAGGTCCGCAAGCTCCTGCCTCAGACGCTGCCCGCCCTCACCGAGCACACCATCACCGACCGGGAGCAGCTCATCGAGGAGCTCCACCAGGTCCGCGAGCAGGGCATCGCCGTGGACCGCGAGGAGAACACGCTCGGCCTGCGCTGCTTCGGCGTCGCCATCCCGTACCGCACCCCGGCGCGCGACGCGATCAGCTGCTCGGTCCCGGTGGCCCGGCTGACCCCCGCCCACGAGCAGCTGATCAAGGACGCGCTGTTCGACGCGCGGGACCGGCTGACGCTGGCGACCCGGCGGCTCTGACCCCGCAGGCCGCGCTCGGCCCCGCGCCGCGGGGGTGAGGCCCCTCCCCCGCGCGGCGGAGGCGGATCGTCGTGGCGCAGGAGGTGGCGGTGGCGGTCCGCGCGGGAGCGTGGACGCATGACGCGGTCGCTCTCACCCAAGCCCCTGGCCTCCCTCCCGCGGGACGGCGCCTTCGCCGCCCCCGCCCGCGAGGTCCTCGAACCACGCAGCCGGCTGCTGCGGTTCGTCGCCATCGGCTCCTGTCTGCCCTACCTCGGGCTCAAGATCGCCTGGATCGCCGGCAGCCGGATCGGGATACCGGACGGCAGCTTCCTGCTGAAGCACCGGACCGAGATGGTCGTGACCAACGGCCTCACCGTGCTGATGGACGGGGCCGTGATCGTCCTCGCGCTGGTGCTGACCCGGCCGTGGGGCCGCCGGGTGCCCGCGTGGCTCCTGGCCTTCCCGGTGTGGGTCGCCACCGGGCTGCTCGCGCCCATCATGGCCGGGTTCCCGCTCCAGCTCCTCATCAGGGCGCTGGGCGGCAGCGGCGGCAGGTCGGGCGGCGACGGCGGGCACGAGAAGTTCCTCGACGCCTGGGTGTTCGGGGTGGTGTACACCGGATTCATCGTCCAGGGGCTGGCGCTCGGCGCGCTCTTCGTGCTGTACGCCCGGGACCGGTGGAGCCATCTGTGGCAGGGCCGGGTGCGGGAGTTGCCGGCCGGCACCATCGGCGCGGCGCAGCGGGCGTGCGCCGTGGCCGCCGCCGTCATCGCGCTGTTCCCGATCGTCGCCCACCTCTTCTGGGCCTTCGGCGGTACCTCCGGGCTCAGCGCGAAGCGCGTCGCGGACCGCGGCGGCGACTTCTACGCCCTTGAGGCACTGGACGTCGTCTTCCTCCTCGCCGCCGTCGGCGGCGCCTGCCTGCTCGCCTTCCGGCGCAGCGGCACCCTGCCGGTCAAACTGCCGCTCGCCCTGGTCTGGGTCGGCTCGGGTGCCCAGGCCTGCTGGAGCGCCTGGCTGTCGCTGGCCACGCTGACCCAGACCGACGATCTCGGCGACCGTACGACACAGCTGATGAACCTCACCTACGCTGGCCAGATGATCACCGGCATGCTCGTGGCGGCCCTCGGCGTCCACTTCCTCGCCGAGCGGTCGGCGTCCGCGAGGACCGCGAAGCAGCCGTCCACGTGAGGACGTTCGTCCGGCCGCTGGTCGGCCGCACCGCGCGCCGCCGCTGGATCCATCTGATCCTGGGCGGCGCGCTCGCCATGCCGTACGTGTTCGTCGGCGAGGTGATCGTCGGGCCCATCCTCGGCTCGGACCGCTTCTGGGGCGACTTGCCCGTCCAACTCGGCTCCTTCGCCGTGGGGTTGCCGATCGCCGCGGTCACCTCCCTGTTCCCGCTGACCCGCCCCCTGGAGACGGGAGCCGCCCGCGCCCTGTGCGGCGTGCCCCCGGACGCGCTGGCCCACGGCCCCGCCCGGACCCGGGCCGCGCGCGGGCGGACGGCGGCCTGGTTCACGCTGCACCTGGGATTCGGCGGGATCATCTCGGGGATGTCCCTGGCCGTGCCGCCGTTCGCGGTGGTGCTGATCGTGCTGCCGCTCTTCTCGTGGCTGCGCGACACACGGCTCGCACTGCCCGCGGTCTTCGACCACACCTGGGTGCTGGCACTCGCGCCGGTCGCCGGGGGCGCCGTCCTGCTCGCGCTCGCCGGGTGCGCGGCGGGGGCCGGCGCGTTGCTCGCCCGCTGGGCGCCCGCGCTGCTCGGACCCACCCCGGAGGACCGGCTGGCGGCGGCCGAGGCGCGCGCGGCCGACCTCGCCGTACGCAACCGGCTCGCCCGCGAGTTGCACGACTCCGTCGGACACGCGCTGAGCGCCGTGACCCTCCAGGCGAGCGCGGCGCGCCGGGTCCTGGACACCGACCCGGAGTTCGTCCGCGAGGCCCTCGCGGCGATCGAGGACACCACCCGGCGCACGGTCGGCGAACTCGACGCGGTGCTCGGTGTGCTGCGGGACGGCGACGCCCCCGGCACCGCACCCGCGCCGACGCTCGCGGCCGACCTCGACGGGCTGCTGCGGCGCACCCGGGCGGGCGGGCAGTGCGTCACGGCGACCGTCACCGCCGATCCGGCCGCGCTGCCGGGGCCGCTGAACCGCGAGGCCTACCGCATCGTGCAGGAGGGACTGAGCAACGTGCTCAAGCACGCGGGCGGACGGGTCGAGGCCGCCTTACGGATAGAGGTCGCCGACGAGCAGCTGGCGATCACCGTCGAGAATCCGCTGGGCGCCCCCCGCCCCTCCCGCCCCGGCGGCGGCCACGGCCTGCGCGGCATCGCGGACCGGGTGCGCCTGCTGGGCGGCACGGTCACCGCGGGCCCGGCCGGGCAGACGTGGCGGCTGCACGTACGACTGCCGATGAAGGGAGCCGCATGACCCGCCGCACGACGATCCGGGTCGTCCTCGCCGACGACGAGCGCATGGTCCGCACCGCCCTGCGCGCCATCCTCTCCGCCGAGCCGGACCT
Source organism: Streptomyces olivochromogenes (assembly GCF_021538895.1). Classification (GTDB taxonomy): domain Bacteria; phylum Actinomycetota; class Actinomycetes; order Streptomycetales; family Streptomycetaceae; genus Streptomyces; species Streptomyces olivochromogenes_A. The sequence goes on along the minus strand of NZ_JADDRL010000118.1, from coordinate 9,178 downwards.
GGAGGTCGTCGGCGAGGCGGCGACCGGGGCCGAGGCCGTGTCGGTCGCACGGGAGCTGCGGCCCGACGTGGTCCTGATGGATGTGCGCATGCCGGAGGTCGACGGCATCCGGGCCACCGAACAGATCCTGGCGACGCTCGCCGCACCGCCCCGCGTCGTCGTCGTGACCACCTTCGAGAACGACTCCTACGTGTACGACGCCCTGCGCGCCGGGGCCTGTGGCTTCCTGCTCAAGCGGGCCGACGCCGACGCGCTCGTACAGGCGGTACGGCTGGTGGCGCGCACCGACAGCCTGCTGTTCCCGTCGGCCGTGCGGGCGCTGGCCGCCGCACACGCCCGCGCGGAACCCGCGCCTCCCGCCTGGGTGGCGCGGCTCACGGGCCGGGAGAGCGAGGTGCTGCGGCACCTGGCGGCCGGGCTCACCAACGCCGAGATCGCCCGGCTCATGGAGGTCGGCCCCGCGACCGTGAAGACGCACGTCGCGGCGGTCCTCGCCAAGACCGGCACCCGGGACCGCACCCAGGCGGTGATCGCCGCGTACGAGGCGGGCTTCATGAACGCGCGATGAGAAAAACGGACGTACGGGAACGAGTCCCCCCTCCCGGTCGTCTTCTGTCTGGGATGAACAAGACGATCAGGCGGGCGTCCGTCTTCACGCTGCTGCTCGTGCTCGCGCTGGTGGTCAGGGCGACATGGGTGCAGTTCTACGACGGCAAGGCCCTCGCGGACGACAAGAACAACCGGCGCAACGCGATCAAGACGTACGCGGACCCGCTCGGGAACATCATCGTGGCCGGCGACTCCATCACCGGCTCGACCCGCACCAAGGGCGGTGACCTCGCGTACAAGCGGACGTACAAGAACGGCGAGTTGTACGCCGCGGTGACGGGCTACGCCTCGCAGGCCTACGCGCCGACCCAGCTGGAGGGCATCTACCAGGACCTGCTCAACGGCACGGACACCCGGCTCAAGACCGTCATGGACACCCTCACCGCCAAGCGTGCAGAGCCGGGCGACGTGGTCACGACCATCGACCCGGACGTGCAGAAGGCGGCGTACCGGGCGCTGGGCAGCACGAAGGGCGGGGCCGTCGCGATCGACCCGCGGACCGGGAAGATCCTCGCGGCGGTGTCGACCCCGTCGTACGACCCGGCCGCCCTCACCGACGCCAACACCGCCGGGAAGGCCTGGAAGAGCCTCAACGCCGACAAGGACAAGCCGCTGACCAACCGCGCGCTGCGCCAGCCGCTGCCGCCGGGCTCGACGTTCAAGCTGGTCGTGGCGGCGGCCGCGCTGGAGGAGGGGCTGTACAAGAACGTGGACGAGCCCACCGACAGCCCCGACCCGTACACCCTGCCCGGCACCACCCGGGTCCTCGCCAACGAGAACAAGTCGGCGCCCTGTAAGAACGCTCCGCTCCGGGACGCCCTGCGGTACTCCTGCAACAACGTCTTCGGCAAGCTGGCCGTCGACCTGGGCCAGGACAAGGTGAGGGCGATGGCCGAGAAGTTCGGCTTCAACGACGACGAACGGGACGTCCCGGTCCGGGCCTACGCCAGCGTCTACCCGTCGAAGATGGACAAGTCGCAGACGGCCCTGTCCGGCATCGGCCAGTTCGACGTCACGGCGACCCCCCTGCAGATGGCCATGGTGTCGGCGGCCATAGCCAACGGCGGCAAGCTGGTCTCGCCGCACATGGTGTCGCGGATCACCGACAGCGGCGGCGATGTGCTGAAGAACTACGACGACGACGCGGACAGCGAGGAGATCGTGAGCTCCTCCACCGCCGAACAGTTGCGGTCGGCGATGGAGACGGTCGTCAAGGACGGCACGGGCACGAACGCGTTGATCGACGGTGCGACCGTGGGCGGCAAGACGGGCACGGCCCAGCACGGCGAGAACAACAGCAAGACCCCGTACGCCTGGTTCACCTCCTACGGAAAGTCCGACAGCAACGGCAAGGAGGTCGCCGTGGCGGTCATGGTGGAACAGTCGGACGCGGCACGCTCGGAGGTCAGCGGCAACGGCCTCGCGGCTCCCGTGGCCAAGGCGATGATGCGGGCGGCGTTGAAGTAGCGCCCCGAAGCGGCGCGGCCGGCCACGGCGAACCCGCGCCGGCCGCGCGGCGTCACGTCCCTCACTTCACGCCCAGCACCTGCTCCACGGGATCGATCGCGAAGTACACCAGGAACAGTGCCGAGACGGCCCACAACAGCCAGTTGACCTCCTTGGCCTTCCCCAGCACCGCCTTGATGAGCACGTAGGCCACGAAGCCCGCACCGATGCCGTCGGTGATCGAGTAGGTGAACGGCATCGCGGCGATGGTCAGGAACGCCGGGATCGCGATCTCGTACTTGTCCCAGTCGATGTGCTTGACGTGGGTCATCATCAAGAACCCCACGGCGATCAGCGCGGGCGCCGCCGCCTGCAGCGGCACGATGGTCAGCAGCGGCGTGAGGAAGAGCGCGAGACCGAAGAGCCCGCCGGTGATCAGGTTGGCGAATCCGGTGCGGGCGCCCTCGCCGACCCCGGCCGCGGACTCGATGTACGCGGTGTTGGAGGAGGCCGAGCCGACACCGCCGGCCACGGCCGCGGCGCCGTCGATGAACAGGACGCGGCCGATGCCCGGCACCTGCCCCTTCTCGTCGAGCAGCCCGGCCTCCGCGCTGATGCCGACGATCGTGCCCATGGCGTCGAAGAAGTCCGACAGGATGAGGGTGAAGACCAGCAGGACGGCGGTGAGGAACCCGGCCTCGGCGAAGCCGCCGAACAGGCTGAAGTGACCGACGAGTCCGAAGTCCGGGGTGTCGACGATCTTGTCGGGCACCTTCGGGGTGGTCAGGCCCCAGCTCTTGATGTCGGCGACGGCGTTGATGACGATCGCGACGACGGTCATGGTCACGATGCTGATGAGGATCGCGCCCTTCACCTTCCGCGCGACCAGCGCGATGGTCAGCAGCACACCGAGACAGAAGACGAGGACGGGCCAGCCGGTGAGCCGGCCGACGGCGCCCAACTGCACCGGCACGGTGGTGTGCGCGGCGTCCGGGATACGGCTGACGAACCCGGCGTCGACGAATCCGATGAACGCGATGAACAGGCCGATGCCGACGCCGATGGCCTGCTTGAGCTGCTGCGGGATCGCGTTCATGATCGCTTCCCGCAGCCCGGTGAGGACCAGGACGCAGATCAGAGCGCCTTCGAGGACGACGAGGCCCATCGCGTCGGCCCAGCTCATCAGCGGGGCGAGCTGGAAGGCGACGACGGCGTTGAGGCCGAGCCCGGCGGCGATGGCGAGCGGGAGGTTGCCGCCGACGCCCATGATGATCGTCATCACACAGGCCACCAGGGCGGTGGCGGTGACCAGTTGGCCGGTGTCGAGGGAGTGGCCGAACTTGTCCTTGGCGCTGCCCAGGATGATCGGATTCAGGACAAGGATGTAGGCCATGGTGAAGAACGTGGCGAAGCCGCCGCGTATCTCCCGGCCGAAACTGGATCCCCGTTCGGAGACCTTGAAGTACCGGTCTACGGCGCCTGCCTGGGGTGGCGCGGCACTTGGCCGGTCGTCCACCTTCTGCGTCTCGGACATGGTCGTCCTCCTCGTCGCCTGAGTGTTCGGGTGCGGATGCTGGCTGGATTGTTCCCCCGTTGAACCGGTTTCAGGTTTTCTCCGTGTTACGGAATCGGGTTCGGCTTCCCCTACGTCGTCCGGATCCCCGCACAGCTCACCCCGGTGAAGCGACTCGAACACCCGCACCACGGATTCGCCCCGGGGACACAACCTCACCTCCCCTTTCAGCGTCTCTTCCAGTAGCCCGATCTACCGGCCTGAGCCCCCCTCGGCCGGTATCGCCGGCCTGAGCCCCCCTCAGCCGGCAGCGCCGGTCAGAGCCCCCCTCGACCGGCGAGCAAACGCCCCCACCGGTGACCACCGGTGGGGGCGTTCCTCGTCATCGACGCGTGAGGGTCAGCTCACGAAGTACGTCGGGTTCGGCAGCTTGTAGGTCCGGTCGGCGTAGCCGCCGTCCAGGTCCGAGTACTGGTCGCCGAAGTTGGCGATGATCTCGTACCCGAGGTCGTCCTCGATGTGCTCGCGCGTGCCGCCCTTGTACTGCACGGTCGTGCAGTTCCAGGTGCCCGGGGTGGCGCAGTCGCCCAGGTAGGACGGCGGGTTGGCCGCGTCCTTGAGGAACATGTGGTCGGCGTCGAGGTTCACATCGACACCGATCTTCTTCAGGTTCTCGACCGCGGCGGAGCGCTGGGACTCCTTCAGGCCGGAGTTGTAGAAGACCTCGACGCCCTTGGACTCGGCGTACCGGACCAGCTCCGGGCTGCCGAAGACGGCCGGACGGTCGGCCTTGGCCACGTACTCGGCCCAGGTCGTGCCGTTGTACGTGTAGTTGGTCTTCTTCTCGTAGTCGAGGCTGAGCAGCAGCGTGTCGTCGATGTCGAAGACGACCGCGGGCTTCTCGCCCCGGTGCAGCGCCTTGCGGGCCGCGCGGTTGATGTAGCGCTTGGCGTCGGCGTCGAGGCGCGCGAGGTCCTTGGCGTACGGGCTGTCCGGGGACGCCTGGTACACGCCGTTGCTGTCGGCGGTGGTGCCGTAGTACGTGTCGATGTCCTTCACCAACTGCCCGATGTTGTAGGGCTCGTGGGTGGAGTTCGCCGTCCGCTGGTCGGCGGTTGCCGCGCCGGCGCCGTACAGGGCCCCTCCGGCGAGGACACAGGCGGCGGTGGCCGCCGCGATGCGAAGTGATTTATGCATGACAGGTTTTCTACGCGCGTCACCCGGGGTAGCGCGAGACCTTTTGCATGATCGATATCGAGTCGAGCCGAGTGTTCAGCCGGCGTACGGGTCCGGCACCTTGCCCGGTCGTGCCAGGAACTCGAAGTCGCAGCCGGTGTCGGCCTGGGTGATCTGCTCGGTGTAGAGCGCGCCGTAACCGCGTTCGTAACGGGCCGGCGGCGGCGTCCACTCGGCCCGCCTGCGCGCCAGCTCCGTGTCGTCCACGTCGAGTCGCAGCGTGCGCGCCTGGACGTCCAGGGTGATGGAGTCCCCGGTGCGCACCAGCGCCAGCGGTCCCCCGACGTGCGACTCGGGCGCCACGTGCAGCACGCAGGCGCCGTAACTCGTGCCGCTCATCCGGGCGTCGGAGATCCGCACCATGTCCCGCACGCCCTGCCTGAGCAGGTGGTCCGGGATGGGGAGCATGCCGTACTCGGGCATGCCCGGGCCGCCCTGGGGACCGGCGCCCCGCAGGACCAGCACGCTCTCGGCGGTGATGTTCAACCCCGGGTCGTCGATGGTGCGTTGCATGGTCCTGTAGTCGTCGAAGACGACCGCCGGACCGGTGTGCCGCAGCAGGTGCGGCTCGGCGGCGATGTGCTTGATGACCGCGCCGTCCGGGCACAGGTTGCCGCGCAGGACGGCGACCCCGCCCTCGCTCGCGACCGGCTTGTCGCGGGGCCGGATGACGTCGTCGTGGTGCACCCGGGCGCCGGCGAGCTGCTCGCGCAGGGTGTCGTACGAGACCGTCGGCCGGTCCAGGTGGAGCAGGTCGGTGATGCGGGAGAGGAACCCGGGCAGTCCGCCCGCGAAGTGGAAGTCCTCCATCAGGTACGTCCGTCCGCCGGGGCGTACGTTGGCGAGGACCGGGACCGTGCGGGCGACGCGGTCGAAGTCGTCGAGGGTGAGCCGCACCCCCGCGCGGCCCGCCATGGCGATCAGATGGATGACGGCGTTGGTCGAGCCGCCGAGCCCGAGGACCGTGGTGACCGCGTCCTCGAAGGCCTCGCGGGTGAGGATCTCGGACAGCCTGCGGTCCCGGTGGACCAGTTCGACGACGCGCAGGCCCGACGCGGCGGCCATCCGCTCGTGCCCGGAGTCCACGGCCGGGATGCTGGAGGCACCCGGGACGGTCACACCGAGCGCCTCGGCGGCGGCGGTGAGCGTGGAGGCCGTACCCATGGTCATGCAGTGGCCGGGCGAGCGGGCCAGGCCGCTCTCCAGCTCGGCCAGCTCGCAGTCGCCGATGAGGCCGGCGCGCCTGTCGTCCCAGTACTTCCACATGTCGGTGCCGGAGCCCAGCACCTCGCCCCGCCAGTGGCCCGGCAGCATCGGCCCGGCGGGCACGAAGACCGTGGGCAGGTCGACGCTCGCGGCCCCCATGAGCAGGGCGGGCGTGGACTTGTCGCAACCGCCGAGCAGGACGGCGCCGTCGACCGGGTAGGACCGCAGCAGCTCCTCGGTCTCCATCGAGAGCAGGTTGCGGTAGAGCATCGGGGTCGGCTTCTGGAAGGTCTCGCTGAGCGTGGCGACCGGGAATTCGAGCGGGAAGCCGCCGGCCTGCCACACCCCGCGTTTGACGGCCTGGGCCCGGTCCCTCAGGTGCACGTGGCAGGGGCTGATGTCCGACCAGGTGTTCAGGATCGCGATGACCGGCTTGCCCAGGTGTTCCTCGGGCAGATAGCCGAGCTGGCGGGTGCGGGCGCGGTGGCTGAAGGAACGCAGTCCGTCGGTGCCGTACCACTGGTGGCTTCTGAGCTCCGCCCCTTGCTTCCTGGCCTTCCTGTCGGTCGTCATGTCGGCCATCCCGCGACGATGGCGGCGACCTCCGCACGTGCGTCCTCGGGCAGTTGCCCGCTGGGCGGGCGGACCTCGCGGCGGCACAGGCCGAGGGCGGCGAGGGCCTCCTTGACGACGGTGACGTTGTCGGCGGAGCCGTTCGCGGCGCGCAGTTCCTCGAAGCGGCGGATCCGCTCCCAGATCCTCATGGCGGCGGGGTGGTCGCCGGATCGAAGCGCTTCGATCATGTTCAGCGAAACCGCGGGGGCGACGTTCACGAGCCCGGAGGTGAAGCCGGTGGCCCCCGCCGAGAAGTACGAGGGGGCGTACGGCTCGGCGAGCCCGGCGACCCACACGAAGCGGTCGAGACCCGCGTCCCGGGAGAAGGCGGCGAAGCGGGCGGCGTCCGGGACCGCGTACTTGACGCCGATGACGTTCGGACAGGCGTCGGCGAGCTCGGCGAGGCGGGCGCCGGGCAGCTGGGCGTTGCGGATGTACGGGACGACGCCCAGTTCGGGGACGGCCGCGGCGATCGCGCGGTGGTAGTCGACCCAGCCGCTCTGCGCGACGTACGGATGGACGGGCTGGTGGACCATCACCAGCTGCGCGCCGAGCTCGCGGGCGTGGCGGGCGGAGGCTACGGCGGTGGGGACGTCGTGGCCGACGCCCACGAGGACGGTGCCCCGGTCCCCCGCCTCGTCGACGGTCAGCTCGGTGACGAGGCGGCGTTCCTCGGGGGTGAGGGCGTAGAACTCGCCGGTGTTGCCGTTGGGGGTGAGGGTGGTGACGCCGCTGTCGAGGAGCCTGCGCAGCAGGGCCCGGTGGACGTCCCGGTCGACGGTGCCGTCCGCGGCGAACGGGGTCACCGGGATCGCCACCACCTCAGCCAGGGCCGCCCGCTGGGTCTCGAACGCCACGCCGCTCACCTATGACCCTCCTCTGTTCGGGACTCGTCGGCGGCCCGCGGGAACGCCCGCCGGACGAACGACGCGATGTGGGCGTGCAGCGCGTCCGCCGCGCCGTCCGCGTCGCCCTCCAGGGCGAGCCGCAGGATCTCCCGGTGCTCGTCGGCCTCCCGCTCCCAGGACGGTTCGGCGGCCCAGGCGACGGCGGAGACGAGGGCGGCCTGGTCACGGACCTCGTCGAGCATCCGGCCGAGCAGCGGGTTGCCGCACGGGAGGTAGAGGGCGCGGTGGAACTCCCGGTTGGCCAGGGAGCGTTCGGCGGTGTCGGTGGCCGCGTCGGCCCGGGTCAGCGCGTCGAGGGCGGCGTCCAGGGAGGCTCCGCGGCGCACGGCGCGCCGGAGCGCCTCGGGTTCGAGGAGCAGCCGGACGTCGTAGACCTCGCGTGCCATGTCCGCGTCCACCCTGCGCACGGTGACGCCCTTGTACTGGCTCATCACGACCAGTCCGGTCCCGGCCAGGGTCTTGAGTGCCTCGCGCACCGGGGTCTTGGAGACCCCGAACTGTGCGGCGAGCTCGGTCTCGACCAGGGCCTGACCCGGGGGCAGCTGTCCGGTGAGGATGCGGTGCTTGATCGCGTCCAGCACGAACTGCGTCCGGGACGGGATCGGGATCGGTGTCGGTGTTGGAGTCGGTGTCGGCACAGAGGTCATGCGCGCCTCACGTATCGCGTCTCATATATGACGTATGAAGTACGACGCGTTGAAGGTAGGAGCGGCCCCGTATTTCGTCAATGCTTCTGACAAAGGCCGCCCGAGGAGGTGCGGCCGGGATCAGATGATCCTGGTGTCGCCCTCCCGAGCGGTGTCGGTGGGCCGGCCGAAGGCCACCGCGGCCCGGGCGGTCGCCGTCTCCGGAGCCAGCGTGGGGCCGACGTGGGTGACGAGCAGTTCCCGTACGTGCGCCTCGCGGGCGATGCGGCCCGCGTCCTCCGGGGTGAGATGGACCTGTTCGCCCTGGCGATGCTCGTCGATGTCCGCCTCGCACAGGAACACGTCGGCGGTGGCGGCGAGCTCGACGAGCGCGGCGCACGGACCGCTGTCCCCGGAGTACGCCAGGACGCTCCCCTGGGACTCTGCGCGCAGGCCGTACGCCTCGATGCCGTGGCGGACGGCGCGCGTGGTGAGGCGGAGGTTCCAGTGCTGGACGGTGTGGCCGTCGAACAAGGGGCGGAAGTCGAGGATGCCACTCAGGAAGTCCAGGTCCGGTTTGCCGAAGAAGCCCGCGAGCCGCCGCGCGCACTCCTGCGGGGCGTAGACGGGGATCGGTGCGGCCGGGGTGAGCCCGCCGAACGCGAAGGCGTAGGCGGCGGCGAGCAGGTCGGCGCTGTGGTCGGCGTGCAGGTGCGAGATCCAGATCGCCGTGAGCCGCGCGGGATCCGTGTACCGCTGCAGCTCGGCGAACGTGCCGGGCCCGGCGTCCACCCACACCTCCGCGCCGCCGCCACGCAGCAGGTACCCGGAGCAGGGGCGACCGGGCCGGGGGTGCGGGGAGGCGGTGCCGAGGACGGTGAGCGTGAGGTGCATGCGGGGAGCGTAATGTCGCCACGCACTTGATCACGCCGGAACCCGAACCGCCGGGCCGGCCGGGCGGCGGGGAGCGCGCCGGCGCGGGCCGGACGCGGCGGTGCGGGTGGCCGCCGGGCCCGGTC
>NZ_JADDRL010000117.1 GCF_021538895.1 Streptomyces olivochromogenes | reverse complement strand
GTCGCCGCCGCGGCGGCCTGGCGCCTGGCCTCCTCGGCCCGCAGCAGCGCCTCCTCGGCCTTCCGCTGCTTCTCCAGGCGCCGCTCCTCCGCCTCGGCCCGCAACCGGGCCTCCTCCTCGGCCTGCTTGCGCCGCCGCTCCTCCTCGGCCTTGCGCCGGGCCTCTTCCTCGGCGCGGACCTTCTCCTCGGCCAGGAGCCGCAGCCGCTCCTCCTCGGCGCGCCGGCGCGCTTCCTCGGCCCGCTGCCGGGCCTCCTCCGCCTGCCGCTCGGCCTCGCGCCGCTGCGCCTCCTCCAGCTCGCGCCGCTTGCGCTCCTCCTCCTCGGCGCGCAACTTGGCGAGCTGCTCCTGGCGCTCGCGCTCCAGGCGCTCCTCCTCGGCCTTGCGCGCGGCCTCTTCCTCGGCCTTGCGGCGGGCCTCCTCCTCGGCGGCCTTGCGGGCCTCCTCGGCGGCCTTCACCTCGGCCTCGGACAGCGGCAGCACGGTGTCGAGCCGGTGCCGGATCACGGTGGTGACGGCCTCGGGCTCCTGGCCCGCGTCCACGACCAGGTAACGGCCGGGGTCGGAGGCGGCGAGGGTGAGGAAGCCGGCCCGCACGCGCGCGTGGAACTCCGCGGGCTCCGACTCCAGCCGGTCGGGGGCCTCGGTGAAGCGCTCGCGGGCGGTCTCCGGCGGCACGTCCAGCAGGACGGTGAGGTGCGGGACGAGCCCGTTGGTCGCCCAGCGGTTGATGCGGGCGATCTCGGTCGGGGACAGGTCGCGTCCGGCGCCCTGGTAGGCGACCGAGGAGTCGATGTAGCGGTCGGAGATGACCACGGCCCCCCGCTCCAGCGCGGGCCGTACGACCGTGTCGACGTGCTCGGCGCGGTCCGCCGCGTACAGCAGCGCCTCCGCGCGGTGCGAGAGCCCCGCGGACGAGACGTCCAGCAGGATCGAGCGCAGCCGCTTGCCCACGGGGGTCGCCCCCGGCTCGCGGGTGAGCACGACCTCGTGGCCCTTGGCCCGGATCCACTCGGCGAGGGCCTCGGCCTGGGTGGACTTTCCGGCGCCGTCGCCGCCCTCCAGGGCGATGAAGAAGCCGTTCTCGGTGGGCGCCTGCGCCGGGTCGTCGCCGCCGAGCAGCGCGTCCCGCAGGTCGTGCCGCAGCGGCACGCCGGAGCGGTCGTCGACCTTGGCCAGCACCAGCGCGGCCACCGGCAGCAGCAGCGCGCCGACCAGCATCAGGGTGAACGCGGCGCCGCCGTGCGCGAACACGAACCGGCCGTTCTCCAGCCGGTGCGGGCCGATGAGCGCGGCCACCAGGGGCGCGATCAGCGCGCCGAGCGCGACGAAGACACGGACGACCGCGTGCAGGTGCTCGGTCGTGCGCGGGCGGCGGTAGTCCTCGGTCTCCTGGTCGAGCAGCGCGTGCCCGGTGTTGGCGGCCACGCCCGCGCCGACCCCGGCCAGGGCGACGATCAGCAGCACGCTGGTGACGTCCGGGACGAGCCCGGCGGCCAGCAGCGCGATACCGGTGAAGGCGATCGCCAGCGCCAGCAGCCGACGGCGCGAGAGGGACGGCAGCACGGCGGGGGCCGTACGGATGCCGACGACGACTCCGCCGGTCAGCGCGAGCACCAGCAGGCCGTACAGCACGGGGCCGCCGCCCAGGTCCTTGGCGTGCAGCACCGACACGGCGACGGCGGCGGAGATCGCCCCGGCGACGGAGGCGCAGGCCAGGACGAGCAGCGCGATGGCCCCCGTACGGCCCTTGTCGACGCCCGTGCCCGTCTTGGGGCGGCGCAGGCCCTCCAGCGGGGACCGCGGGCGCGGGGTGCGGGTGTCGGGCAGTTCCAGGGCGGTCAGCACGGACAGGGACGCGGCGAACAGACCGGCCGCGACGTACGACCCGAGGGCCGCCTGGTGCTGGGCGAACCAGTCGCTCGCGGTGCCGAGCAGATTGTTGATCAGCGAGGCGACGACCAGGGCGGCGGCAGCGAGGGGCACCGCCAGGAAGCCCGTGCGCAGCGACAGGCGGCGCAGCGCGTCCATGTGGTCCGGCAGCGGCCGCACCGTGGCGCCCTCCGGGGGCGGGGCGGGCAGCAGCGCGGGGGCCGCGCTCTCCCGGCACACCGACCAGAAGCGCTCGGCGACACCGACGACGAAGGCGGTCACCAGGAGGACGGTCAGCGCCTTGTCCGGTGTCCAGTCGATCCACAGGGGCGCGATGATCAGCAGCGCGGCGCGCAGGCCGTCCGCGCCGGCCATGGTCCAGCGGCGGTCGAGCGGACCGTCCTGCGCGGTGAGCGAGGTGAGCGGGCCGAGCAGTATGGCCCCGAAGAGCAGCGTGGCCACGATGCGGGCCCCGAAGACGGTCGCCACCGCGAACGCCACGCCGCGGTAGCCGCCGCCGAAGGAGCCCTCGACGATCGCTGCCTGGAGGGTGAGGAGGACCAGCACCAGCAGCGCGAGGGCGTCTCCCACGCCGCTCACGAGCTGCGCGCTCCACAGCCGTTTGAGCTGCGGGTGGCGCAGCAGGGCACGAACGGCCCGCTCGCGGGAGTCCGCGACGAGGGTGTCGTCCGCTGGTGTGGGGTGGGCCGTTGGCTGCTCGGCTCGCGTCATGCTTTCAGCCTATCGGCAGTGGCTGACAGCCAACCCCGACCGTCCGAACGTGCGCACGCCCCGACACCAAAGTGATGCCGGGGCGTTCGTTTCGCGAAGCCGATGTGAAGAACCGGTCGGCCGGAACGGGGGTCAGTCCTCCGTGGCGGCCTTCGAGGCCGTCGCCTTCTTGGCGGTCGTCTTCTTGGCCGCCGTCTTGGCCGCGGTCTTCTTGGCCGTCGTCGTCTTGGCGGCGGTCTTCTTCGCGGCCGTCGCCTTCTTCGCCGGGGCCTTCTTGGCGGGCGCCTTCTTCGCCGTCTTCTTGGCGGGCCCCTTGGCACGCTTCTCGGCGAGCAGCTCGAAGCCCCGCTCCGGGGTGATCGTCTCCACGCTGTCGCCGGACCGCAGGGTCGCGTTGGTCTCGCCGTCGGTGACGTACGGACCGAAGCGGCCGTCCTTCACCACGACGGGCTTCGCGCTGACCGGGTCCTCGCCCAGCTCCTTCAGCGGCGGCTTGGCGGCCGCCCGGCCACGCTGCTTGGGCTGGGCGTAGATCGCCTGCGCCTCCTCCAGCGTGATCGTGAAGAGCTGGTCCTCGGTCTGCAGGGACCGCGAGTCCGTGCCCTTCTTCAGGTACGGGCCGTAACGGCCGTTCTGCGCGGTGATCTCCACGCCGTCCGCGTCGGTGCCGACGACACGCGGCAGCGACATCAGCCGGAGCGCGTCCTCCAGGGTCACCGTGTCCAGCGACATCGACTTGAACAGCGAGGCCGTGCGCGGCTTGACCGCGTTCTTGCCGGTCTTCGGAGTGCCCTCGGGAAGGATCTCGGTGACGTACGGGCCGTAGCGGCCGTCCTTGGCGACGATCTGGTGGCCCGTCTGCGGGTCGTTGCCCAGCTCGAAGTCGCCGCTCGGCTTGGCGAGCAGTTCCTCGGCGAGCTCGACGGACAGCTCGTCCGGGGCGAGGTCGTCGGGGATGTCCGCGCGCTGGTGCTGCTCGGTGTCCTTCTCGCCGCGCTCGATGTACGGGCCGTAGCGGCCGACCCGCAGCACGATGTCGTTGCCCACGGGGAACGACGACACCTCGCGCGCGTCGATCGCGCCCAGGTCGGTCACCAGCTCCTTGAGGCCACCGAGGTGGTCCCCGTCGCCGTTGCCGGCCTCGGCGGCGCCGCCCGCACCGGTGCCCTCACCGAAGTAGAAGCGCTTCAGCCACGGCACCGCCTGGGCCTCGCCGCGGGCGATGCGGTCGAGGTCGTCCTCCATCTTGGCGGTGAAGTCGTAGTCGACGAGCCGCCCGAAGTGCTTCTCCAGGAGGTTGACCACGGCGAAGGACAGGAAGGACGGCACCAGGGCCGTGCCCTTCTTGAAGACGTAGCCGCGGTCGAGGATCGTGCCGATGATCGACGCGTACGTCGACGGGCGGCCGATCTCGCGCTCTTCGAGCTCCTTGACCAGGCTGGCCTCGGTGTAACGGGCCGGGGGCTTGGTGGCGTGCCCGTCGACCGTGATCTCCTCGGCGCTGAGCGCGTCGCCCTCGCCGACCTGCGGCAGCCGGCGCTCGCGGTCGTCGAGCTCGGCGTTCGGGTCGTCGGCGCCCTCGACGTAGGCCTTCAGGAAGCCGTGGAAGGTGATCGTCTTGCCGGACGCGCTGAACTCGACGTCGCGGCCGTCGGCGGCGGTGCCGCCGATCTTCACCGTCACGCTGTTGCCGGTCGCGTCCTTCATCTGGGAGGCGACCGTCCGCTTCCAGATCAGCTCGTAGAGCCTGAACTGGTCACCGGTCAGGCCGGTCTCCGCCGGGGTGCGGAAACGATCACCCGAGGGGCGGATCGCCTCGTGCGCCTCCTGGGCGTTCTTGACCTTCCCGGCGTACGTGCGCGGCTGCGGCGGCAGGTAGTCGGCGCCGTACAGCTGCGTGACCTGGGCGCGGGCGGCCGCGACGGCGGTGTCGCTCAGCGTCGTGGAGTCCGTACGCATGTACGTGATGTAGCCGTTCTCGTACAGCTTCTGCGCGACCTGCATCGTGGCCTTCGCGCCGAAGCCGAGCTTGCGGCTGGCCTCCTGCTGCAGCGTCGTCGTACGGAACGGGGCGTACGGCGAGCGGCGGTACGGCTTCGACTCGACGGACCGCACGGAGAACCGGGTGTTCTCCAGGGCGGCGGCGAGGGCACGGGCGTTCGCCTCGTCGAGGTGCAGGGTGTTCGCGGTCTTGAGCTGACCCAGGGAGTCGAAGTCGCGGCCCTGCGCGACCCGCCTGCCGTCCACGGACTGGAGGCGGGCGACCAGGGACGACGGGTCGCTCGAGTCACCGGCCCGGCCGGTCGCGAAGGTGCCCGTCAGGTCCCAGTACTCGGCGGAACGGAAGGCGATGCGCTCCCGCTCCCGCTCCACGACGAGCCGGGTGGCGACCGACTGGACACGGCCCGCCGACAGACGCGGCATGACCTTCTTCCACAGGACCGGCGAGACCTCGTAGCCGTAGAGACGGTCGAGGATGCGGCGGGTCTCCTGGGCGTCGACCATGCGCTGGTTCAGGTCGCGCGGGTTGGCCACGGCCTCGCGGATCGCGTCCTTGGTGATCTCGTGGAACACCATGCGCTTGACCGGGACCTTGGGCTTGAGGACCTCCAGGAGGTGCCACGCGATGGCCTCGCCCTCGCGGTCCTCATCGGTGGCCAGGAAGAGCTCGTCGGAGTCCTTCAGCAGGTCCTTGAGCTTCTTGACCTGAGCCTTCTTGTCGGCGTTGACGACATAGATCGGCTCGAAGTCGTGTTCGACGTCCACACCGAGGCGGCGGACCTCGCCGGTGTACTTCTCGGGCACCTCGGCGGCGCCGTTGGGAAGGTCGCGGATGTGCCCGACGCTCGCTTCGACTACGTAGCCGGGGCCCAGGTAGCCCTTGATCGTCTTCGCCTTGGCAGGCGACTCGACGATGACGAGTCGGCGGCCGCCCTGTGCGGTCTCGCTGGTCGGGGACAACTTCGCTCTTCTCTCCGGTCGACGCTGGGGCCTCCCGGGCCTGTGTCCCGGGGTCGCATAGGTGACGCTGCGGAGTGTGACGGTACATCCCGCCCCCGTGTCAAACGGGAAAAGCCCGCAACGGCCACTCGAACGGTAACCCGACTACCGCCATTCCTGCCGCCCGGAATACCCGGCGACCCTTCCGGCCCTGTCCGGAGGGTGACGCTCCTGTTACGTATACGACAGCACGCCCACCGCCCTCAGAGGCGGGTGAGGACCCACCCTCCGAGGCCCAGCGCGACCACCGCGGCGATGCCCGCGAGGGTGGCCGACGCGATCTGGTTCACACCTTGGGCGACGGGTTCGCGCCGTCGGACGCGGACCCCGGTCCACACCAGCAGTGCGGCTCCGAACAGGGAGAACACCGCTCCCGCGAAGATCGCCGGTCCGCTCTCCATCGCTCCCGTGCCCCTTTTCCACTGTCCCGCGAGTGCCCAGCGGCCGGAGACTGACACGCGCGGGCGGCGGACGGGCGAACCCGAGGTGAACGCGAGGCCGACAACCCTTCGCACATCCGCACGAAAACCCCCCGAGCCGGGCGGAGCGCCGGTAATTTTCCGGCCGTTTTCCCGCCGACGGCGCGTCCTGATCGATTCTCCCGCTCCTCCGGGCCCGACACGCCGGGAACCAGGACCGCGCCGCGGGTCCGATGCGACGTGGGTCACCCGACCGGTGTGGGGTACGGCACGGTCGGGCGGTGTGGGGTACGGCACGGTCGGGGCCGTGGGCCGCACGGGCGGGGAGCCACGTGCCGCGCCGGCCATGCGCGGGTCGCCGCAGGAGCACCCGGCCCGGCGAGCGGCGAGCGCGTACCGCGCGGCCCAGCCGCCCCGACCCCGCCGTCCCGGGCCGACGCCCGGTCGGCTCAGCCGGCCGGCTCCAGGAAGCCCTGCTCGACCAGCAGGCGGATCTGCGCGGGGGTGCGGTCGCGCAGCACCACCGGATCCTCGCCCATCAGCTGGGCGATGGCGTCCAGGATGCGGCCCGCGCTCAGCGTGCCGTCGCACACGCCCGCGAAGCCGGCGCCGACCGTGTCCACCCGGGTGGCGCGGCGCATGCCACGGTTCTGACGCAGCACCACATGCTCGGGGTCCTCGGCGCCGGGCAGCCCGACCTGCTCCTGGACCACCTCGGCGACCAGCCTGAAGTGCCCTTCGAGCAGGGCCGCGTCGTCGTGCTCGCGGAGGTAGTCGAGGCGGGCGAAGTGCGCCCGGACCGTCTCACCGAGCGGCTGCTCGATCGGGTGCGGCCACTCCTCCACGACGACGGAGGGCACCGCCGCCGAGGTCTTGCGCAGCGTGATCCAACCGAAGCCCACCGCCTTGACCTTGCGCGCCTCGAACTCGTCGAGCCAAGCGTCGTACCGCGCCTGGTACTCGGCCTGGTCGCCGCGGTGGTCGCCCGCGTCCCTGAGCCACAACTCGGCGTACTGCGTGACGTCCTGCACCTCGCGCTGCACGATCCACGCGTCGCACCCGCGCGGCACCCACGACCTGATCCTGTCCTGCCAGTCCTCCCCTTCCACGTGCTGCCAGTTGGCGAGGAACTGCGCGAACCCGCCCTCGTTCAGGCGGTCGCCCGCTCCTTGAACGAGCGAGCGGCACAGATCGTCCCCGCCCATCCCGCCGTCGCGGTAGGTCAGCCGGGCACCGGGCGAGATCACGAACGGCGGGTTGGAGACGATCAGGTCGTACGTCTCCTCCTCCTTGACCGGCTCGAACAGCGAGCCTTCGCGCAGATCGGCCGCGGGGGCGCCGGACAGGGCGAGGGTGAGCGCGGTGATGTGCAGGGCACGGGGGTTGAGGTCGGTCGCCGTCACGCGCGTGACGTGCTGGGCGGCGTGCAGCGCCTGGATCCCGGAGCCGGTGCCGAGGTCGAGCGCGGCGGCGACGGGCGCGCGCACGGTGATGCCCGCGAGCGTGGTGGACGCCCCGCCCACCCCGAGGACGACGCCCTCGTCGCGGTTGCCGATCCCGCCCGCGCCGCCGACGGCGCACCCGAGGTCGGACACGATGAACCAGTCCTCGCCATCCGGCCCGCCGTACGGCCGCACGTCCACGGTGGCGGCCACGTCGTCCTGGGGGCCCGCACCGGTGCGCACCAGCCAGCCGCTCTCCAGGCACGCGTCGACGGGCAGCACGTCCGCCACGCGCGCGTGCGGCACGGGCTGCTGCAGCAGGAACAGCCGCACCAGCGTCTCCAGCGGCGTGTCCCCGCGGGTCGCCCGGAGCGCGGGCACGGTCTCGCTGCGGGCCAGCGCCGCGTACGCGGGCGCGCCGAGCAGGTCGAGCAGCCCGTCGGCGGTGAAGGACGCGCCGAGCAGGGCCTCGCGGAGCCGGGCTGCGACGTCGGGGCGGTCGGCGGACGGCAGGGGGGACTGGGTGGCGTTACTCACGTTCCCCATTGTGTCCGCTCGGACCGACATCGCACGTACCCGAACGCCCCGCGCGCGGGCTCAGCCCGATGTCGCCGGGGCCGACGCCGACGAGGAGGCCGACTTGCAGCTCGCCTGCTTGGCCATCGCCTGGCCGACGTCGCCCTCCTCCAGGTTCTTGAGGGCGTCGTTCCCGGTCTGGCTCAGCTTGTCCAGCTGGGTCGCGATGTCCTTGAGACCGTCGGCGAACTTCGCCTGGTCCTTGGTGTCGAGCTCGTCGACCTGCTTCTTCAGGCCGGCGTACTGCGTCGCGATGCCGTCGAGCTCCTTGACGGCGTCCTTCTGCTTCTTCGCGCCGTTGTCGACGTTGGGCGCGCCGGCCGCGTTCACGGCGGCACCGATCGCCTTGTAGGCGTCGGACATGTCCTGGAACGCCTTCGCGTCGGTCTTCTGGACGTCCGCCGGAGCGCTGTTGTCCGACGTCTCCTTCTGGATCGCGGTGTTGGCGGCCTCGATCTTCTTGGCCTGCGGCTGCACGGCGTCGCACACCTGCTTGGCCCAGGCGTCGAGCTTGTCGTTGTTGTCGCTTCCGCTGCCGCTGCTGCATCCCGTCAGCGCCACCACGAGTACCGCACCGCCGGACAGTGCGGCCGCGAGCTTCTTGTTCACCGGATCGGTCCCTTCAACGGCTCTCGGCCCCCGGACCCTACACGCCGGATGGGCCACAGCCACATGTCGAACATCCTTTAAGATAACTTTTGGGACCATTTGCGCCAAGCGAGAGAAGGCTCACGGCGACGGCGTGCGCACACCGAGAACGGCGTACGCACGCCCGGAGCGGCGTGCGCACACACGAGCGGGCGGACGGTGCGTCACTACGCTCCGTCCGCCCGCCCGTTGGACAGTCCTCCGTAAGACCGCCTACGAAACCACCGCGGGATCGGCCGACTTGGCCACCCGGTCGGCACTGTCCTCGTCGCCCACGGCGATCCCGCGCCGCTTGGAGACGTAGACCGCGCCGACGATGACCATCAGCGCGAGGAGCGCGATCGCGATCCGTACGCCGAGGTTCTTGTCGTCGCCGTAGGAGAACTTGATGACCGCGGGCGCGATGAGCAGCGACACCAGGTTCATGACCTTCAGCAGCGGGTTGATCGCGGGACCTGCGGTGTCCTTGAACGGGTCACCGACCGTGTCACCGATCACCGTCGCGGCGTGGGCCTCACTGCCCTTGCCGCCGTGGTGCCCGTCCTCGACGAGCTTCTTGGCGTTGTCCCAGGCACCACCGGAGTTGGCGAGGAACACCGCCATCAGCGTGCCCGCGCCGATCGCGCCGGCGAGGTAGGAGCCGAGCGCGCCGACGCCGAGCGTGAACCCGATGAAGATCGGGGCCATGACGGCCAGGAGGCCGGGCGTCGCCAGCTCCCTGAGGGCGTCCTTGGTGCAGATGTCGACGACCTTGCCGTACTCCGGCGTCTCCGTGTAGTTCATGATCCCGGGCTTCTCACGGAACTGCCGCCGGACCTCGTAGACCACCGCACCGGCCGACCGCGACACGGCGTTGATCGCCAGCCCCGAGAAGAGGAAGACGACCGCCGCGCCCGCGATGAGGCCGACCAGGTTGTTGGGCTGCGAGATGTCCAGCGACAGGCTCAGCGGTGCTCCCGGTCCGGTCAGCTTCGCGCCCACGTCCTGCACGTTCGTGGTGATCGCGTCGCGGTACGACCCGAAGAGCGCCGACGCCGCCAGCACGGCCGTGGCGATGGCGATGCCCTTGGTGATGGCCTTGGTCGTGTTGCCGACCGCGTCCAGGTTGGTGAGCACCTGCGCGCCCTCGCCCTCGACGTCGCCGGACATCTCGGCGATGCCCTGCGCGTTGTCGGAAACCGGCCCGAAGGTGTCCATGGCGACGATGACACCGACCGTGGTGAGCAGACCGGTGCCGGCCAGCGCGACCGCGAACAGGGCCAGCATGATGGACGTACCGCCGAGCAGGAACGCCCCGTAGACGGACAGGCCGATCAACAGGGCGGTGTAGACGGCCGATTCGAGACCCAGCGAGACGCCGGCGAGCACGACGGTGGCCGGACCGGTCAGCGAGGTCTTGCCGATGTCCCGGACCGGGCGTCGGTTGGTCTCGGTGAAGTAGCCGGTCAACTGCTGGATCACGGCGGCGAGCAGGATGCCGATGCCCACCGCGACCACCGCGAGGATCCGCGGGTCGCCGTCCTTGCCGTGGATCGCCGCGTCGGTGACGCCGTCGAGGTCCGCGTAGCTGCTGGGCAGATAGACGAAGACGGCCACGGCGACCAGCGCCAGTGAGATCACCGCGGAGATGAAGAAGCCGCGGTTGATCGCGGTCATGCCACTGCGGTCGGAGCGGCGCGGGGCGACCGCGAAGATGCCGATCATGGCCGTGATCACGCCGATCGCGGGCACCAGCAGCGGGAAGGCGAGCCCGGAGTCGCCGAACGCCACCTTGCCGAGGATCAGCGCGGCGACCAGGGTCACGGCGTACGACTCGAAGAGGTCGGCCGCCATACCGGCGCAGTCGCCGACGTTGTCGCCCACGTTGTCGGCGATGGTCGCGGCATTACGCGGATCGTCCTCCGGAATGCCCTGCTCGACCTTGCCGACCAGGTCGGCGCCGACGTCGGCGGCCTTGGTGAAGATACCGCCGCCGACACGCATGAACATGGCGATCAGGGCGGCCCCGAGGCCGAAGCCTTCGAGCACCTTCGGCGCGTCGGCCGCGTACACCAGCACCACACAGGAGGCGCCCAGCAGGCCGAGCCCCACCGTGAACATGCCGACGACGCCGCCCGTACGGAAAGCGATCTTCATGGCTTTGTGGGAGACCTCGGTGAGATCCTTTGCCGGCTCGCCTTCCGCCGGGGTGGCCTCGCGGGCCGCCGCGGCGACGCGCACATTGCTGCGCACGGCGAGCCACATGCCGATATAGCCGGTGGCCGCCGAGAACGCGGCACCGATCAGGAAGAACACCGATCGGCCGGCGCGCTGATTCCAGTCGTCCGCGGGCAGCAGCATGAGCAGGAAGAACACCACGACGGCGAATACGCCGAGGGTGCGCAACTGCCGGGCCAGATAGGCGTTCGCGCCTTCCTGGACCGCCGCCGCGATCTTCTTCATGCTGTCGGTGCCCTCGCCGGCCGCGAGCACCTGGCGCACCAGGACTCCGGCGACCGCGAGCGCCGCCAGGGCGACGACCGCGATGACTGCCACCAGGACGCGGTTGTCGTCCGTCAGGACTGCTGCTGCGAAGGTTGTGGGGTGGCCCAACTGATGAGGGGTAGAAAGCCCCGCCATTCGTCCTCCTTGACGCTTGGACTGAGCTCAAGATGTGGACGGATTCTAGGTACCGGAACCTGATCAAAACAGAGCGCGGTAAACGGAATTGGCCTGCATCCGCCTTTGAGCAAATGATCGTCGGCCGAGCAAGGAACCCGAAAGTGGTAATGCCCTAAAAGCGTTGACGCTTGATCCATTATCGCGCTATTGATCGTGAATTGATTCACGAATTGGGGGACGCGGTACGTCCGACCGGGTCACGGCAGGCCCGGGCGCCCGCGCCCGCACATGCCGAAGGGCCCTACGGTGTAGGGCCCTTCGGAAGGAAAGTCGCTGTACGCAGCGGTCCGGATCAGGGGACCGGCACCGCCGCGGGCGGCGTCGTCGGCCAGGTCATGCGGATCAGTCCACCGTGCTCGCCGGCGGTGACCTCCACATCGTCGACGAGGCCGCTGATGACCGCGAGGCCCATCTCGTCCTCCTCGGCCTCCGCGTCCGCGCCCTCCGAGGCTCCGCCGGGCGCCCGGTCACCCGGGGCCGAGCGCGGCGCCTCGTCGCCGACCTCGATGGAGAACTGTTTCTCCTCTTCGATCAGCGCCACCCTCACCGGTGAGGTGATGCCCGCGCTCTGATGCAGTCCGACGGCACGGGAGCACGCCTCACCGACGGCGAGCCGGACCTCGTCGAGTACGGCCTCGTCCACTCCGGCCCTGCGCGCCACCGCTGCCGCCACCAGTCGGGCGGTCCGGACATGTTCGGGCAACGCGCTGAAGCGGAGTTCAACGGTGGCCATACATCCCCCTCGGAACTACGGGCGTGCGGTACTACGGGCGTGCGGTCGGGGGCCGGGCCGCCGAAAGCCCGGACCCCCTGATGAACTTCTTCCGCCCCGGGCGAACGGGCCAGGGCGAAGGCGCGCCGACACCCTCGGGCCGATCGGCGGCCCGGGAGAGTCGGCGGCCCGGGGTCAGTCGGTGGCCGCTACCGCTTCCTCGACCGAGGTGTGAATCGGGAACACCTTGGTGAGGCCGGTGATGCGGAAGATCTTGAGAATGCGCTCCTGGTTGCAGACCAGGCGCAGCGAGCCCTCATGGGCGCGCACGCGCTTCAGGCCACCGACCAGCACGCCGAGCCCGGTGGAGTCGAGGAAGTCCACGCCCTCCATGTCGACGACGAGATGGAAATTCCCGTCGTTCACCAGCTCGACCAGCTGTTCGCGCAACTTGGGCGCGGTATATACGTCGATTTCGCCACCGACCTCGACGACCGTACGATCGCCGACGGTACGGGTCGACAGGGACAGGTCCACGGATCCTCCAGCACCTTGCTATCGAGCGGTCGCCCCTCGGGACACCTCGGCTTGCGGCCCCCGGGGCAGTTCGCCAGCCGCGATGGCATTCAATCACTTACCGGCGGGCGTGCACGACGCCTTGGCTCCATTGTCCGTCACGCCGGTGACAGACTCGGGTCCGATGGCCGAGAATCACCGATCCGATCGAACCCCGACGGACCCCGCATCCCGCTTCACTCCGGGCACCGTCCTGGACCGGCTCGCCTCGGGACCGAGCCGGGCTTCGCGCATCACTCATACGGAGCACTTGCCCCCGAGGGCGGGTCGGCATGCCGTCTGGCCAGACCGGATTCGCCCGGAAGTGATCGCGGCGGTCCAGGCCTGCGGAATCGAACACCCCTGGGCCCACCAGGCGCTCGCCGCCGAGCACGCCCTGGACGGCGATTCGGTGGTCGTCGCCACGGGCACGGCGTCCGGCAAGTCCCTGGCGTACCTCGTCCCCGTCCTGTCGACCCTGCTGGACGGCTCCGAGGCCCCGAACGGACGCGGTGCCACCGCCCTCTACCTGGCTCCCACCAAGGCCCTCGCCGCCGACCAGTGCCGCTCGGTGAAAGAACTTTCACATCCTCTGGGCACCGCCGTACGCCCGGCCGTGTACGACGGCGACACCCCGTTCGAGGAACGCGAGTGGGTCCGCCAGTACGCCAACTACGTCCTCACCAACCCGGACATGCTGCACCGCGGCATATTGCCCTCCCACCCCCGCTGGTCCTCCTTCCTCAAGGCGCTCAAGTACGTCGTGATCGACGAGTGCCACACCTACCGGGGCGTCTTCGGCTCCCACGTCGCCCAGGTCCTGCGCCGCCTGCGTCGCCTGTGCGCCCGCTACGGCGCCTCGCCGGTGTTCCTGCTGGCCTCCGCGACCGCCGCGGAGCCGTCCGTGGCCGCCCGCCGCCTCACCGGCCTGCCGGTCGTCGAGGTCGCCGACGACGCCTCCCCGCGCGGGGAGCTTGTGTTCGCCCTCTGGGAGCCCCCGCTCACCGAGTTGCACGGCGAGAAAGGTGCACCCGTCCGGCGTACGGCCACGGCCGAGACCGCCGACCTGCTGACCGACCTCACCGTGCAGGGCGTGCGCTCCGTCGCCTTCGTCCGCTCCCGGCGCGGCGCCGAGCTGATCTCGGTGATCGCCCAGGAGCGCCTGGCCGAGGTGGACCGCTCCCTGGCCCGGCGTGTCGCGGCCTACCGCGGCGGATACCTCCCCGAGGAGCGCCGCGCCCTGGAACGCGCCCTGCACTCCGGCGAGCTCCTCGGCCTGGCCGCGACGACGGCCCTGGAGCTCGGCGTGGACGTCTCCGGCCTGGACGCCGTGCTGATCGCCGGATACCCCGGCACCCGCGCCTCCCTGTGGCAGCAGGCCGGCCGGGCGGGCCGCTCCGGCCAGGGCGCCCTGGCCGTCCTGATCGCCCGCGACGACCCGCTGGACACCTTCCTCGTCCACCATCCCGAGGCCCTGTTCGACCAACCGGTGGAATCGACGGTCCTCGACCCCGACAACCCGTACGTCCTGGCCCCGCACCTGTGCGCGGCCGCCGCGGAGATCCCGCTGACCGACGACGACCTGGACCTGTTCGGCCCCGCCTGCGCGGAGCTGCTGCCGCAGCTGGAGGCCGCGAAGCTGCTGCGCCGCCGTACCAAGGCCTGGCACTGGACGCGCCGCGAGCGGGCCGCCGACCTGACCGACATCCGCGGCGAGGGCGGGCGGCCGGTGCAGGTCGTCGAGGAGGGGACGGGGCGCCTGCTGGGCACGGTGGACGCGAGCGCCGCGCACTCCACGGTCCACGAGGGTGCCGTGCACCTGCACCAGGGCCGCACCTATCTGGTGCGTTCCCTGGACCTGGAGGACTCCGTCGCCCTGGTCGAGCAGGCGGACCCGCCGTACTCGACGGTCGCCCGCGACACGACGTCGGTCTCCGTCCTGGAGACGGACATCGAGGTCCCCTGGGGTGCGGGCCGCCTGTGCTACGGCTCGGTGGAGGTCACCAACCAGGTGGTCTCCTTCCTCCGCAGACGCCTCATCACCGGCGAAGTACTGGGCGAGACGAAACTCGACCTCCCTCCTCGTACGCTGCGCACGCGCGCGGTGTGGTGGACGGTCACCGAGGACCAGCTGGACGAGGCCCGGATCGGCCCGGAGATCCTCGGCGGTGCCCTGCACGCCGCCGAGCACGCCTCCATCGGCATGCTGCCGCTGTTCGCCACCTGCGACCGCTGGGACATCGGCGGCGTGTCGGTCCCGCTGCACCCCGACACGCTCCTGCCGACGGTCTTCGTGTACGACGGCCACCCGGGCGGCGCGGGCTTCGCGGAACGCGCCTTCCACACCGCCCGCGACTGGCTTGTCGCCACCCGCGAGGCCATCGCCTCCTGCGAGTGCGACGCCGGCTGCCCGTCCTGCATCCAGTCCCCCAAGTGCGGCAACGGCAACGATCCACTGCACAAACGGGGCGCCGTACGCCTGCTCACGGTGCTGCTGCGGGGGGCGCCGGAGGAGAAGCGGGAGGAGCGGGAGGAGCGGGAGGAAGGGCCGCCGGAGGAGCCGGCGCAGGGCCCGACCGCTTAGGAGCCGGCGACGGGTCCAGGCGACGCGTCCATTGGAGTGGCGAGGGGGCCCGGCGGAGGCAGCAGGGGGTCCGGCCGACGTATCGGTCGGTCCGGCTGAGGCGGGCCGGCCGGGCCCGCCCGTGCCCTGACCTCCGCCGCGAACGGCCCCCGCCCCGACGCCGCCGTCACGTCCGAGGTGTCGCCCACGATCGCGCACCGCACCAGCCGGGTGCCCTGGGCCCCCGCCACCCGCTCCGCGCGGGCGCAGGCCCCCGTGGTGCCCTCGGCCCAGTGGTCGGCCGCCGCGAGCGCCGCGAGATCCGCACCGCCCGCCGCCCGGTGCCGGACCACGACGGCCTGCCCGAGCGCGAGTACGACACCGAACACCACACACAGCACGGCGATGGCACCGACACTCCAGACGGTGGCGGACCCACGATCCGAGAACCGGCCCGGAAGCCGGCCCCGGAGGCGGCCCCGGACCCCGCCCCCGGCGCCGCCGGACGAACCGCGGCTCACGGCCCCTCCTCCCCCGTCGGCCTCGTCCCCAGCGTGTCCTCCGCGGCCGCCACGGCCTCCTCCCGTACCTCGAACGGCAGGCCGGGCAGCAGGGGCGGCTTCGCCACGACCGTCACCCGCACCTGGTCCCCCTCATCGGCCACCATCACGTTCGCCCCTTCGGGTGCCGCCGCACGGGTGACGGCCACCACCGACTCGGCCGGATCCTGGCGCGCCGCGGCCCGGGCGCCCGTGCGCGCCGCGTCCACGCACTGGATCCGGGCCGCCACCGCGAGCAGCCCCCAGACCAGCGCCATCGTGAACGCCACGAGCACGGGCAGCGCCACCGCCGCCTCGGCCGTCACGAACCCCCGGTCCCCGGCCCGCTCACATCCGCGCACTGAGGGCTCGTTTCACGATGGCCTGCAGTTCGGACCGGACCTGCCCGCTCGTCACGACCTCGTAGAGCAGCAACGCGAAGCCGACCGCCGCGACGATCCCCATCGCGTACTCCGACGTGACCATCCCGGCGTCCCGCACCCGCAATGCCTGCCACCAGGCCCGCGCCTTCGCGACCTTCTCGACCACCTCGACTTTCCCCGGCATCTCGGCCTGCTGGATCTTGTCGGTGTTCTCGGCCTTCTCGGACTTCTTGACCATTTCAACTCCCTCGACTGTGCGACTTGTTGCTCACTCACGTCCGCCGGTCACCGCCGTCATCCACCACCCCCTCGCACCACTCCGCCCGCGAGCCCGATCACCACGGGCAGTACGCCGACCGCGATGAAGGCGGGCAGGAAGCACAGCCCCACCGGCGCGGTGACCATGACGGCCGCCCGGCGGGCCCGCGCCGTCGCGGTGCGCGCCCAGTCCGCGCGGGCGTCCGCGGCGAGCCGGGCGACCGGTCCGGCCGCGGGGAGCCCGGACTCGTCGGCGCGCTCCAACAGCCGCGCCAGGGCGCCGGCACCCGGCATGGCCGCCAACCGGCGCCACGCGTCCGCCGGTTCGCCGCCGAGCCGCACCTCCGCCGCACCCCGCGCCAGCCCTTCCCCCACGGGCCCCGCGAGGGCCTCACCGACGGCCTGGGCGGCGATCACCGGCCCGGCCCCGGCCGCGATGCAGGCCGCCAGGAGGTCGGCGGCGAGGGGGAGCTGGCGGGCGGCCTGAGCGGCGTCGTACTCCTCCGCCGGGCCCGCCTGCCCCTGGCGGCGCCGCCATCGCCACAGCCCCACGGCGGCGCCCACGCCCACCGCGACTCCCGCGGCCCCGCCGACCAGCACCCAGCCGGCCCCCACCACTCCGGCCACCGGCAGCCACCGCCCGACGGCGCCCCGCACCTCGAAGGACGGTCCGGCAGCGGCCGCCTCCCGGGCCAGCAGCTCGGTCAGCCGTCGCCGTATCCGGCGCTCGCGCCGCCCCGCCTCCAGCCGGCGCAGCAACCAGCCGAGGATCAGTACCGCCGCGGCGGCCACCCCCAGCCTGTGGACAACTTCCGCGCTCATGCCGCCTCCGCTCCCCGCACGATCCGCGCCGCCCACCACATCCCGGCGGCCTCGAACACTCCGCCGACCACCAGGCAGCCCAGGCCCGCACCGGTGTGCAGCAGCACGCGCAGGGGGTGGGCACCCATGGCCGTACCGAGGAGGAGGCCCAGGGCGGGCAGCGCCGCGAGCATCACCGCCGTCGCCCGAGCGCCCGCCAACTGAGCTCGCAGGTCGGCCCGTTGGTCCCGCTCGGCCCGCAAGGCCCCGTCGAGCCGGTCGAGTCCGGCCGCGAGCCCCGCCCCCTGGTCCACGGCGACCCGCCAGCACGCGGCGAGCCCCAACAGGCCCTCGGCGCCCGGCTGCCGGGCCGCCGTGGCGAGCGCGCCCGGCACGTCCCCGCCGAAGCGGGCCGCCGCGAGCACCGTCGCCTGCGTCTCTCCGAGCCCGCCGGAGTCCCGGGCGGCCCGCAGCAGCGCCTCACCCGGCTGCCGTCCGGCGCGCACCTCCCCGGCGAGCGCCCCGCACAACGCGATCACCGCGTCCCCGCGCCGCTCCCGCGCCCGCCGCGCCTCCCTGGCCAGCCGCACCCGCCGCAGCACCGGCACCCCCGCCGCCCCCGCGACGACCGGAATCACCGAGGCGCCCAGCAGCGCCAGTACCAGCCCCGCGGCCACGGCCCACCATTCGGCCCGCAACCGGCCTCGCAGGCGCCGCAGTTCGTCCAGGGAGCGGTCCCACGAAGGCGGCCCCGTCCCCACCGCCCCGCCCCCGGCGAGCAGCAGTCGCGCCCGTCGCGCCCCGCAGTGCCGCCCGCCGGTCAGCCAGACCGCCGCGCCGACGCACGCCAGGGCGGCACCCATCGACAACTCGCCCGTCACATCGCCCACCACGTCACCCATCTCGCCCGTCTCGCTCGCCACTTCCGCCACTTCCGTCTCTCCGCCCGTTGCCGACCTCCTGGCCGAGCGACGCCGCCTCGCCGCGCAGCAGCGCCCGCAATCGCTCCCACCCCCGCTCCGCCACGAACGCCCCCACGCCCCAGCGCAGTGCCGGAACCGTCCGCACCAGCCCCGTGGGATCCCGCTCCAGCACATGCACCTCGGCGATCCGCCGCCGGCCGGTCCGGTCGCGCACGAGATGCAGCACCACCGACAGGGCCGCCGCCAACTGGCTGTGCAGCGCCGCCCGGTCGAGTCCGGCGGCCGTCCCCAGGGCCTCCAGGCGGGCCGGTACGTCCGCGGCGGCGTTGGCGTGGACGGTGCCGCAGCCGCCCTCGTGGCCGGTGTTGAGCGCCGCCAGCAGATGCACGACCTCAGGTCCGCGCACCTCGCCCACGACGAGCCGGTCGGGCCGCATCCGCAGCGCCTGCCGGACCAGGTCCTCCAACGTGACCAGACCTGCGCCCTCCTGGTTGGCGGGTCTGGTCTCCAGCCGTACGACGTGCGGGTGGTCCGGCCGCAGCTCCGCCGAGTCCTCGGCCAGGACGATCCGCTCCCCCGCTCCGACCAGCCCGAGCAGCGCGCTCAGCAGCGTCGTCTTGCCGCTGCCGGTGCCCCCGCTGATGAGGAACGACAGCCGCGCCCGTAGCAACGCCCGCAGGACGCGGTCGCCGTCGGGCGGCACCGTGCCCGCCGCCACCAGTTCGTCGAGCGTGAACGCCCGGGGCCGTACGACCCGTAGGGAAAGGCAGGTGCAGCCGACGGCCACCGGGGGCAGCACGGCGTGCAGCCGGGTCCCGTCGGGCAGCCGGGCGTCCGCCCAGGGGCGCGCGTCGTCCAGCCGGCGTCCGGCCACCGCGGCCAGGCGCTGCGCGAGGCGTCGTACGGCCGCCGCGTCGGGAAAGGTCACCCGCGTCAGCTCCAGGCCCCCACCTCGGTCCACCCACACCCGGTCGGGCGCCGACACCAGGACGTCGGTGACCGAGGGGTCGGCGAGCAACGGCTCCAGGGGTCCGCTGCCGACGAGTTCGGACCGCAACCGGGCCGCCGCGCCGAGGACTTCGGCGTCGCCGAGCACCCGCCCCTGTTCGCGCAGCGCCTGTGCCACGCGCGCGGGTGTCGGTTCGGCTCCGCTCTCGGCCAGCCACCGCCGCACGCCGTCGAGCAGTTCCGGGCCGTCCGCCGGGTCGAGTCCGGGAAGCGTCCTCATACGCCACCCGCTTCCACGAGCGTCCGCTCCCAGAAGCCCTTGCAGAACCGAGCCAGCGGTCCGCGGCCGGTCACACCGGGCGGTTTCCGGCTCTCGTGCGGGCGCAGCAGTCCGGACTCGACGGGCACCTCTCCGGCCAGCGGCAGACCGAGCAGCCTGGCCACCTCGCGGTCGTCCAGACCGGGTGCGTACGGCCCCCGCACCGCCACCCGTAGATCGCGCAGGACCATGCCGACCGCCGAGGCCACCCGTCCGGCCGCCGCGACGGCGCGCAGTTCGGCGGGAACCACGAGGAGGGCGAGGTCGAGTTGGGCGAGGGTCTCGGCGACGCCGTCGTCGAGCCGCCTGGGCAGGTCGACGACCACCGTGCCGCCGCGCCGCCGGGCGGCGGCCAGCACCGCCCGCACCGCCTGGGGCGGGATGGCGACGCAGTCGCCGCGGTCCCAGCTGAGCACCCGCAGGGAGTGCAGCTCGGGCAGGGACTCCTCCAGGGCGCCGCCGCCTACCCGGCCGCGCGAGGCGGCGAAGGCGGGCCAGCGCAGTCCCTCGGCCGTCTCACCGCCGAGGAGTACGTCGAGTCCGCCGCCGAGCGGATCCGCGTCCACGAGCAGGGTGCGCAGGCCCTCACGCGCGGAGGTGACGGCGAGCGCGCAGGCGAGCGTGGACGCTCCGGCCCCGCCGCGGCCGCCAATGACGCCGACGGTGAGGGCCGGGCGGCCGACGCCCTCGGCGACGTCGGCGATGCGGTCGACGAGCCACTGTTCGCCGTCGGGCAGCATCAGGACGTGGTCGGCGCCGATCTGGACGGCCCGTTTCCACACGCCGGAGTCGTCCTGGTCACGGCCGACCAGCACCACTCCCCGTCGGCGCGCGGCCCCGCGCACCCGCCGCGCCGCGTCGTCGCCGACCAGGACCAGCGGCGCCGCCTCCCAGCCGCCTCTGTGTTCCGGTACCCCGTGGTGGACCTCGGGTGTGGCGCCGGCCGCCGCGCACAGGCGCAGCAGGTCGTCGAGGAGTTCGGCGTCCTCGGTGACGATCAGCGGCCGGCCCGGCCGCCCTCCGGTGACGGGCGGCGGATCGTGGGTGACAGTTCCAGCCACGTGTGCTCCCCCTTCGCTGCATCTCCCGCGCGGCTCTCTGCGGCCACGCGATTCCCAAAGGTGTGAAGAACCGGCAACCGGCCTCCATATGAACGGCCGATACGAACCGGCCATACGCGCGCCGACAAACGGAACCGGCCATGAACTCGCGGCGAGCGGAGCGCGCAGGAATCACCGTGCGACGAACCCGGAAATCGTGTGGATCTTGGTCGAAAACTGTGGACAACTCAGCGAATGTGAATATCGCTGTCACCCATACCGGTGAGCCCCTCACCGACCTTCGCGGGGCTGCCGCAGAGCAGTCCGACAACTACACAGTGTGACCAATCATGAGCATGCAGAAAAGGCGACCGAAGTCGCCTCGCGGAAGCCTCGCGGCCGCATGAAGAACGAGAAAACCCACCCGGACATGCGACGACCCCCGCCGGGGGGGAGAGCGGGGGTCGTCCCCACGGCCGACTCGGGGGGGGAGGAGTCGGACCGGGTTAGCACGGTCGCGAACGATCCGTGACTTCCATGGTGTACCCGAGAGCCCTCTCAGGCAAACCCACGCGCCCCACCTTACGCCGAATGGTGGGCGCCTATGCTCTGCGTCGTGGATAACCACTCCTTGCCCCGCACAGCCGCCTTCTTTGACCTGGACAAGACGGTCATTGCGAAGTCGAGCACGCTCACGTTCAGCAAGTCGTTCTACCAAGGCGGACTGATCAACCGCAGGGCCGCACTGCGTACCGCCTATGCCCAGTTCGTGTTCCTGGTCGGCGGCCTGGACCACGATCAGATGGAGCGCATGCGCGAGTACCTGTCCTCGCTGTGCCGCGGCTGGAACGTCCAACAGGTGAAGGAGATCGTCGCCGAGACGCTGCACGATCTGATCGACCCGATCATCTACGACGAGGCCGCCTCCCTCATCGAGGAGCACCACAAGGCCGGACGGGACGTGGTGATCGTGTCCACCTCGGGCGCCGAGGTGGTCGAGCCGATCGGCGAGCTGCTCGGCGCGGACCGCGTGGTGGCCACCCGCATGATCGTGGGCGAGGACGGCTGCTTCACCGGAGAGGTGGAGTACTACGCGTACGGCCCGACCAAGGCCGAGGCGATCAAGGAGCTGGCCGCGTCCGAGGGCTACGACCTCGACCGCTGCTACGCCTACAGCGACTCGGCGACCGACCTGCCCATGCTGCGGACCGTCGGCAATCCGCACGCCGTGAACCCGGACCGCGCGCTGCGCCGCGAGGCACTCGCGCGCGGGTGGCCGATTCTGGACTTCCACCGCCCGGTGCGGCTCAAGCAGCGGCTGCCCACGCTCTCCGTGCCGCCGCGCCCGGCCCTGGTCGCGATGGCGGCCATAGGCGCCGCCGCGGCCACCGCGGGCCTCGTCTGGTACGCCAGCCGGCGCCGGAGCTCGGTCGCCTGACCTGGCCCTTGGCCGCCACCCTGATCTCGTTCGGCATATCGGCGCCCGTTTAACTCCTGTTTGAACCTAAAAGTAAAGAACTGCGGGCGCCACTTCCGCTTGCTCCTGGCTTGCAGTACAAAGGACTCAACGGCCCGCGAGACCGAAGGACATCCGAGAGGATCACCTTTAAAACGCATTTGGCCCCACGGACCGAGCATGAACACCGAGCACCCACGCGACGTCGACCCGTCGATTACGGGCCAGCCACACCAGGTGACGGGCAAAGTCCCCGGCCTGATGGGCGACACATCGAGGACGCTTGGTAACCCGGTGAGCATGCCAGCGGCGGTACGAGCACTCGTACCGCCGCAACCCTTTTCCCGGCTTCTTCAGGGGCCCGTCCGGCCCTATGCGGCCCCGCGCTGCAGCGCCTCGCACACCGCCGTGGACTCGCGCGCGCCCAGCTCGACCGCCCTGCCGCAGTGGGTGATCCAGGCCGCCACGCCCTCCCGGGTGCCGGAGACATAGCCGTCGAGGGCCGCCAGGTAGGCCGCGCGACCCAGTTCGGCGTGCCCCACCTCGGCCGGGCAGACCGACTTCGGGTCCAGACCGCTGCCGATCAGGACAATCCGCTCGGCCGCGCGCGCGACCAGGCCGTTGTGGGAGGTGAAGGGGCGCAGCGCCAGCAGTTCGGCGTGCACGACGGCGGCCGTCACCAGCGCGGGCGCGGAACTCCCCGCGATGATCAGCTGCGAGAGCCCCTCCAGCCGCCCGGACACCTCGTCCGCGCCGGGCAGCGGCAGCTCGATGAGCGGCTCGTCGACCGGCTCGCCGTCCTGCCGGGGCCTGCCGACCTCGTCCGCGTCGCTGGCGGCGGCGACCAGGTGCAGCCGGGCCAGCACCCTGAGGGGCGACTGCCGCCAGATGGACAGCAGTTGGCCGGCCTCGGCGCCCAGCCGCAGGGCCGCACCCACGACTCGCGCCTCGTCGTCACCGCTGAAGTCGGTGCGCCTGCGCACCTCCTCCAGGGCCCAGTCGGCACCGGACAGCGCGGCGGAGCCCCGGGCACCACGCAGCGCGGCCTCGGAGGTGATCGCGTTGCTGCGGCGCCGCATGATGCGGTGCCCGTAGACCCGGTCCACGGCCTTGCGCACGGACTCCACGGACTCGGGCACACCGGGCAGCGAGCCCAGGGCCACGAGGGGATCCCCGCTGTTCGAGCTCGTTCGAGAGCTTGGGGGAGGCTCGGCGGTCGCGCCTGTCGTACTCATGAGTACGACCCTACGCACCCGGCGGTCCCACCCCACGAAGGAGTGGTCTTCTTCACGTACGCCTGCCACGTACAGCAATCACGCGACTACCCTTCGTGAACATGAAAATTGCTTTCGTCGGGAAGGGCGGCAGTGGCAAGACCACACTCTCCTCCCTCTTCATCCGCCACCTCGCGGCCGCAGGCGCGCCGGTCGTGGCCATCGACGCCGACATCAACCAGCACCTGGGCCCCGCGCTCGGCCTGGACGACCGGGAGGCCGTCGCGCTGCCCGCGATGGGCGACCGCTTGTCCCTGATCAAGGACTACCTTCGCGGCTCCAACCCGCGCATCGCCTCCACCGCCACGATGATCAAGACGACCCCGCCCGGCGAGGGCTCGCGGCTGGTCCGGGTGCGCGAGCCCAACGAGGTGTACGACGCCTGCGCGCGACCGGTGGAACTCGACGGCGGCGCCGTCCGTTTGATGGTCACCGGCCCCTTCACGGACGCCGACCTGGGGGTCGCCTGCTACCACTCCAAGACGGGAGCGGTGGAGCTGTTCCTGAACCACCTCGTCGACGGCCCCGACGAGTACGTGGTGGTCGACATGACCGCCGGTTCGGACTCCTTCGCCTCCGGCATGTTCACCCGCTTCGACATCACGTTCCTCGTCGCCGAGCCGACCCGGAAGGGGGTCTCCGTCTATCGCCAGTACAAGGAGTACGCCCGTGACTACGGCGTCGTCCTGAAGGTCGTCGGCAACAAGGTGCAGGGCCAGGACGACATCGACTTCCTCCGCGCGGAGGTCGGTGACGACCTGCTCGTGACGGTGGGGCACTCGGACTGGGTGCGCGCCATGGAGAAGGGCCGACCGCCCCGCTTCGATCAGCTGGAGGAGGCCAACGGCCGCGCCCTGCGCATGCTTCGGGTCGCCGCCGACGCAACGTACGAGCTGCGCGACTGGGAGCGCTACACCCGCCAGATGGTGCACTTCCACCTCAAGAACGCCCAGTCGTGGGGCAACGAGCGCACCGGGGCCGACCTGGCGGCGCAGGTCGACCCCGGGTTCGTCCTCGATGAGAACGCCGGCCCCCGCGTGACGGCTACTGCCTGACCGCCGGCGCCCCCGGCACCCCCTTCGGGGCCGGGGCGGAGCGGCCCGACAGGAAGGACGCCCAGCCCTGCTTGGGGGCCTCGCCGACATTCAGGGTGCGCAGCCGCGCCAGGACCTGCGGGTCCTGGGCGTCCAGCCAGTCGGCGAGCTGCCGGAAGGAGACGCAGCGCACCTCCGGTTTGTTGCACACATGCTCGACGACCTCGTCGATGGCACGCATGTAGGTGCCGCCGTTCCAGGACTCGAAGTGGTTGCCGATGACCAGGGGTGCGCGGTTGCCGTCGTACGCCCGGTAGAAGCCCTTGACCAGGCCGTCCCGCATCTGGTCGCCCCAGGAGTCGTACTGGTCGGGGTCGCCCTGGGTCGAGGTGCCGGACTGGTTGACCATGAAGTTGTAGTCCATGGTCAACTGCTCGTAGGTGTGCCCGGGGAACGGTACGAGCTGCATCGACAGATCCCACAGGTTGTATCTCTTCTTCGGCCAGACCTGGTCGTTGACCCCGCTGGTGTCGTAGCGGAAGCCGAGTTCGCTCGCCGCCTTCATGAAGTTCTTCTGGCCCTCCAGACAGGGCGTGCGGGCACCGATGAGCTCCTTGTCGTAGTCGAAGGGCAGCGGAGGCGCCTTGGTCATGCCGCTGTTGGTCTTCCAGTTCTTCACGAACTGCTTGGCCTGGCTGATCTCGTCCTTCCACTCGTCCACCGACCACTGGCCGACACCGCCGTCGGCGCCGCAGAAGTGGCCGTTGAAATGGGTGCCGATCTCATTGCCCTCCAGCCAGGCCAGCCGCAGTTGCTTGACGGTGTCGGCAATGCCCTGCTCGCTGTTGAAGCCGATGTCGGAGCGGCCCGGCGAGTGCTGCGGCGGTCTGTAGAGATCGCGCTTCTCCTCCGGCAGCATGTACACGCCACTGAGGAAGTACGTCATCGTGGCGTGGTTGGCCTTGGCGACCTTGCGGAAGTGGGAGAACAGCTTCTGACTGTCCTCCCCCGCCCCGTCCCAGGAGAAGACGACGAACTGCGGGGGCTTCTCGCCCGGCTTGAGCCGCTCGGGTGTGGGCAGGTGCGGCTGGGCTCCGGTGTACGCGGTGGACCCGTCGCCGATCAGACGGAGCACGCTGTTGGGTGCCGGCGCTCCCTCCTGCGGGCCGGGCGCCCCTTCCTTGGTGCCTTCGGAGTCGGTCGCGCAACCGGCGAGCGACGCGGCACAGGCCGCGGCGACCATGGCGCCCGCGGCGATCCTTTGGGTGGCGGCCATGTTTCCGTCCACCTTCTTCCTTCTCTCAGGCAAACGCCGATGAGGGCGCTTTCTGGTGATGTGCCGGGAATGTGCCGACAGCGCCGCCAAGGTCGCACGGGACCGAGAAGGAATTAATACGACAAGCCGATGAAATGCTCGCTTCACCCCAATGGGTGAATATCTGCACCATTTGCACCGAAAATCCAGGCTTGACCTTTACTCTGCATTACGATTCGTTTACCGAGCGTTGATTCATCCCGCCGCTGCACGCCGTGACCCACGGCCGCGACCCGCCCCTGTCATCGACGGGGGACCCCCTGTTCCGCGACCGCGCTGCCCCGGAGGAGACGGGAAACATGTCAGCCTGCACATCCACCCACCCCCGCACACCCGGCCTCGCCCGGACGGCGGGTGTCCACACCCCCGACCCCGCGCGCACGAGACGCGCCCACCTACCGCACAGCCCACCGCCACCGACACGCCGCTTCCGTGTCGCGAGCGCCGACCTGTCCGCGTCGATCGCCGTCTTCCTGATCGCCCTGCCCCTGTCCCTCGGCATCGCCCTCGCCACGGGCGCCCCGCTCCAAGCCGGACTCGTGGCCGCGGCCGTCGGCGGACTCGTCGCCGGACGACTCGGCGGCTGCCCGCTCCAGGTCAGCGGCCCGGCCGCGGGACTCACGGTCGTCACCGCCGATCTGATCCACCGCTACGGATGGCGGACGACCTGCGGCATCACCGTCCTCGCCGGCTTCGCCCAACTGGGCCTGGGCTGCCTGCGCGTGGCCCGCTCCGCCCTCGCCGTCAGCCCGGCCGTCGTGCACGGCATGCTCGCCGGCATCGGCGTCACCATCGCCGTCGCCCAGCTGCACATCGTGCTCGGCGGCACCCCGCAGAGCTCCGTCCTCGACAACGTCCTCGCACTGCCCGCCCAGTTGGCCGACCTGCATCCCGCCGCCGTGTCGATGAGCGCGCTGACCCTCATCCTGCTGCTGGCCTGGCCCCGGCTGCCCGGTCGCGCGGGCCGCCTGCTGCGCAAGGTCCCGACCGCTCTCGTCGCCGTCGCCGGGGCCACCGCGACCGCCTCACTGGCCGGACTGACCCTCCCCAAGGTCGACCTCCCGTCCTGGAGCAGCCATGCCCTGGCGGGACTGCCCGAGGGTCCGGTGCTGGGCATCGTCGCCGCCGTGTTCACGACCACGCTGGTGTGCAGTGTCCAGTCGCTGCTCGGCGCGGTCGCCGTGGACAAGATGGTCGCCGGCCGCCCCGGTCTGCGCGCCCACGTCGGGCGCTCCGACCTGGACCGGGAACTGCTCGGCCAGGGCGCCGCCAACATCGTCTCCGGCGCGCTGGGCGGGCTGCCCGTCGCCGGGGTGGCGGTGCGGAGTTCGGCGAATGTGCAATCCGGTGCCGTGAGCCGGAACTCCACGATGCTGCACGGCGTTTTCGTAGTAGCCGCCGCACTGCTGATGGTCCCGCTCCTGGAGCTCATCCCGCTCGCCTCGCTCGCCGCTCTGGTGATGGCCGTCGGCGTCCAGATGGTGTCCCTGCACCACATCCGCACCGTGACCCGCCACCGAGAGGTGCCGGTGTACGCCGTCACCACACTCGGCGTGGTGATCCTCGGTGTCCTGGAGGGCGTGCTGCTCGGGGTCGCCGTGGCCGTCGCCGTCGCCCTGCACCGCCTCGCCCGCACACGCATCACGCACGAAGAGAAGGGGGGAGTCCATTACGTACATGTACGAGGACAGCTGACGTTCCTCGCGGTGCCCCGGCTCAGCCGGACCCTGCATCTCGTACCCCAAGGCACCCACGCCGTGGTGGAGTTGGACGGTTCGTTCATGGACCACGCGGCGTACGAGTCACTGCAGGACTGGCAGAACGCGCACACCGGCCAGGGCGGCACCGCCGACCTGACCGGCCGCCGCACCGGAGTCCGGGACAGCGAGCCCACGGCCGCCGCCCAATGCCGTTGCCGACCTTGGACGCCCTGGCGCAACCACCAGTGCGCGATGCCGTCCGGAGGTCGACCGGGTAGCGGTACGGGTATCGGCACGGGCAGGCAGCCGGGCCCTCGCGGGAGCTGGCGCCTGGACGGACCGGGTGACGCCGAGACCGGCAGCGGTAGCGACGCCACGGCAGGAGCTCCGGCAGGAGTAACGGCCGATGCCACTGACGCCGACACCGCCCCAGGCCCCGGCACCGACTCCGGCATCGGATCCACGTCCCTGTCCATGTCCAGCGGGCACGAACTCGCGCGCGGCATCAGCGCGTTCCAGCGCAACACCGCTCCCCTGGTGCGGAATGAGCTGGCGCGGCTGGCACGGGAAGGGCAGAAGCCCTCCCAGCTCTTCCTCACCTGCGCCGACTCGCGGCTCGTCACGTCGATGATCACCTCCAGCGGTCCCGGCGACCTGTTCGTCGTCCGCAACGTCGGCAACCTGGTGCCGCTGCCCGGCCAGGAGAGCGGCGACGACTCGGTGGCGGCCGCGATCGAGTATGCGGTGGACGTGCTGAAGGTGCGGTCCATCACGGTGTGCGGGCACTCCGGGTGCGGGGCCATGCAGGCGCTGCTCAATTCCGGGCCCGGGGATGCTTCGACGCCGCTCAAGAGGTGGCTGCGGCACGGGATGCCGAGCCTGGAGTGGATGGCCAATGCCGACCGCCCCTGGGCACGGTTGGCCGGGCGGCCGGCCGCCGACGCGGTGGAGCAGCTCTGCCTGACCAATGTGGTCCAGCAGTTGGAGCACCTGCGTGCGCATGACTCCGTGGCGCGGGCGCTGGCGGAGGACGCGTTGGAGCTGCACGGGATGTACTTCCACGTGGGCGAGGCGCAGGCGTATCTGCTCGGCGGGGTGATCGGCGGCGAGGCGGTGTTCGAGCACGTGGCGGGGGCTGAGGAGCTGCCCAGCCCGGCGTGACCGGACCCGACGGGCGAGACCGGGCTCGACCTGCATGACCGCGCCGAGATGGCGCCGGAGGTCTGCGGTCGGGCCCGGCCACGTCAGCGACACGCCGGGCCGACCAAAGGGAGCACCGCGTTCACCTGCCGCCGGTAGAACTCTCCGCAGAGCTGGGGGAAGGTGCGGGTGCGGTGGGCCGGGCGGCCGGGCGATGTTTCTTGCGCCCGGTGTCCCTTCCTCGGGGGTGGGCGTTACCTCGGTGGTCACCGGGCTGAACCCGGCCCGGGGCGGCATCCGTGTACAGGGGTAGCGTCAGCCTTCAGCTGGTCTAAACCAATTTTCAGTCGGCCCTTGTCATGGGACCCCCGGGTCTGATGAGCTGTGGCCTGGGACACAACGGACACCCTTGGAAAG
>NZ_JADDRL010000116.1 GCF_021538895.1 Streptomyces olivochromogenes | reverse complement strand
GGGCCGCCTGCCGCCACGAGTCGGCGAGGATGTCGCGCAGCTCGTCCTCGCCCTCCAGCGCGCCGAGCCAGGCCCGGACCCAGGCGAACTGGGCCTCGTGATCGGCGATCCAGAACTTGTCCGGCTCGGCCAGCACCAGTTCGTCGCGCTCCTCCTTGGGGCAGCGCACCGCGATGGAGGTCTCGTCCTCGGGCAGCGTGGCGAACATCTTCCCGGCCACCCGGAAGGTGGGCATGTTCCAGGCCACCTTCTCGGTGGTGTCCGGCAGGGACAGGGCGACACGGCGTACGTCTTCGGCATCCGGCATGACAGGCACCGTAGCCCGTCCCACTGACACTCACCTGGTCAGCGTGGTCACGCGCCCGTGCCCAGGTGCTTGTAGTAGAGCGCGGTCGGCCGCAGCACCCCGGCCGGGCTCGCGGCGTAGTCCGGGATGTCGCCGACCCTCGTCCAGTCGGCCGAGCGGTACAGGTGCTCGGCGGGGCTGCCGGTCTCGGTGTCCAGGTGCAGCAGGGTGATCCCGGCCGCGGCGGCGGCCTCCTCGGCGGTGGCCAGGAGCCCGCGGCCGAGGCCCCGGCCGCGCCCGCTTCGGTGGACCATGAGCTTGACCAGCTCGGCGCGGTGCCGGCTGTTGGGCTTGTCGGGGAAGGCCAGGCTCACCGTTCCGGCCACCCGCCCGTCCTCTCCCCGCGCCACCCATACGGCGAGCTGTCCGGCGGCCACGGCGGCGGCCCGCCCTTCCCACCAGGCGGCGGCCTCGGCGCGGTCGAGCGGTGCGAGGAAGCCGACGGACGCCCCGCCCGCCACGGTGTCGACGAGCAGTTCGGCCAATTCCTCGGCTCCGCCGCGCACTTGGGCCGCGTCCCAGCGGTTCACGCTCACGGCCGCACCACCGCCAGCACATAGCGCGCCTCTCCCGGCCCGGTGGAGCAAAAGCGCGTCGCCCCCCACACCCGCATCCGCAGACAGTCACCGGCGTCGAGGTGGTGCGCCGCCTGCCCCACCGTCACGTCGAGCGCCCCGTCGAGGACCCAGAGGTGCTGTTCCAGGCCGGGCACGGGCGGCCGGTCGTAGGCGAGGTCCGCGCCGGCCGCGAGCCGGCCCTCGACGAGCTCGCCACGCAGCCCGGCGTGCGGCGGCGACACCGAACGTCGTACGAACCCGGCGGTCCGGTCCTCCCACACCGTCTGCTCGGCGGCCCGCACCAGCGGGGCGGGCTCCGCCTCGACCTCGCTGAGCAGCTGGGACATGGTCCGTCCGTGGACGGCGCAGAGCCGGTTGAGCAGCGCGGCCGTGGGGCTGATCTCGGCCCGCTCGGCCCGGGACAGCGTCGACCTGCTGATCCCGCTGCGCTCCGCCAACTCCCCCAGCGACCAGCCGCGTTCGGCCCGCAGCTCGGCCAGGCGGGCGCCGAGCCGGGCGTCCACGGGGTCCGGTGCGCCAACGTTGCCCTGGTGTCTCATATCCGGGACGCTATCCCGAACATGAGACGCCCGTGTTACGGAGGGCTCACGCCTGCGCCGCCTCGCCCAGCGCGTCGAGCACCGGCCGGATCAAGGGGTGCTCCTCGGCTCCGCGCCGTACCGCCGCGAAGACCCTGCGGGTGGGGGCGACGCCGTCCACGGGGCGGACGACCACGCCGGTCAGATCCATGCCGCGCAGCGCGGAGCGGGGGACGAGGGCGACGCCCGCGTCGGCCGAGGCGAGGGCCACGACCGCGCGGAAGTCGTCCGAGGAGTGTTCGAGCCGGGGCTGGAATCCGGCGCTCTCGCAGGCCAGGACGACCACGTCGTGGCAGGGGTTGCCGGGGTAGGGGCTGATCCAGGTGTCCTTGGCCAGCTCGGCGAGGGGGACCTCGCCGGCGTCGGCGAGACGGTGGCTGACGGGGACGACCGCGTCGAACGGCTCGGCGTAGAGCGGGACGTGGGTCAGGCGCGGGTCGTCGGCCGACGGGGCGCCGCGGTACTCGACGGCGACCGCGACGTCGACCTGGCGGTCCAGGACCATGGGGAGGCTGGCGTCGCCCTCGGCGTCCTGGACGCGCATGCGGATGCCGGGCGCCGACCGGGCGAGCCGGGCCACGGCGGGCGCGACGACCTGGGCGATGCCGGTCGCGAAGGCGGCGACCGTGACCGTGCCGGCCGCGCCGGAGCCGTACGCGGCGAGCTCGGCCTCGGCCCGCTCCAGCTGGGCGAGGACCGCGTTGGTGTGGCCGAGCAGGATCTCACCGGCCGGGGTCAGCCGTACGCCCTTGGCGCTGCGCTCGACCAGCCGGTGGCCCGTCTCCTGCTCCAGGGCCGCGAGCTGCTGGGAGACGGCCGACGGGGTGAGATAGAGCGCGGCGGCAGCCGCCGTCACCGTACGGTGGTCGGCCACCGCACGGAGGATGTGGAGCCGCCGCGCTTCGATCATGAGACCGATTGTCTCAAACGCGCCCTTGTGCTTCGGCTCAGACGTCGAGTTCCGCCCGTGCGGCGACGAAGGCGTCCACGGCGCGGTTCACGTCCTGCGTCGAGTGCGCGGCGGACAGCTGGACGCGGATACGGGCCTGGCCCTGCGGCACCACCGGGTAGGAGAAGCCGATCACGTAGACGCCGCGCTCCAGCAGCAGCTCCGCCAGCCGGCCCGCCCGCGCCGCGTCGCCGATCATGACCGGCGCGATGGCGTGGTCGCCGGGGAGGATCTCGAAGCCCTCCTCGGTCATCCGGCGGCGGAACAGCGCGGTGTTCTCGGTGAGCCGCACCCGCAGGTCGTCCGCCGACTCCAGCAGGTCGAGCACCTTGAGCGAGGAGGCGGCGATCACCGGGGCGAGGGTGTTGGAGAAGAGGTACGGGCGGGAGCGCTGCCGGAGCAGGGCGACGATCTCGGCACGGGCGGCGACGTAGCCGCCCGAGGCGCCGCCGAGCGCCTTGCCGAGGGTGCCGGTGATGACGTCGACCCGGTCCATGACGTCGTGCAGCTCGGGGGTGCCGCGGCCGCTCGGGCCGACGAAGCCGACGGCGTGCGAGTCGTCGACCATGACCATCGCGTCGTAGCGGTCGGCCAGGTCGCAGATCTCGCGCAGCGGCGCCACATAGCCGTCCATGGAGAAGACGCCGTCGGTGACGACCAGCTTGCGGCGGGCGCCGCCCTCGGAGGCCTCCTTCAGCTGCCGCTCCAGGTCCGCCATGTCGCGGTTGGCGTAGCGGTAGCGGCGGGCCTTGGACAGCCGGATGCCGTCGATGATCGAGGCGTGGTTGAGGGCGTCCGAGATCACCGCGTCCTCGGGGCCGAGCAGCGTCTCGAACACGCCGCCGTTGGCGTCGAAGCAGGAGGAGTACAGGATCGTGTCCTCCTGGCCGAGGAACGCGGACAGCCGCGCCTCCAGCTCCTTGTGCACCTCCTGCGTACCGCAGATGAAGCGCACGGACGCCATGCCGTAGCCCCAGCGGTCGAGGGCCGTGTGGGCGGCGGCGACGACCTCGGGGTGGTCGGCCAGGCCCAGGTAGTTGTTGGCGCAGAAGTTGAGGACCTCGCCGGGGCGGCCGCCGGCGCTGACGTTCACGGTCGCGGACTGCGGGGTGTCGATGACCCGCTCGGGCTTGTGCAGTCCGGCGGCGCGGATCTCGTCGAGGGTGGCGCGCAGGTCGTCTCGAACAGAGTTGAACATGAGGGGCTCCATCAGGTGCAGGGGGGCGAGTGAGCCGAAGGGGCGCGCCGGTGTCGAGCGATCGAGCGCGCGGAGGCCCGCAGGGCTGAGCACGGTCGGTCGCTCGACACCGGCTTCTGCGCCCCGGAGGCGAACCGAGCCAGAAATCAAGCGGTCCAGTCCAGGATGACCTTGCCGCCCTTGCCGCTCGCCGCGTCCGCGAACGCCGACTCGAAGTCGCGG
Source organism: Streptomyces olivochromogenes (assembly GCF_021538895.1). Classification (GTDB taxonomy): domain Bacteria; phylum Actinomycetota; class Actinomycetes; order Streptomycetales; family Streptomycetaceae; genus Streptomyces; species Streptomyces olivochromogenes_A. The sequence goes on along the minus strand of NZ_JADDRL010000116.1, from coordinate 25,508 downwards.
TAGTCGTACCGGCCGGTGATCACGGGGGTGAGGTCGAGGCCGGCCTCCAGCAGCACCGACATCGCGTACCAGGTCTCGAACATCTCGCGGCCGTAGATGCCCTTGATGGTGATCATCGAGGTGACGATCCGCGCCCAGTCGACGGGGAACTCCTGCGCGGGCAGACCGAGCATCGCGATGCGGCCGCCGTGCGTCATGTTGGCGATCATCTCGCGCATCGCCTCGCCGCGGCCGGACATCTCCAGGCCGATGTCGAAGCCCTCGCGCAGCCCGAGCGCCCGCTGCCCGTCGGCGATCGTGCCCTCGGCGACGTTCAGGGCCAGGCTCGCGCCGATCTTGCGGGCCAGCGCCAGCCGCTCCTCGCTCACGTCGGTGATCACGACGTTGCGGGCGCCGGCGTGGCGGGCCACCGCGGCGGCCATCAGGCCGATCGGGCCGGCGCCGGTGATCAGCACGTCCTCGCCGACCAGCGGGAAGGACAGCGCCGTGTGCACGGCGTTGCCGAACGGGTCGAAGATCGCGGCGACGTCGAGGTCGACATCGACCCGGTGCACCCACACGTTGGTGGCGGGCAGCGCGACGTACTCCGCGAAGGCGCCGTCCCGGCCGACCCCCAGCCCGACGGTGGCGCGGCACAGGTGGCGGCGCCCGGCCAGGCAGTTGCGGCACTTGCCGCACACCAGGTGGCCCTCACCGCTGACCCGGTCGCCCGGCTTGATGTCGGAGACGTCCCGGCCGACCTCGACGACCTCGCCGACGAACTCGTGCCCGAGGACCAGCGGGGTGGTGATGGTCTGCTGCGCCCAGCCGTCCCAGGACCGGATGTGCAGGTCGGTGCCGCAGATCCCGGTGCGCAGGACCTTGATCAGTACGTCACCGGCCCCGATGACCGGCTCGGGGACGTCCGCGAGCCAGAGCCCGGGCTCGGCCTTCTCCTTGACCAGCGCCTTCAACCTACGGCTCCTGTGGGTGAGGTCCAGGTTCAGGGCATGCCGAAGGCGCCCGCACCGGGGACAGGGGGTGGAATCCCTTGCAATCTGCCGTACTGAACGAGGTGGGGTCCATCGAGGTTTTCTTAACCACCGCCTCAGCTTTCCTTCACACCCCCTGATCCCCCACCCGCCCCGGACCTCGACGCTCCTTGATTCACCACCACGGCCCACACCGACGGAACCCGCCCGGACCACCGGGACCCGCTAGCGCACCACGCGAATGTCCGGCAGCGCCGCCGCGTCGGCTCCTTCGCGCACGAGAACCCGCCGAGCCGCCGCGCGGGCCCGGCCCCATCCCGTGTCGCTGACCCCATCCCGTGTCGCTGATCAGAGCCGCCGTCTCCCACCGACCCGGGGACGGATCACGGGTCATCTCGTCGAAGATCGAATCGATCATGCGCAGGTCGGGCAACGCGTCGCGGCTGAGAAGCCCCTGCTCCATCAGGTGCTCGGCCATGCGGAATCCGTCGTCGAAGTCGAGGGCGATCTCGTCCGGCACGACGCCGTGCTTCTCCAGCCATGCCGTCTGGACCGACGAAGGCGCCGCGAGCACGGTCAGTGCCTCCATCAGGAGGCGACGGGGCCACGCGGGATCAGGAGTCTGCACGCCGCGATCGTCCCACCCCGCCGAGGTTGCTCACCACGGGATCCCGGTGTCCTCGCCTCGTTCCAGTCGTACGGCGAGGTCCGCGGCCGTGGACTTGATGGTGTCCAGGCCGGTTCTTCCCCAGGGGCGGGGTTCGACGTCGGCGACGCAGACGGTGCCGAGCACCATCGCGGTGCTGTCGATGAGCGGGGCGCCGAGGTAGGAGCGGATGCCGTACTCGTCGACGACCGGGTTGCCGGCGAACCGCGGGTAGTCGCACACGTCCTCCAGCACCAGCGCCTTGCGCCGGACCACCACATGGGGGCAGAAGCCGTGGTCGCGGGGCATGCAGCGGCCCACCTGAGGCCGGGAGCCGTCGGCCTTCACCACCGGCCCGATGGTCGGGATCCGCAGGCCCGCGAAGAACTGCCGTTCCTCGTCGATGAAGTTGACCATGGCGTACGGCGCGCCGGTGAGCCGGGCGAGGCGGTCCGCGAAGGCGTCCAGGGCGGGCTCCGCACGCTCTCCGAGGCCGAGCCGGCGCAGCCGGTGGGTGCGGGCGGGCGCCTCCCGGTCCTCGGGGGTGAGCAGCAGACCCCTGGCCGGCCGCGGCGGCTCGTAGCTCATGGCCGGGCTCCATGGCTGTGGACGTACCTCATGTGCGGGCTCCGTGGGCGGTGTGCGGGCAGATCACCTGTGGGCGCCGTGGCTCGGCGCGGGCGCCGGGGCGTGGGCGATGAGGTGGCGTACGAGGGTGAGCAGGGTCTGCACACCGGAACTGGAGATGCGGGCGTCGCAGCGGACGACGGGGATCTCGGGGTCCAGGTCGATGGCGGCGCGCACCTCCTCCGTGTCGTAGCGGTAGGCCCCGTCGAAGTCGTTGACCGCGACGATGAAGCCGAGGCCGCGCTCCTCGAAGAAGTCCACGGCCGCGAAGCAGTCCTCCAGGCGGCGGGTGTCGGCGAGGATGACCGCGCCGAGCGCGCCTTCGGACAGCTCGTCCCACATGAACCAGAACCGCTCCTGTCCGGGCGTGCCGAACAGGTACAGGACGTGCTGCGGATCGAGCGTGATGCGGCCGAAGTCCATCGCCACGGTCGTCTCGACCTTGTTCTCGATGCCGTCGAGACTGTCCGTCGCGGCACTGACCGTGGTGAGGAGCTCCTCCGTGCTGAGCGGCGCGATCTCGCTCACCGCGCCCACGAGGGTGGTCTTGCCGACGCCGAACCCGCCCGCCACAAGGATCTTGAGCGCGGTCGGGAACGGGTCAGAGCTGTCGTCGTAGTCCATCGAGCACTGCCTCCAGAAGGGCCCGGTCAGTGGGGTTGTGTTGGAACGCGGGGGGCTTGGTGGTCAACGCTCCGCAGTCGACGAGGTCCGAGAGGAGCACCTTGGTGACCACCGCCGGCAGCTTGAGCTGGGCGGCGATCTCGGCGACCGAGACGGGCCCGTGGCACAGATCGAGCGCCTGGGCGTGTTCGGGGCCGAGGTAGCCGAGCGGGGTGACTCCGGTGCCCATCACCTGCGACATCAGGTCGAGCGCGATGCTGGGCCGGGTGCGGCCGTTGCTGACCGTGAAGGGGCGCACCAGCCGTCCGGCCGCGTCGTCGAGCCAGGGCCCGTCGCCGAGTGCCGGCACGCTCAAGGCCTCATCGCCGGGGGTTCGACGCCGTGCTGCCGGGGAGCGGTCACGAGGTACGGGCGGACGCTCTTGACCAGCATTGCCATCTCGTAGCCGAGCACCGCCGCGTCCGCCTCGCGGCCGGCGAGCACGGCGAGGCAGGTGCCGGAGCCGGCTGTGGTGACGAACAGCAGGGTCGAGTCGAGTTCGACGACGACCTGGCGGACGTCGCCGCCGTCGCCGAACCGGACGCCCGCGCTGCGGCCGAGGGAGTAGAGGCCGGAGGCCAGGGCGGCCATGTGGTCGGCGCTGTCGGGGTCCAGGCCGTGGACGGACTTCACGAGTCCGTCGCAGGACAGGAGCACCGCGCTGGTGGTGTGCGGTACGCGCTGCACGAGGCCGCTCATCAGCCAGTCGAGGTCGGATACCTGGGCGGTCGGCGCATCGCTCGCCATGGTGGATCGACTCCTTGGGGTACGAAGGTCCGCGGGAGCGCGGGTGGGGGTGTGAACGGGGGTGGTCATCCGGCCGGTGCGCTCCCGTCGGGCCGGGCGGTGAGGTCGGATCCGGGCGCATGGACGCGGGCCTCCGCTCTGCGGGCCGCGTCCCGGCGCGGTAGGTCCGGGTGCGGTATGTCCAGGGCGGACGGCGGGGCCACGGATTCCGGACGCGGCTCGTCGGCGGACGTGTGGGTCGTGTCCGGCACGGCCGTACGGGCGGGCTCCTGCTCCAGGTGCTGCTGGGCCTCGGCCAGGCCGACACCGCGCTGGAAGGCCGCCATCAGTCCGGGGTCGTGGCCGACGAGGGTGTCGCTCTCCTGCCGGGGTGCCGGTCCGCCCCGCAGCTGGGGCACGATGTGCTCCTGGGCGCGGCGGCGGGGCAGTTGGGGCTTGCCCATCGTGCCGCGTACGGCGCCGGGGACGCGCGGGGAGGGCGGCGCGACGGCGTTCTCGGCGACGGTCCGCCGTTCCTCGGGCCTGATACCGGGCACCGCGTCGGCGGGATTGGCCCGCGCCCGCCGAGCACCACGCACCGGCAGGGGCGTCGGCCCGTAAGGCGTCGCCTCACCTGAAGACGCGTCCGCCGATCCTTCACGCAGCCCGTCCCGCGAACCGCCCACGGAACTCACGGAGGAACGCCCGTGGGAATCGACGCCCCCGCCACCCCCGTCCATGGAATCGCCACGTCCGCCGTGAGAACCGACCGCCCCACCCAGCGAACCGCCGGATCCACCGAGGAAGCTGCCGAGTGCGCCCTGCGAACCGGCGGGCCCGCCCAGGGAACCGGTAGATCCGCCGAGAGAGCCGACCGACCCACCCAGGGAACCGGCAGGTCCGCCTTCAGAGCCGACGGGACCGCCCTGGGGACCGGCATGTCCACCGAGGGAGCCGACCGACCCACCCAGGGAACCGGTAGATCCGCCCTGAGAGCCGACGGGACCGCCCTGGGGACCGGCATGTCCACCGAGGGAGCCGACCGACCCACCCAGGGAACCGGTAGATCCGCCCTGAGAGCCGACGGGACCGCCCAAGAGGCCGGTGGGTCCGTCCAGCGAACCGGCGAACTCGCCCAGGGAACCGGTAGATCCACCGGAAGTGCCAACCGACCCACCCAGGGAACCAGCAGGTCCGCCCTCAGAGCCGACGAGCCCGCCCTGCGAACCAACGGCCCCACCCAAGGAACCAGCAGATCCACCCACCGAACCGGCCGACCCGCCCAAGGAAGCGGTAGATCCGCCGAGAGAGCCAACCGACCCACCCAGGGAACCAGTTGATCCGCCGGGGTATCCGGGCGCTCCGCCCGGGGAGCCGGCAGGCCCGCCTAGGGAACCACCGGCCCCGCCCGGTGAGTCGGCGAGACCGCCATGGCCCCCGGCGCGTCCGTCATGGCCCCCGCTGGATACACCATGCACCCCGGTGCGCGAGCCGTGAACGCCCGTAGGTCCGCCATGATCCTCGGCAGATCCACCCTTGCCTCCGGCAGATCCGGCATGCCCCCCAGCAGATCCGCCGTGCCCCCCGGCAGGCCCGCCCAGTAGCGCGGTCACTCCCCCCAGGGTTCCGGTCGTCGGTCCGCTCAGTGGGTCCGTCGGATGTCCGTCCGGGATCTCGTCGCCGGGGAGGCCGTGGCGGGGGCCGGCGGCGGCGCCGCCAGCGCCCTGGCCCGCGAAGGGAGTTGCGTCCGCGGCCCCTCCCAGGGCGGCGGGGCCCCCGCCGCGCCGCGGATGCAGCTGCGCCGACGGCACCCCGGGCAGGTGCCTCGCGCTCGCACCGTCCCGCGGTTGCGGTACGACTCCGGGCGCACCCGGTGTCGTACCCAACAACCCCTGCGGGACCACGAGTACGGCCTGCACACCGCCGTAGATGTTGGTCTGCAGGCGGACGTGGATGCCGTGCCGCCGGGCGAGTTGGGAGACGACGAACAGGCCGATGCGGCCGTCGGCCAGCAGGCTGGCGACGTTGACCTGGTCGGGGTCGGCGAGCAGGGCGTTCATCCTGGCCTGTTCGGCGACCGGCATGCCCAGTCCGCGGTCCTCCACCTCGACGGCCAGCCCGGACGTGACGAGGTTGGCGCGGAGCAGCACCTGCGTGTGCGGGGCGGAGAACACCGTGGCGTTCTCGACGAGTTCGGCCAGCAGATGGATGACGTCGGCGACGGCGTGCCCGCGCAGCTCGCCGTCGATCGGCGGTACGAGCTTGACCCGGGAGTACTGCTCGACCTCGGCGATGGCCGAGCGCAGCACCTCGGTCATCGACACGGGGTTGCTCCACTGCCGCCGGGAGACCGCGCCGCCGAGCACCGCGAGGTTCTCGGCGTGCCGCCGGATCCGGGTGGCGAGGTGGTCGACGTGGAAGAGGCCCTTGAGCAGGTCGGGGTCCTCGATCTCGTTCTCCAGCTCGTCGAGGATCGAGATCTCCCGGTGCACCAGGGACTGCAGCCGCCGCGCGAGGTTGACGAACACCTCCAGCTTCTGCTCGCTGCCGGCCTGGCTGGAGAGCTGGGCGGCCTGCACGACGGCGGTGACGGCGCCGTCGTGCGCGCGGGCGAGATCCGCGGCGAGCAGCTCGAACTCGTCCGCGTCCGCGGGCGGTCCGCCGCGTGGTTTGCGCTGCGGCGCGCCCTCGCCCCGGCGCAGCGTCTCCACCAGGGACCGCAGGTCGGCCTCGCCGCGCGCGGCGCTGCGCCGCAGGGCGCCGACCCGGTCGCTCACCGACCGGGCGGCCCGGCCCGCGGCCACGGCGGCGATCACGATGCCCACGCCGGTCACCGAGATCGCCCCGGCGAGCACGGCCCAGAGGGTGAGGCCGGGCCGCGCTCCGGTGGAGCGGACGGTGAACAGGACCGCCGCGCTGGCGCTGAGGGCGACCGCGACGGGCGGCAGCACGGCGAGGCGCAGGAGTTGGGGCCGTATGTGCGTCTCGGGCAGTGCGGGAACGGGGCGGGCGACCGGTCGCCCGTGCCGGCCGCCCTCACGGCGGTCGGCGCGTGCGGCCGGTGCACGGAGGTGAGACATCGGTGTCCTCGTACTGGTCCGTCGGGCCTGATTCCTCGCGGTGCGCGAGGTGGGCATGCGCCATCGCGATGTCGGTCGAGGCAGCCGACGAAATTCGGCCCTGCGTCGCCCGACGGACACTCACAGTAGTCGCCTGTGCATCACGTGCGGTGGGCAGTTGACAAAGTCCCCCGGCCGACGTCCCGCTCTGGTATGAGGCCTCGTACGACAGACCGATAACCCTGTCGTTGTGGGGAGTTGTAGTGGCTCGATTCGATCCGGCCTGATCGAAATCGTTCCGGGCGGTCGCACACACGTCGCCACCCACACGAGGAGGACCGCTCCTGGAACCCGGAGCCGAGGCGCGAGCGCGCCGAGGGGTCTTCGTGCCCCGTGTCAGCGCTCGCCGGCGAGGTCTAGGTCCCGGGGGGCGGGTGCCGCGGTGTCCGTCGGACGTGAGCCGCCCCACGTCTGGGGGACGGGCCCGGACACGACGCGCCACCAGGGGTCGGAGGGGAGCTTGCCGCCGGGCTCGAAGGGCTCGCCGGGCCGGGGGAAGGCCACGGCCTGTCCGGCCCCCTCGGCGGCGTCCCTCGTCCACTCGCCGGGCTCGGCCCACGCGTGCGTGGCGAGGTTGAAGGTGCCCCAGTGGATCGGCAGCAGCACACCGTGCGGGTCGCCGCCCTGGAGGTCGAGGTGGGCCCGCAGGGCCTCCTCGGGGGTCATGTGGATGTCGGGCCAGAACTCGCTGTAGGCGCCGAGCTGGATCATCGTGGCGTCGAACGGACCGTGCTCGGCGCCTATGTCCTTGAAGCCGTCGAAGTATCCGGTGTCACCGCTGTGGTAGATCCGGTGCGACTCCCCGGCGACGACCCAGGAGGCCCAGAGCGTGTGCTGGGTGTTGCGCAGGCCGCGGCCGCAGAAGTGGCGGGCCGGGGTCGCGGTCAGGGTGAGCCCGCCGACCTCGGTGGCCTCGTGCCAGTCCAGCTCGCGCAGCCGGTCGGCCGAAACGCCCCAGTGCTCCAGGTGGGCGCCGACACCCAGGGGCACGGCGAACAGGGTGTCCGTGCCGGCCAGCGCCTTGATGGTGGGCAGGTCCAGATGGTCGTAGTGATCGTGCGAGATGACCACGACATCGACCGGGCCGAGCGCGGCGAGCGGCAGCGGCGCCGGGTGCAGCCGCTTGGGCCCGGCGAACGGGAACGGGGAGCAGCGCTCGCCCCAGACGGGGTCGAAGAGCACCCGCTGCCCGTCGATCTCCGCGAGCACGCTGGAGTGTCCCATCCAGGTCAGCCGAAGACCGGTGGCGGGCGGCTTCGCGAGGTCGGCCAGGGTGGTGGGGTGCACCGGGACGGTGCCCTTCGGGGAGCGCAGCGGCCGCTCGTCCTTGTCGAAGTACACCTTGGCGAAGTCCAGCATCGAACCGGAGGGCCGGGTCCGCGCGGGGCCTCCGGGGTTCTGGAAGACACCGTCCTTGAAGTGGGGCGACCTGCGGATGCGCGCGAGGCGCTCGCCGCCCGGGTCCACGCCGAAGGCAGCGGGCCGCAGCGAGCGGAGCCCGGAGCTCAGGGAACGCAAACCGGTCACGGTACCTCCAGGTGGTGTCGCTGAGGTCATCCATTATGGAGGGCCCCTCCGACAACCCGACGTGCCCCTGGTCACGGCCGGTTTCCGGGGCGCTCCTGGGTACGGCGGCGCCCGGATGTCACATCCGCGCGGCCCCCGGCCGTCGTACCGGTGAAGGCACCCGCACCGAGGTGCTCCCGTGACCCGATTCCAGGAGGTGGCCCCATGGCCCGCGTCTCCCTCACCCCTCCCCGTACCTTCGTCCTCCGGCTCACCGAGTGGTACTCCCGGCGCGCATACGGCAAGACCCTCGACCCGGTCCGGGCGCTCGCGCACAACCCGCGCGTTCTGTGGAGCGATCTGCGGTTCGAGCGGTCCGTGGCGAAGTGGAACCGTCTCGACCCCGATCTGAAGGGTCTCGCGGAGATGGCGACGGCCGCGGCGATCGGCTGCTCGTGGTGCATGGACTTCGGCTACTGGGCCGGCCGGGAGCGCGGCACGGCGCCCGAGAAGGTGCACGACGTTCCCGTATGGCGGGACAGTGACGCGTACACGCCCCTGGAGCGGGACGTCATGGCGTACGCCGAGGCGATGACGGCCACCCCGCCCACCGTCGACGACGAGCTCGTGGACCGGCTGCGCGAGCGGCTGGGCGAGCCGGCCCTGGTGGAGCTGACGGCGATGGTGGCGGTGGAGAACCTGCGCTCGCGGATCAACTCCTCGCTCGGCCTGACCAGCCAGGGCTTCAAGGACTCGTGCGAGGTACCGGCGTCACGCAGCGGCGACCGGACGTCGGCGCGGTAGCCGGAGGGGGCGGACGGAGGCGATATACTGAACCCCCGTTCAGTAATCGCCGCCCGGTGGAGCGTCCGCGAGGAGACAGACCCATGACCGCCCCCTTGATGTCCCTCGCCTGGACCGACCACGTCACCGGCCGCCAGGGCTTCCTCGTCGTCGACCGGCTGGTGCGGGGCGTGGCCAGCGGCGGTCTGCGGATGCGGCCCGGCTGCACCCTGGACGAGGTCGCCGGGCTCGCCCGCGGCATGACCATGAAGGAAGCCCTGCACTACGACCCCGAGGCCCGCTACGTGCCCCTGGGCGGGGCCAAGGGCGGCATCGACTGCGATCCCCGGGCCCCCGAGGCGTACGGGCTCCTGGTGCGCTATCTGCGCGCCATGCGCCCGTACATCGAGAGATTCTGGACCACCGGCGAGGACCTCGGCCTGACCCAGGACCTGGTCGACCGCGCCGCCGCCGAGGCGGGGCTCGTGTCGTCGATCCAGGCCGTGTACCCGCTGCTCGACGACGAGGCGGCCGCGCGGCGGCGGCTCGCGGACGCCTTCGCCGTGGAGGTGGACGGCATCGGTCTGGACGAGCTGGTCGGCGGCTGCGGGGTCGCCGAGTCGGCGCTGGCGGCCCTGGACCGGGCCGGAGTGCCGCACGCGGGGACGCGGGTGGCCGTGCAGGGTCTGGGCACCATGGGCGGCGCCACGGCGCGCTTCCTCGCGCGCGCGGGCCTGCGGATCGTGGCCGTCGCCGACGTCAAGGGCACCGTCGCCAACCCAGCGGGCCTCGACGTCGAGGCACTCCTGGCGGCGCGGGACGCGTACGGCACGGTGGACCGCGCCGCGCTGCGCCCGGGCGACAGCGAACTGCCCGGCGACGCCTGGCTGTCCGCCGAGGCCGAGGTGCTGGTGCCCGCCGCGGTGTCGTACGCCGTGGGCATCGCCGAGCAGGAGCGGATCACCGCTCGCTGGATCGTCGAGGCGGCCAACATGCCGGTGCTCCCGGCCGCGGAGGAACTGCTGGCCGCGCGCGGGGTGACCGTGCTGCCGGACGTGGTGGTCAACTCCGGGACGAACGCCTGGTGGTGGTGGACGCTGTTCGGGGACATCGGCCCGGACGCGGACGAGGCGTTCGCGCACACCCGGCGCTCGATGCGCGCGCTGGTCGACCGCATGCTGGCCCGCGCGGAGGCCGACGGCACGACACCGCGCGCGGCCGCCCACGCGATCGTCGCCGACCGGCTGCCGGTGATCGCGGAGCGCTTCGGCTGGTACCGGTGACCTCATACCCGGGCGGGAATTGAGGCGGGGGCGCGGCGGCAGCAGAGTCGTGGGCACACCCACCCGAGCGTCGCGAGGAGAGCCCGCCATGTCCGCCATCGACCCGCAGTCCCTGATCGAGCGCTACATCGGTCTCTGGAACGAGCCGGACCCGGAGACCCGCCGCAAGACCGTGCACGCCCTCTGGGCCGAGGACGGACGGCACGTCCTGCTGCCGCCCCGCACGATGCACGACGAGGCCGTCGGCCTCGGCTTCGCCACCGCCGTCCTGGAGGCCCGTGGCCACGAGGAGCTGTACGCGCGCGTGGCGCGTGCGTACGAGGAGTTCGTGGCGCCGGGGACGTACGTCTTCCGCGTCCGGGAGGCGCCCCGGCTGCTGCGGGACGTCGTCACCTTCCGCTGGGAGTCCTTCCACCAGGAGGAGGGCCGGGCGACCGGTGGCGGCCTGGAGTTCCTGGTCCTGGACGGGGACGGGCGCATCGCGCGCGACTACCAGTTCGTGGACTGACCGGGGACGGGCGCCGGTCCCGGCGGGGGGGCCGGCCGCGAGGAGGCCCCCGCGCCAGGGATTAGGGTGACCGCGTGGCGAGAGTGCGGTTGAGCGTGGCGGAGCGGCGGGAGGAACTGCTGCGGGCGGCCATCGGGCAGATCGAGGCGCGGGGCGTGGCGGCGGTGAGGATCGCCGACGTGGCCTCGGCGCTCGGTGTGAGCAACGCGCTGGTGCTCTATCACTTCTCCTCGAAGGAGAAGCTGGTCGCCGCCGCGTTCGCCTACGCCGCCGAGGACGATCTCGCCCATCTGCGCAAGCTGCTGGGCCGCCGGACGACCGCGCTGCGCCGACTGCGGTCCGCCGTCCGCTGGTACGCGCCCACCGGCCAGGCCAAGGGCTGGCGGCTGTGGATCGAGGGCTGGGCGGTGGCACTGCGCGAGCCCGCGCTGCGGGAGGTCACCCGGGACCTCGACAGGCAGTGGAAGGCGGCGATCGCCGAGGTCATCGCGGAGGGTGTGGCGGCGGGCGAGTTCCGGTGCCCGGATCCGACCGGGACCGCCCTGCGGCTGACGGCCCTGCTCGACGGGCTCGCCGTGCAGCTCACGTCCTACTCGGGCGCGGTGCCGCGCTCACGGGCGCAGGCCTGGGTCGACGAGGCCCTCGCCCGGGAACTGGGCCTGGAACAAGAGGCGTTGCCGGCCCAGGAGCATTGAGCGATCCCTGCGGGGCGCATGCCCCTTGCCGGACCGCGGGACGTGCGGCGCCCCTCGCGGGGCGCCGCCGCCACGTCGTGAACCGTCCGGCGGCGGCGCTCAGGCCACCGCGGAGATCCGCATCTTGATGTCGTCCGGGGACAGTTCGCCCTTGGCCGTCACATGGTCCCCCGAGGACTCGCCGCGCAGCCGCCGCCCGATCCACGGGACGAGGTACTCGCGGGCCCAGTGGACGTCGTCGCGACGGTCGTCCAGGGTGCCGCGCGGCGGGAGCGGCGGCCAGGGCTGGTCCGGGTCGGCCGGAACCTTCAGGCCGAGGACCTGACCGGCGCGCAGGGCCACGCGGGTGTGGCCCTCGGGCGACAGGTGCAGCCGGTCGCCGTCCCACGCGCGACGGTCCTGAACGGTCTTCAGGGACCACAGGTCGAGCACGGGGCAGTCGTACCGGTCGGCGATGGCCCGGACGTGCCCGTTGTACGTGGCGATCTTGCCGCGCAGGTGCCTGAGCACGGGTACGCCCCGGGTGTCGAAGCCGGTGGTCACCATGACCGTCCCGGCGACGGCGGTCAGTTGCGAGACCGCGCGCTCGAAGCGCTCGGCCACCTCGTCCGGGTCGGTGCCGGGCCGGATGATGTCGTTGCCGCCCGCGCAGAAGGACACCAGGTCCGGCGCGAGTTCGACGGCCTGCGCGACCTGGTCCGCCACGATCTGGTCGAGCAGTTTCCCGCGCACCGCGAGATTGGTGTATTTGAAGTCGCCTTCCGGGCGCCGGTCCGCGAGCAGAACCGCGAACCTGTCCGCCCAGCCGACGAATGCCCCGTCGGGGCCGGGGTCGCCGACGCCCTCGGTGAAGCTGTCCCCCACCGCCACGTACGACCCGATCACTGATCTGTTGTCATTCTTCGAATCGTCTGCCACATCGGCCCATGATTCCCCTTCGGATGTGACCTACGCGATCGTAGGAAGGGGTTGACGAACGGTGAGATAAGACACTCTTAAAGAGTTTGCCAATGGGGGAATAGGTGGTCCCACAGGCCTGTTGAAGCCCCGAAACACCTTGAAGTCCCGGCCCGGGACACACCGAAGGCCGGACCCGGGGGGATCGAGGTCCGGCCTTCGGCTGCGTAGGCGCGCCGCGTGTCAGGCGACGGCGACGCCGTGCGCGCGAAGGTAGCTGACGGGGTCCACGTCCGAGCCGTAGTTCGGCGTGGTGCGGACTTCGAAGTGCAGGTGCGGGCCGGTCACGTTGCCGGTCGCGCCGGACAGCCCGACCTGCTGGCCCGGGGCCACGGCCTGGCCCGCCGTGACGGAGAGCTGGGACAGGTGGGCGTACTGGGCGTAGAAGCCGTCGGCGAGCCGGATCACGACCTGGTTGCCGTAGGCGCCGCCCCAGCCCGCGGAGACGACCGTGCCCGTGCCCACGGCCTTGACCGGGGTGCCGGTCGGGACGACGAAGTCGACGCCGGTGTGGTAGCCGCTGGACCACATGCTGCCCGCGACGTGGTACGAGGTGCCGATGGTGGCGCCCTGGACCGGCAGGGTGAAGCCGGTGGGCGCGATGGTCGCGCTGTCGGCCGAGGCCTTCGCCGCGGTGTCGGCCGACGTGCCGGCGGCCGGGGCGCTCTGCCCGGACGCGTCCGACACGGCCGACGGCTTGGCGGCCGGGGCGGAGGGAGCGGCGGGAGCGTAGGAGGGTGCCTGCGCGCGGGACGGCGGGGTGAAGGCCGCGGCCTTCTTGCCGAGGAGGAGCTTCAGGCCGGGGTGGATCAGCGAGGGGTTGCCGCCGACGGCCTCGTGGTTGTCCCGGTAGAGCCGGTGCCAGCCGCCGCGCACCTGGTGTTCGTCGGCGATCTTCGCGAGGCAGTCGCCGGACTTCACGGTGTACGTACGCGTCCCCACATGCGCCTTCGCGGCCTTCTTCGCGACGGTCGGAACCGACTGGACGGCCTTTTCCGCGACGGACTGGGCGGCCGACTGCGCGGTGGTCGCGTGGGCGCCGGTGGCACCCAGGAGCGGCAGCGCCAGCGCGGCGCCACCGGTACCGGCGACGGCTATCGACCGGCTGAACCGCGGGGTCTTGGGGCGGCGGTGCTTACCCTTCGCGGGCATGGCGCATTCCTCTCCGACGCCTGCGAGGTGAGCTGTCGGGTTCGGGCTGGAGCTGCCCGGCCGCGTGAGGCGCGGCTTCACCCCTAGGGCCTGTCGTCACATTCCCGTCGTCGCCCGAAGGGCGGCCCTGCGGCGTCTGGTGCGTGCTCTCGGTGTGCCGGGCGGAAGTCCTCGTACTGGACGTACTTGGGCTTTCGCCCGGTGCGGCGAGAGTGCGTGCCAGGCGTCGCGGGGCAGACGGGAATGTGACGACAGGCCCTAGGCGTCCCGGAGACCGGAACAGGCCGTCGTGCCTGGTGGGTCCCCCGCTCCTGCCGTGCACGGGTGAGTGTGTGTGGGGCTCCGGGCGGCGGCAGGATTCGGCGTTCCGACCGGATTGGTGGCGAACGTAAGCGAGCAAGATGCGAACGGACAAGCAGAAGGTTCCTTGTGTCCGGCTTTCGCTTGATCCGTTACGGGAATTCCCGGTCACCCTCCGTGCATTCCCGCCCGGTTCGCCCCGTCAAATCCCAGGAAAAGCACGCGAATTACGTGAGCATGACGCACGACGGACGGTCACCGTATGACGCTCCTCACGCACCGCCTGCCAGGCCCCTTCATTCCAGAGCAAGTTGGAATGAAGGGGCTAATTGGGGCATAAGCCTCAAATGCGACGGAGACGGAAGACGGCCGCGTCGAAATCGCCCCGCAGGCCGGCGCGCAGACCGTGGTGCAGCAGGACCGCACCGCGGTGTATTTCGCCTGTTTCGCGGCATTCGTACGATGCCGTCGGGTCGAGGCCGCGCAGCCGCAGCGCCGGGACCGGCTCACCGTAGGACTGGGCCTGGAGGCAGGCGAGTACGACCGTCTCGTCCCCGAGCACGTACTGCACCGCACTCAGCCCGCCCTCCGGGGGCCGCAGCCGGTACAGCTCGCCGCGCTGCACGACCGGACGGATCTCCTTGTAGAGCTCCACCCATTCCCCGGCCTCGGTGAGCTCCTCCTCGCTCCACTCCGCGAGGTCGCCGCCCACTCCGAGGACTCCGGCCATGGAGCTCACGAACCGGAAGCGCAGGGAGCTGAACCGGCCGTTGAGCTGGGTGTTCGGGCTGTCGGTGACCCACGCGGCCATGACCCGCGCGGGGTGGATCTGGGTGAAGCCGTGCTGGATGGCGAGCCGGTCGAGCGGATCGGTGTTGTCGGAGGTCCACACCTGGTCGGTGCGGCTCATGACACCGAGGTCGATCCGGCCGCCGCCGCCCGAGCAGGACTCGAAGGCGACGCCCGGGTGGGCCGCCCGCAGCCGGTCCAACAGGGCGTAGAACGCGCGCACATGATCGACCCACAGCCGCTGCGGGTAAGGCTCGCCGGGCCAGCCGGCGTCGGTGAAGCAGCGGTTGAAGTCCCACTTCACATAGTCGATGGGGGCGCTGGACAGGAGCGCGTCGAGCTGCTCCCAGAGGTACTCCTGGACATCCTCGCGGGCCAGGTTGAGTACGAGCTGATTGCGGAGCTCTGTCCGCTTTCGTCCCGACTGGTACTGCACCCAGTCCGGGTGCGCGCGGTACAGGTCGCTGTCCGGGTTGATCATCTCGGGCTCGACCCAGATGCCGAACTGCATCCCGAGGGCGTGCACGGAGTCGGCGAGCGGCTTGAGGCCGTTCGGGAAGCGGTCGGGGTTGGGCGTCCAGTCGCCGAGCCCCGCGCGGTCGCTGGTGCGGGCGCCGAACCAGCCGTCGTCGACCACGAACAGCTCGACACCGATCGCCGCCGCGCGCCGCGCCAGCGCCGACTGCTGATCCTCGGAGATGTCGAAGTTCGTGGCCTCCCAGGAGTTGAACAGCACCGGCCGGTCCCGGTCGGCGTCCGGGATGATGTGCGCCCGCTGGTAGGCGTGCCAGGTGCGGCTCGCGCCGCCGAAGCCGCCGTCGCTCCACAGGCCGGCGAAGACCGGGCTGGTGTACGACTCCCCCGCCTCCAGCATCAGCAGGCCGGACTCGTCGTAGCCGGCGCCGCCGGTGATCTGCACGCGCGCGTCCGGGAGTTGGGCGACGGCGATGCGCCAGGAGCCGGACCAGCCCAGCGCGCAGCCGTAGACCTCGCCGCGCTCCTCGGTGGCGTCGGTGTCGAGCGCGACCCAGGGCAGGTGCTGGTGGCCGGTGTGGCCGCGGCGGCTGCCGATGACCTTCTCGCCGTGGGTGAGCGGGGCGCTGGTGAGCCGGGACTCGGCGGCCCAGCGCCCGTGCAGCTGGGACAGCCGCCAACCCTCCCGGTCTGGCAGGGTCCAGGTGGCCGCGTCGGCGCGGAGCAGCTCCACGCGCGCGGGTCCCTCGTTGTCCAGGGTCACCCAGCGCTCCACCACGTCGCCGCGCATCCGGTAGTGCAGCGTGATGGCCAGCCCTGCGTCCCAAAAGCGCAGCCGCAGCTCGTCGCCCTCGACCTCGTGGCCCGTGAAGGTCCACTCGGTGCCGCGCCGCTCCTCGGTGCGCACGGACAGGGCGGGCCGGACGAAGCGGGGGCCACCCTCGACCGGGTACTCCTCGCGTCCGTCGAGGGGGGTCTCGAAGGGCCAGTAGCCCGGCAGCGGGCGCACGGCCAGGGCCTCGGCGTCGACCAGGGCGATGCTCGGGCCCCAGTGGAGGTGGAGCAGCTCGTCCTCCTCCGTGAGATGGAGCGCGTAACTGCTGCTCGGCCCCGAGAGGAGCCAGGTCCGTTCGTTCTCGGCGATGTCCACCATCACGCCCTCACAAGTGCCAACAGATTCGCTCAAGCACGAACATCATCAAGGGCGAAGTGCCTCGGGGGCAACGCCTGTGGACAACTCAGTGCCCAAGGAAACCGATGTCGTATCGTCGACAGCGTGCCCCGTCGGCGAATCGCGCCGCCGGGGACCGTGTGAGAGGAGCCCCCGTGACGCAGCAGGTCCCGTCGACCGAGCCCCAGCTGGCCGGTGTGCGCAACTTCCGTGACGTGGGCGGGCTGCCGACCGTGGACGGGCGCCGGGTGCGCGCCGGGGTGCTGTTCCGCAGCGGCCATCTCGCGCACGCGACCGATCAGGACGCGGCGTTCCTCGCCGCCCTCGACCTGCACACGATCTTCGACTTCCGCAACGCGGCCGACCAGCGGCTGGAGGGCCCGGACGTGTCGCTGCCGGGGGTGCGCAATGTGAACCTGCCGCTGAGCGACCCGGCGGACGGCGCCGAGTTCTGGAAGATGGTCCGCGAGGGCGACCTCGACCAGCTGCGCGAGATCCTTGACGACGGCAAGGCGGCGGCCCGGATGGTCGCCTCGTACCGGATGATCGTCAAGGAGCGCACCGCCGAGCACTCGCGGGTGCTGCACGCGATCGCCGAGGACAGCGTGCCCGCGCTGATGCACTGCGCGGCGGGCAAGGACCGCGCGGGCATCTCCATAGCCGTGACGCTCCTCGCCGTGGGTGTGGAGCGCGAGGCGATCGTCACGGACTACCTGGAGTCCAACGCCAAGCACCGGCGCTACAAGGTCCGGCGCAACGGCAGCCCGGAGACCGCGTACACGCCCGAGGTGATGGAGCTGCTCAGCCCGCTCTTCGACGCGCGCGCCGAGTATCTGCAGGCGGCGTTCGACAGTATCGAGGAGACCTGGGGCGGCACGGAGGCCTACCTCACGCAGGGTCTGGGGCTCGCCCCGGAGGCCCGGGAGCGGCTGCGCGAGCGCCTGCTCGACTGAGGCCGCCGGGTGCCGGGCGGCCTCGCCGCCCGGTGGTCGGCCGGGTCAGCCCTTGGCGCCGACCGCGAACAGCAGATAGAGGAACGCCGCGAAGACGTGCCCGACGGCGATGTAGATGATGAGACGGACCCACAGGGCGCGTGGGAACTTGTCCTCGATGTTGCTCATGGCAGTTCTCCGGTCAGGGGGCCCAGGCACAGTGTGGCCGTGGGACTCTGCAGCAGGGTGTGGACGAACAGCAGCTCCACGCCGTCGTGTTCCTCGGCGGCGAGGCGGTGCGGGGTGAGCGAGTCGAAGTGCGCGCTGTCGCCGGGCGCGAGCAGGTGCGTGGTGTCGCCGAGGCGCAGCCTGAGCCGTCCGGTGAGGACGTGCAGCCACTCCTCGCCGGGGTGCACGCGCACGATGTCGCCCTGGGTGCCGTACGGCACCCGGACGCGTAGCGCCTGCATGGCCCGCCCGGAGGCGCCGGCCTGGATGTACGTCCAGCCGCCCGCCCGGGTCGGTTCCATGTCGGCGGCGCGCACCACGGCGTCCCGGTCGGCGACCGTCTCGCCCAGCAATTCGGAGACCGTCGTACCGTAGATACGGGCGAGTGCGAGCAGCATCGGCAGCGAGGGCTGGCGCTGCCCGGTCTCCAGCCGGGACAGATGGGCCGGTGAGAGACCGGCGGACCGGGCCGCGGCCTCCAGGGTCAGGCCGGTGCGCCGACGCAGGGCGCGCAGCTGGGGAGCGACGGCGGGAAGGTCGCCGCCGAACACCGGCTCGGATTCGTTCATGTTTCCATTGAGCCGAAGATTTGCCTCTGCGGCAAATTTCTTGCCTCAGAGGCAAAAGCCCGAAGAGTCACTCCGCCACGGTCATGCTGAGGGTCACTCCGAATCCGTCATGCGCTGGTACGCCTCGTACCGCACGTCGGGGTCCGGATGCCCGCGCAGCAGGCGCAGCACCGCCCGCCACTCCTCCGGCCAGCCGAGGGCGTTGCCGGCCCCGCCCACCAGGCCGGCCGCCAGCAGACCGGTGACGGTGCCGCCGTCGCGGGCCAGCGGGTCGGCGGCCGCCAGCAGGGCCCCGCCGCGCCGGAACAGATCACCGCGGACCCGGTCGGTCCGCAGCGCTCCCGCGGCCTGCCGCGCGACGTAAACTCCCGCGCCCTCCAGGGCCGCCGCCAGCTCCCGCATACGTGCCAGGACGGCGTCCGGCTCCACGGCCAGGTCGACCAGCCTGACCAGCAGGAAGGCGCGCTCGGCCGCCAGCAGCGGTTCCCGCGCCAGCAGCCCGGCGATCCCCCGGAGCAGGTCGGGCCGGTGGGGCCGGTCGGAGTAACCCGATGGCACCAGGGTGCGTAGCCGCTGCAGCGCCGGCTGGTCCCGGTCCGCCAGCGCGTCGCCGCCTCCCTCGGGCGTGTGCATCGCGGCCAGCAGCTCGCTCACGGCGCCGTGCAGCACGCTGCCGGGCGCCCCACCGCCGAGGGGATGCGGCAGATCGGAGGCGGCCAGTTCGCGCAGTACCCACGCCGCGTACTGCCAGTGCCTGCGGCCGCCGAGGTCGCAGACCGTTCGGGAGAGCCGGCCGGTCAGTTCGGGGGCGTAGCGGGTCCAGGCGCCGATGTTCTTCAGGACGCCGTAGGAGCCATAGCCGCCGTACGAGTCCAGGCAGGCGTCGTACGCCGTGTCGACCAGTGCGCCGTACGCGGCGCGGTGCGCGGCGGCCAGGTCCCAGGGGCTGACCTCCACGAGGGCCTGGAGCACGGCCGGCGCCTCGTCGTGTGCGGCGTCCGCGAGGAGATCCCAGGTCTCCGGCACGCCCAGCAGCGGCGGCAGGGAGCGGACGACGGCCGCCCGCACATCGGGGTGGCTGTCGGGGGCCCGGAAGGCACCTGCCAGCAGGGCGACCGCTTGGCGCCGGGGCAGGAAACGGGTCGCGAGCCGCACCGCCTCCTTGCGGGCGGTCACCTTCGCGGCCCGCTCGCCGGTCAGCAACGCGCCCAGCGCCAGGGCGAGTTCGGCGGGAGCGGCGAAATGCGCGACGCGGCCCGCCGCGTACACGGCGACCCGCGCCCGGTCGCCGCCGGCCTGTTCCAGGAGGACCGGCAGGGCGTCCTGGGGGCGGTCGGTCCACGCCAGCGCGGCGAACGCCGCCTCCGCGACCACCACGTCATCGTCGTCCTTGTACCGCATCGCCAGGGCGTGCCCCAGCTCCGGGACCGGTGCGGCCGCCCGGATCGCGGCGGCCCGGTCGTCCGACGGGAGCGACCCGTCGGCGGCCATCCGCCCGGCGAGCTCTGCGGCGGCCCTCTGCTGCCGGGGCAGCCAGCGGTCGGCGGCGGCGAGGTCCGGCAGCGGACGCCGGGCCCCCTGGACCAGGAAGCGACCGTACGGCGGTTCGTCCGCGAGCAGGGCGTCCAGCAGATCCGTCCGCCGCCGGGCCAGGGCCTCCCGGACGGGAGGAAGGACGACCGCCGACGGTTCGAGCGCGACGATCCTGGCGACCCGCTCGCCGCGGGTGGCCGGCGCGGCCAGCCACAGCTTCGCCGCCGCCTCGAACGTCGTGTCGTCGCCCCGCTCCACGGCCGGCGCCAGCAGGTCCTGCAGCTCGGGCATCCGCCGGGCACGCGGGCCCAGCGCCTCGGCCAGGCCCACCAGCAGCCGGAAGTCGGAGCGGTCCGCGGCGGACCGCAGCCAGGGGCGCAGTGCCTCGAACACCTCGTGCTCCTGGCCACGCCGCAGGACCCGGTGCAGCGGGCCCAGGTCCGGCACGCCGAACCGTCCCACCATCCGCTCCAGGGTGCCGAGCGCCCAGGCCCGCAGGGCCGGGTCGGCGGCCGTGGCGTGCTCGGCCAGCACACGCCCGGCGAGCGTGCGCACCGCCGCCAGGGTGCCTGCCGAACAGTCCCTCGCCTGCAGGGCGTCGACGGCGATCCGGTCGAGCGACGCCGCGTGGTCGGGGCCGAACAACGCCGGACGCACCGCCGCGAGCGCGGCGAGCGCCTCAGCGCGCACGGGGTCCCGCTCGTTGCGCAGGCGCCCCAGCTCGTCCAGCATCCCGGTGATCGCCTCGCGGCCGCCGTCGCGGGCCGCGCACCGCACCAGCATGGCCCAGGCGGTCTCCCGGTCATCGGGGTCGGGCCGACGCGCCGCGGCGAGCAGCGCGGACCGCGCCTCGGCGAAGGGGCCGTGGGCGAGGGTGTGCAGGTCCTCCCAGAAATCGTCCGGGTCGTCGAACTCGGCCGCCGCCCGCCGCACTTCCGCCCAGCGGCGTTCGCGGGGCAGCAATTCGAGTTCGGAGCGGGATGGCTCCCTGTCCGTCCAGCCGCCGGTGACCGTGTCGAGGAACGCCGCGCGCCGGCCGGGGGCCATGGCCTTCAGCAGCGCGGCGAAGTGGGCGCGGTGCTCCCAATGGCGGCCCAGCTCCGGGAGCGAGTGCGGATCGGCCCGCACCAGTCGGCGCAGCACACCGGGCGGGGGTACCGGCTCGTGGCGGTTCTCGCGGCGTTCGGGCGAGGTGATCCAGCGGATCACGCGTTCGACGTCGGCGGTGATCAGGGGGCCGAGTCCGCAGTACAGCACGGGCGGCAGTCTGGGCGGTCCGTACTGTTCGAGCAGTGCCAGCACCCGCTCGGGGCGCTGCGGGGCGAGCGCCGCGACGGTCGTGGCGTTCAGCCGCCACCACTCCTCCTGCCGCCAGGCGTCGGCGCGTTCGGCAAGGGCGCGCTCGCAGTGGTCCACGACGGCGTCGGGATGGCGCTGTGCCAGCGTCGTCCAGGCCTCGACGGCGTGCGCGAGCCGGGGCAGTTCCCGTGCGACGAACGCGGTGGAACAGGCGGGCAGCAGCCGGGCCGCCTCGGCGTCACCCCACTGCTCGCCCAGCCGCGCCACCAGCCGCTCGGCGAGCGCGCCGCGGCCGCCGTGGGCGAGCACGCGGGCCAGCCGGTGCCGCAGTACGGCCGGTGCGTCCTCGTACGCCGCCTCCACCACCTCGTCGGGTACGGGCAGCGTCCGGGCGGCGCGCAGGGCGTACCCGGCGACGACCGCGTCCGGGTCGGCCAGCCGCTCGGCGAGGAAGCCTGCGTCCCGTCCGGCGAGGGCGGCCAGCGCCGCGAGCCGCCGCTCGTAGGGACCCCGCGCGTCGAGGCCGGCGAGGAGCGGAGCGAGCCGCCCCTCCTCCGCCAGTCGGTGGGCCGTCCGCGCGGTCAGCGTGAGACGGGCCGGGAAAGGCAGTGGTTCGAGTGCGGACAGCAGCTCTTCCGCGGTGGTCGGCATCGGGCGATTGTGCCCCGGGATGATCCTTTCGGACGAACCGTTTTTCCGGACGACCGGGATCCTGACCGGGGCCCGCGGCGGGGCCCCGGCTCACGAGCAGCTAGCGGTTGGCCACCGCCTGCTTGATCAGGGTCTTGCCGAAGTCCCACATCAGGCCGCCGCCGCTGTGGGCGTCGTCCATCACGGACGTGAAGGCGTCGACGAACCGGTCCACGTCGGCCTCGTCGACGACCAGCGGCGGAATGAGCTTGATCACCTCCAGATGGTCGCCGGAGACCTGGGTGAGGATCCGGTGCCGCTCCAGCAGCGGTACGACCACCATCTGGGCGAACAGGCCCTTGCGGGCGGCCTGGAGCATGGTCCAGCGGCTGCGCAGCTTCAGCGAGGAGGGCCGGCCGAACTCGATGCCGATCATCAGTCCCCGGCCGCGGACGTCGGCGAGCAGCTCGTACTTGTCGACCATCGCGGCGAGCCGGGACTTCAGCAGCTCGCCCGTCGCGCGCACGCCGGCGACGATCTGCTCGTCCTCCATCACCGACAGCACGGCGAGACCGCACGCCATCGCCTGGGCGTTGGACCCGAAGCTCGCCGAGTGGACCAGGACGCGGTCCATAGACGAGTAGACCTTCTTGAAGATCCAGTCCTTGCCGAGGGTGGCGCCGACCGGGACGTAGCCGCCGGACAGTGCCTTGGCGACGCACACCAGGTCGGGTTCGACGCCTTCCTCGTGCTGGTAGGCGTAGAAGTCGCCGGTCCGGCCGAGGCCGGTCTGCACCTCGTCCGCGACGAGCAGCGCCTTGTGCCGGTGCAGCAACTCCTGGGCGGCGCGCAGATATCCCGGCGGGGCCTCGTGCACGCCCTTGCCCTGGATCGGTTCGACGATCAGGGCGGCGACGTCGCCCTTCTTCAACTCCCGCGCCAGGGCGTCGAGATCGCCGAGCGGTACGGCGGTGTCGGGCAGCAGCGGGGCGAAGCCGTCCCGAAAGCCCCGCTCGCCGTTCACCGACAGCGAGCCGGTGGTCAGGCCGTGGAAGGCGTGGTCGCAGTAGAGGATCCGCGGCCTGCCGGTGGCGTACCGGGCGAACTTCAGCGCGCTCTCCACGGCCTCCGTGCCGCTGTTGCCGAAGAACACCCGGTCCAGGTGTGGGCTGTGGGTGAGCAGCTTCTCGGCCAGCAGGCCGGGCAGCGGCTGGCAGTCGAAGCGGGTGAGGTCGGCGAGGTTCAGGTCCAGGACATCGTGCAGCGCCTTGCGGACGACGGGATGGTGGCGGCCGAGGCCCATCACCCCGAACCCGGCGAGCATGTCCAGGTAGTCGTTGCCGTCCGCGTCCCAGAAGTGGGCGCCCTCGGCGCGCTCGTAGACCTTGTCGAAGCCGATGGTGTGCAGCATGCGCGGCAGTTGGTGGTTGAGGTACTTGCCGTGCAGGTCGTAGCGCTCGGCTCCGCGCTCGGCCAAGAGCGCGCCGAGGTCGAACTCCGTCGTCATTCGGTCCTCTCCTGTTTCTCGGCTCTCCCGGCCGGGATCGCGCCGGAGCCCCCCGCGTTCTCGACGGCCGAGCCGGTGCCGTCGGCGTCGCGGACGGCCAGGCTCGCGCCGATCCGGCCGGCGACCTCGACGGGCGTGAGGCCGATGTCGGCGAGCACCTCGCCGCGCTTGGCGTGCGCGAGGAACTGCTCCGGGATGCCGAACCGCCGTACCGGTACGTCGACATCGGCGTCGCCCAGCGCGAGCGCCACCGCGGCCCCCACACCGGCCGCCCGGCTGTTGTCCTCGACGACGGCCACCAGTCGGTGCCCGGCGGCGAGGCCCGGCAGGGCCGGGTCGACGGGCTTGACCCAGCGGGGGTCGACGACGGTGCAGCCGATGCCGCGCGCCGCCAGCAGCTCGGCGGCCTGCAGGCACACCGGTGCCATCACGCCGACGGCCACCAGCAGGACGTCGGGCCGTTCGGACCGGTGCAGCACGTCCATGCCGCCGACCCGGGCGAGTGCCGGGATCTGCGGACCGACCGACTCCTTGGGGAATCGGACCAGCGTCGGCGCGTCGTCCACGGCCACGGCCTCGCGCAGCTGGGCGCGCAACTGGTCGGCGTCGCGCGGCGCGGCGATCCTCAGGCCCGGTACGACCTGGAGCACCGACATGTCCCACATGCCGTTGTGGGAGGCCCCGTCGACACCGGTGACGCCCGCCCGGTCCAGGACGAAGGTCACCCCGCAGCGGTGCAGCGCGACGTCCATCAGCAGCTGGTCGAAGGCGCGGTTGAGGAAGGTGGCGTAGACGGCGACGACCGGATGCAGGCCCCCGGTGGCGAGCCCGGCCGCCGAGACCGCCGCGTGCTGCTCGGCGATGCCGACGTCCCACACCCGGTCGGGGAAGCGTTCGGCGAACCTGCCGAGGCCCACCGGGTGCAGCATGGCCGCCGTGATCGCCACGACGTCGTCCCGCTCCTCGCCGATTCTGACGATCTCGTCGCCGAACACCGAGGTCCAGGACGGTCCGTTGGACGGCGTGAGCGGCTCGCAGGTGAGCGGGTCCATCACGCCGACGGTGTGGAAGTGGTCCTCCTCGTGGGCGAGGGCGGGTTCGTAGCCGCGCCCCTTCTCCGTGAGGCAGTGCACGAGGACCGGTCCGTGGAAGCGCTTGGCGCGGCGCAGCGCGGACTCGACGGCCGAGATGTCGTGGCCGTCGATCGGCCCGACGTACTTCAGGCCGAGGTCCTCGAACATGCCCTGCGGCGCGAAGGCGTCCTTGAAGCCCTTCTTCGCGCCGTGCAGGGACTCGTAGAGGGTGCTCCCGACGACCGGGGTGCGCAGCAGTACGTCCTTGCCCCAGGCCAGGACCTTCTCGTAGCCGTCGGTGGTGCGCAGGGTGGCCAGGTGGTTGGCGAGGCCGCCGATGGTCGGCGCGTAGGAGCGCTCGTTGTCGTTGACCACGATGATCAGCGGCCGGTCCTTGGCGGCCGCGATGTTGTTCAGCGCCTCCCAGGCCATGCCGCCGGTCAGCGCGCCGTCGCCGATGACCGCGACCACATGGCCCTTCTCGCCCAGCACCCGGTGGGCCTTGGCGAGCCCGTCAGCCCAGCCGAGGGCGGTGGAGGCGTGGCTGTTCTCGATGACGTCGTGCTCGGACTCCTCGCGGGAGGGGTATCCGGACAGTCCGCCCTTGCCGCGCAGCTTGGAAAAGTCCTGACGTCCCGTCAACAACTTGTGTACATAGCTCTGGTGGCCGGTGTCCCACAGGATGCGGTCGACCGGTGACTCGAAGACCCGGTGCAGCGCGACGGTGAGTTCCACCACGCCCAGGTTGGGTCCGAGGTGACCGCCGGTCCTGGTGACCGCGTACACCAGGAACTCCCGTATTTCTTCGGACAGTTCACCGAGTTCCGCCTCGGACAGCGCCTTCAGGTCGCGTGGTCCCCGGATGTTCTCCAAAATGGTCACGCTGGGCCCCCTCTCGGTCGTGCCTTGCTTCAACTCACTTCAACTGCTCGGCGAGCTTCAGGGCCTCCTCGATGAGGGTCTCCACGATCTTCGACTCGGGGACGGTCTTGATGACCTCGCCCTTGACGAAGATCTGGCCCTTGCCGTTGCCGGAGGCGACACCGAGGTCGGCCTCGCGGGCCTCCCCCGGACCGTTGACGACGCAGCCCATCACCGCGACGCGCAGGGGCACTTCCATGCCCTCCAGGCCCGCGGTGACCTCGTCGGCCAGTTTGTAGACGTCGACCTGGGCACGCCCGCAGGACGGGCACGAGACGATCTCCAGGCGGCGTTGGCGCAGGCCCAGCGACTGAAGGATGTGGATGCCGACCTTGACCTCCTCGACGGGAGGCGCGGACAGGGACACGCGGATGGTGTCGCCGATGCCCCGGGAGAGCAGGGCGCCGAAGGCGACCGCGGACTTGATCGTGCCCTGGAAGGCCGGA
>NZ_JADDRL010000115.1 GCF_021538895.1 Streptomyces olivochromogenes | reverse complement strand
CCACGCCCCCGGCGCCACCGAACTCACTGCTGAGCTCACGGAGTTGGGGGCCCAGGTCGAGATCGTCGCCTGTGACGTGACCGACCGCTCCGCCCTCGCCGAGCTCCTCGCCGCGCACCCCGACCTCACCGCCGTCATCCACACGGCAGGCGTGGTGCGGGACGGGACGATCGGTTCGCTCACGCCGGAGGCGATCGACGCGCTGCGGGCGCCGAAGGCGGACGCGGCCCGTCATCTGCACGAGCTGACGGCCGAACTCGACCTCGACGTCCAAGCGTTCGTCCTCTATTCCTCCGCCGCCGGTGTGCTGGGCGGCGCGGGACAGGGCGCGTACGCCGCGGCGAACGCGGCCCTGGACGCCCTCGCCGCCGAGCGGCGCGCGCAGGGGCTGCCCGGCACGTCCCTCGCGTGGGGACTGTGGGCACCGGAGGCCGGCGGCATGGGGGCCGGGATCGAGCAGGCCGACATCGAGCGCATGGCACGCTCCGGCGTACGGCCGCTCGCGGTGTCCGAGGGGCTCGCGCTGCTGGACGCCGCGGTCGCCACGGACCACGCCCTGCTGGTTCCCACCGGTCTCGACCTGCCCACGCTCGCTCGCACCGCCGGTGCGCAAGTTCCGCCGCTGTTCGCCCAGTTGGTGCGGCCGGTCGCCGTGCGCCGGTCCGCCGCCGGCGCCGGTGCCCCGGGCGGGCAGGAACTCGCGCGGCGGCTGGCGGGGCTCGCGGGCCCCGACCGGCAGCGCCTGGTGCTCGACGTGGTCAACCGGCATGTCGCCGCCGTCCTCGGTGCGGTCGGCGGGCCCGGCGGCGGCAACGGGGCGCCGGAGATCACCCCGGACAAGCCCTTCAAGGAGCTCGGGTTCGACTCGCTCACCGCGGTCGAGCTCCGCAACGGGCTCGGCGCGGAAGCGGGCGTCCGCCTCCCGGCGACGCTCGTCTTCGACTACCCGACCCCGGCCGAACTCGCCGGGTTCCTGCTCCGGCAGCTGGTCCCCGAGGACCCGGCCGAGGGCGGCGACGCGGCGTACGAGGAGACAGTACGGGCGAGCCTGCGGGCGATCCCGTTGGCCCGGCTCCGGGACGCGGGCCTCCTGGACGCGCTGCTCGAACTCGCGGGCCACCGGCCCGCGACCACCGGTTCGCCCCTGACGGCGGACGACCCGGCCGGCGAAGCCGGCGCAATCGTCGACGACATCGACGACATGGATGCCGAGAGCCTCATCTCGATGGCGCTCGAAGGATCGGACTTCTGATGACGCGGCTGACGACGCGCGACGCGGATTGGGTGAGGTAAGAGGTGTCTGGACAGAAGGTGTCTGCACAGAACGAGAAGATCGTCGAGGCTCTCCGGGCGTCTCTGAAGGAGACCGAGCGGCTGCGTGAGCAGAACCGAAGGCTGACCGCCTCGGCCCACGAGCCGATCGCCGTCGTCGGCATGGCCTGCCGCTACCCCGGCGGCGTCAACTCGCCGGACGAGCTGTGGCAGTTGCTCGCCTCGGGCGGCGACGCCATCAGCCGCTTCCCCGAGGACCGCGGCTGGGACACGGACGGCCTCTACGACCCCGACCCGGACGCGGCTGGCCGGACCTACTCGGTCGAGGGCGGATTCCTCTCCCAGGCGGCCGAGTTCGACCCGGGGTTCTTCGGGATCAGCCCGCGCGAGGCGCTGGCCATGGACCCGCAGCACAGGCTGCTGCTCGAGACGTCGTGGGAGGCGTTCGAGCGGGCCGGTATCGACCCGGCCACCGTGCGCGGCAGCGCCACCGGCGTCTTCGCCGGCGTCATGTACAGCGACTACAGCGAGGTCCTGGAGCGCGCGACCGACGACCTGGAGGGCTTCCTCGGTGTCGGCGGCAGCATCGCCTCCGGCCGCGTCTCCTACGCCTTCGGGCTCGAAGGCCCCGCCGTCACCGTCGACACGGCGTGCTCGTCGTCGCTCGTCGCCGTCCACCTGGCCGCCCAGGCGCTGCGCGGCGGCGAGTGCTCGCTGGCCCTCGCCGGCGGTGTCACCGTGATGGCGACGCCGGACACCTTCGTCGACTTCAGCCGCCAGCGGGGCCTGGCCCCCGACGGCCGGTGCAAGCCGTTCGCCGAGGCCGCCGACGGCACCGGCTGGGGCGAGGGCGTCGGCATGCTCGTCCTCGAAAAGCTCTCCGACGCCCGCCGCAACGGGCACCGCGTCCTCGCCGTGGTGCGCGGTTCGGCCATCAACCAGGACGGCGCCAGCAACGGCCTCACCGCCCCCAACGGCCCCTCCCAGCAGCGCGTCATCCGCCAGGCACTCGCCGCCGCCCGGCTCTCGCCCGACCAGGTCGACGTGGTCGAGGCGCACGGCACCGGCACCCGCCTCGGCGACCCCATCGAGGCCCAGGCCCTGCTCGCGGCCTACGGGCAGGACCGCGAGGAGCCCCTGTGGCTGGGCTCGATCAAGTCCAACCTCGGCCACACGCAGGCCGCCGCGGGCGTCGCCGGGATCATCAAGATGATCCTCGCCCTGCGCAACGAGCAGCTGCCCCGCACCCTGCACGTCGACGCCCCCTCGTCCCACGTCGACTGGACCGAGGGCGCCGTCGAGCTGCTGACCGAGGCCCGGCCGTGGTCGGCGGGGGAGCGCACCCGGCGCGCCGGTGTCTCCTCCTTCGGCATCAGCGGCACCAACGCCCACGTCATCATCGAGGAAGCGCCCGCGGAGAACCCCGCCGACCCGGCGGCACCCACCCGTGAGCTGCCGGTCGTGCCCTGGATCGTCTCCGGCAGGACCGCCGACGCCGTCCGCGCCCAGGCGGCCCGCCTCCTCGACTTCGCCACCGCACACCCGGAACTGGACCCCGCCGACATCGGCCGGGCCCTCGCCACCGGCCGCTCGGCACTCCCGTACCGTGCGAGCGCCGTCGCCGCCGACCGCGAGGGCCTGCTGACCGGCCTTGCGGCCATCACCCACCAGGACACCCCGTCGGCGAAGGCCGGACCGGCCGCCTTCCTCTTCACCGGGCAGGGGAGCCAGCGCGCGGGGATGGGCCGGGAGCTGTACGAGGCCTTCCCCGTCTTCGCCGCCGCGCTGGACGAGGTGTGCGCGGCTCTGGACCCGCACCTTGAACGGCCCCTGAAGGACGTCATGTTCGGCGGGGAAGGGCTGGACGAGACGGGCTACACCCAGCCCGCCCTCTTCGCCTTCGAAGCCGCCCTGTTCCGGCTGCTGGAGGCCTGGGGCGTACGCCCCGAGGTGCTGGCCGGACACTCCATCGGTGAGCTGGCCGCCGCGCATGTCGCTGGCCTGTGGTCGCTCGAAGACGCGGCGCTGATCGTGTCGGCGCGCGGCCGGCTGATGCAGCAGCTGCCCGCCGACGGCGCCATGGCCGCCATCCAGGCGACCGAGGACGAAGTCCTGCCCGTCCTTCCCGAAGGCACGGGTATCGCCGCCGTCAACGGCCCGACCTCCGTGGTCGTCTCCGGACCGGTGGACGGCGTCGAGCAGGTCGTGACGCACTTCTCCGAGACGGGCCGCAAGACCAAGCGGCTCACGGTCAGCCACGCTTTCCACTCTCCGCTGATGGAGCCGATGCTCGCCGAGTTCGAGCAGATCGCCGCCCAACTCACCTACAACGAGACCGCGATACCGATCGTCTCCACCCTCACCGGCGAGCAGGTGTCGTACGACGACCTCTCGAACCCCTCCTACTGGGTGCGGCACGTCCGTCAGGCCGTCCGCTTCGCCGACGCCGTCGCCACCCTCGACGGGCAGGGCATCGGTACGTTCCTGGAGCTGGGCCCCGACGCGGTACTGACCGCCATGGTCGCCGACCCCCGCGCCATCCCCACCCTGCGCCGCGACCGCACCGAACCCCAGGCCCTCGTCGAAGCCCTCACCCGGCTGCACTGCGCCGGGGGCGAGGTGAGTTGGCAGGCCTTCTACGCCGACACCGCCGGGCGCCCGGTCGAGCTGCCGACCTACGCCTTCCAGCACGAGACCTACTGGCCGAACACCGCTCCGTACGCGGCCTCCGACGCCGCCGGACTCGGACTGACCGCCGCGGGCCACCGCATCCTCGCCGGTGCGATGGAACTGCCGGACGCCGAGGGCGTGTTGTTCACCGGTCGGCTGTCGCTCGCCACCCACCCGTGGCTGGCCGAGCACGCCGTGAACGGCACGATCATCGTGCCCGGTGCCGCGCTGGTCGAGATCGCGGTCCGCGCCGGTGACCAGGTCGGTGCGAGGACCGTCCGCGACCTGACGCTGCACGCCCCGCTCGTGCTGGACGAGCGCGGCGGTGTCGCCCTGCGCGTCCGGGTCGGCGAGGGCGAGGAGCCCGCCGTCACCGTCCACTCCCGCCCGGAGGGTGAGGAGTCCTGGACCCTGCACGCCGAAGGCGTCCTGTCGGCGGACACCGTCGAGCCCGCCGCCGACCTCGCCGCCTGGCCCCCGGCCGGCGCCGAACCGGTCGACACCGGCGCCCTCTACGACGACCTCGCCGCCATCGGTCTGCAGTACGGTCCGCTCTTCCAGGGACTCACGACCGCCTGGCGCTCCGCCGACGGGGCCGTCTACGCCGAGGTCGCCCTGCCCGAGGGCACCGACACCCAGGGCTACGGCATCCACCCGGCCCTCCTCGACGCCTCCCTGCACGCCATCGGCCTGCTGGACGGCGACACCGAGGGTGCCCAACTGCCGTTCTCCTGGACGGACTTCGCACTTCACGCGGCCGATGCCTCGGCGCTGCGGGTGCGGGTCACCGCTGAAGGGACGGGCTACCGGCTCGACCTCGCCGACCCGTCCGGCGCCCCCGTCGCCACCGTCGGCGCGCTGGCCCTGCGCGCGCTGCCCGCCCCGGCGGCCGGCGGGCGCGGGCACGACTCCCTCTACCGTCTCGACTGGCAGACGATCGCCCAGGCCGCCGCGGACGAGCGGTCGGCCCCCGTACCGTGCCGTGTCATCGGGCCCGACCCGCTCGGGATCGTCGACCTGGTCGTGGAGGCCGGCGGGCGGCACGTGAACGAGGTCGCCGAGTCCGGTGAGGCCGACGAGGCCCAGCTGGTCTTCGCCACGTTCGTCACCGCCGGGTTGGCGCCGCGCGACGCCGTGCACCGCGCCCTGGAGGTCGTACAGGAGTGGCTGGAGGGCGCGCAGCCCGAGGGCGCCCGGCTGGTGCTGGTCACCTCGGGGGCGGTGGCCGCCGCGGCCGGCGACCGGGTGCCCGACCCCGCGGCCGCCGCCGTGGTCGGTCTGGCCCGGTCCGCCCAGTCCGAGCACCCGGGGCGCATCGTCCTGGTCGACCTGGACACCTCCGCCGAGTCGGCCGACGCCCTGCTGCCGGCCCTGACCGGCATCGACGAGCCCCAGTTTGCGCTGCGCGCCGGGCAGTTGCTCGCCCCGCGGCTCGTCCGGAGCGTGGGCGCCGAGCTGAGCGTCCCGGAGGGCGACGCGCCCTGGCGGCTGGACTTCACTGCGAACGGCACGCTCGACAGCCTCTACGTCGCCGACTTCCCCGAGGCCGCCGCACCGCTCGCCGAGGGGCAGATCCGGGTCGCGATCCGGGCCGCCGGTGTGAACTTCCGTGACGTCATGAACGTCCTCGGGATGTACCCGGGGGACGCCGGGCGGCTCGGTCTGGAAGCGGCCGGTGTCGTGGTGGAGGTCGGACCCGGTGCGGAACGGTTCGCCGTGGGGGACCGGGTCATGGGCCTGTTCTCCGGGGCGTTCGGACCGCTCGCCGTGGTCGATCACCGGCTGGTGTCCGCGATGCCGTCCACGTGGACGTTCGCCGAGGCCGCCGCCGCGCCCGTCGTCTATCTGACGGCCTACTACGCCCTCGTCGACCTGGCCGGTCTCGGCGCCGGCGAGTCCGTGCTCATCCACGCCGCCGCCGGCGGTGTCGGCACGGCGGCCGTGCAGCTCGCCCGGCACCTGGGCGCCGAGGTGTACGGCACGGCCAGCCCCGCCAAGTGGGGTGCCGTGCGTGCCCTCGGTGTCGAAGAGGACCGCATCGCCAACTCCCGCACACTGGAGTTCGAGCAGCACTTCCTGGAGGCCACCGGCGAGCGCGGCATGGATGTCGTACTCGACTCGCTGGCACGGGAGTTCGTGGACGCGTCGCTGCGACTGCTGCCGCGCGGCGGCCGGTTCGTCGAGATGGGCAAGACCGACATCCGGGACGCGGACACCGTCGCCGCCGAGCACCCGGGGGTCGTGTACCGGGCCTTCGACGTCATGGACGCGGGCCCGGACCGCATCCAGGAGATGTACGGCGCGCTGCTCGCGCTCTTCGAGAGCGGGGCGCTGCGGCCGCTGCCCGTCACCGCCTGGGACGTGCGCGAGGCCCCGGAGGCGCTGCGCGTCATGGGGCAGGCCCGGCACACCGGCAAGCTGGTGCTGACCGTGCCCGCGTCCCTGAACCCCGAGGGCACCGTCCTGGTCACCGGCGCGACCGGCGCGCTCGGCGGGCTGCTCGCCCGGCACCTGGTCACCGAGTACGGCGTACGGCGGCTGCTGCTGGCCAGCAGGCGCGGCGCCCAGGCGCCGGGGGCGGATGAACTCGCCGATGGCATACGTGAGTTGGGTGCCCTCGTCGACTTCGTCGCCTGTGACGCCGCCGACCGGGACGCGGTCGCCGCGGCCCTCGACGGCGTACCGGACGAGCACCCGCTGACCGCCGTCGTGCATGTCGCGGGCCTCCTCGACGACGGTGTCGTCGGCTCGCTCACCCCCGAGCGGCTCGACAAGGTGCTCGCCCCGAAGGCGGACGCCGCCCGGCATCTGCACGAGCTGACCCGGCTCGCCGACCTCTCCGCGTTCGTACTGTTCTCCTCGGCCGCCGGCACCTTCGGCAACCCGGGGCAGGCCAACTACGCCGCCGCCAACGCCTACTTGGACTCCCTCGCCGCCCACCGCCGCGCCCACGGCCTGCCCGGCCTCTCGCTCGGCTGGGGACTGTGGGCCGCCGAGGGCGGCGGCATGGCCGAGTCGCTGGACGAGGCCGAGCGCGCCCGGATGGCCCGCTCCGGCTCCGCCGCCTTCACCGGCGAGGAGGGCCTCGCCCTGTACGACACGGCGCTCGCCCTGCCGCACGCCGCGCTCGTACCCATCCACCTCGACCTGCCCGCGTCCGCCGCGCCCGAGGAGGTGCCCGCGCTGCTGCGGGCCCTGGTGCGCACCCCGGCGCGGCGCACCGCCCGCGGCGCCGAGAAGGCCGCCGGCGGCGGGGAACTGGCCACGCGGCTCGCCGGGCTCGGCGCCGACGAACAGCACGCGCTGCTGCTCGACGTCGTCCGTACGCACGCCGCCGCCGTCCTCGGCCACAGCGGACCCGAGGCCGTCGACGTCACCCAGGCCTTCAAGGACCTGGGCTTCGACTCGCTCACCGGCGTCGAGTTCCGCAACCGTCTCGCCGGCGCCTGCGGGCTGCGGCTGCCCGCCACGCTGGTCTTCGACTACCCGGCACCCGAGGCGCTCGCCGGATACCTGCGCGAGGAACTCGTCGGCTCCCTGCCCGCCGAGACCGCCGCGTCCGGCCCGGCGATCGGCACCGACGAGCCCATCGCCGTCGTCTCCATGGCCTGCCGCTTCCCCGGCGGAGTCCGCTCGCCCGAGGACCTGTGGCGGCTGCTCGCGACCCGCGGCGACGCCATGGGCGCCATGCCCGACGACCGCGGCTGGGACATCGACGCCGTCGTCGACCCGACCGGCGAGCGCCCCGGCACCAGCTACACCGACCAGGGCGGATTCCTGCCCGACGCGCCCCTGTTCGACGCCCCCTTCTTCGGCATCAGCCCCCGCGAGGCCCTCGCCATGGACCCGCAGCAGCGGCTCCTGCTGGAGACCTCCTGGGAGGCCCTGGAGCGCGGCGGCTTCGACCCGCACACCCTGCGCGGCAGCAGCACCGGCGTCTTCGCCGGGCTCATCTACCACGACTACGGCAACGGCGCCGGATACACCCACCTCCCCGACGGCGTCGAGGGCTTCCTCGGCACCGGCACCTCGGGCGGCGTGGCCTCCGGCCGTATCTCCTACGTCCTCGGGCTCGAAGGCCCGGCCGTCACCGTCGACACCGCCTGCTCCTCGTCGCTGGTCGCCCTGCACATGGCCGTCCAGGCGCTGCAGCGCGGCGAGTGCGACCTGGCGCTCGCCGGCGGTGTCACCGTGATGGCGACGCCGGACACCTTCGTGGACTTCAGCCGGCAGCGCGGGCTCGCCGGCGACGGCCGCTGCAAGGCCTTCGCCGAGTCCGCCGACGGCACCGGCTGGGCCGAGGGCGTCGGCATGGTCCTCGTCGAGCGGCTCTCCGACGCCCAGCGCAACGGCCACGACATCCTCGCCGTCGTCCGCGCCAGCGCCCTCAACCAGGACGGCGCCAGCAACGGCCTCACCGCCCCCAACGGGCCCTCCCAGCAGCGCGTCATCCGGCAGGCCCTGGCCACCGCGGGCCTCGCGCCCGCCGAAGTCGACGCCGTCGAGGCGCACGGCACCGGCACCCGCCTCGGCGACCCGATCGAGGCGCAGGCCCTGCTCGCCACCTACGGCCAGGACCGCCAGGAGCCGCTGTGGCTGGGCTCCGTGAAGTCCAACCTCGGACACACCCAGGCCGCGGCCGGCATCGCCGGTGTCATCAAGATGGTCGAGGCCCTCGGCCACGAGGAGCTCCCCGCCACCCTGCACGTCGACGAGCCCAGCTCGCACATCGACTGGGAGGCCGGCGCCGTACGGCTGCTGACCGAGGCCCGGCCCTGGCCGCGCCGGGAAGCGGCACCGCGCCGGGCCGGCGTCTCCGCGTTCGGCTTCAGCGGCACCAACGCCCACGTGATCCTGGAGGAGGCGCCCGCACCCGCCGCCGTACCCGAGCGGGCGGAGCACGCCGACGGGCCCGTACCGTGGCTGCTCACCGCCCGCACCCCCGAGGCGCTGCGCGCCCAGGCCCGCCGACTGGGCGAGCAGCTCGCCGGGCGGGAACTGGCCCCGGCCGACCTGGCCCGCATCGGTCACTCCCTCGCGACCACCCGCACGCCCTTCGAGTACCGCGCGTTCCTCGTCGGCGAGGACGGCACCGAGCTGCTCCAGGGACTGTCCGACCTCGCCGAGGGCACCCCGGCCGCCGGGGTCGAGGAGGGCCTCGCCGGGCCCGTCGGCAAGACCGTGTTCGTCTTCCCCGGCCAGGGCTCCCAATGGGTCGGCATGGCACGGGAGTTGATGGACACCTCGGAGGTGTTCCGGGCGCGCGTCGAGGAGTGCGCGGCGGCGGTGGACGCCTTCACCGACTGGTCGCTGCTCGACGTGCTGCGCGGAGCCGACGGCGCCGCCTCACTGGAGCGCGTCGACGTCGTCCAGCCCGCCCTGTGGGCCGTGATGGTGTCGCTGGCCGCGCTGTGGGAGTCCCTCGGCGTCGTCCCGTCGGCCGTCGTCGGGCACTCCCAGGGCGAGATCGCCGCGGCCTGCGTCGCCGGCGCGCTCAGCGTCGAGGACGCGGCCCGCGTCGTCACCCTGCGCAGCCGCGCCCTGATCCGGCTCGCCGGCACCGGCGGCATGGTGTCCGTGCCGCTGCCCGCCGCCCGCGTCGAGGAACTCCTCGCACAGTGGCCGGGGCAGATCTCCGTGGCCGCCGTCAACGGGCCCGCGTCCACCGTCGTCTCCGGCGACCCGGACGCCCTCGACGCCCTGCTGGAGCGCTGCGAGAGCGACGGCGTACGCGCCCGCCGCATCCCCGTCGACTACGCCTCCCACTCCGCCCACGTCGAGTCCCTGCGCGAGGAACTGGAAGAACTCCTCGCCCCCGTACGCCCCCGCGCCGGACGCGTCCCCCTGCACTCCACGCTGGAGGACCGGCTCATCGACGGTCACGAGATGGACGCCGGCTACTGGCACCGCAATCTGCGCCACACCGTCCGCTTCGAACCCGCCGTACGCTCCCTCGCCGACACCGGCCACACCGTGTTCGTCGAGTGCAGCCCGCACCCCGTGCTGACCGTCGGCCTCACCGACACCCTCGCCGACGCGGGCGCCGACAACGCCGTGGTCACCGGCACCCTGCGCCGCGACGACGGCGGGAGTGCCCGGGTCCTCGCCTCCCTCGGCCGGCTCGTCGCGCACGGCGTACGCCCCGACTGGGACGCCGTGTTCGCGGGCCGCGCCACCGGGCGGGTGCCGCTGCCGACGTACCCCTTCCAGGGCGAGCGCTACTGGCTGGAGCCCACCGTCGCCGCCACCGACCCCGGTGCCGTCGGCCAGAGCGACGCCGGACACCCGCTGCTCGGCGCGGCCGTCACTCTGCCCGGCGACGGCGGCCTGGTGCTCACCGGGCGGCTCTCGCTGACCGCGCAGCCCTGGCTCGCCGACCACGCCGTCGGCTCCACCGTCGTCGTACCCGGCACCGCGCTCCTGGAGATGGCGGTTCGCGCCGGGGACGAGGCCGGACACCCGCACCTCGCCGACCTCACCCTCGAAGCGCCGCTCGTCCTGCCCGAGCGCGCCGAGATCCAGCTGCGCGTCGTGGTCTCGGCGTCCGGCGCGGGCGACGGCCGTACCGTCGCCGTGCACTCGCGGCCCGCCGACGCACTGCCCGACGACCCGTGGACCCGGCACGCCACCGGCCTGCTCACCCAGGCGCCCGCGCAGGCCGGGGAGCACCTCGCCCCCTGGCCGCCGGAGGCCGCCGAGAGCGTCGACACCTCACGCCTGTACGCCGAGCTCGGCGCCCTCGGCCTCGACTACGGCCCCGCCTTCCGCGGCCTGCGCTCCGCCTGGCGCGCCGACGACGCCCTGTACGCCGAGGTCGCCCTGCCCCTCGAAACCGCCGCGCAGGCACCGCAGTTCGGCCTGCACCCGGCCCTGCTCGACTCGGCCCTGCACGCCATCGCGCTCGGCGGCTTCCTGGACGCGGGCGACGGCGGCCCCTGGCTGCCGTTCAACTGGTCCGGCGTCACCCTGCACAGCGCCGGCGCCTCCGCGCTGCGCGTACGGATCGCGGCGGCGGGAGAGGGCGCGGTGTCCGTCACCGTCACCGACACCGCCGGCGCCCCCGTCGCCACCGTCGAGACGCTCGGGCTGCGGCAGCTGCCGGCCGACGCGCTGGCCCGCCTCTCCCAGGCGAGCGGCAGCCCGTTCCGCGACACCCTCTTCCGCGTCGAGTGGACGGCCCTGCCCGCCCCCGAGACCGGCGAAATCCCGGACGACTGGGCCGTGTTCGGCGACGACCCGCTCTTCCCCGGCCTGCCGGAGATCTTCAGCACCGAGGAACTCGACGGCGGCATCACCACCGTCCTGGCCCCCGTGCACTGGCAGAGCACCGTCGACGACGCCGTGATGCAGACCCTCGGCGACCTCCAGGTGTGGCTGTCCGACCCGCGCACCGACACCGCGCGCCTGGTCGTCGTCACCCGCGGCGCCGTCTCCGCGGCAGCCGGCGAGGACATCGCCGACCTCGCGCAGGCCGCCGTGCACGGCCTGGTCCGCACCGCGCAGTCCGAGAGCCCCGACCGGATCGTCCTCGCCGACATCGGCACCGAGGTTCCCTCCCGAGCCCTGCTCGCGGCGGCCCTCGCCACCGGCGAACCCGAGTTCGCCCTCCGCGACGGCGAGATCCGCGTCCCGCGCCTGACCCGCACCGAGCCCGCCGAACAGGGCGAGCCGCACACCTGGGCCCCCGACGGCACCGTCCTGATCACCGGCGGCACCGGCGGCCTCGGCGCCCTCGTCGCCCGCCACCTGGTCACCGAGCACGGCGTACGCAGCCTGGTCCTCACCAGCAGGCGCGGCCCCGACGCCCCCGGCTTCACCGAACTCGCCGAGGAACTGGCCGAGTCGGGCGCAACCGTCGTCGCCGAGGCCTGCGACATCGCCGACCGCGACGCCCTCGCCGCCCTCGCCGCCCTCCTCGACCGGCACGCCCCGCGCGCCCTCGTCCACGCCGCCGGAGTCCTCGACGACGCCACCCTCGGCCGCCTCACCCCGGAGAAGCTCGAAGCCGTCCTCGCGCCCAAGGCCGTCGCGGCACAGCACCTGCACGAGCTCACCGCCGACCGCGACCTGGACGCCTTCGTCCTGTTCTCCTCCTCGGCGGGCGTCTTCGGCAACGCCGGCCAGGCCAACTACGCCGCCGCCAACGCCTACCTGGACGGCCTCGCCGCCCACCGGCGCGCCGCCGGCCTGCCCGCCACCGCACTGTCCTGGGGCCTGTGGGCCGAGCCCAGCGGCATGACCGGCCACCTCGACGCCGCCGACCTCGGCCGCCTCGCCCGCTCCGGCATCCGCCCGCTCGACCCCGCACAGGGTCTCGCCCTCCTGGACGCCGCGCTCGGCGCGTACGGCCACGACCACCCGCACCTCGTGCCGATCGGCCTCAACACGGCCTCGCTGCGCGGCGCGACCGACGGCGCGCCGGTGCCGCACCTGTACCGCGGACTCGTCCGCACCCAGGCCCGGCCCACCGCACACGCCGTCGCCACCGCCACCACCGCGGCGGAGGGCGCGGGCGGACCGGGCGAGGCACTGCGCGCCCGCCTCGCCGGCCTGCCCGCCGACGGCTGGGAGACGGCGCTGCTCGACCTCGTCCAGTCGTACGCGGCGGCCGTGCTCGGCTTCGCCGGGCCGTCGGCGGTCGGCGCCACCCGCTCCTTCAAGGAACTCGGCTTCGACTCGCTGACCGCCGTCGAGTTCCGCAACCGGCTCACCGCCGCCACCGGCATCCGGCTCTCCGCCACCGCCGTCTTCGACCACCCGACACCGCTCGCCCTGGCCCGCCTGCTCCACGCCGAACTGGCACCCGAGCAGACCGACCCGGCCGAAGGCGTCCTGGCCGAACTCGACCGGCTGGAGAGCCACCTGCCGGACGCCTCGCTCGACGACGAGGCGCACCGGGCGGTCACCGCCCGTCTGGAGGACCTGCTCGCCCGCTTCAAGAGCCTGCGGACGGCGCACTCCGACGGCACGGACGACGTGGGCGCACGTCTGCAGGACGCCTCGTCCGACGAGGTGCTGGCCTTCATCACGGACGAACTCGGCATCTGACATCCGGCGGCCGATCGGCGGACGTCCGACACGGCGTCCGCCGACCGGCGGACGTCCAGGCGGACGTCCGCCGCTGTCGCCGTCGTACGAGGGGATCAGAGGGGAAGAAATGGCTGACGAGAAACAGCTGGTCGACACGCTCAAGCGGGTCGCAGCCGACCTGCACGACACCCGTCGGCGGCTGCGCGAGGCCGAGGAGAGGGAACACGAGCCCATCGCGATCGTCGGCATGGCCTGCCGCTTCCCCGGCGGCGTCGCCTCGCCCGAGGAGCTGTGGGCCATGCTCGACGCCGGCCGCGACGGCATGGCGCCCTTCCCCGGCGACCGCGGCTGGAACCTGGAGCAGCTGGCCGCCAGTGACGGCCACGCCGACACCGGCCGGCGGGCCGGGTTCCTGCAGAACGCCGCCGGCTTCGACGCCGAGTTCTTCGGCATCAGCCCCCGCGAGGCACTCGCCATGGACCCGCAGCAGCGCGTCCTCCTGGAGACCTCGTGGGAGGCGCTGGAACGCGCGGGCATCGACCCGCACGCCCTCGCCGGCACCCGCACCGCCGTCTACGCGGGCGTCAGCAGCAACGACTACCTGCGCGGCCTGACCCGGATGCCCGACTCCATCGCGGGCCACATGATGACCGGCGTCGCGGCCAGCGTCCTGTCCGGGCGCGTCTCCTACGCGCTCGGCCTCGAAGGCCCGTCCCTCACCGTGGACACGGCCTGCTCCTCGTCGCTCGTCTCGGTGCACCTGGCCGCCCAGGCACTGCGCGGCGGCGAGTGCACGCTGGCCCTGGCCGGCGGCGTCACGGTCATGGGCTCGGCCGGTACGTTCCTGGAGTTCAGCCGCGCCGACGGCCTCTCCCGCGACGGCCGCTGCAAGGCCTTCGCCGACGCGGCCGACGGCACGGGGCTCTCCGAGGGCGTCGGCGTCCTCGTACTGGAGCGGCTGTCCGACGCCCGCCGCAACGGCCACCGGGTGCTGGCGGTCGTCCGGGGCTCGGCCGTCAACCAGGACGGCGCGAGCAACGGTCTCACCGCGCCCAATGGCCCCTCCCAGCAGCGCGTGATCAAGCAGGCCCTGGCGGCCGCGCGCCTCACTCCGCAGCAGGTCGACGCGGTGGAGGCGCACGGCACCGGCACCCGCCTCGGCGACCCGATCGAGGCCCAGGCCCTGCTCGCCACCTACGGCCAGAACCGGGACGACGAGCCCCTGTGGCTGGGCTCCATCAAGTCCAACCTCGGCCACACCCAGGGTGCCGCAGGCATGGCCGGCGTCATCAAGATGGTCCTCGCCCTCCACCACGAACGACTGCCGAGCACCCTCGGTGTGGACCGGCCGACCTCGCACGTGGACTGGTCGGCGGGTGCGGTGGAGCTGCTGACCGAGGCCCGGCCCTGGCTCGCCGGGGAGCGGGTACGGCGGGCGGGTGTCTCGTCGTTCGGGATCAGTGGCACCAACGCGCATGTGATCGTGGAGGAGGCTCCCGCCGAGGAGCCCGCGGAGGCGGTGGACACGGCGGCCCGGAGCGCGCCGCCGGTGGTGCCGTGGATCGTCTCCGCGACCGGCGAGGACGCCGTGCGCGAGCAGGCCCACCGACTGCTCGAACTCGCTGGGTCCGAATCCGAGTTGGATCTTGCCGACGTGGGCCACTCGCTGGTGACCCGGCGGTCGTCGTTCGCGTACCGCGCCGCGGTGGTGGCTGGGGACCGGGACGCAATGGTCGCCGGGCTAGAGGCCGTCGCCGGCGGCGCACCGCTGCCCGGGGTCGGTCGTGGGCCGTTGGCGTTTCTGTTCACGGGGCAGGGGAGCCAGCGGGCCGGGATGGGGCGGGAGTTGTACGAGGCCTTCCCTGTCTTCGCCGCCGCGCTGGACGAGGTGTGCGCGGCTCTGGACCCGCACCTTGAACGGCCCCTGAAGGACGTCATGTTCGGCGGGAAACGGCTGGACGAGACCGGTTACACGCAGCCTGCCCTCTTCGCCCTGGAAGTCGCCCTGTTCCGGCTGTTGGAGGCCTGGGGTGTGCGGGCGGATGCGCTGGCCGGACACTCGATCGGTGAGCTGGCTGCCGCGCATGTGGCCGGGCTGTGGTCGCTCGAAGACGCCGCCTTGATTGTGACGGCGCGTGGGCGGCTGATGCAGCAGCTGCCGGCCGGGGGCGCGATGGCCGCCGTACAGGCAACGGAGGACGAGGTCCTGCCGGTCCTGCCGGAGGGGACAGGGGTCGCCGCCGTCAACGGCCCGACCTCCGTGGTCGTCTCCGGCCCCGAGGCGGGCGTGGACGAGGTCGTACGGCACTTCTCCGAGGCCGGCCGCAAGACCAAGAAGCTCACCGTCAGCCACGCCTTCCACTCGCCGCTGATGGAACCGATGCTCGCGGAGTTCGAGCAGATCGCCACGCGGCTTACGTACGGCGAGACTTCGATCCCGATCGTGTCGACGCTGACGGGCGAGCAGGTGTCGTACGAGGATTTGGCCGACCCCTCCTACTGGGTGCGGCACGTCCGCCAGGCCGTCCGCTTCGCCGACGCCGTCGCCACCCTGGACGGGCAGGGCATCGGTACGTTCCTGGAGCTGGGCCCCGACGCGGTACTGACCGCCATGGTCGCCGACCCCCGCGCCATCCCCACCCTCCGCCGCGACCGCACCGAACCCCAGGCCCTGGTCGAAGCCCTCACCCGGCTCCCCTCCGTCGACTGGACGGCCTTCTTCGGCCCCGGCCGGCACCCCGTCGACCTGCCCACCTACGCCTTCCAGCACCGCCCCTACTGGTTCCGCAGCAACTCGGTGGCCTCGGGGGAGCCCGGTGACTTCGGGCTCGCGGCGGGTGGGCACCCGCTGCTGGGCGCGTCCGTCGAACTGCCCGACGCGGAAGGGGCGTTGTTCACCGGGCGACTGTCGCTGGCCACCCACCCGTGGCTGGCGGAGCACGCGGTGAACGACACGGTCATCGTGCCCGGAGCCGCCCTGGTCGAGATCGCCGTGCGCGCCGGGGACCAGGTCGGTGCGGGGACCGTGCGCGACCTGACCCTGCACGCCCCGCTCGTCGTGCCGCAGACGGGCGCCGTCGCCCTCCGCGTCCGTGTCGGCGAGGGCGAGGAGCCCGCCGTCACCGTCCACTCCCGCCCGGACGGCGAGGACGGGACCTGGACCCTGCACGCCGAAGGCGTCCTCTCGGCGGCCGGAACCGAACCGGGTCCCGCCACCGGTGCCTGGCCCCCCGCGTCCGCCCGGCCGCTCGACACCGAGCAGCTCTACGCCGGGCTCGCCGCCCTGGGCCTCGCCTACGGCCCCCTCTTCCAGGGACTGACGCGTGCCTGGCGGGACGGGGACACGGTGTGCGCCGAGGTCGAGCTGCCCGAGGACGCCGAGATCGACGGCTACGGCATCCACCCCGCCCTCCTCGACGCGGCCCTGCACTCGATCGCCGCGGGCGAGCTGCTGCCGGCGCCCGAACCCGGGTCGGCCTGGCTGCCGTTCTCTTGGTCCGACGTCACCCTGCACGCCGCCGGTGCCCGCACCCTGCGCGTCCGGGTGACCGCCACCGCCTCCGGTGCCGTCACCCTCGCCGCCGCCGACCCGGAGGGGCGGCCCGTGCTGTCCGTCGGGACCCTGGCACTGCGACCGGTACCGGTGGCGGCCGGGGCGGGGACGGCCGGTGCGGGTGACGCCGAGTACGGCGTCGACTGGACCGCCGTCGAACTGCCCGGCGCCGGTGCCCCCGAGCCGCTGCCGCTGCCCGGGGCCGGCCGGGTGGAGGCCCTGCCCGTGGCCGGCTGGTCCGCGCTCACCGCACCGGCCGGGCGCCCGCCCGCCGAGACGGCGACCGCGGTCCTCGAAGCGCTCCAGGAGTGGCTGGAGCGGGCCGCGCCCGAAGAGCGGCTGCTCGTCGTCACCCAGGGCGCCGTTGCCACGGCCCCCGGAGAGGACGTCACGGACCTCGGCCAGGCCGCGGTCACCGGACTCGTCCGGGCGGCCCGGACCGAATACCCGGGACGCCTGCTGCTCCTCGACACCGACACGGACACGCCGCCCGCCTCCGTCCTCGGCTCCGACGAGGACGAACTCGCCCTGCGCGGCGGCGCGTCGCTGGCACCGCGCCTGGTGCGCCGTACGACGGAGGCCGGGCCGGAACCCGTCTGGCCCACCACCGGGACCGTGCTGGTCACCGGCGGCACCGGCGGTCTGGGCGCCCTCGTCGCCCGCCACCTGGTCACCGAACACGGCGTACGCTCCCTGGTCCTCGTCGGCCGCCGCGGCCCCGACGCCCCCGGCGCCGCCGAACTCGCCGCGGAACTTCAGGAGTCGGGCGCCGAGGTGACCGTCGCCGCCTGCGACGTCGCCGACCGGGACGCGCTCGCCGCGCTGCTCGACACCCACCCCGGCATCAGGGCGGTCGTGCACACCGCCGGCGTGGTCGACGACGCGACCGTCGGCCGGCTCGCCCCGGCCCAACTGCACCGCGTCCTCGCGCCCAAGGCGGAGGCCGCCCGCCATCTGCACGAACTCACCCATGACCTGGACGCGTTCGTCCTGTTCTCGTCCGCCGCCGGTGTGCTGGGCGGCGCCGGGCAGGCCAACTACGCGGCGGCGAACGCCTACCTGGACGCCCTCGCCGCGCACCGCCGCGCCCAGGGGCAGCCCGCGGTGTCCCTGGCCTGGGGCCTGTGGGACCGGGCCACCGGCGGCATGGGCGCCGATCTCACCGACACCGACCTGGAGCGGATGGCCCGCACCGGAGTGCGGCCGCTGGGCGCCGCACAGGGCCTCGCCCTCCTCGACGCGGCCGTCGCCGGAGCCGACGCGCTCACCGTGGCCGTACGCCTCGACGTGCCCGTACTCGCCCGCTCCCTCAGCGGGGGCGTGCCGGGACTGCTGCGCTCCCTCGTCCGGGTGCCCGCCCGCCGTACCGCCGCGAGCGGCGCGGCGGGCGGCGGCACCGCCCTGCGCGACCGGCTCGCCGCGACCGGCGACCGCGAGGAGCGGGCCGGGCTCGTGCTCGACCTGGTGCGCCGGCACGTCCGTAGCGTCCTCGGCTTCGCCGAAGGCCAGACCGTCGAGGCCGAGAAGCCCTTCAAGGACTTCGGCTTCGACTCGCTGACCGCCGTCGAGTTCCGCAACGCGCTCGCCGCCGAGACCGGCGTACGGCTGCCCGCCACGCTCGTCTTCGACTACCCGACGC
The DNA here is from genome assembly GCF_021538895.1 of Streptomyces olivochromogenes. Lineage (GTDB taxonomy): Bacteria > Actinomycetota > Actinomycetes > Streptomycetales > Streptomycetaceae > Streptomyces > Streptomyces olivochromogenes_A. The sequence goes on along the minus strand of NZ_JADDRL010000115.1, from coordinate 11,281 downwards.
CGCACGAACTCGCCGCCCACCTGCTCAAGGAACTGGCGCCCGCGGACGACGACCCCGCCACCGCGCTGCTGCGCGGCCTCGACCACCTCGAACCCCTCATCGGCACCAAGGAGCTGGACCAGCTGACCCGGTCCCGGATCACCGTACGGCTCCAGGCCCTGCTGGCCCGCTGGCAGGACACGGACCCGCAGCCGGAGGCGGCACAGGTGGCCGCCGACGATCTCGCGGCCGCATCCGACGACGAACTCTTCGCCCTCCTCGACGGCGAGACCGGGAGCTGAACGACCATGGCAGCACACACGGGAACCACCGCGGCCACCGGCACATCCGGCGAGCGCGAGCAGAAGCTGCGGGACTACCTGAAGAAGGCCACCGCCGACCTGATGCAGGCCCGCCGGCGCATCGAGGACCTGGAGTCGCGCGCCCGCGAGCCCATCGCGATCGTCGGCATGGCCTGCCGCTACCCCGGCGGCATCGCCTCGCCCGACGACCTGTGGCGGCTCGTCTCACGCGGCGACGACGGCATGCGCGGCTTCCCCGACGACCGCGGCTGGGACACCGACAACCTCTACGACCCCGACCCGGGCGCACTCGGCAAGAGCTACGCCAAGGAAGGCGGATTCCTCGACGCGGCAGGGGAGTTCGACGCCGCGTTCTTCGGGATCAGCCCCCGCGAGGCGCTCGCCATGGACCCGCAGCAGCGGCTCCTGCTGGAGACCTCCTGGGAGGCCTTCGAACACGCGGGCATCGACCCGGCCGCCGCGCGCGGCAGCCGTACCGGTGTGTACGCGGGCGTCATGTACCACGACTACGGCTCGGACCGCGCCGCCCTGCCCGAAGGCGTCGAGGGTTTCCTCGGCACCGGCACCGCGGGCAGCGTCCTGTCCGGCCGCATCGCCTACGCCCTCGGCCTGACCGGACCCGCCGTCACCGTCGACACCGCCTGCTCCTCCTCCCTGGTCACCCTGCACCTGGCCGCGCAGGCGCTGCGCGCGGGGGAGTGTTCCCTCGCCCTGGCCGGCGGCGTCACGGTCATGGCGACCCCGGACACCTTCATCGACTTCAGCCGCCAGCGGGGCCTGGCCCCCGACGGCCGGTGCAAGCCGTTCGCCGAGGCCGCCGACGGCACCGGCTGGTCGGAGGGCGTCGGCGTACTCCTCCTGGAACGCCTCTCCGAAGCCCGCCGCAACGGCCACCGGGTGCTGGCGGTCGTCCGGGGCTCGGCCGTCAACCAGGACGGCGCGAGCAATGGCCTCACCGCGCCCAGCGGCCCCTCCCAGCAACAGGTCGTCCTCGACGCGCTCGCCACGGCCGGTCTGTCCACCGACGACGTCGACGCCGTCGAGGCGCACGGCACCGGCACCGTGCTCGGCGACCCCATCGAGGCACAGGCGCTCCTCGCCACCTACGGCCAGAACCGCGCGGAGCCGCTGTGGCTCGGGTCGATCAAGTCCAACCTCGGCCACACCCAGGCGGCGGCGGGCGCGGCCGGCGTCATCAAGATGGTGCAGGCGCTGCGCGCGGGCGTACTCCCGCGCTCCCTGCACATCGACGCCCCGACCTCGCACGTCGACTGGTCGGCCGGCGCCGTGGAACTCCTCACCGAGAACCGCTCCTGGCCCGCCGGGGACCGCCCGCGCCGCGCCGCCGTGTCCGCGTTCGGCATCAGCGGCACCAACGTCCACGTGATCGTGGAGGAGGCTCCGGCCGAGGAGCCTCAGGAGGATGCGACGGCCGCCGGGCTGCCGGCGGTGCCGTGGATCGTCTCCGGCAGGACGGCGGCGGCGGTACGGGGGCAGGCGGCGCGACTGCTCGAACTCGCGCGCAGCAACCCTGGGTTGAGCTTGGCCGACGTGGGCTCCTCGCTCGTTTCGCGCCGTGCCTCGTTCGCGTATCGCGCGGCCGCCGTGGCCGAGGACCGGGACGGGCTGCTGGCCGGGCTGGAGGCCATCGCCGGCGGGGGCGTGGTGCCCTCGACCGTGAGTGGGCCGGTCGCGTTCCTGTTCACGGGGCAGGGGAGCCAGCGGGCCGGGATGGGGCGGGAGTTGTACGAGGCCTTCCCCGTCTTCGCGGCTGCGCTCGATGGCGTGTGCGCGGCCCTGGATCCGCATCTTGAACGGCCCCTGAGGGACGTCATGTTCGGTGGGGAGGGGCTGGACGAGACCGGTTACACGCAGCCCGCCCTCTTCGCCCTGGAAGTCGCTCTGTTCAGGCTGCTGGAGGCGTGGGGTGTGCGGGCGGATGCGCTGGCCGGGCACTCCATCGGTGAGCTGGCCGCCGCACATGTCGCCGGGCTGTGGTCCCTCGAAGACGCCGCGCTGATCGTGTCGGCACGCGGCCGGCTCATGCAGCAGCTGCCCGCCGGGGGCGCCATGGCCGCCGTACAGGCGACCGAGGACGAGGTCTCGTCCGTGCTGCCGGAGGGAACGGGGATCGCCGCCGTCAACGGGCCGACCTCGGTGGTCGTCTCCGGCCCCGAGGCGGGTGTGGAGGAGGTCGTACGGCACTTCTCCGAGGCCGGCCGCAAGACGAAGAAGCTGAGCGTCAGCCACGCCTTCCACTCCCCGCTGATGGAACCGATGCTCGCCGAGTTCGAGCAGATCGCCACCAGGCTTACGTACAGCGCGACTTCAACACCGATCGTGTCGACGCTGACGGGTGAGCAGGTGTCGTACGAGGAACTCTCCGACCCCTCCTACTGGGTGCGGCACGTCCGTGAGGCCGTCCGCTTCGCCGACGCCGTGGCGGCACTGGACAAGCAGGGCATCGGTATGTTCCTGGAGCTCGGCCCGGACGCGGTACTGACGGCCATGGTCGCCGACCCGCGTGCGCTGGCCACCCTGCGCCGCGACCGTACCGAGCCCCAGGCCCTGGTCGAGGCCCTCACCCGGCTGCCCTCGGTCGACTGGTCGGAGTTCTTCGGCCCCGGCCGGCCCGCCGTCGACCTGCCCACCTACGCCTTCCAGCACCAGCACTACTGGCTCGCCTCGGCGGGGCGGACCGGTGGCGGTGCGAGCGTGGGGGAGGCGGTCCTGCCGGAGGCCGAACCGGACGACGGCGAGGCGCTGTTGGCGGCGCTGCGGGAGGCCGACGACGCCGGGCGGGCCGAACTGCTCGGGGAGTTGGTGCGTGAGGTGACCGCCGGGGTGCTCGGGCACACCGGGGCCGACGACGCCATCGAACCGGACACCGATTTCATCGATCTCGGATTCACCTCGCTGCTCGCCGTGGAATTCCGCGACCGGCTCAGCGCCGCGCTCGGCCTGAAGCTCCCCGCCGCGGTGATCTACGAATACGCAACCCCTGAAGAACTCGTCGAGTACTTGACGGAAGAACTTGAGGACAGCCTGGTGGACGAGTCGGAGTCCGTCTCGCGGTAGGGGGCGCTAGGGGTGGCCATAGGGGCTCTCACCCGGCATGGCCACTTCTAGCATCGTGAGCACCCGGCAGAACCAGCGCGATCCAAGTCGAGAACGCGACAGCCAAGTCAGGAAGGGGCAGCCGGTGGAAAACAACGACGTGTGGCTGAAAATAGGCGGCAGCAGTCGGGAGGACCTGGTGCTCGCCGTCGATTTCACCGCCACCGGCCGTCCCGACGCCCGCTTCTCCGATCTCTTCTCGCTCACCGCGGCGGGTCGCCACCATGTCTGGGAGACGATGCCCCAGGCCGTGGCGACCGACGTGGGGCCCGGCGGCCAGGAGTATCTGGACCGCTGGTTCGACTCGGTGCGCGAGACCGGGCGGCCGGTCAGCGCGGTCCTCGGCTTCTGCGCCGGCTCGGTGTACGCGGCCGCCCTCGCGGAGCGCTTCACGCAATGGCAGGAAAGCGCCCCGCAGCTCATTCTGTTCGACCCGGAACTCGCCAACCCGCTCGGGCTCTACTGGCAGTTCCACACGTCCCTGAACCTCTTCGAATCCATCGTGGGACCCGAACCGATCTCGGCGGCGAACACCGAGGGGCACCATGTCCTGGAAAGCACCGACGACATTCGGGTGCTGGGTACCGAACTCGTCCGGCTTTTCCGGAGCGTGAGCGAACCCGCGTTCGACGAGCTCGACCTCGACGAGGAGAGCCGCGCCGAATTCACCGAGTCCTTCACCGCTTTCGTCGCCTATGTCGTCGCCGCGGGCGATTTCGACTCCATGGAGAACTGGCACAAGGCGGTCGCCTTCAGCTCGGCGAGTCCGCTCAGCGGACTCAACCGGCTGCGCTCCACCGATCCGGACACCGCGGCCCGCGTCGTGGCCCGGGAAATCCAGTTCGGCAGCGAGCACATGAACCTGCTGCGCGACGAGGCCGCCGCCAAGGCACTGGACGCGCTGCTGTCCCCGCAGGACCTCTCCCGACAGATCCGGATGTGACATGACGACGACCCCTAAGACCAGGACTGAACGGGACGAGGGAGGCACCACCGTCACCGCCCCGTCCCCGACCCAGCCCCAGACCGAGACCCCGTCCACGGATGCCGCGTCGAAGACGGGCCGCGGGAAGAAGCGGGCCGGCGCGAAGCGGCGGACCGGCGCCAAGACGCCGGCTGCCGTGCAGGCGCCGGCCGACGAGCAGAAGCCGGCCGCTGTTCAGGCGCCGACCGGTGAGCAGAAGCCGGACGCCGTGCAGGAGCCGAAGCCCGTGAAGGGTCCCCGGCACGCCGCCCCCGAGCCCGCCCTGCGCATCACCGGACTGCGCAAGGACTACGGCGACGTCAAAGCCGTACGCGGAGTCGACCTGACCATCGCGCCGGGCGAGGTGGTCGCCCTGCTCGGCCCCAACGGAGCCGGCAAGTCCACCACCGTCGACATGATCCTCGGCCTGGCCAAGCCGACCGCGGGCAGCATCACCGTCTTCGGCAAGGTCCCGTACGTCGCCGTACGGGAGGGTCTGGCGAGCGCCGTCCTTCAGGAGGGCTCGCTCATCGACGACCTGAGCGTCCGCGAGACCCTCGGCATGATCTCCTCGCTCTACAAGGACCCGCTGCCGATGGACGAGGTCCTGCGCCGCGCCAACATCGAGGACATCGTCGACCGGCGCGGCACCAAGCTCTCCGGCGGCCAGCGCCAGCGCGCCCGGTTCGCCTGCGCCCTCGTCGGCAACCCGCAGTTGCTCATCCTGGACGAGCCGACCTCCGCGATGGACGTGGGCAGCCGGCGCAAGTTCTGGGAGTCGATGCGGAAGTTCACCGACACCGGCCGTACCGTCGTCTTCGCCACGCACTACCTCGACGAGGCGGAGGAGTTCGCCGACCGCGTCGTCCTGATGCGCTCCGGCCAGATCGCCGCCGACGGCACCGTCGCCGAGATCCGCGCCCTGACCGCCGGCCGTCTGCTGCGCGCCGCCGTACCGGGGGCGACCGCCGACGAGCTGAAGAAGCTGCCCGGCGTCACCGCGGCCAGCATCCGCCTCGGCCAGGCCGAGCTGCACTGCGACGACTCCGACGCCGCCGTCCGCGCGCTCGTGACGCGGTACGCCGACGCCCATGACATCGAGATCAGCGCCACCGGCCTGGAGGAGGCGTTCCTCACGCTGACCTCCGACGACGACGCCTCCCAGGACGACACGCGGAACACGGAGGACGAGGCCGCATGACCGGCTACCTGGCCATCGAGATCAAGCGGATGCTGCGCGGACCGCGGTTCATCGTGTTCGCGTTCGTCGTGCCCGTCGTGATGTACCTGCTGGAGTGCATGCTCTACAAGAAGCAGACCATCCCGCACTCGCACGGCATCACCTACAGCGCCTGGCTGATGTGCAGCCTGGCCGCCTACAGCGCCTTCACCTCCTCCATGCACACCACCGCCCGGGTCTCGCACGAGCGGCAGATCGGCTGGCACCGGCAGCTGCGCCTGACCCCGCTGCTGCCGCGCACCTACCTGCTGACCAAGGTGTTCGTGGCGATGGTCGTCGCGCTGCCCGGCCCGGCGTTCGTGGCCCTGTTCGGCTGGCTCGTCCAGGACGTGCACCTGTCGGCGAGCGGCTGGCTGCAGATCACCCTCGGTATCTGGATCGCCGCGCTGCCGTGCGCCGTGCTCGGCCTGGTCATCGGCCTGTACGTGGCGCCCGAGCAGCAGCAGATGTACCTCCAGGGCCTGATCATCCTCTTCGGTTTCCTCGGCGGTCTGCTCCTGCCGACCACCGGCTTCCCGGACTGGCTGGTCAACATCATCAAGGTCATGCCCAGCTACTGGCTGGCCGACATCGGCCACGGCGCCCTGCTGCACGACACCCGTGCGCTGGTCGGCGCGGCCGTGCTCGCCGCGTGGACCCTGGTCCTCTCGGGCGCGGTGGTCCTGAGCTACCGGCGCGAGGCGGCCCGGGCCTGAGCGGTCCCGGCCGTACGAGGCTCAGTCGTACGAAGCAGTGGTGGGCGCCGGCCGAGGAGGTCGGCGCCCACTCGCATGTCCACCCCGATCCGACCGAGAGGGACCCACATGTTCCTGGCCCCCAGCCGCAAGGGAGTCGTCCCCTTCCGCGGCCACCACACCTGGTACCGCGTCACCGGAGACCTGCACAGCGGACGCACCCCCCTCGTCGTCGCCCACGGCGGCCCCGGCTCCGTCCACGACTACCTGCTCGCCCTGACCGCGCTCGCCTCCGACGGCCGCCCGGTCATCCACTACGACCAGCTCGGCAACGGCCAGTCCACCCACCTGCCCGACGCGGACGCCGACTTCTGGACCGTGGACCTGTTCCTCGCCGAACTCGACGCGCTCCTGGCCCACTTGGGCATCGCCGACGACTACCTCCTGTTCGGCCAGTCCTGGGGCGGCATGCTCGGCGCGGAGCACGCCGTGCGCCGGCCGGCCGGACTGCGCGGCCTCGTCATCGCCAACTCGCCCGCGTCCATGCCGCTGTGGCGCGCCGAGTGCGAACGCCTCAAGGACGAACTCCCGCCCGACGTCCGCGACACCCTGCGCCGCCACGAGGCCACCGGCGACTACGCGCACGCCGACTACCAGCGCGCCGTCCTCTCCTTCTACGAACGCCACCTGTGCCGGGCCCGCCCGCTGCCGCCCGAGGTGGCCACCACACTCCTCGCCCTGCAGAGCGACCCCACCGTCTACGGCACCATGAACGGCCCCGCCGACTTCCACGTCATCGGCACCCTCAAGGACTGGAGCGTCATCGACCGCCTCCCCGCGATCGACGTCCCCACCCTGATCATCACCGGCGCCCACGACGAGGCCACCGAAGCCACGATCCGCCCCTTCCTGGACCACATCCCCCACTCCCGCTGGGAACTCTTCGAAGACTCCAGCCACATGCCCCACGTGGAGGAACCGACCCGCTTCGAGCGGGTCATGCGGGAGTGGCTGGCGGAGGTGGGCTGAGCGGGCACGAAGAAGGGGGACCAGGCTCGGCCTGGTCCCCCTTCTTCTCGTTGTGGCCGGCGGCCTACTCCGACTTCTCCGCGATGAACCCGGCCAGGGCCCGCGGGGTCGGGTGGGCGAACAGGTCCGCTAGGCGGATGCGGACCTTGACGTCCGTCGTTCGCTTGATGCGCTGGAGGAGCTGGACGCCGAGCAGGGAGTGGCCGCCGTGCGAGAAGAAGCCGGAGCCCGCCTTCAGGTCCTCGCGCTTGAGGAACTCCCGCCACAGGGCGATGAGCTGGTCGGTCAGTTCGTCGGTGTCGACCGTGCTCGCGGCGACGCGCTCCCGGTCGGCCAGGGCCTCCGCGCGCAGCCGCAGGCCCTCCAGGTCGGGCCGTCCGCCGACCGACGGCAGCGCGTCCACCACGATCACGCGGTCCGGCTCGGCGGCCGCCGGCAGGGACACGCGGAGCTGCTTGAGCAGCCGTTCGGCCAGCCCCTCGGCCGGGCCGCCGCCCGCGGGTGCCACGAACGACACCACACGGCCCGCGACCTCGACGCTCGCCGCGCCGGCCACCTCCGCGTGCGCCAGCAGCACCGCGTCGATCTCGTCGAGCCCGAACGTGACCCCGCGCACCGTCACCTGCCGGTCCAGCCGGCCCAGCAGTTCGAGCCGTCCGTCCGGCAGCCAGCGGGCCAGCTCCCCGGTGCGCCGTACGGTCCCGTCCGCCTCCGCCAAGCACAGCTCGCCGCGCACCCGCACCGGCAGCTCGCCGCCGTCGGGCGCGGCCACCAGGGCCCGTACGGCCGACCACTCGCCCGGCGCGTACGACGAGAACTGGGCGACGGCGGGGGACAGGGGCAGCGCCGTAGGCAGCCCGCGCCGGTGACCGCCCGCCACCGCGGCCCGGTCCGCGTCGCTCCACACCGACAACTCGCCCACCGGCCTCGCCAGTTCCTCGCCCAGGCGGACCAGCAGCGCGTCGTAGCGGGCGAGCAGCAGACCCACCTCGGCCGGGGAGAACACCTGGGTGCGGAACACCGCGCGGATCCGCAGCTCGTCGCCGTCCTCGTCGCCGGACCCGGCCGTGGCGCCGGGCATGAAGAAGAACTCCAGGTCGAACTTGCTGAAGCCGTTCTCCACGTCCCGCATCCGCGCCGGGAAGCCGCCCGCCGCGAAGTCCCCGGACGTGCCGCCGGGCACATAGTTGAACAGGTGCGTGCACAGGGAGTTGCGCCAGCTCGCGCCGCTGTCCGCCTCCCGCACCTCGTCGAGCACCAGCTCGGCCGGCACCCCGCTGTGCCCGATCCCCTCCAGGAACACCGAACGCACCCGGTTCACCAGACGCTTGAACGGCTTGGCCGGATCGATCCGCACCCGCAGCGGCAGCACGTTCACGTGGTAGCCGATCGCCGCCTCCTGCCCGGCCGGCCGCACGCTCACCGGCGAACCGACGACCAGGTCCCGGCCCGCGCCGTGCCGCGACAGCAGCAGGCAGTACGCGGACAGCAGCACCACGGCCTCCGGCGCCCGCAGCTCACGGCACAGCCGCCGCACCACCTCGCGCGCCGGACGCGACAACGTGTACCAGGTGCTCTCACCGGCGAGTTCCGGCGTCTCGGACGGCGGGTTGCCGAACCACAGCCCCTCCCCGTCCCCGCGGAAGCCACGCAGCTGCTCCCGCCAGAACTCCACGCTCTCCTCGGCCGGTTCGGGCTCCACGGCCACCGCCACCGGCGTCGTGTCATAGCCCTCCGGGTCCTGCAAGGCGTGCAGCAGCTCGCCGAGGAAGGACACGGTCGACATCGCGTCGAACACCAGATGGTGCAGCGCCACACTCACCGTGCAGCCACTGCCGTTCGACGTGAACACCGCACCCCGGACCAGCAGCTTCCCGTCGAGCGTGAACGGCGCCGCCACGAACTCCGTCACGGCGGCCTGAACGTCACCCCCGCCCACCGGCACGGTGGCCACCGAGAGCTCCACCGTCCCGGGCGCGAGCACGCGCTTGGACAGCTCGGTCTCCGTCGCCTCGAAAACAGTGCGCAGAATGTCCTGCCGGCGTACCACCAGCGTCAACGCCCGTGACAGCGCGGCCGGTTCGATGATGCCGTCGACGTCGAACGTGACGGACAGATTGTTGACCCCGGCCCCTGGCACGAGCCGCTCCAGCAGCCACAGGTCGGTCTCCTTGCGCGTGGCCATGACGGTGCTCCTCATCGCAGTAACAGCCCGAACGGGCTGACGTCAGTCGATATCGATGCCCTCGAACTCGCCGTCGAGAATGTCGAAGATCTGCTCGGCGTCGGCGTCCGCCAGCGAGTCGGCGGGCGTGTCCGAGCCGCCCCCGGCGGAGTGGAGCTCGGACCAGCGCGAGGCGAGGCCGCGCAACGTCTGGGCCACCCGGGCGTGATCCGCCGGGTCCAGCCCCTCGGTACCGACTGCCCCCACCAACTTGGCTTCCAGGGCGGCGAGTTCGCTCTCCACGGCGCGCAGCGCCGCGGGTCCGGTCTCGTCCGGGACCAGCTGCTCGCGTACGTACTCGGCGAGCGCCTGGGACGTCGGATAGTCGAACGTCAACGTCGCGGGCAGCCGCAGCCCGGTCAGCGGCGACAGCTGGTTGCGCAGCTCCACCGCCGCCAGCGAGTCGAAGCCGAGCCCGCCGAAGCCGCGCTCCGGATCGACCGCGTCCCCCGAGGCGTGCCCCAGCACCGCCGCCACCCGCGCCCGCACCAACCGCAGCACGTACGGCGTCCGTTCGGCGGCCGGCAGTCGCAGCAGCGTCTCCTTGAGCGCCTCCGCGCCCCGCGCCTCCGCCGCCGCACCGCGCCGCCGCGCACCCGGGACCCGGACCAGCCCCCGCAGTATCGCGGGCAGCCCTCCGTCCCGGGCCCGTCGCTCCAGCGCGCCCGTGTCGAACGGCACCGGCAGCAGATGCGCCCGCCCACTCCCGAGCGCGGCGTCCAGCAGCGCGAGCCCGGCCTCCCGCCCCAGTGCCCGGGGGCCGGTCCTGGCAACCCGCTCCACATCGGCCGCGCTCAGCCCGGCACCCATACCGCCGACCTCCGGCGACCACAGCCCCCAGGCCAGCGAGACACCCGGCAGCCCCTGGGCCTGCCGGCGAGCGGCCAGCGCGTCCAAGTAGGCATTGGCGGCGGCGTAGTTGGCCTGTCCGGTGCCGTCGAAGGTGGCGGCGGTGGAGGAGTAGAGGACGAAGGCTTCGAGACCCCGGCCAGCCGTCAGCTCGTCCAGATGACGGGCCGCGTCGACCTTCGGCGCCCAGACCCGGGCCAGGCTCTCCCCGGTGAGGTGCTCGACGGTCGAGTCGTCGAGCACACCCGCGGTGTGGACGACCGCCGCGATATCCGGGTGCGTCTCCAGCAGCCGCGCCACCGCCTCCCGGTCCCCGACGTCACATGCCTCGACCATCACGTTCTCGGCCCCCAACTCCTTCAGTTCGGTGGCGAGTTCGGTGGCCCCGGGGGCGTGGGTGCCGCGTCGGCTGGTGAGCAGGAGGCTGCGGACGCCGTGGGTGGTGACGAGGTGGCGTGCGGTGAGCGCGCCGAGTCCTCCGGTGCCGCCGGTGATGAGGGTGGTGCCGGTGGTGGGCCACGGAGTGGTGCCAGTGGCCGTCTCCCGGGCCAGGCGGGGTGCCCGGAACTCGCCGCCTTCGTGGGCGAGTTCGGGTTCGCCGGCCGGGATGAGGTCGGGGATGTCCTGGGTCTCGGTGTCGAGGAGGACGATCCGGTCGGGGTGTTCGGCCTGGGCGGCACGGGCGAGGCCGCGGATGGCGGACTGGTCCGGGTCGGTGGCCGCGTGACGGGTGTGGACGAGGAGGGGCTGTTCGCCGTCGAGGTGGGCCTGGAGTTGCGGGAGCAGCTCGGCGGCCGTGGCCGCGTGCAGGATCGTGTACGCGGCGGTGGGCTCGGTGGCCTGAGTGGTGACCGGGGTCCAGTCGACCCGGTACAGGTCACG
>NZ_JADDRL010000114.1 GCF_021538895.1 Streptomyces olivochromogenes | reverse complement strand
TCGCCGGTCAGCCGCTCCCGGCCGCGCCGCACGTGCCCCGCGGACGTCAGAGGCGATGAGCGCTCGGCGCCGCCCGCCTCAGCCGCGGGGAATCTCCGGGAGTGGGCGGGAAGCCCGCTGGTCCAGCCCCGGTGGTGGGAGTAGACGGGGGTGGACAGGAGCGGACAGCGCTGGGTCCTGAACGGGCTGGGAAGTGGACAGCTGCCGCGCCCAGACTCTGAGTCGCCGCCAGCCGCGGCCCTCCGCAGCCTGCGGCCAACGTCGTTACCGCGTGCGGCACTTCACGCAGGAAACCCATCGCCACCAAGGAGAACCGCCATGTCCGCTTCCGCCAACGCCCTGCTCGCCGAGCCGTGGAAGGCTCTGTGGAACAACGACCTGTCCCAGACCGACAAGATCATCGCACCCGACTTCGTCGCGCACGCCGCCCCCATCACCGGGTCCGGCGACGACACCGTGCACGGCCGTGAGGGCCTGAACGGCTGGGTGGCCGGCATCCACACCATCCTGCGCGACCTCAGCTTCGAGATCGTGGTCGGCCCGATCGCCACGGACGACTACCTGGTGGTCCGCTGGGCGGCCGAAGGCACCTACGCCGGCGGCTTCCCGGGTGCGTCCGACGACGCCGTGGGCAACATCGTCCGCTTCACCGGCACTGACACCCTGCTCGTCAGGGACGGCATGCTCGCCGAGTACTGGGCGAACGCCGACAGCCTGCTGTTCGTGCAGCAGCTCGGTGTCCGCGAACTGTCCTGAACAGCGCGCTGCCTGTCTGCCGGAACCGCCCGCGCCGGACTGCCACCAGTACGGCGTGGGCCGGGTTAACCGATGCACCAGCACCGAGGGCGTGCTTGTGTTCGCCGTGTTCCCACCGTCCCGGTGCAGCGACTCGTCAGCACAACACCATGCTGACAGCGAGGCGTTGTGCTGGCGAGGCGCACGGGCGCGCGCCTGTTCTCACAAACGATCGGCTGGCCGGGGTCGGCACCCGCAGCTCCTTCGCCAGCTTCGGCACCTTGGTGAAGCGGGCGGAGATCGCCTCCGGGGAGATTCTCATGGACTCATCCTCGGGGAAGTCCACCCTGAGCCGCTGCGATATCTGCTCCGGGCTCCACGCCGTGGCCAGAGTCGGTCCTGCCGTCTGGGTTTGTTACGGCCCTTCCAGGCCGGCACTTGCGGGCCCTGGACGGTTTGACCGTCCGCGGCGTGGACGACGGTCCCGGCCAGTCGGTCCTGAACGTACTCGTGGAGCCGGGACGAGTCCGACGATCGATACGAAGAGATCAACCCGTACGACCTACGCGAGCGGTAGATCCCCGCTGGGCCGACCCCCTTGCGGAACGGGATGTACCGGAGCATCTCGTGGATCGCGTTCGTCAGGTTGTCCGGGCGCCGCCGCAGGTGGTCCGCCAGCTCGGGCCGGGTCAGCAGCAGATACACGATGTTGCTGATCTGGCACGTCGCCGTGTCCTGCCCGCTGAGCACCAGGGTCAGGGTCATCACGGCCAGTTCCCTGTCGTTGAGCTGGTCCTCGCCCTCCCGCGCGGCGGCCATCGAGCTGATGATGTCGTTGCCGGGGGTGCGGCGGCGCTGTTCGACCATGGCGCCGAAGTAGTCGGTCAGGTCGGTCCTGACCTTGGCCGCCGCCTCCCTGTTGTCCGCACCGGTGACGAGGAGCCGGTGGACCTGCTCGCGCATCCGGGACCACTCGTCGCGGGGGATGCCGAGCAGGTGCAGGATCGTGTGCTGGGGGAACGAGTTCGACAGGTGCTGTACCAGGTCCGCGGGCGGTCCCTGCTGCGCCATCTCGTCGAGCAGGGAGTCCGCGAGCAGCACGATCCGCTCCCGCATCTCGTCGACCCGCTGCTGGGTGAACGCCTGTGACGCCAGGCGCCGTACGCGGCTGCTGTGCGGCGGGTCCATGACGTTGATGGACTCGGGGGAGACGATGGGCTCCGGCGTCATCCGGGGATAGTCGCGGCCCATGATCTACGCCCGGCTGAAGCGCTGGTCGGAAGAGACCTCTGGACCGAGCGGAAGCCGGTGACGAGCCAGGCGCCGGCATCACCGTACGGGAGCCGGATGCGGGTCAGGGAGTCGCGTTCCATGATGGCCGCGAGCTCGGGATCGAAGTCGAGGGCCTCGCTGTAGTCGAACGGGCAGGTGATCGACTCGTCGCTCATGCTCATCAGGCACCCGTCCCCTTCATCGGCGCGACATTGGTGGCGTCCACAACGGGGCGCAGGCGCCGCGCCAGGGTCACGGCGTCGCCGACGGCCCAGTAGTGGACGAAGAACAGCCGGGGCTGGTCGGTGAGGTTGTGGTGGTGGAGCTCGACGAGGTCGGCACCGCCGCGCCGGAGCCCGGTGAGGACGTCCTGGACCTCGTCGGCGATCACGGCGAAGTCGCCGCTGACCGCGGCCCGGCCGCGGCCGAGCGGCTGGAAGTTGAACGAGGTGGTCGAGCTGAGGCCCGGGGGAAGGAGGAGGTGGCCGTCGGTGATGGCCTCCCGGCGGACGAACGTGCTCTGGTAGACGCCGCTGTCGGCGGTGCCCTTCACCCCGAGCGCGGCGTCGATGGCCGCGGTGTCCAGGTCGAAGCGTACGGCGAAGGGCACGCCGGGGGGCACGGCGAAAGCGGCATGGGCCTTCGGGAACGGGGTGGCGGTGCGGTCCAGGGCGGCGCGCAGACCGCGGGCGACGGCCACCGGGTCGGTGCTGTGGGCGTGGAGGTGACACCACCAGACGTCGGGCCGCTGGGCCAGCAGGTGCTTGTGGATCGCGGTCTGCCCGATCCCGTGCTCGTGCAGGGCGTCGCTGAACGGCTGGAGTTCGCGCTCGGTGACCACCGCGTCGCCCATCAGGAGCGAGCTGCCGTCGGCGTACCGGACGAAGGACACATGGGTGCCCAGGGCGAGCGCGGGGTCGATCATGATGCCCCGGGAGACCACGTGGAGGTCCCGGCGCAGCAGGGGCGTGTGGTACATGAACCGCTTCATGCCGCCCGGTGCGCCGAGGGCCGCGCCCACGTCCGCCCAGTCGGCGAGTTCGGTCATCACCGGCGGGACCGGGGTGTGGACCGGCTCGGCCCCCGGTCCGGCGGTCGCGGCACGGGCGGGGGGAACCGCCCCGATCGCTCCGGTCAGTACGGGCGCAAGGGCGGCGGTGGCCAGCACGCGACGCCGGGACGCTGTCGGTCTGGGGTCGGCGTGCTGCTGTCGGTCATCAGTCATCTCATATGCCTCCTGGCGCGATGGAAGCACGGGAGGACACCCGGACCCGTGATCTGCACCGGCACATGGGCCCAGGTGGGCTAAGCGGGCTGGAGCGGTCGGATGAGCCCACCGCACTCCACGGACGAGCCCGGGTCTAGGCATGCCTAAGCGCGGATCTGCCCGTCGGTGCTTCTCTGGAAGCCCGGCGGGCACGCACCGTGTGCCCCCAGACCGCCACCGATCGGCGGTTCTGCGACCTGGCCTTGCGACTCGGGCTCACCGACAGGGGTGGCGATGCCGAGATGCCGGTGCAGGTGTGCACGGGCGACCCTGTACTGCCGTGCCTTGCGTTTGATCTGCCGACTGCTGTCTGAGGCGGTGCGTACTGCCACCGAAACGGTGGGGCGTGTCCGGATAGGGGCCTTCGCGACAGGCACCGTCACAGTCCTGACCACCACACCGTTCCGGTGTCAGCCACCTGCGTCCCCGAGGCGATCAGGAGACAAGCGACCGTGCCCAGCACGACTCAGCAAAGCCATCCACGCCATGACACGGCTGACCAGCACGAGCAGGTCCTGCTCGGAGTCGACACGCACAAAGATGTTCACGTGGCCGCGGTCATCACCAGCACCGGACTCTTGCTGGGCACTCGAGGCTTCCCCACGACCCGGCAGGGCTATCGCGAACTCCTTTGCTGGGCACGTGCTTTTGGGCAGTTACAGCGGGCCGGGGTGGAGTGCACCGGCTCCTACGGAGCCGTCCTTACCCGCTATCTGCACCATGAAGGCATCGCGGTCACCGAGGTCAACCAGCCCGACAAGGCCGCACCGACGCCGGCATGGCAAGTCCGACTCCATCGATGCCGCGGCCGCCGCCCGGGCGGTCCTCTCCGGCCGTGCCACGGCCACCGCCAAGACGACCGACGGACCGGTGGAGACAGTCCGGCTGTTCAAGATGGCCAAGTCTTCCGCGGTCAAGTCCCGTTCCATGGCCATCAACCAGCTCAAGGCCGTGCTCGTGGCGGCAGAACCGGCCCTGCGGGAATCCCTGGCCAGACTGAGCAACCTCAAACTCATCCGCCGGTGTTCGCAGCTGAGGCCCACTCCCGGCACGGGGCGGCACGCGGCCTCCCGCCATACGCTCCGGCTCCTGGCCAGGCGGATCCTGCACCTCACCGAGGAGATCGATGACCTCACCGCCCGGATAAGATCTGCGATCGATGCCTACGCGCCCAAGCTCCTGAACCTCTACGGCGTCGGTCCGAACACCGCCGCAGCCTTGCTGACCGCAGCCGGCGACAACCCCGACCGCCTGGCCAGCGAGGCCTCATTCGCCGCCCTCTGTGGTGCCAGCCCCGTGGAAGCATCGTCTGGAAAAACCCAGCGCCGCAGACTCAACCGCGGCGGCGACCGACAGGCCAATTCAGCGCTCTACACCATCGTCATAGCCCGCCTACGCTGGGACACCCGCACCCGTTCCTACGTCGAACGACGCGTCACCGAGGGCAAGACACGACGTGAAGCCAACCGATGCCTCAAACGCTACATCGCCCGCGAGATCTACCCAGCCCTCCTCACACCAGAAGGCAACCACCCGCACCAGCCCCCGCCAGTTGACATCCATAGGGGCATCAAGCGCGGACCTATCGCAGGTCGCGGCGATCGAGGCGGTGGATGAGGCCAGGGCGGCGTTGATTACCCTCGCGTAGGCGAGTCAGGCGCTGTTGGAAATCGGTATGCCCTCCGGTGTGGGCGTAGGCGTCGCGCAATTCCGCGAGGAGCGTGACGGCCTGGTCGTAGGCGGTGGTCTTCTTGGTAGCAATGTGCGTCTCGATCTGCTGCCAGGCGGATTCGGCCTCGCCCGCGAGGGTGGTCAGGCGCTGGGCACGGGCGGTGGCCCGTTCTTGTTCGGCGCGCCGCCTGCGTTCGGCGCGCAGGGTATGGGCTGCGTCCAGGAGTTGGGCGGCGCAGCGGCGCCCGGTGACCGGAGCGGGAGCGCCGGCGCCGCCTTGCAGACGGCGCAGGAGTCCGGCGCGCAAACCGGGCTCCTCGCCGAGGGCGAGCCGTAGCAGCAGAGCGTCCTTCTCCTTCGGGGACAGCGCGGCGATCAGCAGGGCGAGTTCCTTCTTCGTAGGCCTGGTCGGCTTCTTGGGCGCGGCGGGACTGGCCTGAGCCGCGACTGCGAGCAGATCGCCATCCACGCGCAGGAAGTTGGCGAGTGCGCTCTGCGGGGACGGTCAGTTCGCCGAGCCCGGCCGGGACGGGCGGCTCCGGGCAGGCTTGATATTCCTCTTCGTTGTCGTCTTCGAGTTCCCAGGCAGCGAGCGCGGACAGCCAGGCGAGGTAGAGGGGGCGCAGATCGCCGGTGGCGAGTTCGTCGCGTACACCGATGAGGGCGGCCAGTGACTCGTCGGCGTCCTCTATCCAGTCGCCGCCCTCGTCGTCACTGGTCATGTCGAGCAGGAGGTGGGTGCGGGTGGTCCAGGCTTCGACGTGGTGGCCCAGGCAGTAGGACTGGACCGAGGGCAGGTTCAGGGTCTGCTTGGGCAGGCGGAGCATCAGCCGGTGGGTGCCCCAGTTGGTGACGTACAGGTGAGCGTCGAAGTAGCGCTCGACCATTCGGCGTGGATCGCCGCTCAGGTCACCCCAGTTGTAGGTGTTGGTAAAGCTGGTGGCGGTGATCCGGGCCCGGGTGGAAATGGCCCGTAGCTGGTCCCGTTCCTCGCGGCTGAGCGGACAGTCGAGGGCCTGGAACTCGTAGTACTGGTACTCGCTCACATGGCGGACCCTATCGCCGCCGCGGGCGGGCCCGGATGGGGAGCGGGCAAAGGCGGCCGGAGCTGGCTGGGCTTCGTGCCCAAACGCCGTAGGGTGAGCCGAGTCGAACGGTTCTGGAAAGGAGCGGGCTGTGACGACGGCGTGGACCGAGCGGGCGATGGAACACGGCGCGAAAACGGAACGCGCGGCCGTGCTGCAGCTGGCCGCCGCGGGCCGGCTGCGGTGCAGCGACAAGACGAAGCGCCCCTCCGCAGCCTCCATCTGAGCGCTGGTAGAGGTCCTCCCCTGCGGTGACTTCTACGAGGGCGAGGCGGTCAGGGCCATCGCCTGGGCGCTGCTGCTTCAGCCCGGCGGCCTCGCCGAACTGTCAGGTGGCCGCCTGGAACTGACCACCCGGGGCCGCAAGGCGCTGGCCGAGCCCGCCCACGAGACAATCCGTACCTGTGGCGGCGCTGGCTGAGCCACGGGGCGCTGGAAGAGTTCAGCCGCATCGAGGGGGTCAGAGGGCAGCGCGCCGCGAACGTCCTCGGCGCGACCGGTCCGCGCCGCAAGGCGGTGGGGTGCATGCCGTTCGAATACGCGGCCACGCTCGGAATTATCGACGTCCAGTTCATCTGCCTGGAGGGGGCGCGGGACGACTTCTGGCACATGTGGGGCGCCGACTGGCTGAAACGGCTCAGCCGCTACGACGAGCTGATCGCCATCCGGTTGAACCCGCTCGGGGCGTACGCGACGGGGCGCGCCGACAACTACCGGCCGGGTCCGGCACCTGCCTCTGGGGGCGGAGCCTGGTCAGGGTTCTGCCGAACTTCGACGTCGTGGCACCGGGCGGCCTGGCCCCCGCCGAGGCGCTGATTGCTCGACGCATTCGCTACCCGGTCCGCCGACCATGTCTGGACGCTGTCCGCCGCTTCCCTGCTGAAGGCCCTCCACGCAGGCCGCCGTCTGAAGGAGGTGCGCCGCTTCCTGGCCGAGAGCAGTACAGGAGAGGAACTGTCGCAGACCGTCACGGCTTTGCTGGCCGACGCCGCCTCGCGCACCGAGAAGGTACGGGATCTGGGTGCATACCACCTGCTGGGGTGTGTGGACGAGGCACGGGCCGTGATGATTGACAAGGACCGCAGGACGGGGGTGCTGTGCTCCCAGATCGGTCAGAAACACCTCATGGTGGCCCCTGGTGACCTGTCGGCCTTCCGCGCCGCGCTGCTGAAACTCGGCTGCGTACCGCCCGCCCCGCGCTGAGCGGGAGGATCACGCCCAGGGCGCGGTCCGCGGGGCGTGGGCACGTGCTCGGAGTGCGGTGAGGGCGGCGGCTCGGCCGGTAGGGGTGAGGGAGAGAGTGGAGCGGCGGCGATCGCGGTACGCGAGGAAGTCGAGGGCCTCGCCGGGACGCAGCCACTGCCACAGGAAGTGGCGGGTGTCGTCGGGACGCGGCGTGGTGCCGTCGGCGAGGGTGAACGCCTCGGCGGCCAGGGTGTGCACAGCGCTGGTGAGGTCGTCGAGCGTGAGCTCCCCGTCGAGCAGGGCCGCGGCGGCGGCTTCGGCGAGCTCGGCTCGGACACCGTCGCCGAACCAGGAACGGGCTGCAACGGCCTGCAACAGAGCCGGGTCGGCGAGGTGCAGCCGACCGCGGGCGGTCAAGGCGAGTTTGCGGTGCCGCTTGGCGAGCAGCCGCGCCGCGCGGGCCAGGTCGTGCAGTTCGGTGAGGCGGGCGACGTCGTACTCGGTGCGCGGCACCATGCCGGGCAGATACCAGTCGTAGCGCTCGGCGGCCTCGATGACCAGAGCATGCGGCAGGTAGCCGGCCGGGGTCAGCGTCACCCCGCCGCCGATCGACTCCAGCAGCCAGCGCAGGGGTTCGGCCGTGTCGGCGGGCGCCTCGGGCGCCACGCTCAGCAGGTCCGTCAGGGCGCCGCGCAGACGGCGCCGGGCGGCGGGCGGGGCCTCGGCCCAGGTACGGCGGCGCTCACTATGGACCGCGTCCAGCGGGGCGCGGCCGTCGTGCGCGGGGTGCGGGGTCGTGAGCCAGCGCTCTACATGCTTGATGCGCGCGGTGGCGTAGCCGCGGGCGCCGGGCACCAGCGCACCATCGTCCAGCGCTTGCTCCAGCAGCCGGGAGGCGCCTGCGCGGGCGACGGCCTCGCCGATGCCCATCACCGGCCCCCACATGAGCAGGCCCGTGTCCGGCGGGGTCACCGGAGAGGCGTCCACCGCCCGCCGGTAGGCGGCCCGCCCCTGATCGGGCGAGCGCTGCCACGCGTCGAGGATCTCCCGGGTGACCTCCGACGTGCAGACAGCCGCGGCCCGGGGGCGGCCGGCGTCCTGTAGGAGCTCGGCCAAGACGGTGAGGACGTGCGGGTATTCGGCGGGCTCGGCCATCCACTTGACCGGCAGTTCGTACCAGCAGAACCGCTCCACATCCTCTTGGGCAAGCATGTCAGCCGAGCCGCCGTCCGGCAGCAGCCAGCCAGGCAGCCCCTCCCGCACACCCCCGCCATGGCCGGCATACGTCATGCGTGTCCTTCCCCGTCGAGTTCCCGGTCAAGTTCGATGGCCCGGCGCCGTACCCAGTCCCGATGGAACCCCGGCCGGTCCCCCGCCTGGAGCACGGCACGGGCGGTCATGGCGTCACCCCGCCGCAGAGCGCTCAAGACCATAGCCTCCAGCGGTTGCCCGTCCTGCGAGCCCAGCACTGCCGCGGTGGCAGTGAACTGGTCCACCGCCCCGGCCGCGACCTGGGCGTAGGCGCGGTGGCCCAGGCTCTCGCGGGCGCGGAAGTCCCAGCGGGCCAAGGCATACTCGCTGTGCAGCGCGCAGGCCAGAGTCTCCACCAGGTCCAGATCACCCTGGACCTCGGCGTGCACGAACAACTCGGCCTCCTGCCGGTACGGTCCGCCGAAATCGCCGACCTCACCGAGGAGTTCAAGGAAGTCCTGCCAGAACACGTCGGCGGGCATCGCCGTCTGCCGCCAGGCGACGGCGGCGTACTCGCTCACGGGCTGGCGCAGCCACTCGCCCAGCGTGCCGCACGAGTCGTCGCGCACCCCCATCGCCTGCACCCCGCACGTCAACGCGGCCCGCCGGACGGCCAGCAGCCTCGCTACGTCCCCGCCTGCTTCCCCCACCTGGGCGCCCGTAGCTTCGGCCACGGCATCTGTCACCGCCATCGTCGCCCGCTGGCCGTGATGCCGATTCAGATCCACAACCTGGTCGAATGCTTCGTACGGACCCTGCGGCGACACCGCAAAGCGCGGCCACGCCCCGGTCAGAGCCCGCTTGGACAGCCGCCGACTCGGAGTCCACCGCATGGGCGCCGTCTTCGCCCGCCCCTCCAGCGCCTGTTTCCACACCTTGGAACGGCCCCGGGAGAGGGCCTTCGGATCACGCGCCGCGCCTCCGACCAGCTCGGCCGCACCGAGCCCGTCCGCCGCAAGACGCTCCCGTAGATCCAGCAGATGGCTCCACAACGGCTCCAGATACGCCCCGCGCATGACCCCGCCCGACCGTTCCCGCGTCAGACGCGCATCCAAGGCGTCCCAGTCGCCACCGCAGTCCACCACGCACGCCACAGCGAACCACACGTCCCAGTACAACCGCTCGCCAGACGGTGCCGGATGAGGCCACGGTTCCGGGCCGAACGCCGGCGGCCTGCGCCTGCTTGTGACCTTGTCCGCTCTGCTCACCAGCGCATTGTCGCACCGGAAGCGATGGCACTCGCAACGCACGTCGGCGTAGCCTCGCGGGCATGACCGAGGCATGGACCGACCACGCGCTGAGGGCGCTCCGCGCCGCCTGCCACACCGCAAACGGCCCGTCCCTTCTCGCTCTGCTGCGCGACCATGACCCCGCCGACGTGCTGCAGCAGTGCGGGGACGCATTCACCGCAGCCGTCTTTCGGGGTGTGCCCGGCGCCCGGCAGACGGTGATCGCGTGCACGTCCACCCTGCGCGAACGGGGCTGGTCCGGAGACGAAATCCTCGCCGAACAGCTCGACACGGTGGCAGGCGGTGCCGTCTGCGCCTTGCGGCCGCTGCCGGTCGACCTGGAGGAACTCTCCGGTCTGCTCGAAGGCGACCCGGCCTGGGGCGGTGGCCGCATCGACCTGAAGACCGGAGCGTGCCGACCCGCCGTCGCGGACACCGAGGAGCCGTGGGACGAGGAGGAACCGGAAGGCACTGAAGGGTGGCTCCATGTTCCGTGCGAGGGATCGCGCGACGCCTACCGCGACATGGAGGACTTCATCACCACCCTCGACGACCAGGACCTCGCCCGTTTCCTCGGCATCGCGATCCATGGCCCAGGAGCGTTCCGCCGCTTCAAGGACATGCTGGCCACCTCACCGGCGCAGCAGCAGCGGTACTGGTTGTTCTCCGCGGAACGGCAGTACGGCCGGGCTCGGGCCTGGCTCGCCGATCACGGCTACCGGCCGGCGCCACCGAGCGGCCAATGACCTGGGTGTCCTCAGGGTCCCCAGTGCCGGTAGGCCTCAATCCACTCAGCACCCTCGGGCGCCGGATCGGACAACGGAAGGTCAAGAATGCCGATCGCCTGCCGGTGCCTGCCTGTAGGGGGATCAAGTGGTGGGCGTTCCGGTCCGCGATTCGTGGCGTCTGTGCAGAGGTGGCAGCCCACGAAACGTCTGGTAAGGCGAGTTGACTGCCCGACCGGTCCAAGCTGCTGGCCCTGGCCTGCACATTCCGGTGCCTTGATCCCCTACACCACCTGGCGGGACACCATCCGATCGCACCGCTGTGCGATTGCAGATCGGTCACGCGCTGGCCGTGACCGAGACCGCCCCTCTCGCTCCTGCTGGACGCCCGCCGCTACTCGGCCGCTCAGTCGACGAGCCGGCCCGCACAGCCGCCGTCCGCCCAGACAAGACGGATGAAGAAGTACATGGTGCGCAGCCGCTCCAGCAAGGGCAGTGCGGCGTCGCGGTCCTGCACGCTCGCCGCGGTCACCGCGACGGCCAGGACCAGACCGAGGCAGTCCACCACCAGGCGCCGCTTGCGGCCGCCCACCTGAGTCAACTCGTCGTGGTCACTCCCTCTTGAGCAACTACCGCGCTGACCTGTCGCCGCTGCGTCGGTCTCGTACGGGTCGCAGCCGCGCTCTGTTGCGCCGCCATCCGTTGCTCACCCGTCAATCTTGGCGCCGAACGTGCCGCGCCTCACCTCTTGCGCCACTCCTCGGCCAGCAACGCGTAGGACCGCACCCGGTCCGCGTGGCCGTGGGTGATCGTGGTGATCAGCAGTTCGTCGGCGCCGGTGGCCTCCTGGAGCTGTTCAAGCTGGTCGGCGACCCGGCCCGGGGAGCCGACGAACTGGGTGTCGAGGCGGTCCTGGACCAG
This sequence comes from Streptomyces olivochromogenes, assembly GCF_021538895.1. GTDB lineage: Bacteria > Actinomycetota > Actinomycetes > Streptomycetales > Streptomycetaceae > Streptomyces > Streptomyces olivochromogenes_A. Next base: position 18,601 of record NZ_JADDRL010000114.1, on the reverse strand, counting down.
CGCCCGGTCCTCGTCGGACCATGCGTGGGCGCGCGCCTCGTCCGGCGTGGGGAACTGGATCGCGCCCTCGGCCGTACGGATGCTGCGGACCCAGAGGCCGTAGCCGGTGGCGAGTTCGCGGGCGGTCTCGTCGTCCTCGGCGACCACGACGTCCGCGGACACGCTGACGTACGGCTTGTCCAGGACGTCGGAAGGCTGGAACGCGGCGCGGTAGCCTTCCGCCGCCTCCAGCACCGTGGCCGGACTGACGTGGTAGTTCGCCGCGAACCGCAGGCCGTTGCGCCCCGCGACCTCGGCGCTCTGGCCGCCGCTGCTGCCCAGGACCCAGATCTCGACGTCGGCGCCCTCTCCCGGCACGACATGGGCCTCGACGCCGTCCGCGGAGCGGTACGTGCCCGCCAGCAACGCCAGGATGTCGTCGATCTGCCCGCCGTAGTCCTGCGACTCGGCGTTCGGCAGCAGGAGCAGCTCGCGCTGGAGGGCGATGCGCGGCGAGCCGAGCAGGTGCTCGAAGGAGAACCGGGGCGGGATGCGCAGGCCGTTGGGGGCGTGGCCGTCCTCCACCGGGGTCGCGGTCGGCAGCGCAGTGGCGGGCCCGCCGGGCGGGCGTCCGCCGGAGCGGCCGAGCCCCAGGTCGAGGCGTCCGGGGTGCAGTGCGTCGATCAGGCCGAACTCCTCGACCGTGGACAGGGCGGTGCGGTGGCCCAGCTGTACGGCACCGGAGCCGAGCCGGATGGTCGAGGTCGCGGAGGCGGTCAGGGCGAGGACGACCGCGGGCGAGGTGCCGGCCACGCCCGGGTTGAGGTGGTGTTCGGCGAACCAGTAACGGGCGTACCCGAAGCTCTCGGCCTGCCGGGCCAGGTCGATGGAGTTGCGCAGCGCCTCGGTGGCGGTGGAACCGGACGAGATCGGGACCAGGTCCAGGACGCCGAGGGGGATGTCGGACATGTTCGGAAGGCTCCTCAGTGGTCGGTGGGCACGGACACGGACGCGGGCACGGGCTCCGCGAGGACCGGGCCCCATGAGAACGGCGGATCGGGGATCTCGCGGCGCAGCGCCGGCGCGATGTCCGACTGGAAGAGTGCGAGGGACTCTCGATGCTGACGGCTCGGCAATCCGCCTGCGTCCGCCTGCAGATGCAGCACGGTGTGCCCGAAACGTTCGTGGTAGCGGTGCACCTTCTCGATGATCTGCTGGGGGCTGCCGATCAGCGCCGAGCTGCGCTCCACGAAGTCCTCCAGTGTCGAGAAGACCGGCTCCAGGCCAAGCCGTTTCTGGAACGCAAGATTCCCCTCGAACACGGGCCGGTAGGCGGTGATCGCCTCCCGGGAGGTGCGGGCCGCGTAGAGGCCCGCCGTACCCGCGCCAACAGTGATGTCGGCCGCCTCGTGTCCGTAATGCTTCCAGCGCTCGCGGTAGTAGCGAATCAACTCTGCGTACGGCTCTATGGGGTTGGTGACGTTGGCGCAGAAGAGCGGGTCGCCGTAGCGGGCGGCCAGGTCGACCGACTCCTTGCTGGTCGCGCTGCCGTGCCAGACCCGGATCGGCTGTTGGAAGGGCCGGGGCCACACCTCCGCGTCCTTGAGTTCCGGCCGGAAGCGGGTCTGGGCGGTCACCTTGTCCTGGCGCCAGATCTTGCGGAACACCTCGTAGCTCTCGGCGTTGCGGTCCCACTGGTCCTCGGGGGTGACCTGGAACAGGTTGCGCTGGGCGGCCCCGTTGCCCTTGCCGATGATCAGCTCGAGGCGTCCGCCGGAGAGATGGTCCAGGGTCGCGTAGTCCTCGTACGCCCGCACCGGGTCGAGGAGGCTGAGCGTGGTGACCGTCGTGAAAAGCCGGATCCGTGAGGTGAGAGCGGCGATGTGACTGAGGACGACGGGTGGCGAGGAGGAGATGAAGGGCCGCTCGTGCCGCTCCCCCACGCCGAAGCCGTCGAAGCCCAGTTCCTCGGCGAGGAGCGCGTTCTCGAGCACCTCGCGGAAGCGGTCTTGGGTGGGTTTTCGTACGCCCGTCACCGGGTGCGGGGCGTGCACGATCAGGGTGATGGCGAGAAACTTCATGACGCCGCGCGCTCGTCGCGCAACTCGTCGACGGGGGTTCCCCCGCTCGAGCGGAGCCGAGAGTGGGGGTGCGCCAGACCGAGGTGGTCGCGCAGAGTGGTGCCCGCGTATTCCGTGCGGTACACGCCGCGTTCCTGCAGCAGCGGGACGACCTGGTCGGCGAAGGAGTCGAGGCCGCCCGGCGTGATGTGCGGGACGAGGATGAAGCCGTCGCCGGCGTCGGCCTGGACGAAATCGTTGATGGTCTCGGCGACGGTGGCCGGGGAGCCGACGAAGTTCTGCCGGTTGCCGGTCTCGATGACCAGGTCGCGGATCGACCACTTGTTGGCGGCGGCGAGCTCGCGCCACGCGCGGGCCGTGGCCAGCGGGTCGCGGTACATCCGTACCTGGGCGCGGCCCTGGGCGATGGTGTGTTCGCCGAGATCCGGGTCGATGTCGGGGAGCGGACCGTCCGGGTCGTACGCCGACAGGTCCCGGTTCCAGACGAACTCCAGGTGCTTGATGGCCGTGGCTCCGCTCACCTGCCGGCGGCGCACCTCGCGGGCCAGTTCCTCCGCCTCGGCGTCGGTGGCGCCGAGGACGAAGCTCGCGGCGGGCAGGATCAGCAACTGGTCGCGGCCACGGCCGTATCGAGCGAGGCGCCCCTTGACGTCGGCGTAGAACGCCTGGCCCTCCGTCAGGGTGGCGTACCGGCTGAAGATCGCGTCGGCGCTCGACGCGGCGAACTCGCGCCCCTCATCAGAGTCTCCGGCCTGGAAGATCACCGGTCGGCCCTGCGGGCTGCGCGGGACGTTGAACTGCCCTTGGATGTCGAAGTGTCGACCCTGGTGCACGAAGGCTCCGGCCTGCGCGTCCCGCAGGAAGGTGCCGGTCTCCCGGTCGGCGATGATCTCGTCCCCCTCCCAGGAGTCGAAGAGTTCGTTCGCGGTGGAGAGGAACTCCTTCGCGCGGGAGTAGCGCTCCTCCTGCGGGAGGAAGCCGCCGCGGCGGAAGTTCTCGCCGGTGAAGGCGTCCCAGGAGGTGACGACGTTCCAGGCGGCGCGTCCGCCTGAGAGGTGATCGAGGCTGGCGAACTGGCGGGCCACCTCATAGGGCTCGTTGAAGGTGGAGTTGATGGTGCCGGTCAGGCCGAGCCGTTCGGTGACGGCGGCCAGCGCGGCGAGAACGGTGAAGGTGTCGGGGCGGCCCACGACGTCCAAGTCGTATATCTGGCCGCCCTGTTCGCGCAGCCGCAGCCCCTCGGCGAGGAACAGGAAGTCGAACTTGGCGCGTTCGGCGGTCCGGGCGAAGTGCGCGAAGGAGCTGAACTCGATGTGGCTGCCGGCCTCGGGGTCGCTCCACACGGTGGTGTTGTTGACGCCGGGGAAATGGGCCGCGAGGTGGATCTGCTTGAGCGGCTTGCTCATGGTCGGGGTCCTTCCGGCTCAGGCGGTGGCGGCGTAGCGGTTGGCGGGGCGGGAGAGCCCGAGCAGTCCTCGCAGGGTGTCGGCCTCGTACGCGCGGCGGAAGGCGTCCCGGCGCTGAAGTTCAGGGACCAGGCCCTGCGTGATCGCCGGGAGGTCATGACCGGCGACGGCGGGGCGCAGCCGGAATCCGGACAGCCCCGACGACTGCAGTTCCTGCAGCAGATCGGCGAGTTGGGCGGGCGTGCCGGTGAAGATCCGGGCGTCGCTGGTGTACCGGTGTCCCGCGAGGGCGTCCAGGCGCTCCCGGCGGGCCGCGGCCTCGGCGGGATCGTCGTCGAGGAAGACCACCAGGTCGCCGAAGATGTGCAGGGGCTCGCCGGCGCGGCCGGCCGCCGTCTGCTCGGCGTGGATCTCCTCGACGATGGCACGGGCCTGGCCGGCGTCGTGCGGGGTGACGTAACCGATGTCGGCGGCCCGGGCCACCAGCCGGTAGGGAACGGTCGCGTGGGCCAGGGCGCTGACGATCGGCTGGCCCTGGGGCGGGCGGGGCGTGATCGAGGGGCCCTTGACGCTGAAGTGCCGGCCCTCGAAGTCGATGTAGTGCAGCTTGTCCCGGTCGATGAAGCGGCCGGTGGCCACGTCCCGGATCTCCGCGTCGTCCTCCCAGCTGTCCCAGAGCCGGCGCACCACCTCGACGTAGTCGGCGGCCTCGTCGAAGGCGTCGGCCACCGCTTCCCGCACAGCAGGCGTGTCGTAGTCCTCTGTTCGGAACGGCGGGAGCGTACGGCGTCCGAAGTGCGCGGCCTCGTTCTGGCGTGCCGTGATCTGTACACGCAGGCCCGCGCGGCCGGTGCTCACATAATCGAGGGTGGCAATCGCCTTGGAGATGTGGAAGGGCTCCGTGTGGGTGGCCACAACCGTCGGCACCAGACCTATGTGGCGGGTCAGCGGGGCGACCCGCGCTGCGACGAGGACGGCGTCCAGTCGGCCGCGGACCTGGTCGGTGCGGCCGTCGGGTTCGGTGACGGACGAGGACTGGAGGCCGAGCCCGTCCTCGATGGCCACGAAGTCGAGCAGACCACGCTCGGCCTCGGTGACGAGGTCGGTCCAGTAGGCGGCAGTGAGCAGTTCGCGGGGGCGGGCGACGGGCTCGCGCCAGGCGGCCGGGTGCCAGCCTGCGCCGTCGAGGGCGACGGCGAGGTGCAGAGAGGAGGGTGACGAGGACACGGGGTGACGCCTTCCTGATCAGCCGTACGGGAGAGCCGGCCCTCGTACGAAGGGTGCGGCTGCGCGGACAACGGGTCAGGAGCAACAGAGCGCGCCGGACACGCGCAGCAGGTCTATGTGCGGCCGGGAGTACAGGTGCAGGGGGCGGGGCGGGGCGAGTTTCATGGCGTGGTGACGGCACACCGGACGCATGTGTCTCACCTCCGCTCGTCCGGCTGTTCGGCTTCTTGTTCGTCCCGGCCTTGCGTTGCCGACTGTCCGCCCGGCGTGCGCACCAGCGTGAACCGCGTACGGCGGCGCAGGGTGAACCCGATCGACTCGTAGAGCCGGATCGCGTGGGTGTTGCTCGCGGCCGCGTGGAGGAAGGGGGTGTCGCCGCGTTGCCTGATGCTCGCCGCAACCGCGTGGACCAGCCGGGTGGCCAGGCCGCGGCCGCGATGGTCCGGGTGGGTGCAGACGGCGCTGATCTCGGTCCAGCCCGGTGGGCGCAGGCGTTCGCCGGCCAGGGCGATCAGCCGGCCGCGGTCCCGGATGCCGAGGTAGGTGCCGAGCTCGACGGTGCGGGGCAGGAAGGGGCCCGGCTGGGTGAGGGCGATCAGGCCGAGGATCTCGGGTACGTCGGCAGGTCCGAGCCGTACCGCTTCGGGTGCGGGTTCCGCGTGCAGCGCGGTGCCGACCATCTGGACGCCCTCACCGCTGTCCACGATCTCCCAACCGTCGGGCACCGTCCGGACCGCGGTGACCGGGGTGACGGTACCGGGTCCCACCAGTGCGGCCAGGTCGTCCCAGGCGCGGGGATCGGCGGGGTCTTCCAGGGCGGTGAACGGAGAGACGTCCGCCGGGTAGCGGGCGGCCCGGCCGACGCGCTCGGCGAGATGGGCGTGGGGGCCCGTCAGCGCGGCCCAGGCGGCGTTGTCGAGGATGTGCGCTTGCGTCGGGCTCGGGGACACGGCGTGGTGGACGCTGGTGGACATCGCGGTGGGGAGTCTCCGTATCGGGAACGCGGCTGGGCGCGGCCGGGACTCCGCCGTGACACAGCGGAGTCCGGCGGACGGACGGCGGTCAGGAGTTGTCGAGCGGCAGACCGGCCGGGTTGACCTCGGACGTGGCGACGGCCTCGTTGGAGAGGTTGTAGGCGGTGAGCCACTTGGCGTACTGGCCGTTCTGGATCAGGTAGTTGATCGCGTCAGCGACCGGCTTGGCGAGCCCGCTGTCCTTCTTGGTGGTCGCCGCGATCAGGCCCTGCAGAGTGGCACCGGCGCCGGAGAACGTGCCCGCGCTGCGGGTGGGGTTGGGCGACTTGGCGGTCTGCGTGATGTGGTAGGCGATGCCCGGGTTGGCGGCGAAGTAGGCGTCGATCTTGCCGCCGGTGAGCGCCAGGTTGACGGTGTTCTTGCTGGCGTAGTTCTTGACGGTGAGGGTCTTGCCCTCCTTCTTCAGCTTCGTCTGCCACTCCAGGAGGATCTTCTCCTGGTTGGTGCCGTTGTCGACGGCGACGGTCTTCCCGGCGAGGTTCTCGTAGTTGCCGTCGAAGTTCCAGGTGCTCTTCTTGAGCACCTCGAAGCCGAGGTTGTCCTTGCGGTAGGAGGCGAAGTCGTACTTCTTCTTGCGCTCCTCGGTGTCGGTGACGTTGGAGAAGGCCACGTCGACCTTGCCGCTGTCGATACCGACGAACATGTTCTCCCAAGTGAAGTTCTGCGGCTCGGGCTTGAGTCCGAGGACGGCAGCGACCAGGCGGCCGAAGTCGGGCTCGGCGCCGGTGAGGGTCTTCTGGTCCGAGCCGATGTACGCCAGCGGCGGGAAGCCGTCCGGCAGGGCACCGACGCCAATCTTCAGCTTGCCGCTCTTTCGGATCGCCGCGGGCAGTTCGGCGCTGATCGACTTGACCTCGGAAACCTTGAGTGCGGTCTGCTTGGCGGCCCCGTTGGACAGTTGTCCCACGGTGACCGTGCCGGCGGCGTCGGTCGTGGTGGCGGCCTCGCTGCTGCCCCCGCAGGCGGCGATTCCGGTGGCGAGCGTGGCGACGGCGGTGCCTGCGGTGAGACCGCGGAGAAGTCGGCTGCGGAAGCTGAGGGTGCGCATGGCTGTCCTTGGTGGTGAGCGGTGAGCGATGGGACTGAGATGGGGCAGGTGGCGGAGGTCAGAGGACTTTGCTGAGGAAGTCCCTGGTCCGCTCGTGCTGGGGGTGGTCGAGGACTTCGGCCGGCGGGCCCTGTTCGACGATCTTTCCGCCGTCGATGAAGACGACGCGGTCGGCGATCTCGCGGGCGAAGCCGATCTCGTGGGTGACGATGACGAGGGTGGTACCGCTGGTCGCCAAGTCCCTGATGACGGCGAGGACTTCACCGACGAGTTCGGGGTCGAGAGCGGAGGTGGGTTCGTCGAAGAGGATGACGCCGGGGCGCAGGGCGAGTGCGCGTGCGATGGCCACCCGCTGCTGCTGGCCGCCGGACAGCTGCCGTGGATAGGCGCCGGTCTTGGCGGCCAGGCCCACCCGGCCGAGGAGTTCGCGGGCGAGTTCCTGTGCCTCGGGCTTGCTGAGCTTCCCCGTGGCGACCGGGGCGGCGGCCACGTTGTCCAGGACGGTCAGGTGCGGGAAGAGGTTGAAGTTCTGGAAGACGAAGCCGATCCGGCTGCGCTGGGCGAGGATGGCCCGCTCGCTCAGCTCCTTCAGCCTTCCCCGGCCTTCGGTCGGGGAGACCCCCATCTTCCTTCGGTCGCCCTGACGTCGTACGCCGATCAGCTCGCCGTTGACGCTGACGTAGCCGCCCTCGGGCTTCTCCAGGTGGTTGATGACCCGCAGCAGCGTGGACTTCCCGGAGCCGGACGGGCCGAGGATCACGGTGACCTCACCGGGCCGCACGATCAGGTCGATGCCGTCCAGCACGCGATGGGTGCCGTACCACTTGTGCACGTCGTGGACCTCGACGGCGGCGGGCGATGCAGCCAGGGTCCCGGCGGTGTCGGTGCTCATACGGCGGCCTCCCTGCGCGCACGTTCCCGCAGGTCTCGCAGGCCGGTGCGGAGCTTCTGCAACGGGGTCGGCGGCAGGGTGCGGGTGGCGCCCCGGGCGAAGTACCGCTCGACGTAGAACTGGACGACGGACACGGCACTCGTGAGGATCAGGTACCAGACGGTGGCGACCAGCAACAGCGGCACGATGTCGCCGGGATAGGTGCTGCCCATCGTCTGCACCGAGCCGAACAGGTCGAGCAGCGACACGTAGAACACCAGGGACGTGCCCTTGATCAGGCCGATCAGCTGGTTGACGTAGTTCGGGGTGATGGACCTGAGCGCCTGCGGGAAGACGATCCGCGTGAACTGGTAGCTCTGGGGCAGGCCGAGCGCGGCGGCGGCCTCGTGCTGGCCCTGGTCGACGGAGAGGATTCCGCCGCGCACCACTTCGGAGGCGTAGGCCGCCTCGTTGAGGCTGAGGCCGACGACGGCGACCGCCATATCGGTGGCGAGCCGCGACTCGTCGAAGGTGAAAAAGGCGGGCCCGAAGGGCACCCCGAGGCTCAACGTCTGGTACAGGGCGGAGAAGTTGTAGAGGAAGATCAGCACGACGATCAGCGGCACGGACCGGAACAGCCAGGTGTACACCCAGCTCACCGCACGCAGCACCGGACTCCCGGAAAGCCGCCCGAGCGCGATCAGGATCCCGCCGAGCAGCCCCAACACCGCGCTGAACGCGGTCACTTCGAGGGTGACGAGCAACCCGTCGAGGACGGTTGGGCGCAGGAACCAGTAGCGGAAACGGTCCCACTGGTAGAACGGGTTGGTCACCAGCCCGTGGGTGATCTGAGCGACCAGCACGAGCACGACGGCCGTGATGATCCAGCGGCCGGGACGCCGGAGCGGAAGGACTCGCTGCGCCGCCAGGGGCTTGGGCGCGGCGGGGGTGTCGGGGCGGGGGATCGTCTCGGCGGGCGGTGCTGATCCGGAGGACACAGCGACGCCGGCAGGTTCACTCATGGAGGGGCTCCATCGGTTTTGGACACCCAGGACCGCGGAAAGCGGCAGCACCGCACCGCGCGGGAACGGCTCGGCACGAGTCGGCGCACGGGTACACGCCGAACGGGGGCTGGGCGGGGAGAGGGCACACCGCGACAGCGGTGGTCGTCAAAGACTCAGAAAGCCGTCAGCCTTGGCAGAGGGAACGGCAAGCGCCCGTACACAGCGCGCTGTTGACGCGCAGCAGGTCCACGGAGCGGTCCGCGCACAGCAGGACGCGGCCGAGGCGCCGCCATGCGGCCGTCCCGTCAGCTGCGTACATCGCTGTCACCCTCACTTCTCCGGCCCTGGGGCATCTCGGCCTGCGCCGCAAGTTAGGCAGGTCGCGAAAAGAATGTCAATGCGCGTGACCACCAGGTGAGACCACATCCTCGGCCTTCTTGACGGCGTCACGGAGCTCACCGAAACTGACGTGGACGGTCACGATTGTCAGCGCCACGGCGCGGGTTCGCCCCGCTCACGTGGTCATCGGCCCCGGCTCGCTGACAGGCAACCCTTCCACCGCGACGGGGTGCCCCGGGTGACGACCGGGTCCCGCCGGTGCGGCGGGGCAAGCGTGGTCTCGCGTCTCGCGAGCCCCGGAGGTGGGACTGGTGGGAATGCCCTGGAACGGCTTGACGAGGCGCCTGCACATCGATCTGTCACGTGTCTCCAGCGCTTACTGATCCGCCCTCGGTCCGTACCGTCCGGACCAGTGCGACAAGCGCAGTCGCTCCGCATTCGGCCGCTGGTGCCCACAAGGCGGCGGTGGCTTCCTCGTTCCCAAAGGGAGAGTCATGCCCGAGACAGCTTCAGGCAGCACCAGCACAGACAACCCCTGTGCTGGTGACCAGAGTTCGTTCGCTTCGGACCATCGCCCCAGAGCGGCCGTACCGTCCCCCGTCCCCCACCGCTTCCACAGCCGTATCGGCGTCGGTCTGGCCGGCGGCTTCTACCCGGCACCGCACCGCTACGAACTGTTCCTGTCGGGGAGTTGTCCGCGCTCGCTGCGCATCTCCATCAGCCTCGACCTGCTCGGCGTGAAGGACTCGGTCGCCACCACACTCCTGGCTCATCCCGCCGAGACACCCGACGCCTACGCCTCACTGCGCCGAGCGTACGAAGCCACGGTGCGCCACTACGACGGACCACTGACGGCGCCCGCGCTGTGCGACCGGTGGAGCGGGCGCATCGTCAGCAACCACACCCCCGACATCCTCCGCGACCTCGCGGGCCTGCTGTCCGGCCACGACGGAGCCTGCCCCTCCGTGCTGCGCCCGCCGGCCCTCGCCGCGGACATCGACGCGCTCCGTGACGTGCTGGACCGGGACGTCACCCCGGCCGCCAAGCCCTCAAGTCGATCGGCGGCACTGGACCGGTTGGACCGTCGGCTCGCCGGACAGCCCTATGCGCTGGGCGAGGACCTGACGGCAGCGGACGTGGACCTGTGGGTGGCGCTCGTCCATCTCGGCCCGGTCGGCACCCTCAGCTCGCATCCCCGGCTCCGGGACTACGTGGGCCGCCTCGGCGACCACCCCGCCTTCCGGGGCAGCACCGGCGCGGTGCCCGACGCGGCGTGAGCCCCGGCACTGAGGTGCCCGTGGCGAGCGGCCGGGACGGATCCCGGGACCATTCCTCCAGCGAACTGTCGTACAGGGCGACATGCCTGAGGACCCAGGGGTGTGAGGGCGAGCGCCGTGCCTGGGGCGGAGATCCCATCGCCGTAGTAAAAGATCACCGGCGACGCGTCGCCGTTGAGGACCGTGCCAACGCGTTCGGCGAGTTCGGCGCCGGGCCTGAACCGGCCTGTGCCGTCGACGCGGCCACATCCCCGGCAGGCCGAGACTGCCGGGGATGTGGCCGCGTCGGCTGTAGCGGGTGGGGGCGGAGCCGTCGAAACCGGGCGGCGGCGCACCGGCGCGCCGGGACGGGGTACGGGGGCAAGGGGACCGGAGACCGGTGCGGCACTCGTCTCGCCGCCACCCGTCTCCTACTTTCACGGCAGCACCCGACCGCGGGCCAACGCCGGTCTGGCGTACCGGTATCCGGTGGACAACGTTCCCAGGGTGGCCCGCTCCTGCCACGACCCGGTTCACGGTCGCACCGCGGGGACGAGGATCATCGCAGAGTTCGAAAGCCGGCGAAGGGGACCTGGGCGCCAGGCTGGGTGTCCGCGCCCGCGCGCGTGGCTCGGCTCCACAGTCCCCGAGCGGCGAGACGCGGCAGGACGTTCTCGCCGAACCAGTAGGCCTCCTCCAAGTGCGGGTAGCCGGAAAGCACGAACTCGTCGATGCCGAGCCGGTGGTACTCGGCGATCCGTTCGACCACTTCGGTGTGGCTGCCGACGAGTGCCGTACCGGCTCCGCCACGGACCAGACCGATGCCGGCCCACAGGTTGGGGTGGATCTCGAGGTCGCCGCGGCCGCCGCCGTGCAGGGCGAGCATGCGCTTCTGCCCCTCGGACTCGCTGCGGGCCAGCCCGGCCTGTACGGCGGCCACGGTCTCGCCGTCGAAGCCGTCGAGCAGCCGCTGCGCCTCGGCCCACGCCTGCTCGGAGGTGTCGCGTGTGATGACGTGGAGGCGGACGCCGAAGCGGATGGTGCGCTCCTGCTTCTCCGCCAGGGTCCGGATGCAGGCGATCTTCTCGGCCACGGCCGCCGGCGGCTCGCCCCAGGTGAGATAGACGTCCGCGTGGCGGGCGGCGACCTGGCCCGCGGCGGACGAGGAGCCACCGAAGTAGATCTGCGGCAGGGGGTCGGGCACGCGGGCAAGCCGCGCGTCCTCGATCCGTAGGTACTCGCCCGCCAGATTCACGGTCCCGCCGTCCCACAGCGCGCGGACGACCTGAAGGAACTCGTCCGTACGGGCGTAGCGGGCGTCCTTGTCGAGGAAGTCGCCGTAGGCGCGCTGCTCGTGGCTCTCCCCGCCCGTGACCACGTTGAGCAGTAGCCGGCCGCCCGTGTGCCTCTGGAAGGTGGACGCCATCTGGGCGGCGAGCGTGGGTGAGACGAAGCCGGGCCTGAAGGCGACGAGGAACTTCAGTCGCTCGGTGTTCTGGCTGACCATGGCGGTGGTCAGCCAGGCGTCTTCGCACCAGGCGCCGGTGGGGGTCAGTGCGCCGGTGAAGCCGAGGTCCTCGGCGGCGCGGGCGATCTGCGTGAGGTAGCTGATGCTCGGCGGCCGGTCACCGCCGGTCGCGGTGACCGGGCTGCCGTGGCCGCCGCCGACGACATGACGGCTGTCACCGTTGGTGGGCAGGAACCAGTGGAAGGTGAGGCTCACGGGGGCTCACGCCTTTCGCTCGTCGTCGGCCACTCGTTCGTCGTCGGCAGTCACCGTGCTCATCCGGCGGCCGCCAAGAGGGCCGTACGGTCGCCGAGGGCGTCGGAGAACTGGTCGACGACCTGTGCGAGGGCCTCGGCGGGACCCGGTGCGAGGGTCAGCGTGCCGTCGTCGCCCACCGCGATGTCCTTGTCCAGCGTGAACCAGCCCTGGACGATGTGCGTGGCGCCCATGGAACTGAGCACCGGGCGCAGCGCGTAGTCGATCGCCAGGACGTGCGCCGTGGTCCCGCCGGTCGCGAGTGGCAGGACCGTCTTGCCAGTCAGGGCGTACTGCGGCAGCAGATCGAGCAACGACTTCAGCAGCCCGGAGTAGGCGGCCTTGTAGACGGGCGTGCCGATCACGACGCCATCGGCGCGGGCGAACAGTCCGGTCGCCTCGACGACCGCCGGGTGCCGGAAGTCGGCGCCGAGCAACGCCTCGGCCGGAATGGTGCGGACGTCCAGGGGGATCACCTCGTGTCCCTGGGCCGTGAGCCACGCGTCCAGGTGGCGCAGCAGGCTGGCGGTGCGAGAGGTGGCGGAGGGACTTCCGGAGACGGACAGGACGGTGGCCATGACGGACCCTTCGGGAGCATGAGGTTGGTGTGGGATTCGCGGTGCAGGGCCGCGTGCCACGGCGTAGTGCGGCCCCGTAGCCCTGCGACGACTGCTTGTTGGTCGTGGGCAGTCCGGATCTCGTCGAGTGCCGCTCGCCCTGAGCGCTGGGTCCTTCTTGGTGGTGGCCGCGATGAAGCCCTGGAGGGGGGCGCCGGCCCCGGAGTCGGTACCGACGACGTCCGTCCTCCCGGTGGCGGCCGTGTGTGTGGTGCGACCGGCACGTGCTTTTCGAAAGGGGGGCCGAGTGTTTCCGGATCGGCCCCGGTGTCGAACAGCGGGATGTAGCCGCCCGTCAGGTAGAGGCCCTGCGCGGACCGGTGGTCAGGTGGATCCGCCCGTAGCCGCCGGCGCTCGCCTCGTGCTCCGGCTCGGCGACGAGGCGTCGGGCCAGGCCGCGCCGCCGGTGGGCGGAGTGCGTCCAGATCCTCCCCCAGACTTCGTCCGAGGGGAGACCCCCATCAGCTCGGCCGTGATCGCGTCTTGTCTGCGGAAGGCTCCGCCCGCGACCGGCTCGCCGCGCTCCAGGAGCAGAGCAGTACCCCGCCCTGCCTCGTGGTGAACTCCTCGTCGCGGTGGCGGGCGAGTTTGGCGTGGGCGCCCTTGCCGATGGGGTCCCCTGCTCGATCGAAGCCGAGAGCTTGGCGGAGCGTCGAGTAGACATCGCCGAGTTTGCGCAGCATCGGTCTCACCCCGGCGTCGCACCCGGCCACTTGAACGGCCGTCAGCTCGGCCGCAGGCTTCGGTGGTCGTGCGACGGACGTCATCCACTCACCGCCGCCAGATTCTGCGTGCCGCGCGCCGCTCGCTCGGCGTCGCGCTTGGCGACCTCCTCGCGGACGATCGGAATCACGTACCGGCCGAAGTCGATCGCGTCGCCCAGCAGGTCGTAGCCGCGGGCGGAGAGGATGTCGACGCCCAGGTCGTAGTAGTCCAGCAGGGCCTGGGCGACCGTCTCCGGGGTTCCGACCAGGGCGTTGGAGTTGCCCGCGCCACCGGTCGCGGCGGCGGTCGGGGTCCACAGGGCGCGGTCGTAGCGCTCCCCCGCCTCGGCGATGGCGATCAGCCGCTGCGAGCCGGTGTTCTGCGGCTGTCCCTGCCCGCTGTGACGCTTGGAGACCGGCTCTCCCTTCTCCTTGCGGGCCTTGATCGCGCCGACGGTGCGGTGGGCCTTCTCCCAGGCCAACTCCTCGGTCGGGGCGATGATCGGGCGGAACGCCACCTGGATGCGCGGCACGTCGGTGCGCCCCGCGGCCTTCGCGGCGGCCGTCACGGTCTCGATCTGCTCGGCGGTCTTGGCCAGGGGTTCGCCCCACAGGCAGTAGATGTCGGCCTCCGCACCCCCTGCGGCGTACGCGGCGGGCGACGAGCCGCCGAACGAAACGTTCGGGCGGGGTTGCTGGAGCGGGAAGACGTCGCTGACGAAGTCATGGAAGCGATAGTGCGCGCCTTCGTGGTCGAAGGGCTCGTGGGTGGTCCAGATCTTCTTGACGATCCGGATGTACTCGCAGGTGCGGGCGTAACGCTCTTCCTTCGTGAGAGTGTCGCCCTCGCGGCCCTGTTCGTGGTCGTTGCCGCCGGTGATGAAATGCACGGCCAGCCGGCCCTCGCTGATCTGGTCGAGGGTGGCGAAGGTCTTCGCGGCGAAGGTCGGGTACGAGACGTTCGGCCGGTGGGCGAGCAGGATCTGGAGACGGTCCAGCCTGCTCGCGATGTACGCGGCGGCCGGTGCCGGGTCCGGCGATCCGGAACCGTAGGCGAACAGCACCCGGTCCCAACCGTGGTCCTCGTGCGCCCGGGCGAGCTGGAGCGTGTACTCCTTGTCGAAGGCGGCGCCGGAGCGCGCGGTGGTTTCGGAGCCGTCGTTGGTGGCGGCGATGCCAAGGAACTCCACGGGCATGGGAGATGGCCTTTCTCAAGTCCTCTGGGGCCGTGCCCGAGCAGCACTAGGGCACGGCGGAGCAGCCCTCGGTGGGGCCGGGGCAACGGCGCTTCAGGCTGCTGGGAACCAGGTGGTGAGCAGATGCGATGCCGCCGGGACATGGGCCCCGGGCGAGGTCGGGCGGCGGCAGAGGAACTCGGCCCACGACGGGGTCACCGAGGAAGGGAAGGGCCGGTCAGACGGCCCGCTGCCGCGTCAGGCGCAACACGCGGCGGACCACACCCGACAGAAGTCGATGTGGTCACGGGTGACCAGGCACTGTTCGGCATGCATGCAATTAATTGAGCAGTACATCTCGCTTCTCGTCAACTACAGCCCGGATGACGGACCGGCCTTGAGCAGTCCTGGGCGTAGTCGACGCATGCGCTCAGTGCGCGCCTACGATCGCGACGCATAGGCGCCGCGAAGCCCAGCCATCGCCCCGCACGCGCGCTGTGTCCGCGCGGTATCCGTGAACGCGCACCGCCGGGTGGTCACCGACGCCCGCACCTCTCTCGCTTGGAGGGCCTGAAGGCCTCTGCCCACGCCGCGGACCGCCCGGTCCGCGAGGACGAAGTGCACGAACCGTGGCGCGCAGGCACGCCGGCCGTCGGCTGACCGCTGCCCGGGGCTGCCGCTGCTCACTCTGTGACCGACCGGCGTGATGATGGTGGTCTTGCCTGGCTGAACCGGAGACCGCCGGGCGATCGACGGCGGCCGGTGAGCCGTACGCAATGTTGCGTTCCCTACATTCCCTATCGATTTACTAGGGAAGCATTGACGGTCCGCCCAACGGGTGCGCAGGATGATGCACATGTCCCACACGCAGCAACGACTCGTTCGTCGTCGGCATGTCGACTTTGGTCACGTCGTCAGCGCCGCCTGCTGTCGCGTGTAGGGCACGCGCCTCACCCCTCGCGCGTGCCACTCCGCTCCTTCTCCCTCATCCCAAGCGATCAGGCGAACCCACCCAGTACGCCTGATGGCCCGACGCGCTTCTGAAGGACGACCGCCATGACCACGGCACTTCCGGCCCAGTCCGCTCCATCTGATGCACCACTCCCCGACCTGCGCCATCTCCGCCTCGTGGGCGACACCGCGCAGGGCAGCACCGAGGGACACGGCTCCGTACCCCTGGTCGGCTACCTCGTACTCGTCCCCGAGGGCACCGATCCCGCCCAGCTCTTCGCCAAGGACGTGCCACGGCCCGAGATCCGACCGGTCGCCTACACGAACTCACCTCCCGTGCCGCAGACGGGAGGCGGTTTCATCCGCATCGATGCCGCGCGACGTGTCGCCGAACTGGATGGACGCGAACTCGACCTCACCTACCTGGAGTTCGGGCTGTTGGCCCACCTCGTTCTGCATCCCCACCAGGTGCACTCGCGCGAGCAGTTGATGACCGGCATCTGGGGATACGACCACATCGGCGACGGCCGCACCGTGGATGTCCACATCGCACGGCTGCGCCGCAAGCTGGGCAGGGCTCACCGACACCGGATCGTCACCGTACGGCGCGTGGGCTACAAGTTCGTGCCCGACCAGCAAGAGAGCCCCAACACCGCACCCAGCCGCCGAACTTGAGGAGACCACCGCCATGGGCGTTGCCACTGCGCCGTCCGAACCCGACTCGGAATCCGACCGGACCGGGCCCGGCCGTGCACACTGGCTTCGCGTGGCCCGCGAGACGGCGGACGACCTGGCCACGGACGCAGCGGCCAGGGAGCAGGCAGGCAAGGCCCCGTTCGACGAGGTGTCGGGGCTGCGTGAAGCGGGGCTGCTGACGCTCCTCATACCGGCCGAGCTCGGGGGAGGCGGTGCGGACTGGCCCACGGCCTACGCCGTCGTCCGGGAGATCGCCGCGGCCGACGGCGCGATCGGTCAACTGCTCGGCTGTCACTACTTCCTGTCGTGGAGCGCCCGGTTCTTCAGCGAGCCCGTCCTCGCCGCTCAGGTCGAACGGCAGTCCGCGGCGGAGCAGTGGTGCTGGGGTGGTGGTTTCGCCCGTCAGGAACTGCCCCTGACGCTGGCCCGGACAGCGAGGGGCTATGTGCTCGACGGCCGTCACAGCTACGCCACGGGGGTCCTGGTCGCCGACCGCCTCGCCGTGCGAGCCGAGCGGGCCGACACCGGCGAACCACTTGCCGTCGTCCTCGATCCCACGTATCACGGCGTGCGGGTCGAGGGCGGTGCGGACACCTTCGGCCAGCGGCTCGCGGCGGGCGGCAGCGTGGAGTTCGACGCCGTGCCGGTCGCCGCCGACGAGGTACTCGGCTCCCTCTCCGCGGACGAGGATGTCCTGTCACCCCTGGCTGCTCTCACAGCGCCGGTCGGACGCCTCCTCTCCGTCCAGCTCCTTCTCGGCATGGCTGAGGGAGTGCTCGCCGAAGTCCGTGAGTACAGCAGGGCGGGTCACTCATCCTGGCATCCCACCTGGCCGGCCGATTCCCCCCAGGACCCGCAGGTGCTGACCGCCCACGGAGAACTCACCGTCCTGACCCGCTCCGCCTCCGCACTCACGGAGCAAGCGCTGGAAGCGGTGCACGGCGGGCTGGCACGCGGCGAGGACCTCACCTACGACGAGTACGCGGACATCTCGGTCCTGGTGACCATGGCCGAAGCCGCCGCTTCCAGGGCTGCACAGGAATCCACCACCCGCGCCCTCGACATCGTCGGCGCTCGATCCGTTTCCGCGCGGCTGGGCTTCGACCGGTTCTGGCGCAATGCGCGGACCCACACCTTGTACGAGCCCGTCGCCCACCGACTCCGCCACGTCGGGGACTACTTCCTCAACGGTGCGCACCCTCCGTTCGTCCTGCCCGTCTGACCGAAAAGCGCCCTGGAACGCCGGATCAATGACAAGACGCGCATGCTCCAGGATGCATTGGGCTGGGCAGCTCCCAGCAGTCTCGGCATGCGGGACATTCACCGCGCGAACTTGGGGCGGCGCCCAGGTGGGCACGGTCGGCGAGCATCGTCCCCACCCCTATCGACGGCACCCTCAGCGACGTCATCAAGGGCGGCTACGCTTCCCACCGGACGCCCGCCGCGACCGGAACACCTCGACCGCCGGGCACGAAACGTCCGACCGAAGCGGTACGGGATAATGCGCTCATGCGGATCTCAGCCAGGGCGGACTACGCGGTTCGTGCCGCGCTGCAGCTCGCCGCGTCACGGGATGACGGGCCGCTGAAGGCCGAGGCCATCACCGACGCCCAGGACATCCCGCGCAAATTCCTCGAAAGCATCCTCAACGACATGCGCCGGGGCGGTCTCGTACTCAGCCAGCGCGGCGGCAACGGCGGCTACCGGCTGGCCAGGCCCGCCGAGTCCATCAGCATCGCCGACGTCATCCGCACCGTGGACGGACCACTCGTCTCGGCGCGAGGGGTCCGCCCCCCGGACCTTTCCTACACCGGCCCCGCCGAGTCCTTGCTCCCCCTGTGGATCGCACTACGGTCCAACGTGCGCGAAATCCTTGAGGGCGTGTCGCTCGCCGACGTCGCGTCGGCCCAACTACCCGTCGCCATATCCGCGTTGACCAACACCCCGGGCGCCTGGGTAAACCCCTGACATGCTGGGACGCTCACGACTCATCTCGCAAAGCGAGATGGTCTCGTCCACCATGTGAGCACCCTCTTGGGATGGACGCCACCTTCTGCCACGATCCCCATCAGTCAGGTAGGAAAACTAGGGATCCATGGGGGTGGCCGTGAGGACGCTCGACCGCACAGGCCGGATACTGCCCCTTCTGACCTCGCGTCGCCACATCGACCTCGGCCGTACGTCCAGTGCCGTCTGTCGGTCCCTCTGACGCCACAGAACCCCACGCACTTCGCACCAGCGCTGCCTTCCCGCCCGCTTCGCCTCCGTCGGCGGATCGGACACGCTCGGCCGACTACACCCCGACGCTCCCCTGCTCAGCCCGCGGTGACATGCCTGCCGCCGACGGCCCGCAAGCGGTGTGCCGATGGGTGCCGACAAGCAGTCGCCTCGCATCTTCGTACCTTCCTGCTCACCATTCCCTGAGAGGACAACTCCGTGTCTGCCGCAAGG
>NZ_JADDRL010000113.1 GCF_021538895.1 Streptomyces olivochromogenes | reverse complement strand
GTCGGCAGCGCGAACGCCAGGGTCACGCAGCCCAGCAGCCCCACCACCGGCACCGCGCGCCTGAGCGGCGCCGGACTCAGCGTCCACGCCGAGGCGTTGGCGACGGCGTAGTAGGCCAGCACACCGAAGGAGGAGAACCCGATGGCACCCCGTACGTCCACCGTCGCGGCCACCACCGCCACGACCGCGCCGACGGCCAGCTCCGCCCGGTGCGGAACCTGGAACCGCGGGTGCACGGCCGCCAGCGCCCCGGGCAGATGGCGGTCGCGGGCCATGGCGAGCGTCGTCCGTGACACGCCCAGAATCAGCGCGAGCAGCGACCCCAGGGCGGCCACGGCGGCTCCGACCCGCACCACGGGGGCCAGCCCCGGCGCCCCGGCCGCCCGCACCGCGTCCGTCAGCGGCGCCTTTGCGTGCCCCAGAGCGTCCGCGCCCAGCACGGAGAGCGCGGCCACGGCCACGCACGCGTACACCACCAGCGCGATACCCAGAGCCAGCGGGATCGCCCGGGGAATGGTGCGCGCCGGATCCCGCACCTCCTCGCCGAGCGTCGCGATCCGGGCGTACCCCGCGAACGCGAAGAACAGCAGACCGGCGGCCTGAAGCACCCCGCCCACGCCGGACGGGAGCCCGATCCGCAGCCGCCCCGCGTCGGCCTGACCGGAGGTGAGGCACACGACCACCACGCAGGCCAGGACGGCCAGCACCACGGCCACGATGACCCGCGTCAGCCAGGCGGACTTCTGGATGCCGCCGTAGTTCACCGCGGTCAGTGCCACCACGGCGGCGACCGCCACGGCGTGCGTCTGCGCCGGCCAGACGTACGCGCCCACGGTGAGCGCCATCGCTGCGCAGGAGGCCGTCTTGCCGACGACGAACGCCCAGCCCGCGAGGTAGCCCCAGAAGTCCCCGAGCCGCTCCCGCCCGTACACGTACGTCCCGCCCGAGGCCGGGTACAGGGCGGCCAGCCGCGCCGAGGAGGCGGCGTTGCAGTAGGCCACCACGGCCGCGACGGCGAGCCCGAGCAGCAGGCCCGTGCCGGCCGCGCGCGCGGCGGGTCCCAGGGCGGAGAAGACCCCGGCCCCGACCATCGAGCCCAGGCCGACGACCACGGCGTCCCGGACGCCCAGGGTGCGGCGCAGGCTGGATTCGGAGCTCGTCATGCGCCGCACCCTACTGACCCCTGCAACCGCCCGGTGCGGGGGAGGCGTCCTGTGCATCGACACGGCACGAACAGGCGCGCGAGGGATATCCCGGAGCACAGCACGCCAGACAGGCCTGCGAAGCACAGCCGGCTCCGACGGAAATCACAGGGCCGGAACAGTGCGGACACAGCACGAGAGGGCAGGTTCACGGCATGGGCATCATCAGCTGGATCATCCTGGGACTGTTGGCCGGAGCCATCGCCAAAATCCTGCTGCCGGGCCGTGACCCCGGCGGCTTCATCGGTACGACGCTCATCGGCGTCGCGGGCGCGTTCATCGGGGGCTGGATCTCGGCCCGCTGGCTGGACCACCCGATCACCAAGAACTTCTACGACGGACCCACCTGGGCCGCCGCGATCGGCGGCTCGCTCGTCCTGCTGATCGTCTACCGCATCCTGTTCGGCAACTCGCGCGACTGAGCGCACGCGCGTCCCGCGACCGCGATCGCAACCGCGGTCACGGTCGAGGCGGGCAGGCGAGAGGGGTGGGCACCGCAGGGTGCCCACCCCTCGCCACTCCTCGGGCGCGCGCTCCGGCGAACCGCCGGAGTCACAGCGCCACCGGAATCCCGGACTACCGGTAGTTCACGAACTGCAGCGCGAAGTCGAAGTCCTGCCCCTTCAGGAGGGCGATCACGGTCTGCAGGTCGTCGCGGCTCTTGGAGCTGACCCGCAGCTCGTCGCCCTGGACCTGGGCCTTCACACCCTTGGGGCCCTCGTCGCGGATGATCTTCGCCACCTTCTTGGCGTTCTCCTGGGAGATGCCTTCCTCGATGGACGCGAAGATCTTGTATTCCTTGCCGGAGAGCTGCGGCTCGCCCGCGTCCAGCGCCTTCAGCGAGATGCCACGCTTGATCAGCTTGGACTGGAAGACGTCGAGGATCGCCTTGACCCGCTCCTCGGAGTTCGCCTGCATCAGGATCTTCTCGCCGGACCAGGCGATCGAGGCGTCCACGCCCTTGAAGTCGTAACGCTGGGAGACCTCCTTGGCGGCCTGATTGAGGGCGTTGTCGACCTCCTGCCGCTCGACCTTCGAGACGATGTCGAAACTGGAGTCGGCCATGTCCTGTGGCTCCTTGTATCGGGGTGCGTATCGGGTGCGTGTCGGCGCGCGTGGGGGTGGCCGCCGAGCCCGGCACTGGGCCGGTCCGCATCCGCACCAGCCTAGCCATCCCACGCCCCGAGAGTGCCGATCAATCGAGTGGCGAAGCACCCCTGTGCATCGGGTATTGTTTACGTCGTTGCCAGGGAGCACCGCCGAAAAGCGGTGCGATGGGGCAGCAAACCCCGGCGGTGTGCCCGAGCGGCCAAAGGGAGCAGACTGTAAATCTGCCGGCTCAGCCTTCCCAGGTTCGAATCCTGGCGCCGCCACTTTGGGGAAGACCCCCTCCACTCTGCGGAAACGCGGAGTGGAGGGGGTCTCTTCGTGTGCGCGGACAATCTTTCGGGCGGGTTCACGCAGGGTGACGTGCCTCACGCCGCGCCGCCCGGATTCCGGGGCTGTCAGGGCGTTTTGGAACCGGCGCTGAACGGCTTTCAGTGCGCGCACGAGCCTGCTTTTGCAAGTTGCCGCCTGTGCGTCTCCCGTGCCTCGCCGGACTCCGGCGGCGCGGGGCACACTGGCCTCATGTCGTCCCGTCGTAGGGCCTGTCCGGTGTGTCGTCGTGAAATCGCCGTGGTCGCGGGGCGGTTCGCGCGGCATGATCCGCCCGGGGCGCGGGAGGGCGGGGAACTCGTCTCGTGTGCCGGGTCGCGGCGGCAGGCGCAACTGGGGGCCGTCCAGCCGGCGTTGGACGGATACGCCGTGCCGGAGTTCCCCGGGCAGCTGCCTCTCTTCTGAACGTCCAACGGCCCGGGGGCAACCTCAGTTCCCGGCCACCGACTTCACCGCCACCGACACCGGCGTCGAGCCGCCGATCAACTCCAGCGTCAGGCCGGCCGTCGCCGAGGTGTCCACCAGTTCCGCCAGGACCGTGGCCACGTCGTCGCGGGTGACCGGGCCGCGCCCGGTGTGCGCCTCCAGACGGACCAGGCCCGCGCCGGGGTCGTCCGTCAGGGCACCGGGGCGCAGGACGGTCCAGTCCAGGGCGTCCAGGCCGCTGACGTACGCGTCGGCCTCGCCCTTGGCGCGCAGGTACACGTCGAAGATCTCGTCGCCCCGGTGCGCGGGATCCGCGCCCATCGAGGAGACGACCACGAAACGGCGCACGCCCGCGCGCACCGCCGCGTCCGCGAACAGCACCGCCGCGGCCTTGTCCACCGTGTCCTTCCGGGCCGCGCCACTGCCCGGGCCGGCACCCGCCGCGAAGACCGCCGCGTCTGCGTCCCGCAGCCGCTCCGCGACCTCGTCCACGGAGGCCGACTCCAGGTCGAGCACGACCGGCTCGGCGCCCGCCTCGCGAAGATCGTCGCTCTGCTCGGACTTGCGGATGATCCCCGCGACCTCGTCCCCGCGCGCGGAGAGCAACCGCTCCAGCCGCAGCGCGATCTGACCATGACCACCAGCGATGACAATGCGCATGAATCCGACCGTACGCCCGAGAAGCCGCATCCGCCGCACGACTTCAGGGCAGTCACCCGGGGGTTGTTCCGGGTGAGTTTTTGTCCTTCGCCCGGATGAGTTTCCGTCAGGACAACTCCCCGCGTCCCTGCCGGGGCAGCCCCAGTTCCGCCGCCACCGCCGAGTTGCAGTACTCCCGCACCGCGCTGGTACGGGCCACCACGCGCCCCCGGTGCACCACGATGCGGCTGTAGGCCAGGGACAGGGCGCCGGCGAGGCGGTCGCCGCGTACGGCGAGGAGTTCGGCGGGGAAGCCGGCCTCCACGCGTACCTCGGGGAGGGCGAGGGCCGCACGCGCGGAAACGCTCACCGCGTCGTAGGCGTCCTCGGGGCGCAGACCGTGGCGCGAGGCGAGGAGGAAGGCCGCCTCCAGGGGGTCGCCGCGGCCCACGGGGTTGGAGACGTCGCGCAGGGCGCCGCTGCCGGCGGCGACCCGGACTCCGGCCGCGCGCAGCAGCCGTACCGGCGCGGTACCCCGCCGCTCGACGGCGCCGCAGCCGCCCTGCGGCAGGCACACCACCGTCACCCCGGCGGCGGCGAGCTGGTCGGCGACGCGGGAGGCCGCCTCGGCGGGCAGCCGGCCCAGAGCGGCGCACGGACCGAGCGTCACGCCGGGGCGCAGGCCGCCGGCCATCGCCGCGAGCCGGGACAGGCGGGCCGGGTCGGCGGCGTCCGTGTGCAGGTCGACGGGGCAGCCGTGTTCGGAGGCGAGCTCCAGGACCGTCTCCGCATAGCCCGTGGGATCGGGGTCCAGATCCGGGCAACCGCCCACGACGGAGGCGCCCATCTTCACCGCGTCCCGCAGCATCGCGAGCCCCTCGGCGCCGGCCACCCCGGTCAGCACCCGAGGCATCGCCACCGCCGTCAGCTCGGCGAGCCCGCGCAGCGACCGCCGCGCCTGCAGGACGGCGGAGAGGGCGCCCAGCCCCTGGACGTCGCCCACGCGCACGTGTGCCCGCTGCACCGTGGCCCCGTGCCCGAGCTGCAGCAGCGCGGCCTCCGTGGCCCGGCGCTGGACGTGCTCCGGCTCGTACGAGACCGGTCCGGCGCACTCGCCGGACAGCGCGGTGTCGGCGTGGGCGTGCGGTTCGCACGGGGCGGGCAGCAGCAGATAGCCGCTGAGGTCCACGCGGGCCCCCGCGCCGCGGGCCGGTCCCGGCGCCAGGCTGCCGGCCGTACCGACCGCCTCGATGCGCCCGCCGCCCAGCCGTACGTCCACGGTCCGGCCGTCGGTGAGCCGGGCCCCGCACAGCAGGAGCGCGGCCGCGTCGGACCGACCCGAGGAGCCCGACGAGTTCG
Source organism: Streptomyces olivochromogenes (assembly GCF_021538895.1). Classification (GTDB taxonomy): domain Bacteria; phylum Actinomycetota; class Actinomycetes; order Streptomycetales; family Streptomycetaceae; genus Streptomyces; species Streptomyces olivochromogenes_A. The sequence continues at coordinate 24,991 of NZ_JADDRL010000113.1, read as the reverse complement.
AGCCCGGCGAGTTCGGCGACGAGGGGGGCGGCTGCGGCTGGCTGTCGGGCATCGCGCTCCAGGGGCTCGGGGGTCCATCGGCTCGGATCCACCGGCTCGGGGTCCACGGCCACGGGGGCCACCGGTTCGGGGATCGGGCTCGGGGGACCCAAGATCACGGAGAGTGAGTCGAGCCTAGGGTGGGGAGGCGCGTGGGGCCGGGAGGAGCGCAATAGTCGTACCGGCGTGGTCCGCCGCGCGGCCGAGGCTCGCGCAGGTGGGGCGAACCGCCTGCTGGAGGTGCGTACGAGGCTGCCGGGAAGCCTGCTGAAGAGGCCCCGGAGGGCCGCTGGAAACGGATTTGGGTGAACGGCTGCGGACCGTGTAATGTCTTCATCGCTCGCCCCAATAGCTCAGTCGGCAGAGCGTCTCCATGGTAAGGAGAAGGTCTACGGTTCGATTCCGTATTGGGGCTCTGGTGTGAGAGGTTCCCGTCGCGAGGCGGGACCCGATCACATCAAAGCGGTGTAGCTCAGTCGGTAGAGCAAGCGGCTCATAATCGCTGTGTCACCGGTTCAAGTCCGGTCACCGCTACTGACAGTAGCCGATTGCGGGGTCGGTCCTTCGATCGGCTACTCTTTCTTGCGTTGAATTGACCCATCCGTTCGTCAAGGAGCACTCACGTGGCTGCCACCGACGTCCGCCCGAAGATCACGCTGGCCTGCGTGGAGTGCAAGGAGCGGAACTACATCACCAAGAAGAACCGGCGTAACAACCCGGACCGTCTTGAGATGAAGAAGCACTGCCCGCGTTGCAAGGCGCACACCGCGCACCGCGAGACGCGATAAATCAGGCTCGTACACGAGGCCGCCCCCGCAGTTGGGGGGCGGCCTCATGTCGTTTCACACACTGCTCAGACCAGGAGGTGCCGAGCCATGGCGCTCGACCAGTCCTTCGTGGGGCGGACCTACCCGCCCACCGAGCCCTATGAGGTGGGCCGGGAGAAGATCCGCGAATTCGCGGAAGCGGTGGGGGACGCCAACCCCGCGTACACCGACGCGGAGGCGGCCGAGGCGCTCGGCCATCCGGATGTGATCGCGCCGCCGACGTTCGTGTTCTCGATCACCTTCAGGGCCGCCGGCCAGGTCGTCGAGGACCCGCAGCTCGGGCTCGACTACAGCCGCGTGGTCCACGGCGACCAGCGGTTCGTCTACACCCGCCCGGTGCGCGCCGGAGACCGGCTCTCGGTCGTCTCGACCATCGAGTCGATCAAGTCGCTCGCGGGCAACGACGTCCTGGACGTCCGGGGCGAGGTGCGCGACGAGGCGGGCGAGCACGTCGTGACCGCCTGGACCAAGCTGGTGGCGCGCGCGGCGGACGCCGAGGGCGGGGAGGGCTGAGACCGATGACGACGAAGATCGCGTACGACGACGTCGAGGTCGGCACCGAACTGCCGGCCCAGAGTTTCCCCGTGACCCGCGCCACCCTGGTGCGGTACGCGGGAGCCTCCGGGGACTTCAACCCCATCCACTGGAACGAGAAGTTCGCCAAGGAGGTGGGTCTGCCGGACGTCATCGCGCACGGCATGTTCACCATGGCCGAGGCGATCCGCGTGGTCACCGACTGGACCGGCGACCCCGGCGCGGTCGTCGAGTACGGCGTCCGCTTCACCAAGCCCGTCGTCGTCCCGAACGACGACCAGGGCGCCCTGATCGAGGTCAGCGGCAAGGTCGCGGCCAAGCTCGACGACAACACCGTGCGCGTGGACCTCACGGCCATGAGCGACGGCAAGAAGGTGCTCGGGATGTCCCGGGCGGTCGTACGCCTGGCCTGACCCGCTCGTACCGAGTAAGGGGCGTCCTCCATTGCGAGGCGCCCCTTACGCATGCCCGTCCGGTGTCCTCGCGCGGGCCCGCGGTCGACCGGGCTGTCGGTGGCGTCTCGTAGTCTTGGGCGCGTGCAGGAACTCCACGACGCCCCCCTCGCCCCGCTGACCACCTTCCGGCTGGGTGGTCCCGCGACCCGGTTGGTCACCGCCGAGACCGACGCCGAGGTGATCGCCGCCGTCCGCGAGGCGGACGACAGCGGCACACCGCTGCTGATGATCGGCGGCGGCTCGAACCTGGTCATCGGCGACAAGGGCTTCGACGGCACGGCCCTGCGCATCGCCACGCGCGGGTTCGAGCTCGTCGGCACGCGCCTGGAGCTGGCGGCCGGCGAGGTGTGGACCGACGCCGTCGCCCGCACCGTCGAGGCCGGGCTCGCGGGCGTCGAGTGCCTCGCCGGGATCCCCGGCTCGGCCGGCGCGACGCCGATCCAGAACGTCGGCGCGTACGGCCAGGAGGTCTCCTCGACGATCACCGAGGTGATCGCGTACGACCGCCACGAGGGCAGGACGGTCACCCTCACGAACGAGGAGTGCGCCTTCTCGTACCGCCACAGCCGCTTCAAGGCCGACCCCGCGCGCTACGTCGTGCTGCGCGTCCGCTTCGAGCTGGAGGACGCCGCCGGGCTCTCGGCGCCCGTCAAGTACGCCGAGGCGGCCCGCGCCCTCGGGGTCGAGCCGGGCGACCGGGTGCCGCTCGGTGCCGCGCGCGAGACGGTGCTGAAGCTGCGGGCCGGCAAGGGCATGGTCTTGGACGCCGAGGACCACGACACCTGGTCGGCCGGGTCCTTCTTCACCAACCCGATCCTCACGCACGAGCAGTTCGCCGCGTTCCACGCGCGCGTGCGCGAGCGGCTCGGCGACGGCGTCGAGCCGCCCGCCTACCCCGCGGGGGACAGCCACACCAAGACCTCGGCGGCCTGGCTGATCGACAAGTCCGGCTTCACCAAGGGGTACGGCACCGGGCCCGCCCGCATCTCCACCAAGCACACCCTCGCCCTCACCAACCGGGGCGGGGCCACCACCGAGGACCTCCTCGCGCTGGCCCGCGAGGTCGTCGCCGGCGTCCACGAGGCCTTCGGGATCACGCTGGTCAACGAACCGGTGACGGTGGGCGCGAGCCTCTGAGGCACCGGGGGCCGGGTTCCGGGGCAGTCGGCGTGCCTCCGGCGCACCCGGCCCGAGCCTCCACCGTCTCCTAATACGCCACCCCCACCCCCTGCTTGACCGTCCCCGGGTCGTCCGCCATCGCCAGCATCGCGTGGGCCACGTCCGTGCGTGCCAGGAAGCGGCCCTTGGCGGGAGTGCCGCCGACGACGGTGCGGTACGCGCCGGTGAGGGGCTTGTTCTGCAGGCGCGGCGGGCGCACCGCCGTCCAGTCCGTGCTGCTGCGCGCCAGCTCGGCCTCCATCTCCCGCAGGTCGTCGTAGACGTCCTTCAGAGCCGCGGAGACGATGCGCCGTACGGTGCGGTCCAGCAGGCCGTCGCCCTCCGGCTCGGGGCCGACGGGCGCGGCGCTGACCACCAGCAGCCGCCGCACCCCCTCCGCCTCCATGGCGGCCAGGATCGTACGGGTCATCCGGGCCGTCACCCCGTCGGCCTTGCGGTTGCGCGAGCCCAGGGCGGACAGCACCGCGTCCCGCCCGGCGACGGCGGCGCGGAGCGCCTCCGGGTCGGTGAGGTCGGCGCGGAACACCTTCAGGCGCGCGCCGGTCACCTCCAGGCGTGCCGGGTCGCGCACGACGGCCGTGACCCGGTGACCGGCGGAGAGCGCCTGGCGGGCTATCTCCCCGCCGACTCCGCCGGTGGCGCCGAAGACGGTGAGGTTCATGCCGTTCTCCCGGCCCCGGGTGTGCTCCCGCCCCGTGCCGTGCTCGCCGTCCTTGCCGTCCCTGCCGTACTCCCGATCCATGGCCCGCTCCCGGTCTCGGATGTAGTGGGTGAGTACTCACTCACCCTGTCTCTCTCCTAGAGTGAGTAAGCAATCACCCACCCGTCAAGAATGAATGGAGCGGCCATGGGACGCTTGGGCGTCATGGAGCAGAAACCGGCCCGCATCCGCATCCTCGACGCCGCTCACGAGCTGATGCTGACCGTCGGGCTCGCCCGGGCCACCACCAAGGAGATCGCCAGGGCGGCCGGCTGCTCCGAGGCGGCGCTCTACAAGTACTTCACCAGCAAGGAGGAGCTGTTCGTCCGCGTGCTCACCGAGCGCCTGCCGCAACTGGCTCCCCTGCTGCGCAGCCTCGCCGCCGAGCCGGGACAGGGCACCCTGGAGGAGAACCTCACCGAGATCGCCCGCCAGGCCGCGCTCTTCTACGAGCAGAGCTTCCCGATCGCCGCCTCCCTGTACGCCGAGACGCAGCTCAAGCGGCGGCACGACGACGCGCTGCGGCAGATGGGCGCGGGACCCCACAGGCCGATCGAGGGCCTCGACGCCTACCTCCGCGCCGAGCGGACCGCCGGGCGCGTCCGCCCCGACGCCGACACCTTCGCGGCCGCCTCCCTGCTGCTCGGTGCCTGCGCCCAGCGCGCGTTCGCCTACGAGGCGACCGAGACGGGCGCGCTGCCCGAGGTGGAGGACTTCGCGCGCCGCCTGGCCCGGACGCTGCTGGGCGGAATCTCCGTTGCGGACGCCGCCGCCCGGCCAGCACCCTGGAGTGCGTGAACAACCCCGACCACCCCGGCCATCACTCCGCCACGCGCCCGTGCGGCTGAGACTGAGCGAGTTCCGGCCCAGGACGGGCCCGTACGAGCACCGGGTCGTCCAGCCCCGGCAGCCCCTGCGCCACACCTCGCTGCGCGCCCCCGACCCCATCGGTCTGCTGCTCGGCGACCACGACGGGCTCAGCCGCCTCGCGGGCCTGTTCTCGTTCGCCGCCTACTCACGCCACACGATCGTCCATGTGCCGCTGCGGGACGGGGTGTTGCCCGACGAGGGCGTCGGGGAACCGGTCGACCTCGTCCTGGTCCACCACACGTACGGACTGCGCCCCAGCGCCTGGCCCCGGCTGCGCCGCGCGCTCACCACCGGCGCCCCGCTGACCGTCCGCACCGACGAGGCGCGCACGGCGCGGGACGCCGCCGCCCGGCGCCGGCGCCAGGAACGCGCGGACTCCCGGAACGAGCTGCGGCACGCCACCCACGCCCGCACGTTCTTCCTGTTCGGCGGCCGGGACCTCTTCGCCGAGGCGGCCATGTCCTTCGCCCACGCGGCGGGCTGGGGGCCGCGTCACAAGAGGGTCGCCCAAGGGCACTCGGCACTGATGGCGGGTCTGCCGAGTCTGGTCCAGCCGCCCGGCGGCGGGCACCCCGTCGAGGTCCTGATCTGCTTCAAGCCCTACCCGCCCTACGCCCACTTCAGGAGACCGGGCGCCCGACCCAGTCGTCCACGCCCTCCAGCAGCTTCGCCTTGACGTCCGCCGGTGCCGCCGAACCCCTCACCGACTGCCGGGCCAGTTCCGCCAGTTCCGCGTCCGTGAAGCCGTGGTGCCGGCGCGCCAGTTCGTACTGGGCGGCCAGGCGGGAGCCGAACAGCAGCGGGTCGTCGGCGCCCAGGGCCATGGGGACGCCGGCCTCGAAGAAGGTCCGCAGCGGGACGTCCTCCGGCTTCTCGTAGACGCCCAGCGCCACGTTCGAGGAGGGGCACACCTCGCAGGTCACGCCCCGGTCCGCCAGCCGCTTCAGCAGCCGCGGGTCCTCCGCAGCGCGAACGCCGTGCCCGATCCGCGAGGCGTCCAGGTCGTCCAGACAGTCCCGCACCGACGCCGGGCCGGTCAGCTCGCCGCCGTGCGGTGCCGCGAGCAGGCCGCCGTCCCGGGCGATCGAGAACGCCCGGTCGAAGTCCCGCGCCATGCCCCGCCGCTCGTCGTTCGAGAGCCCGAAGCCGACCACGCCCCGGTCCGCGTAGCGCACCGCGAGCCGGGCCAGCGTGCGCGCGTCCAGGGGGTGCTTCATGCGGTTGGCGGCCACCAGGACGCGCATCCCCAGGCCGGTGTCCCGGGACGCCGTCTCCACCGCGTCCAGGATGATCTCCAGCGCCGGGATCAGGCCGCCCAGGCGGGGCGCGTACGACGTCGGGTCGACCTGGATCTCCAGCCAGCCCGAGCCGTCCTTCAGGTCCTCCTCGGCGGCCTCGCGGACCAGCCGCCGGATGTCGTCCGGCTCGCGCAGGCAGGAGCGTGCCGCGTCGTACAGCCGCTGGAAGCGGAACCAGCCCCGCTCGTCCGTCGCCCGCAGTCTCGGCGGCTCCCCGCTGGTCAGCGCCTCCGTCAGGGCGTCGGGCAGGCGCACGCCGTACTTGTCGGCCAGTTCGAGCAGGGTGGCGGGCCGCATCGACCCGGTGAAGTGCAGGTGCAGATGGGCTTTCGGCAGCTCAGAGACATCACGTACACGCTCCATTCCAGGATCCTGCCGTACGTTCCCGTCGTCCCGGTAGCTCTTTCCTCGAACGTGGTCTTGCTCGCACGCCCACACGAAGAAGCGGGCCGCCTCCCCGGAGGGAAACGGCCCGCCACGCGTGCGTGCGGCGCGAGAACACCCGCGCGTGCGGCGCGAGGACGCCGGTGGCGTCAGTCGCGCGCCTCCGCGAGCAGCTTCTGGATCCGGCTCACGCCCTCGACGAGATCCTCGTCACCGAGCGCGTACGAGAGCCGCAGGTAGCCGGGGGTGCCGAAGGCCTCGCCCGGGACGACCGCGACCTCGGCCTCGTCCAGGATCAGCGCGGCCAGCTCGACCGAGTTCTGCGGGCGCTTGCCGCGGATCTCCTTGCCGATCAGGGCCTTCACCGACGGGTACGCGTAGAAGGCGCCCTCGGGCTCCGGGCAGAGCACGCCGTCGATCTCGTTGAGCATCCGCACGATCGTCCGGCGGCGGCGGTCGAAGGCCTCGCGCATCTTGGCCACGGCCTCCAGGTCGCCGGAGACTGCGGCCAGGGCGGCGACCTGCGAGACGTTGGCGACGTTCGAGGTGGCGTGCGACTGGAGGTTCGTCGCGGCCTTGATCACGTCCTTCGGGCCGATGATCCAGCCCACGCGCCAGCCCGTCATGGCGTACGTCTTCGCCACACCGTTGACCACGATGCACTTGTCGCGCAGCTCGGGCAGGACCGCCGGCAGCGAGGTGAACGTCGCGTCGCCGTAGACCAGGTGCTCGTAGATCTCGTCCGTCATGACCCACAGGCCGTGCTCGACGGCCCAGCGGCCGATCGCCTCGGTCTGCTCGGCGCTGTAGACCGCGCCGGTCGGGTTCGAGGGGGAGACGAAGAGGACGACCTTCGTCTTCTCCGTGCGGGCCGCCTCGAGCTGCTCCACGCTGACCCGGTAGCCGGTGGTCTCGTCGGCGACGACCTCGACCGGGACGCCGCCGGCCAGGCGGATCGACTCCGGGTACGTCGTCCAGTACGGGGCCGGGACGATGACCTCGTCGCCCGGGTCCAGGATCGCGGCGAAGGCCTCGTAGATGGCCTGCTTGCCGCCGTTGGTGACCAGGATCTGGGCCGGGTCGACCTCGTAGCCGGAGTCGCGCAGCGTCTTCGCGGCGATGGCGTTCTTCAGCTCGGGCAGACCGCCGGCCGGGGTGTAGCGGTGGTACTTCGGGTTCTTGCAGGCCTCGACCGCGGCCTCGACGATGTAGTCGGGGGTCGGGAAGTCGGGCTCACCCGCGCCGAAGCCGATCACCGGACGCCCGGCGGCCTTGAGGGCCTTGGCCTTGGCGTCCACGGCGAGGGTGGCGGACTCGGAGATCGCGCCGATTCGGGCGGAGACCCGGCGCTCGGTGGGAGGGGTAGCAGGGCTCATGGGGCCCATCGTTCCAGACCGGAAATGCCCCCGGCACGCGGGTTTCACAGACTGAACAGCATCGGACCGACTCCTGAACAGGCGTCCGGATACGCCCTCCGGCCAGGACGATCTTCCGTTCCGGGTACCGGTACCGGCACTTTCTGTTCGACGACTGGCCCGCAACCACGTACACTCTCACCTCGTTGGCCTTCAGCAGCCGCGGTACAGCCGGTGCACACCGAGCACCCGGTCGGATGCGGTAAGTTGGGGGAAACGCTCAAAGGGTCGTAGCTCAATTGGTAGAGCACCGGTCTCCAAAACCGGCGGTTGGGGGTTCAAGTCCCTCCGGCCCTGCTACACACACCGCCAGGATGTGTGCGCATGTACGTACAGCATTGCACCGCCGTGCGGCTCAGAACCGGGCGCGGCACGGCCATGACCCGGGATCAGGTGAGGAAGCATGACGGACGCCGTGGGCTCCATCGACACGCCTGATGCTCAGGACGAGGTATCGGAGACCAAGAAGGCCCGCAAGGGTGGCAAGCGCGCCAAGAAGGGCCCGCTGAAGCGCCTCGGGATCTTCTACCGCCAGATCATCGCGGAACTCCGTAAGGTCGTCTGGCCGACGCGCAACCAGCTGACGTCGTACACCACGGTGGTGATCTTCTTCGTCGCCATCATGATCGCGCTGGTGACCGTGATTGACTATGGGCTCAACCACGCCGCCAAGTACGTCTTCGGCTGAGCCAGGAGCGAAGGGCGCCGTGGTACCGGCGCCCCTTTTCGCATGTTCCACCTCTATGTATCCAGGAAGAAGCAGCCATCGTGTCTGACCCGAACCTGAACGACGCCATTGAGCCTCGCGGGGAAGCCGCCGAGTCGGCGGATGACGAGCTCGACATCGTCGAGGGCGCGGACGAGCAGGACGAGTTCGAGGCTGCCGAGGCCGAGGCGGGGGAGGCGGCCGAGGAGGCCGCGCTGCACGTCGAGGATGAGGCCGACGAGGTTGCCGAGGACGACGAGGTCGATGAGGCCGACGAGGCCGACGAGCACGAGGCCCTGGTCGACGAGGCGGCCGAGGAAGAGCCCGCCGAGCCCGTGGACCCCATCCAGGCCCTGCGCGAGGAACTGCGGATCCTGCCCGGCGAGTGGTACGTGATCCACACGTACGCCGGTTACGAGAACCGCGTGAAGACCAACCTGGAGCAGCGCGCCGTCTCGCTGAACGTCGAGGACTACATCTTCCAGGCCGAGGTGCCGCAGGAAGAGGTCGTCCAGATCAAGAACGGCGACCGCAAGACCATCAAGCAGAACAAGCTCCCGGGCTACGTCCTGGTCCGCATGGACCTGACGAACGAGTCCTGGGGTGTCGTGCGCAACACGCCGGGCGTCACCGGCTTCGTCGGCAACGCCTACGACCCCTACCCGCTGACCCTGGACGAGATCGTCAAGATGCTCGCCCCGGAGGCGGAGGAGAAGGCCGCGCGCGAGGCCGCCGAGGCCGAGGGCAAGCCCGCCCCGCAGCGCAAGGTCGAGGTCCAGGTGCTGGACTTCGAGGTCGGCGACTCGGTCACCGTCACCGACGGCCCGTTCGCCACGCTGCAGGCGACCATCAACGAGATCAACCCCGACTCGAAGAAGGTCAAGGGCCTGGTGGAGATCTTCGGCCGCGAGACGCCGGTCGAGCTCTCCTTCGACCAGATCCAGAAGAACTAGTTCCCTCTGGACGAAATGCTTCCGTGCAGGTCAGGCGGGCTGTCACAGCCGGTCTGACCTGCGCGGTTTTTGGCCGCGCATCCATACCCGTTATCGTTGTGCGGTATGCCTGCGTCCGGGTGGTTCCCGGAAGCGGGCAGGACCCGAATCGAAAGGACCCGGAGAGCTATGCCTCCCAAGAAGAAGAAGGTCACGGGGCTCATCAAGCTCCAGATCAACGCCGGTGCGGCGAACCCGGCCCCGCCGGTCGGCCCCGCGCTCGGCCAGCACGGCGTCAACATCATGGAGTTCTGCAAGGCCTACAACGCCGCGACCGAGTCGCAGCGCGGTTGGGTCATCCCGGTGGAGATCACGGTCTACGAGGACCGTTCCTTCACCTTCATCACCAAGACCCCGCCGGCCGCGAAGATGATCCTCAAGGCCGCTGGTGTCGAGAAGGGCTCTGGCGAGCCGCACAAGACCAAGGTCGCCAAGATCACCGAGGCGCAGGTCCGCGAGATCGCCCAGACCAAGCTTCCCGACCTGAACGCCAACGACCTGGACGCCGCGTCGAAGATCATCGCCGGCACCGCCCGCTCCATGGGCATCACGGTCGAGGGCTGAACCCCACCTTCGTAGAACCCCCGTGGTAGGGCCTGCTCGGCCCGTACACCACGACTCCTTCAGAACCCACAGGAGCAAGTTGTGAGCAAGCGCAGCAAGGCTCTCCGCGCTGCGGACGCCAAGGTCGACCGGGAGAAGCTGTACGCCCCGCTCGAGGCCGTCCGTCTCGCCAAGGAGACCTCCACGACCAAGTTCGACGGCACCGTCGAGGTCGCCTTCCGTCTGGGTGTCGACCCGCGTAAGGCCGACCAGATGGTCCGTGGCACCGTGAACCTGCCGCACGGCACCGGCAAGACCGCCCGGGTCCTGGTCTTCGCGACCGGTGACCGTGCTGCGGCCGCAGAGGCCGCGGGCGCCGACATCGTCGGCTCCGACGAACTGATCGACGAGGTGTCGAAGGGCCGTCTGGACTTCGACGCCGTCGTCGCCACCCCGGACCTCATGGGCAAGGTCGGCCGCCTCGGCCGCGTCCTCGGCCCCCGTGGTCTGATGCCGAACCCGAAGACCGGCACCGTCACCCCCGACGTGGCCAAGGCCGTCACCGAGATCAAGGGCGGCAAGATCGAGTTCCGCGTCGACAAGCACTCGAACCTGCACTTCATCATCGGCAAGGCGTCCTTCGACGACGCCAAGCTGGTGGAGAACTACGGCGCCGCGCTGGAGGAGATCCTCCGTCTGAAGCCGTCCGCCGCCAAGGGTCGCTACATCAAGAAGGCCGCCATCACCACCACGATGGGCCCCGGCATTCCGGTCGACCCGAACCGCACCCGTAACCTCCTCGTCGAGGAGGACCCGGCCGCCGTCTGAGCCTGAGCTCACCCTGGTAGCCGCGTCAGGTACGCGTCAGAACAAGGGCGGGTCCCGGAACCTTTCGAGGTACCGGACCCGTCCTTTTCTGTGTCCGGACTCTTCTCGTACGGACACCAGGGGCCCGCGCCCGCGTGCGGGGGCCGCGACAAAGACACAGGGGTGGGACGAATGACGAGCACGACCGTGCGCCGGGTGACCCTCTCGATCGCGGTGGTGACCGCTCTGACGGGAGTGGCCGCCTGCGGCGCCTCCGGCTCCTCCGGCGGTTCGGACAAGGGCGGCAAGGACTCGGGCCGGACGGTGAACATGAGCCCCGTCGCGGCCCTGCGCAACGCCGAGAAGTCCACCGACAAGGCCGAGTCGGCCAAGGTGCGCTCCACGACCACCATCGGCTCCGTGATGGGCATGTCGGCCGACGGCGCCCTCAGCTGGGGCGACGGTCTGACCGGCAACCTGACCATCACCTACACGGGCGGCACGATGGCCGAGTCGATGCGCAAGCTCGGCTCGTCCTCGATGGAGGCCCGCTACCTGCCGGACGCCTACTACGCCAAGATGAGCGACAAGTTCGCCCAGCAGGCCGGCGGCAAGCACTGGATCCGGTACGACTACGACGCCCTGGCCAAGCTCGGCGGCGGTTCCGGCGCGTTCATGAAGGACCAGATGCAGAACACCACGCCGAACCAGTCGGTGAAGCTGCTGCTGGCCTCCGGCGACGTGAAGAAGGTCGGCGAGGAGAAGGTCTCCGGCGAGAACGCCACGCACTACGCGGGCACCGCCAACGTCGCCGACCTGGCCGGCAAGAGCAGCAACCTCAGCGCCAAGCAGATGGACGACCTGAAGAAGCAGCTCACCCAGGCCGGGGTCACCACCGAGACCGTGGACATCTGGGTCAACGACCAGAACCTGCTGGTCAAGGCGATCGTGAAGGCCGACATGGCGGCCGGCAAGATGACCCAGACCGCGTACTACAGCGACTACGGCACGAAGGTCTCGGCCGAGAAGCCCCCGGCGAGCGACACCAGGGACTTCACCGACCTCATGAAGAGCACGGGAACCGTGGGCTCCGGCGCGGGATCCGTGGGCTCCGGCACCGGTTCCTGAATCCCCGGCACCGACTCCTGAACTCCCGGCACCGGCACCGGACTTCACCGCCACCACCGCCCCGGGAAATCAGCGGCACGCGCGGAACCCCCTGGGGTACGCTCCCGATCTTGCCGTGCGCCGACCACGCACGGCGGAGCGTTTCCTGGGGGGATTCCAATGAGGCATGCCATGCGTGTTCCACTCGCCTTCCTGCTCCTCGCCGCCGGCGCCGCCGGCTGCGCGGACACAGGTGTGGAGCGGTCCTCGGACTCGTCGGCCGCGCGGGCCGTCCTGCGGGCCGTGGCGAAGACCGAGGACGCCCCGTCCCTGCGCTACCGGATGACCGGGAGGCTGCCGGAGGACGGGCGGGTCCGCGCCGACGGAGTCGTCGGCACCGCGCCACGGGTCGCCGCGGTCAAGCAGTCCGGCCTGAGCGGCGACAACCGCGGCGAGTTCGAGATGCGTCTGGTCGACCGAGTGCTCTACCAGCGCATGGGCAAGCAGCAGGTGCACGGCAGGCACTGGGCCGGCTTCGGCCCGAGAGCCAGGTTCCTCTCCGGCTCCGGCCTGAAGATGGACACCAGCGCGATACGCGACCAGACCGGACGCAACCCGGCCCGCGAGGCCGCCTTCCTGGCCGCCGCCGACGACGTACGACGGGTCGGCGGCGAGAAGGTCGCCGGGACCGCCACCACGCACTACGCGGGCACGGCCACCCTCGACACCGTACGCGCCTGGCTCAAGGACCGGGGCAACGGCCCGGGGCGCGGCCAGACGACCCTCAAGATGTACCAGGGCATGGGCGTCGACGAGCTCACCATCGACGTGTGGGTCGGCTCCGACGACCGCGTCAAGCAGCACCGCACCCGGGGCTTCGGGCGCCACGGCGAGCTCGATCTGACCGTCGTCCTGCGCGACTTCGGCAAGCCGGTGTCCGTCCAGGCACCGCCCGCCGGGGACACGGTCGACCTGAGCAGGCCCGCGAGGAAGGGCCGCGGCTGAGTCCCGTACGGGCCGATTTGCTTGACCGCGTCCAGGTCCCGTACTCTCCTACAGAAGCCAAAGACCGCTGGTCGTTGCCGCACGTTCGCAAGAAGGTGCGGTGGCCGAAGGATCCGCTGAAAAGTGGGCGACCCGCGCAGGTGTCAGTGGAAGTGCTCCCGGAGTTCGCCGCCTCAAGCGCGCGTTGATCCGGTAGAGCTACGCCCCGTGCGCCTGCGCCGGGGCGTTTCGTTTACCTCAGCCCCTTCCGAGCGGTCTCATCACCCGGAAGGAGGCCGACGCTCTATGGCAAGGCCCGACAAGGCTGCCGCGGTAGCCGAGCTCGCGGAGCAGTTCCGCAGCTCGAACGCCGCCGTGCTGACCGAGTACCGGGGTCTCACCGTGGCGCAGCTCAAGACGCTGCGTCGTTCGCTCGGTGAGAACGCCCAGTACGCCGTGGTGAAGAACACGCTGACCAAGATTGCGGCCAACGAGGCCGGGATCACGACGCTCGACGACCTGTTCAACGGTCCGACGGCGGTCGCCTTCGTCACCGGTGACCCGGTGGAGTCGGCGAAGGGTCTTCGTGACTTCGCCAAGGACAACCCGAACCTCGTCATCAAGGGCGGTGTCCTTGAAGGCAAGGCGCTGTCCGCCGACGAGATCAAGAAGCTTGCGGACCTTGAGTCCCGCGAGGTTCTGCTCGCCAAGCTGGCGGGCGCCTTCAAGGGCAAGCAGACTCAGGCTGCTCAGGTCTTCCAGGCGCTCCCGTCGAAGCTCGTCCGCACCGTGGACGCTCTTCGCGCCAAGCAGGGCGAGCAGGGCGGTGCCGAGTAACTCGGCTCGCGCATTGACCGCCGCCTGAGGCGACGGTCGTAGCGGGCCGAACGTACGCCCGCCATACATGTACATCCGGCACCAGCCGAATTAGTGGAAGGATCGCCACCATGGCGAAGCTCAGCCAGGAAGACCTGCTTGCGCAGTTCGAGGAGATGACCCTCATCGAGCTCTCCGAGTTCGTGAAGGCCTTCGAGGAGAAGTTCGACGTCACCGCCGCCGCCGCGGTCGCCGTTGCCGCTCCGGGTGCCCCGGGCGCCCCGGTCGAGGCCGTCGAGGAGAAGGACGAGTTCGACGTCATCCTCACCGGTGCCGGCGACAAGAAGATCCAGGTCATCAAGGTCGTGCGTGAGCTGACCTCGCTGGGTCTGAAGGAGGCCAAGGACCTCGTGGACGGCGCTCCGAAGCCGGTCCTCGAGAAGGTCGCCAAGGACGCCGCCGAGAAGGCCGCCGAGTCCCTCAAGGGCGCCGGTGCCTCGGTCGAGGTCAAGTAAGACCTCCCTGGAGTCTCCGCGACTCTCTCCGCGCGCTGAATACGGCCTCCTAGGGCTGTAACGCGAACGCACCGAAGGGCGATCATCCATCCGGGTGGTCGCTCTTCGGCGTTCCTGGGAGGTCGGCCACGGTTACCTTGCGGCCGTGACGGCGAGGGGTAAGGTGATCTTCGTCGTGTCCCCGGCGCCTCGGGTTCGGGCTGGGGGGCCTTGACGAACCGCACGCAGCGCGCAATTCTCAGGACGCGTCGTCACAAGGATCCGAATCCGAGGCATGGATCGACGGCGAAGAGGGCAGTATCAACGTGCGTTGAGGGCAGGCAGGACGCAGGCGTTGAGGACAACGAGGGTCTCTGAAAATCGGGACTGGACATCAGTGTGCCGAGTGGCTACACTGACCCTTTGCGCTGCCTGTTAGCTGTCCCCTGCCCGTCACCAGGGGTCTGCCCTCACCCGAGCATCGATGACCAAGTAGTCCCTGACCTGGGATCTTTGTCTCCGTGCGAAGGAGAGGGGCCGGCACGCGCGTAGTGAGTCCGAGCCCTCGGAAGGACCCCCTCTTGGCCGCCTCGCGCAATGCCTCGACCGCGAATATGAACAACGGCGCCAGCACCGCCCCGCTGCGCATTTCCTTTGCAAAGATCAAGGAGCCTCTTGAGGTTCCGAACCTGCTCGCGCTGCAGACCGAGAGCTTCGACTGGCTCCTCGGCAACACCGCCTGGCAGAGTCGGGTCGAGGAGGCTCTGGAGAACGGTCAGGACGTCCCCACCAAGTCCGGTCTGGAGGAGATCTTCGAGGAGATCTCCCCGATCGAGGACTTCTCCGGGTCGATGTCGCTGACGTTCCGGGACCACCGCTTCGAGCCGCCGAAGAACTCGATCGACGAGTGCAAGGAGCGCGACTTCACGTACGCCGCGCCGCTCTTCGTCACGGCCGAGTTCACCAACAATGAGACCGGTGAGATCAAGTCCCAGACGGTCTTCATGGGCGACTTCCCGCTCATGACGAACAAGGGCACGTTCGTGATCAACGGCACCGAGCGTGTCGTGGTGTCGCAGCTGGTCCGTTCGCCCGGTGTCTACTTCGACTCCTCCATCGACAAGACGTCCGACAAGGACATCTTCTCCGCCAAGATCATCCCGTCCCGGGGTGCCTGGCTGGAGATGGAGATCGACAAGCGCGACATGGTCGGTGTCCGCATCGACCGCAAGCGCAAGCAGTCCGTGACCGTCCTCCTGAAGGCGCTCGGCTGGACGACCGAGCAGATCCTCGAGGAGTTCGGCGAGTACGAGTCCATGCGCGCCACCCTGGAGAAGGACCACACCCAGGGCCAGGACGACGCGCTGCTCGACATTTACCGCAAGCTGCGTCCGGGCGAGCCCCCCACGCGTGAGGCCGCGCAGACGCTTCTGGAGAACCTGTACTTCAACCCGAAGCGTTACGACCTCGCCAAGGTCGGCCGCTACAAGGTCAACAAGAAGCTGGGTGCGGACGCTCCGCTCGACGCGGGTGTCCTGACCGTCGAGGACGTCATCTCGACGATCAAGTACCTGGTGAAGCTGCACGCCGGCGAGACCGAGACGGCCGCGGACAACGGTCAGACGATCGTTGTCGAGACGGACGACATCGACCACTTCGGCAACCGTCGTCTGCGCAGCGTCGGCGAGCTCATCCAGAACCAGGTCCGCACCGGTCTGGCTCGTATGGAGCGCGTCGTGCGCGAGCGCATGACCACGCAGGACGTCGAGGCGATCACGCCGCAGACCCTGATCAACATCCGGCCGGTCGTCGCCTCCATCAAGGAGTTCTTCGGCACCAGCCAGCTGTCCCAGTTCATGGACCAGAACAACCCGCTGTCCGGGCTGACGCACAAGCGTCGTCTGTCCGCGCTCGGCCCGGGTGGTCTGTCCCGTGAGCGGGCCGGCTTCGAGGTCCGTGACGTGCACCCCTCGCACTACGGCCGCATGTGCCCGATCGAGACGCCCGAAGGCCCGAACATCGGTCTGATCGGCTCGCTCGCCTCCTACGGCCGGGTCAACGCGTTCGGTTTCGTCGAGACCCCGTACCGCAAGGTCGTCGACGGCCAGGTCACCGACGAGGTGGACTACCTGACCGCCGACGAAGAGGACCGCTTCGTCATCGCGCAGGCCAACGCCACCCTCACGGACGACCTGCGGTTCGCCGAGAACCGCGTCCTGGTCCGCCGTCGTGGCGGCGAGGTCGACTACGTCGCCGGTGACGACGTGGACTACATGGACGTCTCGCCGCGCCAGATGGTGTCGGTCGCGACCGCCATGATCCCGTTCCTCGAGCACGACGACGCCAACCGTGCCCTCATGGGCGCGAACATGATGCGTCAGGCCGTTCCGCTGATTAAGTCGGAGGCCCCGCTCGTCGGTACCGGCATGGAGTACCGCTCCGCCGTCGACGCCGGCGACGTGGTCAAGGCCGAGAAGGCGGGTGTGGTCCAGGAGGTCTCCGCGGACTACATCACCACGGCCAACGACGACGGCACGTACATCACGTACCGCCTGGCCAAGTTCGCCCGTTCCAACCAGGGCACCTCGGTCAACCAGAAGGTCATCGTCAACGAGGGCGACCGGATCATCGAGGGCCAGGTCCTCGCCGACGGTCCGGCCACCCAGCACGGCGAGATGGCGCTGGGCAAGAACCTGCTCGTGGCGTTCATGCCGTGGGAGGGTCACAACTACGAGGACGCGATCATCCTGTCGCAGCGCCTCGTGCAGGACGACGTCCTCTCCTCGATCCACATCGAGGAGCACGAGGTCGACGCCCGTGACACCAAGCTCGGCCCCGAGGAGATCACCCGGGACATCCCGAACGTCTCCGAGGAGGTCCTCGCCGACCTCGACGAGCGCGGCATCATCCGCATCGGTGCCGAGGTCGTCGCCGGTGACATCCTCGTCGGCAAGGTGACCCCGAAGGGTGAGACCGAGCTGACCCCCGAGGAGCGTCTGCTGCGCGCGATCTTCGGTGAGAAGGCCCGTGAGGTCCGTGACACCTCGCTGAAGGTGCCGCACGGCGAGATCGGCAAGATCATCGGCGTCCGCGTCTTCGACCGCGAGGAGGGCGACGAGCTTCCCCCCGGTGTGAACCAGCTTGTGCGCGTGTACGTGGCGCAGAAGCGCAAGATCACCGACGGTGACAAGCTCGCCGGCCGTCACGGCAACAAGGGTGTCATCTCCAAGATCCTGCCGATCGAGGACATGCCGTTCCTGGAGGACGGCACCCCGGTCGACATCATCCTCAACCCGCTGGGTGTCCCGTCCCGAATGAACCCGGGACAGGTCCTGGAGATCCACCTCGGCTGGCTCGCCAGCCGCGGCTGGGACGTCTCCGGCCTGGCGGACGAGTGGGCGCAGCGCCTCCAGGCGATCGGCGCCGACTCCGTCGCTCCCGGCACCAACGTCGCGACACCGGTCTTCGACGGTGCGCGCGAGGACGAGCTCGCGGGTCTGCTGCAGCACACCATCCCGAACCGCGACGGCGAGCGCATGGTGCTCCCGACCGGTAAGGCGCGGCTGTTCGACGGCCGTAGCGGTGAGCCGTTCCCGGACCCGATCTCGGTCGGCTACATGTACATCCTGAAGCTGCACCACCTGGTCGACGACAAGCTGCACGCCCGCTCGACCGGTCCGTACTCGATGATCACCCAGCAGCCGCTGGGTGGTAAGGCGCAGTTCGGTGGTCAGCGCTTCGGTGAGATGGAGGTGTGGGCGCTGGAGGCGTACGGCGCCGCCTACGCCCTCCAGGAGCTGCTGACCATCAAGTCCGACGACGTCACGGGCCGCGTGAAGGTCTACGAGGCCATCGTCAAGGGCGAGAACATCCCCGAGCCCGGCATCCCCGAGTCCTTCAAGGTGCTCATCAAGGAGATGCAGTCGCTCTGCCTGAACGTGGAGGTGCTGTCCAGCGACGGTATGTCCATCGAGATGCGTGACACCGACGAGGACGTCTTCCGCGCTGCGGAGGAGCTCGGCATCGACCTGTCCCGGCGCGAGCCGAGCAGCGTCGAAGAGGTCTGACGGGAGTCCGGCGGGGCCCTTACCCACAGGGCCCCGCCGACCCCCAGGCCCCCGTTTCAGACCACAGACTTACGACCCTGAGAGGGATTGACGCATAGTGCTCGACGTCAACTTCTTCGACGAGCTCCGGATCGGCCTGGCCACCGCGGACGACATCCGTCAGTGGAGCCACGGCGAGGTCAAGAAGCCCGAGACCATCAACTACCGCACCCTCAAGCCCGAAAAGGACGGACTCTTCTGCGAGAAGATCTTCGGTCCGACCCGGGACTGGGAGTGCTACTGCGGCAAGTACAAGCGCGTCCGCTTCAAGGGCATCATCTGCGAGCGCTGTGGCGTCGAGGTCACCCGCGCCAAGGTGCGTCGTGAGCGGATGGGCCACATCGAGCTGGCCGCGCCCGTCACGCACATCTGGTACTTCAAGGGCGTCCCGTCGCGCCTGGGCTACCTGCTCGACCTGGCCCCGAAGGACCTGGAGAAGGTCATCTACTTCGCGGCGTACATGATCACGTACGTCGACGAGGAGCGCCGCACCCGCGACCTGCCCTCCCTGGAGGCGCACGTCTCCGTGGAGCGTCAGCAGATCGAGAACCGCCGCGACGCCGACCTGGAGGCCCGCGCCAAGAAGCTCGAGGCCGACCTGGCCGAGCTGGAGGCCGAGGGTGCCAAGGCCGACGTGCGCCGCAAGGTGCGCGAGGGTGCCGAGCGCGAGATGAAGCAGCTGCGCGACCGTTCGCAGCGCGAGATCGACCGCCTCGACGAGGTCTGGACCCGCTTCAAGAACCTCAAGGTCCAGGACCTGGAGGGCGACGAGCTCCTCTACCGCGAGCTGCGTGACCGCTTCGGCACGTACTTCGACGGTTCGATGGGTGCCGCGGCGCTGCAGAAGCGCCTGGAGTCCTTCGACCTGGAGGAGGAGGCGGAGAAGCTCCGCGAGATCATCCGCACCGGCAAGGGCCAGAAGAAGACCCGTGCGCTGAAGCGGCTGAAGGTCGTGTCTGCCTTCCTGCAGACCTCCAACAGCCCCAAGGGCATGGTCCTCGACTGCGTGCCGGTCATCCCGCCGGACCTGCGTCCGATGGTGCAGCTGGACGGTGGCCGCTTCGCGACCTCCGACCTGAACGACCTGTACCGCCGTGTGATCAACCGCAACAACCGTCTGAAGCGCCTGCTGGACCTGGGTGCTCCGGAGATCATCGTCAACAACGAGAAGCGCATGCTTCAGGAGGCTGTTGACGCCCTCTTCGACAACGGTCGTCGTGGTCGCCCGGTGACGGGCCCCGGCAACCGCCCGTTGAAGTCCCTCAGCGACATGCTGAAGGGTAAGCAGGGTCGATTCCGTCAGAACCTGCTCGGCAAGCGTGTGGACTACTCCGCGCGTTCCGTGATCGTCGTCGGTCCGCAGCTGAAGCTGCACCAGTGCGGTCTGCCCAAGGCCATGGCGCTGGAGCTCTTCAAGCCGTTCGTGATGAAGCGCCTGGTCGACCTGAACCACGCGCAGAACATCAAGAGCGCCAAGCGCATGGTGGAGCGCGGCCGCACGGTCGTGTACGACGTCCTCGAAGAGGTCATCGCCGAGCACCCGGTTCTGCTCAACCGTGCTCCCACCCTGCACCGCCTCGGCATCCAGGCCTTCGAGCCGCAGCTGGTCGAGGGCAAGGCCATCCAGATCCACCCGCTCGTCTGCACCGCGTTCAACGCGGACTTCGACGGTGACCAGATGGCCGTGCACCTGCCGCTGTCCGCGGAGGCGCAGGCCGAGGCCCGCATCCTGATGCTGTCCTCGAACAACATCCTCAAGCCGGCCGACGGCCGTCCGGTGACGATGCCGACCCAGGACATGGTCCTCGGTCTGTTCTTCCTCACCACCGACGGCGAGCTGCGTGACACCAAGGGCGAGGGCCGGTCCTTCGGCTCCACGGCCGAGGCGATCATGGCGTTCGACGCTGGCGAGCTCGCGCTGCAGTCCCCGATCGACATCCGCTTCCCGGTGGGCACCATCCCGCCGCGCGGCTGGACCCCGCCGGCGCAGGAGGAGGGCGAGCCGGAGTGGCAGCAGGGTGACACCTTCCGCCTGCGGACGACCCTGGGCCGTGCGCTCTTCAACGAGCTGCTGCCCGAGGACTACCCGTTCGTCGACTACTCGGTGGGCAAGAAGCAGCTCTCCGAGATCGTCAACGACCTGGCCGAGCGCTACCCCAAGGTCATCGTGGCGGCGACGCTCGACAACCTGAAGGCGGCCGGCTTCTACTGGGCGACCCGTTCCGGTGTCACCGTGGCCATCTCCGACGTCGTCGTTCCCGAGGCGAAGAAGGAGATCGTCCGCGGCTACGAGGCGCAGGACGAGAAGGTCCAGAAGCAGTACGAGCGCGGTCTGATCACCAAGGAAGAGCGCACGCAGGAGCTCATCGCGATCTGGACCAAGGCGACCAACGAGGTCGCCGAGGCGATGAACGCGAACTTCCCCAAGACGAACCCCATCTTCATGATGGTTGACTCGGGTGCCCGAGGAAACATGATGCAGATGCGGCAGATCGCCGGTATGCGTGGTCTGGTGTCGAACGCGAAGAACGAGACCATCCCGCGTCCGATCAAGGCCTCGTTCCGTGAGGGCCTGTCCGTGCTGGAGTACTTCATCTCCACGCACGGTGCTCGTAAGGGTCTCGCGGACACCGCCCTGCGTACCGCCGACTCGGGTTACCTCACCCGTCGTCTGGTGGACGTCTCCCAGGACGTCATCATCCGCGAGGAGGACTGCGGCACCGAGCGCGGCCTCAAGCTCCACATCGCGGAGCGCGGCGCGGACGGCGTCCTGCGCAAGGCGGAGAACGTCGAGACCAGCGTGTACGCACGTGCGCTGGCCGAGGACATCGTCGTCGACGGCGTGGTGCTGGCCCCGGCCAACACCGACCTGGGCGACGTCCTCATCGACGAGCTGGTCAAGCACGGCATCGAGGAGGTCAAGACCCGCTCGGTCCTGACCTGTGAGTCCGCCGTCGGCACCTGCGCCATGTGCTACGGCCGCTCGCTGGCCACCGGCAAGCTGGTCGACATCGGTGAGGCGGTCGGCATCATCGCCGCCCAGTCCATCGGTGAGCCCGGCACCCAGCTGACGATGCGTACCTTCCACACCGGTGGTGTGGCCGGTGACGACATCACCCAGGGTCTGCCGCGTGTCGTCGAGCTCTTCGAGGCCCGTACCCCGAAGGGTGTCGCCCCGATCTCCGAGGCGGACGGCCGTGTCCGTATCGAGGAGACCGAGAAGACGAAGAAGATCGTCATCACGCCGGACGACGGCAGCGACGAGACGGCGTTCCCGATCTCCAAGCGTGCCCGGCTCCTGGTCAGCGAGGGCGAGCATGTCTCGGTGGGCCAGAAGCTCACCGTGGGTGCCACCAACCCGCACGACGTGCTGCGCATCCTGGGTCAGCGTGCCGTCCAGGTCCACCTGGTCGGCGAGGTCCAGAAGGTGTACAACTCGCAGGGTGTGTCGATCCACGACAAGCACATCGAGATCATCATCCGGCAGATGCTGCGCCGCGTGACGATCATCGAGTCCGGCGACGCCGAGCTGCTGCCCGGCGAGCTGGTCGAGCGCTCGAAGTTCGAGCACGAGAACCGTCGTGTGGTCCAGGAGGGCGGTCACCCGGCCTCCGGTCGTCCGCAGCTCATGGGTATCACCAAGGCCTCGCTGGCCACGGAGTCCTGGCTGTCGGCGGCGTCCTTCCAGGAGACGACGCGAGTCCTCACCGACGCGGCGATCAACGCCAAGTCCGACTCGCTCATCGGCCTCAAGGAGAACGTCATCATCGGTAAGCTCATCCCGGCCGGTACGGGTCTGTCCCGCTACCGCAACATCCGGGTGGAGCCGACCGAGGAAGCCAAGGCCGCGATGTACTCGGCCGTCGGTTACGACGACATCGACTACTCGCCGTTCGGCACGGGCTCCGGCCAGGCCGTCCCGCTGGAGGACTACGACTACGGTCCGTACAACCAGTAAGGCGCACGCCTGAACCACTGAAGGGCGGTCACCCCACGGGGTGGCCGCCCTTCGGCGTTGTTCGGGCGTTCTTTCGAGTGATCCAGTTGCGTGGCCGATCGCGGCCGGCGCGCTCCCGGCAGCCGGTGTGCGAAGTTGAGGGCCCGAGCCGGACCGGAGGTGCCCACGCCATGGTGTCTGTGACGGCTCGCGGGATCGCCGTGGCCGCGACGATCGCCGCGGTGGCGGTGACGGCGGGCTGCAAGGACAAGGATCAGGGCCAGGAGTCCGGCGACGGGGTCACGGCACAGCCGTCCTCGTCGGAGTCGGCGCCGGGCATGCCGACCGAAACCGCGACCACCCCCAACGGCGGCGGCTCCCCGGTGGGACACGTCTCCCTCTTCCCGGGCAGCGACTCCGGGGATTCCGGGGACGCGAGCGGTTCGGCGATCGATCTGCCCGGCGCGCAGGTGGGTGAGCCCACGGGCGGAACGGTCTCGATCGAGAACAACACGGACGAGCCCAAGCCCCTTCAGGACATCGCGGCCGGCGGGGACACCGACGGGACCACGGTGATCACCGAGGACGGATGTTCGGGGACGACGCTGCAGCCCGGCGAAACCTGCGAGGTGGGGGTCCAGCACACCGCGTCCCAGCCGGGGCCGTACTCCGCTCAGGTGACCGTGACGACCGCGGCGGGCACCATCACCGTCCCCGTCTCCGGGGAGGCGACCGGGCCCACGACGACCACCCCGGACACGACCACCGCCACGGAGACGGGGACGCCCACGGACACGCTCACGACGCCTGGGCCCACCGATTCCGACACCACGGTCGGCCCGACGCCGGAGCCCGATGAGCCCGGTGAGTCCGATAACACGGACCTCGGCACCCCCTGAGATCCGCCGCTCTCACGAGCCCCGGATCTCCACCCAGACGTTGTCGTTGTCAGGCAGGACCACCACGTCACGGTCGGCGTAGCGCGACGAGGAGGAGACCAGGTAGTAGCGGGTCGGCGACTTCGCGACGATGCGGAAGCCGCGGTATTCGTACCGGTAGGGCCCACTACGGCTGCCCAGGTCGAAGGGGGTGATGTTCTTGGCGTGGTGGGGGAGGGGCATGCGTGAATGCACCACCACCCAGGGGCTGCCCCGGTAACCCCCCTTCGTCTCGGCGATGGCGTTGCCCCGCCCGACCGCCTTCACGTACCGCGCCATGTCGAAGAACAGGCTCATCGTCAGCACCCCGATGAGCAGGGCGCCGCCCGCCAGCCATAGCCGGTCGCCGGTGCGGACCTGCGGGCTCCGCACCTCCGGGCCCTGGCCGAGGCGTAGTTGCACGGCGAAGAAGGCCAGCGTGGCGCCGAGCGCCATCACCAGGCACGGCACGAACTGGCGCGGCCAGCCTCCGGGAAGCGGGAACAGCAGCCGGTCCGAGAAGAAGACCGGGGAGCTCAGCAGCACCATGAGCAGTCCGACGGCGCCCAGCCAGCGGATCGCCGTACGGCGCCGGGCCGCGTGCGCGGGCAGGGCCAGCCGGTGGCCCACCCAGCCGAGCACCAGCAGCACGATGAGGCCGCACATCAGCAGGATCCACAGCGGGAAGAAGATCGCGCTCGCGCTGTTGGCCAGGATGCTCTGGACGGAGAAGCCGAGGTCCTCCGGGAGCACGCCGAGGGCGGTGTAGTACGCCTTGGTGTACACGCTGCCGAAGTAGTAGAGCAGGCCGACGACGACGGTCCCGGGGGCCAGGATGTACGCCGCCTTCTCCAGGGAGCCGAACATCGGCGGGCGTGACGGCGGGCGTGCGGGCTCCTGCGGCGCGGGCATGGCCCCAGTCTGTTCGCCCGGGACCGGGCCCGCACGCGCGGTGGCGCCGCCCGGCTGACTCAGCGGCCGAGCCGCAGATACGGCTCAAGCCGGGACAGCCGGGTGGCGTGGTCGGGGTGGGTGGACAGTAGCCGGGCCATCGGGCCCGGCCGTTCCAGTCGCTGGCCGGCCGCGGCGGCGCTGGCGACCTCGGCGTCCTCCTCGGCCTGCAGTTGGTGGAGCACCTCGGCCATCGGCCGGGCGAAGCCGAGGTCGGCCGCCTGCTGGTCCGCCCGCAGCTCGCCCTGCCGTCCGGCGTAGGCGAGCAGGTACGGCGCGAGGAGCAGCGGCAGCGTCACGTACCAGACGCCGACCACGGCGAAGACCACGAACGTCCCCATGAGCAGCACCAGGAACCCGGTCGCGAGCAGCGAGAACCGGCTGGCCACGTACACCGCGAGGGCCGCCAGGGCCTTGGTGACGGCCCAGGCGATCCGGCCGGGCAGCGAGTACCAGTAGCCGAGCAGCCCCGCCCAGGCGTGACCGCCGGTGTGGTGGCCGAGTTCATGGGCGAGTACGGCGGCGAGGTTGGCGCTCGGGATCTCGTTCAGCGCGTACGTCGTGACACCGACGACGTGTCCGGCGACCGCGGCCGCGTTCAGGTCGTCGCTGTTCTCCACCATCAGTTCGTACGAGCGGGCCTCTATGCCGGCGCGGGCGGTGACCTCGCGCCACACCGGCTCCAGCCGGGTCAGCTCGTAGGCCGTCGGCGTCCTGAGCTTCAGCACCTTGCGGGCGAAGAGGAGTTCGGCGGGCCGGTAGAACACGAGACCTCCACTGGCCAGCCAGCCGAGTACGGCGAGCCACCCGACGACCGTGCCGCCGAGCCACGCGGCCACGGCCCCCACCACGACCCCGCTCACCAGCGCCCCCGGCACATGCACGATCAGCCGCCCCACGGCGGTGGCGTCCGCCCCGCGCTGGTGCGCG
>NZ_JADDRL010000112.1 GCF_021538895.1 Streptomyces olivochromogenes | reverse complement strand
GGCGCCGGGCCCTGTGGTCGAGCTTTCCGCAGATCGGGCCCGCGGTCGGGTTCGTGCTCGCCAACGGTGTGATGCTGGTGCTGTCGGCCGTCCTGACCGACGCGCAGTTCGCGCAGTGGGGATGGCGAGTACCGTTCTGGGGCGCCGGGCTGCTGGCCCTGGCGGGGCTGTGGCTGCGCTCCTCGCTCGCCGAGAGCCCCCAGTTCCTCGACATCGAGGACCACGCGCGCGTGCCGCTCGCGGACGTCGCCCGTCACCACTGGCGACTGGTCCTGCTGACCGCCGGGGCGCTCGCGGTCGGGTACGCGGTGTTCTACGCGGTCACGACCTGGTCCCTGGCGTACGGGACGGAGCGGCTCGGGGTGAGCCGTACGGTCATGCTGACCTGCATCATGGCCGCCGTGGTGGTGAAGGGGGCGCTCACACCGCTGATGGCGCTGCTCGGCGACCGCTACGGGCGGCGCACCATGTGCCTGACCGGGTGCACGGCCACCGCCCTGTGGATGTTCCCGATGGTCGCGCTCCTGGCGACCGGCGAGCCGCTGCTGATGTTCCTCGGCTTCATGGGGGCACTGATCGCGTTCATCGCCATGTTCGCGGTGATCGCCGCGTATCTGCCGGAACTGTACGAGCCGCGGGTGCGCTGCACCGGAGCCGCGGTGGGCTACAACCTCGGCGGTGTCCTCGGAGGCGCGCTCACCCCGATCGTGGCAACGGCGCTCGCGGAGCGCGGCGGGCGCGTGCCCTGGGGGGTTGCCGCCTACCTGACCGGCATCGCGCTGCTCAGCCTCGTGTGCTTCGCGCTGCTGCCGGAGACCCGTCCGGTCTCGGCGGCGGAGCCGGCCGGTCGCGGGGTGAGGACCGCTACGGATTGATCGCCAGCTCCAGGTACGCGGCGAACACCACCAGGTGGACGCCTCCCTGGAGCGGCGTGGCCCGCCCCGGAACGACCGTCAGGGAGGTCACCACCACGGTGAGGGCGAGCAGCAGCATGCCGGTGGCGCCGAGGCCGAGGACGAGAGGGCCGGAGAGCCAGACGGAGGCGAGGGCGACGGCGGGGACGGTCAGCCCGATGCTGGCCATCGCCGAGCCGAGCGCGAGGTTGAGGCTGGTCTGCACCCGGTCGCGGCGGGCGGCGCGCAGCGCGGCGATGGTCTCGGGGAGCAGTACGAGCAGCGCGATGATCACACCGACGACGGCCTGGTTCAGGCCGGCGGCGGCCACGCCGGACTCGATGGTGGGCGAGACCCCCTTGGCGAGGCCGACGACCCCGATCAGGGCGAGGCCGAGCAGGCCGAGGCTGGTCCAGGCGGTACGAGCGGACGGCGCCGAGGCGTGGTCGTCCGCGGTGATCACCTCGCCCTGCCGGGTGATGGGCAGGAAGTAGTCGCGGTGCCGCACGGTCTGGGTGGCCACGAACAGGCCGTACAGGATCAGTGAGGACAGCGCGGCGAACGTCAGTTGCAGACCGGAGAACTCCGGGCCGGGCTTGCTGGTGGTGAACGTCGGCAGCACCAGGCTGAGCGTGGCCAGGGTGGCCACCGTCGCGAGGGCCGCGCCGGTGCCCTCCGCGTTGAAGACCGCGGTGCCGTGGCGCAGGGAGGCGACGAGCAGGCACAGGCCGACGATGCCGTTGCAGGTGATCATCACAGCCGCGAAGACCGTGTCCCTGGCCAACGTCCCGCTCTTGGCGCCGCCGTCGACCATGAGCGTGACGATCAGGGCGACCTCGATGATCGTCACGGCGATGGCGAGGACCAGGGAGCCGAAGGGTTCGCCGACGCGGTGGGCGATCACCTCGGCGTGGTGCACGGCGGCCAGGACGGATCCCGCGAGGACCAGGGTGACCAGGGCGACGACCGCCCCGGGCAGTTCACGTCCCCAGGTGAACGCGAGCAGGACGACCGCGAGCACCGGCACCGCGGCGGTCCAGTGCGTCGCGAGCGCGCGGAACCGAGGGATCATGCGGTGATCTTCGCAGACGCGTACGGGCTCCGCATTCCGGCCGACGGAGCCGGTTTCCGGCCGCCGCCGCGGCCCTCCGGCCGGCGGTAACCGGCCGGGGGACGCGAAGCGACGTGGCTACCCGAGCTCGGTCGACTCCACGACGTCGCAGTCAGTGAAGGACGGCGGGCGGGTGCACAGCGCCGCCATCTGTTCGGCGAACTTGCTCGTGTCCGGATGGTCACTGTTACGCATGGCCTCCTCGTAGGAGTCGAACCCGATCAGCACCAGGTAGCGGCCCGGCTGGTTCCTGTCCTGGAGCACGATCCGATGCGTCGGGCCGTCCTCGCGGCCCGCGAGGCCCTGCTCCATGTCCTCGGACAGGGCCCGCATCTCGTCGATACGGTCGGTCTGGAACTCGATGATCTGCATGAACTTCGTCGGTGCGTCCACGATGCCTCCACCCGGCCACCGCACCCCCGGGGCGGGAGCGCTCAGCGTCCAACGAAGCACCGGGAGCGGTGGGTGGGCAATGCACCACGCACCGCTGCCCCGGCTGGTTGTTTCTACGTCCGACGTGGTCAGGCGTCGATGCTGTCCTTCGGAGCGCCTTCGCCGCCCTCCCGCGCCATGTCGAGCGCCGCCTGCTTCCTGGACGCCATCAGGCTGGTGACCGTGGTGACGATCAGGACCGCGCAGATCACGCCGAGCGAGACCGGGATGCTGATCTCCGGGACGTGCACCCCGGACTCGTGCAGGGCGTGCA
Source organism: Streptomyces olivochromogenes (assembly GCF_021538895.1). Classification (GTDB taxonomy): domain Bacteria; phylum Actinomycetota; class Actinomycetes; order Streptomycetales; family Streptomycetaceae; genus Streptomyces; species Streptomyces olivochromogenes_A. The sequence continues at coordinate 27,925 of NZ_JADDRL010000112.1, read as the reverse complement.
GCACCAGCTTGACCCCGATGAAGCCCAGGATGACCGACAGGCCGTACGAGAGGTGGACCAGCTTCCTCAGCAGGCCACCGATGAGGAAGTACAGCTGGCGCAGGCCCATGAGGGCGAAGGCGTTGGCGGTGAAGACGATGTACGGGTCCTGCGTCAGGCCGAAGATCGCGGGGATGGAGTCGAGCGCGAACAGGACGTCCGTGGTGCCGATCGCGAGCATCACGACCAGCATCGGCGTCATGACGCGCTTGCCGTTCTGCTGGATCCACAGCTTGGTGCCGTGGTAGCGGTCGGCCACGCCGAACCGGCGCTCGGCGGCCTTGAGCAGCCTGTTCTCCTCGTACTCCTCGTCGTCCGCGTCGGCACGCGCCTCCTGGATCAGCTTCCAGGCGGTCCAGATCAGGAAGGCCCCGAAGAGGTAGAACACCCAGGAGAAGCTGGCCAGGATCGCGGCGCCCGCGGCGATGAACACGGCCCGCAGGACCAGGGCTATGAGCACGCCGACGAGCAGCACGCGCTGCTGGTACTGCGAGGGCACGGCGAACTTCGCCATGATCAGGACGAAGACGAAGAGGTTGTCGACGCTCAGCGACTTCTCGGTGATGAAGCCGGCGAAGAACTCGCCGGCGGGCTCTCCGCCGCCGAAGAGCAGGAGGCCGAGGCCGAAGAGTCCGGCCAGGGCGATCCAGACGGCCGTCCAGATCCCGGCTTCCTTGATCGATACGTCATGGGGCTTGCGGCCGATGAAGAAGTCGACCGCGATGAGGGCGGCGAGGCCCACGATGGTGAGGACCCACAGGGTCACGGAAACATCCACTGCGCCTCCGGCAGCACGTAGCAGTACGTAACGGCAAACAGTCAGCGTTGTCGCTGCCGGAGGTCTCTTCCACCCACGAGGGGCCGGCGCCCCGGGATCTGGTCCGATCCGTATTGACGGGCACGCCGCAGCAGATAGGGAGTACTCCCCTCCGTGCGGAAAACAGTACCCCAATCACCAAGGAAAGGTAAAGGGCTTAGTAAAAGAAAGACCAAACTGCCTGGTCAGAGGACTTTACGTGTACTTGGTAGCCGCTGCGGCGACCTGGGTGAGCACCTGGTGGAGCACCTCGCTGCCGGGCGGGACGAGCGCCGGTTCGTAGGTCCAGGCGTGACCGACCCAGGGGTCGGCGAGGTGGTCGTCGGGCAGCGGGGTGAGTCGCATCAGCGAACGCCACAGCGGGTCGAGCAACGGGCCGTAGGCGGTGGCGTCCTCACGGTCCGCGACCATCAGCAGGTGGACGCCGACGGAAGGGCCCTCGTCGGCGAGGTAGCGGAGCTGGGTCACGGCCCGGTCGTCGAAGCCGTGCGGGAAGTCGTTGACGATCAGCAGCTGCTGGGCGGTGTCGAACCCGGGCGGCAACGACTCGGCGGCCCCGCCGCGCAACGCCATCTGCACCAGGTCGACCCGCTGCGTGAGCCGGCCCAGGACGTCCGTCACCCCGGCGGCGCCCGGCGCGGGCGGCGAGGCCAGCACACCGGTGCGCACCAGCGGCGCGAGTGCCCGCGCCGCCGAGCCGGCCGGGTCGATCACGTGCACACCGAACGCGCCGACCGGATGCACCGCGAGCAGCCGGGCGGCGATCGCCACCGCCGCCTCCACCGCGCGGTGCCGCAGCTCGCCGGAGTCCGGGAGGGTTCCGTCGACCGTCTCGAACTGGCCGCTGTCGATCCACAGGCCGCGCTCCATCGGCAGCCGGACCAGCATCGGGATGCGCAGCGGCGCGCTCTCGGGCAGGTGGAGGTCGCCCAGGCGCAGTGCCATCGGGGTCTCCGTCGGGACCCGGTAGCCGTGCCAGACGGGGTTGTCCCAGCCGGCGTACGCGGGCGGGAGCGCGGGCTCGACGACCTCGGCCTCGGCGGTCAGCTGCGCCAGGTCACGGTCGAGGACCGCCTTCGCCTGGTCGACGAGCTGAGCCCGCCGGACACCGGCCGCTTCGCGGGCGGCGCCGCCCGCCGCGCCGAGCCGGTTGCGCGGGTCGGACAGGGCCTGTTCGAGCTCCTTGTCCATGCGGGAGTCGGCGAAGTCGACGGCGCTGCGGTAGGCGGCGGTGGCGCGGGCCAGGTCCTCGAACATGCCCCACACCTGGTTGTACAGCCGCTCGTCCATGGACCAGCCGACCGCGTCACCGGCGACCGGCGACGGGGCGTCCGTCGGGGAGGCGGTGGGCCCCTGCGGCCCGGGCGGCGGGGCCTCGGACCGGCGGTTCGGGTGCGTGTAGTCGATGGGGCCGCCGCCGAGGGAGGACGTGGCGGGACCCTGGGTGGAGGGTGTCTGGGACACGGGAGCAATGGGCTGCTGGACCTCGGCCGGGCCCGGGCCTTGGTGGGAAGCCGGCGTCGCCTCTCTGGCCGCCGCGCCGGGATACGTCGGCTGCGCCGGGCGCCGCGACACGTCGCCGTCCGCCGTGGGCCGGGGAGGCGCCGGGATCGAGCGGGCCAGGCCGCGGGAGACCGCCTCCTGGATGCTGCCCGCGAGCTCGGCGGCCTGGGGCAGCCCCTGGTCGGCGAAGAGTTCGGCGAGACCGCCGGAGTAGCCCTGGCCGACGGCACGGACCTTCCAGGCGCCCTGCCGGCGATACAACTCCAGGGCGATGACGGCCGATTCGGCGTCCAGACCGACGAGGGTGTAGCGGGCGATGCCCGTGCCGTCGAGGCCGGTGACCGCGACGGAGGGGGCGGCGACGGCGCCGAAGCGGACCGGGCCGCCCGCTCCGGCGGGCAGGGCGAGCAGCACGTTGACACGGTGCGCGGTCTCGGGCATCGCGGCCAGGTCCACCGCGAGGCGGTGGTCGGCGGCCGCCTGCCGGGAGACCTCGAGCCCGGGCAGCGCCGGCGCGCCCGGGTGGGCCACCCAGTCGACGCCGTGCGCCTTGCCGTTCTCGTCGCTGAGCGTGGCCACCGCCACGACCGGTACGCCGACCGAGATCCGGATCTCGACCCGGACCTGGGACAGCGGGTGGTTCTGCCCGCGCACCAGCTCGGCCGTCATCGCCTTGTCCCCCTGTGTCGTGGTGTCGTGCGCCGCTCGCCGGTACGTCCTACAGATGCGGCAGGATCGCCGGCATCAGGTCCTGGAAGGTACGGCCGTTGGCCGGAGTGCCCAGGGCCGTCATCGCCCAGCCGCTTCCCGACCGGTGCACCTTCGCCATGATCTGCGCCGTGTAGGTACCGCCGCCGTCCAGCGTGTAGCGGGCGAGCTCCTGGCCGTTGGTCTCGTCGACCAGGCGGCAGAACGCGTTCTGCACCTCCTGGAAGGTCTGACCCGTGAAGGAGTTCACGGTGAAGACGATCTGGTCGATGTGGACCGGCACGCGCTGCAGGTCGACCAGGACGGCCTCGTCGTCACCGCCCTGGCCCACGCCGCCGACGAGGTTGTCGCCGGTGTGGCGCACGGAGCCGTCGTCGCTCACCAGGTGGCGGAAGAACACGACGTCCACCGGCTGCTTGTCGGCGAACAGCACGGCCGAGGCGTCGAGGTCGATCTCACGGGTGCGCGAGCCGAACAGGCCGCGCCGGGGAGCCGCCTGCCAGCCGAGACCCATGCGGACCGCGGTCAGAGTGCCCCCGTCCTGCTTCGCCAGACTGATGGCCTGACCCTTGGTCATGTTCACGGTCACGGCTGTTCCCCTCTCGAATTTCCCCAGTTGCCGCATGGTTCGCGGTTGACCAGCACCCTACGCAGGGGCACCGACAGTGCCGAACCCCGGCCCGCGGTTTGTGTCGGTCTTGCAACACTGAGCGCATATGCCGAGGTCCGGCAAGGGGGCGCGGCGGCTCAGGCCAGCCCCGCCTCCTTCATCTGACGCAGTTCCTTCTTCATTTCGGAGACCTCGTCGCGCAGCCGGGCCGCGATCTCGAACTGCAGGTCCGCGGCGGCGGCGCGCATGCGCTCCGTCATCTCCTCGATCTGCTCGGCGAGTTCGGCCGCGGGACGGTCCGTGGGCACTGTTTCCTTGGCCTTGCCCTTGGCGGACTTGGCGGCCTTCGCGCCCTTGGCCGCCTTGTCGCCGAGCGACGGGACGGGGGCCTTGGCGCCCTTGCCGTCCTTCAACTTGCGGTAACCGGAGCCGAGGAGCTGCTCGGTGTCGACCTCCTCGCGTGCGATCTGCGCGACGATGTCGTTGATCTTCTTCCGCAGCGGCTGCGGGTCGATGCCGTTGGCCTTGTTGTACGCGACCTGCTTCTCCCGGCGCCGGTTGGTCTCGTCGATGGCCTTCTCCATCGCCGGGGTGATCTTGTCCGCGTACATGTGGACCTGGCCGGAGACGTTGCGCGCCGCGCGGCCGATGGTCTGGATCAGGGAGGTGCCGGAGCGCAGGAAGCCCTCCTTGTCGGCGTCGAGGATCGCCACCAGGGACACCTCGGGCAGGTCGAGGCCCTCACGCAGCAGGTTGATGCCGACCAGGACGTCGAACTCGCCGGAGCGCAGCTCGCGCAGCAGCTCGACGCGGCGCAGGGTGTCGACGTCGCTGTGCAGATAGCGCACCTGGATACCGAGTTCGAGGAAGTAGTCCGTGAGGTCCTCGGCCATCTTCTTGGTGAGCGTGGTGACCAGGACGCGCTCGTCCTTCTCGGTCCGCTTGCGGATCTCGTGCACCAGGTCGTCGATCTGCCCCTCGGTGGGCTTGACGACGACCTCCGGGTCGACGAGGCCGGTGGGGCGGATGATCTGCTCGACGACGCCGTCCCCGCGGGACAGCTCGTACGCGCCCGGGGTCGCCGACAGGTACACCGCCTGGCCGATCCGCTCCTGGAACTCCTCCCACTTCAGGGGGCGGTTGTCCAGGGCGGAGGGCAGCCGGAAGCCGTGGTCGACGAGGGTGCGCTTGCGGGAGGCGTCGCCCTCGTACATGGCGCCGATCTGCGGCACGGTGACGTGCGACTCGTCGATGACGAGCAGGAAGTCGTCCGGGAAGTAGTCCAGCAGCGTGTTGGGTGGGGAGCCGGGCAGGCGGCCGTCGAAGTGCATCGAGTAGTTCTCGACGCCGGAGCAGCTGCCGATCTGGCGGAGCATCTCGATGTCGTACGTGGTGCGCATCCGCAGGCGCTGGGCCTCCAGGAGCTTGCCCTGCTTCTCCAGCTCGGCGAGGCGCCCGCCGAGCTCCTTCTCGATGTCGTTGACGGCCCGCTCCATGCGCTCGGGGCCGGCGACGTAGTGGGAGGCCGGGAAGACGTACAGCTGCTGGTCGTCGCTGATGATCTCGCCGGTGAGCGGGTGCAGGGTGGACAGCGCCTCGATCTCGTCGCCGAACATCTCGATGCGGACCGCGAGCTCCTCGTACACCGGGAAGATCTCGATGGTGTCGCCGCGGACCCGGAAGGTGCCGCGGGAGAACGCCATGTCGTTGCGCGTGTACTGGATGTCCACGAAGCGGCGCAGCAGCTCGTCGCGGTCGATCTCCTCGCCGACCTTGAGGGGGACCATCCGGTCCACGTACTCCTGCGGGGTACCGAGGCCGTAGATGCAGGAGACCGAGGCGACCACGACGACGTCGCGGCGGGTGAGCAGCGAGTTGGTGGCGGAGTGGCGCAGGCGCTCGACCTCCTCGTTGATCGAGGAGTCCTTCTCGATGTAGGTGTCCGACTGGGGGACGTACGCCTCGGGCTGGTAGTAGTCGTAGTACGAGACGAAGTACTCGACCGCGTTGTTCGGGAGGAGCTCGCGGAACTCGTTGGCCAGCTGGGCGGCCAGCGTCTTGTTCGGCGCCATCACGAGCGTGGGGCGCTGGAGCTTCTCGATCATCCACGCCGTGGTGGCGGACTTGCCGGTGCCGGTCGCGCCGAGGAGGACGACGTCCTTCTCACCGGCCTCGATGCGCTTGGCCAGCTCGGCGATGGCCGCCGGCTGGTCACCGCTGGGCTGGTAGGAGCTGACGACCTCGAAGGGCGCCACCGTGCGTTCGATGTGGGAAACGGGCCGCATGGGATCCACCGTACGACCCCGCACTGACAACGGGTCCGGATCAGCGGTTTTGCGGGGTGCGCGAACCGCGGTGTCCCGGTTGCCGCACGTGCGGGCGGCCGTGGAGCGGCTGGGGGCGGCGGTCCGGGTGCGGGGCGAGGTCGGCGGCCGGGACGCCCGGCTTCTGCTCGACGCGGGTCCAGTCGGGCTTGCCCATGACCATCAGCGGGTCGAACATCACGACGACGCCCGCGAGCAGCAGGAAGGCGAGGGGGCCGATGAGCATGGGGGCGAGCAGGGAGGCGGGTGCCGTGCCGGAGGGGGTCGCTGCGGTGCCGTGCAGATGGACGCTGAGGGCGGCCATCCCGGTGTAGTGCATGCCGCTGACGGCGAGCCCCATGACAAGGCTCGCGCCCACGCTCCACAGGAAGCCGCGCACCTGTCGGCGGCCCACAGGGCGGCGGTGGCGGCCACGACGGCTATCACGACGGAGGCGGCCACGGTCAGCGTGTTGTACTCGAACCGGCCGTTCAGGTGCATGCCTGCCATACCGAGGTAGTGCATCGAGGCAATGCCCAGACCGGTGACCGTGCCGCCGGTGAACAGTGCCGTTCCGGTGGCGCCGCGGTAGCCGACGATGAAGATCCCCACTCCCACCATGACGACGGCGAGACCGAGGCTCGCGTACGTCATCGGCATGTCGTAGTGGATCGGGGTCTCCTTGACGGTGAATCCCATCATGGCGACGAAGTGCATGGTCCATATGCCGGAGCCGATCGCGGCCGAGCCGAGGGCCAGCCAGGCGGGCCGCCAGGAGTGCGCCACCAGCATCGATCTCGTGGTGCAACGCAGGCCGAGGGCTCCGCCGAGGCAGGCCGTCAGGTAGGCGACCAACGGGGTCACGACCCCGTAGCTGAATCCGTCGACCGTGCCCTGCATGCGCGGCTGCCCTTCCGCCCTTTGCGTCCCGGAATACCTGAAATGTGCCCCCGTCCCAGGACCGACGAGCGGTCAGGGTTGACGCAGAGAGTATGACCCCCACCGGAATGGTCGAACGATTTTCCGGCAAAGAAACACGGCCCTGCCCCAGTTGTGCGGCATCGGTGAGCGAGCAGGGGCAACACCATTCAATGTGTGGTCATCCCGTACCCGCTCGCCGTTGACACTCTGCTGTCACTCTGGTGCTGTCCGTATTCGCTCGTCGCGAGGAGTACGCATGCACGCGCGCGTTGTTGCCGCCACGACCACCGCGCTCCTGGGGGCGGCCACCCTGCTGGCCCCGACGCACGTCGCCACGGCCGGCGCCGTCGGTGAGCAGCCCACGATCGTCGCCCACCGGGGCGCCTCCGCCCGCGCGCCCGAGAACACCCTGCCCGCCATCGACGAGGCGGCGCGGCTGGGCTTCTCCTGGGTCGAGAACGACGTCCAGCGCACCAAGGACGGCAAGCTGGTCGTCATCCACGACGACAGCCTGCGGCGCACCACGAATGTGGAGGACGTCTTTCCCGGCCGGGCGCCCTGGAAGGTGAAGGACTTCACGGCCGCCGAGATCGCCCGCCTGGACGCGGGCAGCTGGTTCGGCCCCGGGTACGCGGGCACGCGCGTGCCGACGCTGGCGCAGTACATGCGCCGCGTCGAGCACAACCACGAGAAGCTGCTCCTGGAGATCAAGAACCCCGAGCTGTACCCGGGCATCGAACAGCAGACCCTCAAGCTCCTCGGCAACGAGGGCTGGCTGGACCGGCCGCATCTGGGCCGGCTGATCGTGCAGAGCTTCAGCGCGGACAGCGTGCGCGCCGTGCACGACCTCAAGCCCGCCGTGACGACCGGTTTCCTGGGCACACCGGCGGTGGACCGGCTGCGCGAGTTCGCCGGCTTCGCGGACCTGATCAACCCGACGTACACCTCCCTCACCGCCGGCTATGTCGCCACCGTGCACGCGTACGACGGACCGCACGGCAGGCCCCTGGGGGTGTTCGCCTGGACCGTCGACGACGCGGCGACCGCCAGGACCGTCGCGCGCTACGGCGTCGACGGTGTGATCACGAACAAGCCAGACGTGGTGCGGGCGGCGCTCGCCGCGTCCTGAGCCGCCGCGGACGCCGTCGGCGGCCCGGTGCCCGGCCTCGCCCGGGCATTGTCAGTGGCGGGCCGTACGGTGGGCGCATGGACAGCCATGGGCAGTACGAGCGGCAGGTCGTGTGGACCGTCGTGGGCACGGGCATCGGTCCGCTGCTCCTCGCGGCGACCCGCGACGGCCTGGTCAACGTCGTCTTCCACGCCACCGACGCGGTGCGCGAGCGGGCGGTCGAGGGGCTGGCGGCGCGGTTCGGCACCGAGCCCGTCGAGGCACCCGACTCGCCGCTGCTGGCCGAGGCGATACGCCAGGTCGAGGCGTACTTCGCGGGTGAGCGGCACGACTTCGAGCTGCCCCTGGACTGGTCGCTGATCTCCGGCTTCAACCGGCAGGTGCTGCGCGAACTGGCGTCCGGCGTCCCGTACGGCACGGTCGTGGGGTACGGCGATCTGGCCGGGCGGGTCGGCCAGCCGGGCGCGGCGCAGGCGGTGGGCGCGGCGATGGGCTCCAATCCGCTGCCGGTCGTCGTGCCCTGCCACCGGGTCGTGGAGAGCGACGGCGGCATCGGCGGGTTCGGAGGCGGACTGGAGACCAAGCGGAAGCTGCTCGCCCTGGAGGGCGTCCTGCCCGAGCCGCTGTTCTGACGGCTCGGGCGCGCGGGCCGCTCGCGGCCTACGCGTGGCCTACTCGTAGTGCCGTGCCTCGAACACGTTGCCGTCGGGGTCCCGGAAGTAGAAGCTGCGCGTGGCCTTGCCGCGGGCTCCGTAGGCGTCGCGGTCGATGGGCGAGACGGGGACGGAGCGTTCCTCCAGGCGGGCGCGGAGGGCGTCGAACTGCTCGGCGGGCAGGGCCAGGCAGACGTGGTTGACCGGGTGGCCCGCGCTCTCGACGGAGCCGGGGAGCATCCTCATGCGCTCGGCCATGGTGAGCGGGGCGAGGTCGAGGATGGTCTCCTCGTTGACCCGCACGGACGGGAACGACGTCTTTCCTTCGGCGAATTCGGCGACCCTCAGGGGCTCCAGGCCGACCGCCTTCTCATAGAAATCGGCCGCGGCGAGCGGGTCGCTCACCCACAGGACGACGTGGTCGAGACGTGCCGTGTTGTTCGTCATGCCGCCCAGGCTGGTGGCGGCCCCCACAGGCCGCAAGCGTTTATCCGGGTGCGCGGCCCGCCAGAGATGAGGGAGAAACGATCGACAGGAGGCAGGCGCGTGGTGCTGGTGGTGTCCGAAGAAGTACGGGAGGCGATCGACGGGCGTCGACCCGTGGTGGCCCTGGAGTCCACGATCATCGCGCACGGGCTGCCGCGCCCGCGCAATCTGCGGGTGGCCCTGGAGCTGGAGGACGCGGTACGGCAGGAGGGTGCCGTGCCCGCGACGATCGCGGTGCTGGACGGCCGGCCCCACGTCGGCCTGGACAAGGAGCAGTTGGAGCGGGTCGCGAACGAGGACGGGATCCGCAAGCTGGGCCACCGGGACCTGCCGCTCGCCGTGGCGGCGGGGGCGAGCGGGGCGACGACGGTGTCGGCGACCGCGCTGCTGGCGGCGCTGGCGGGCGTGCGGGTGTTCGCGACGGGCGGCCTCGGGGGCGTGCACCGGGAGTGGACGGTGACGCAGGACGAGTCCGCGGACCTCGGTCTGCTGGCGCGTACGCGGATCACGGTGGTGTGCGCGGGGGTGAAGTCGATCCTGGACGTGCCGGCGACGCTGCAGCGTCTGGAGACCCTGGGCGTGGCCGTCGCCGGATACGGCACGGACCGCTTCCCCGGCTTCTACTTGTCCGACTCCGGGCATCCGGTCGACTGGACGCTGGACAGCCCGGAGCAGGTGGCGGGGGTCATGCGGGCGCAGGACGCGGTCGACGGGCCCGCGTCGGCGCTGATCGTCGCCAACCCGGTCCCGCAGGAGGAGCAGCTCGATCCCGAACTGCACGCGCGTGTGCTCACCGAGGCGCTGCGGGCGTGCGAGGCCGAGGGCGTCACCGGCCAGGCCGTCACGCCCTTCCTGCTCGACTACCTGGTGCGCCACACGGACGGCGCCTCGCTGAGCGCCAACCTCGCGGCGGTGCGCGGCAACGTACGACTGGCGGCGCGGATCGCGGCGGCGTGGGCCCGGGGGTGACGGAGGGCCGTCACGGGGCGCTGCTGGTCGTCGGGGACGTCGTCACCGATGTCGTCGCCCGGCACCGGGGGCCGCTCGCGCCCGGTACCGACACGGCGGCCGCGATCCGCACGGTGCCCGGCGGCGCGGGGGCCAACGTGGCCTGCTGGGCGGCTCACGCGGGCTGTGCGGACGTACGGCTGCTGGGGCGGGTGGGGGCGGACGCGGCGGCGTGGCACGAGCGGGAGCTGGTCGCGGCCGGGGTGCGGCCCCGGCTGGTGGTCGACCCGGAGGCGGCGACGGGCACGGTGATCTGTCTCGTCGACACGGGGGCTTCGGCCGAGCGTACGTTCCTCACGGACAGCGGCGCGTCCCTGCGGCTCGAACCCGCCGACTGGTCGGACGCGTTGCTCGACGGGGTCGGCCGACTGCACCTGTCCGGCTATCTGCTGTTCTCCGAGCCCAGCCGGGCACTCGCGGCGCTGGCCCTCGGGGCGGCACGCGCGCGTGGCGTGCCGGTGAGCCTGGATCCCGCGTCGGCGGGCTTCCTCGGGGAGCTGGGGGTGGACCGCTTCCTCGCGTCGGTCGAGGGGTTGGACGTGCTGCTGCCCAGCCGTGACGAGGCGTGCCTGCTGACCGGGCTGCCCGATCCGGCGGACGCGGCGGCCAAGCTGAGCCGTCACGTCCCCTGGGTGGTGGCCAAGCTGGGGGCGGACGGCGCGCTGGTGGCCCGGGGCGGCAGCGTGCTCGCCCGCGTTCCCGCAGCGCCGGCGTCACCCCGGGACACGACGGGTGCCGGTGACGCCTTCACCGGGGGGTTCCTCGCGGCGCTCGTCGCGGGCGCGGGTCCCGAGGACGCGGCGGCCGAGGGGTGCCGGGCGGGTGCGCGGGCGGTGGAACGGGTGGGCGGCAGGCCTCCCCTGCCCGGCTGACGTCGGGCGGCCCCGCCCGGTGCGCGGGAAGGGCGTACCGCCTACTCCTTGCGGCCCCACGCCGAGATCATCGGCGCGGTGGCCAGGTCCATGCCGCCGGCGGCGACGTTGGCCAGGTGCTGGTCGATCTCCTGGTCGGTGGCCAGGCCCCCGGCGACGAGCTGGTCGCGGATCTGCTGGACGGTGGCGGTCTCCAGGGCGGCGCAGGCGGGCGAGGCGACGGGGAAGTACGCGTCGGCCTCGACGTGGCGCAGTCCGGCCTCACGGAGCAGGCGCGGGAGTTTGCGGCCGTACGAGAGGTCGGCACCGCGGGCGGCGAGCAGTTTGCGGAAGCCCTGCCGGAGCCGGTTGGCGAGCTGCTGCTCGGGGCCGTACTCGTCGGGGCAGATCAGGGGTTGGAGGGCGGGGTCGGCGTCCTCGACCAGGAGCCGTCCGCCGGGGCGCAGGGCCTTGATCATCGACCGCAACGCCCTTTCCCGGTCCGGCACATGGACCAGGACGAGCCGGGCGTGCACCAGGTCGAAGCCCTCGGCGGGCGGCTCCTCGGTGCCCACGTCGTGGACGCGCACCTCGACCGGAGGGCGGGCGGCCGGGGCGAGGAGCGAGGTGTCGATGTCGGTCGCGACGACCTTGCCGGTCGGGCCGACCTTCTTGGCCAGCCAGGACACCACGGAGGTACCGCCGGCGCCGACCTCCCAGCAGCGCCAGCCGGCTCCGAGACCGAATCCTTCGAGGTGCCGGAAGGTGGTGGGGTCGAAGAGGGTGGCGAAGGCATCGAAGCGCCGACCCGCCTCGGTCTGCCGGTTGTCGAGGAGATACCCGTGGGTTCGCGTCATACCGCGATCATCCCAGTTGCCCCGCTTGTCCGGAACGGCCGACGCTCCGGCGCCGACGGCGAGCCGGACCACGGCTTGTCGGCCACGGCAGGAATGCACTGTCCACAGCCGGGAACAAAGCGGAATGAGCTGTTCCCACAGGCTTACCCGCGCCTCACGTCGAACTGGCAGACTTTCCCGCCAAGGCGCGGCAGGACGGCGCGAGGAGAGCCACGCAAGGAGAGTCGAATGTCCATGGCGGGAAATCTGCGCAAGGTCAGGGACCTGAGCAGGGTCGGCAGCCTGCGCAAGGTGGCGCGACTGACCCGGCGGCGGCCGCGGGTCGACCTGAGCCATCCCGCCCGGTCACCGCTCGGCTCCTCGGTCGTCAACTGCGTGACGTACCGGGACGGCGTCCGGATGCCCGGCGGCGGCGACCTGGTGGACACGGTGGAACGGGTACGCAAGAGCGGACACGGATTCGTCTGGCTGGGACTGCACGAGCCGACGGACCGTGAGTTCGCGGGCATCGCCGAGCTGTTCGACCTGCACCCGCTGGCGGTCGAGGACGCGGTCGAGGCCCATCAACGTCCCAAGCTGGAGCGGTACGGCGACACGCTGTTCGCCGTGTTCAAGACGGTCTGCTACGTCGAGCACGAACAACTGACGGCGACCAGCGAGGTGGTGGACACCGGCGAGATCATGATGTTCGTCGGCCGCGACTTCGTCATCACGGTCCGGCACGGGCGGCACGGCTCACTGGGCCCGCTGCGCGAGGAGCTGGAGGCGGATCCGCAGCAGCTCGCCAAGGGACCGGCGGCGGTGCTGCACGCCATCGCGGACCACGTGGTCGACGACTATCTGAACGTCACGGACGCGGTGCAAGCCGACATCGACCAGGTCGAGACGGACGTGTTCGCGGAGAACGGCGCGCGGGCCGACCCCGGACGGATCTACCAGCTCAAGCGTGAACTCCTGGAGCTGAAGCGGGCGGTGGTGCCGTTGGCCCGCCCGGTCGAGGATCTCGCCACGCGTCCGATACGGGTGGTCGACCCGGAGATACAGGCCTACTTCAGGGACGTCCTCGACCACCTGATGCGGGCCAAGGAACAGATCGCCGCCTTCGACGAACTGCTCAACTCCATCCTGCAGGCGCACCTGGCGCAGGTGACGGTCGCCCAGAACGAGGACATGCGGAAGATCACGGCATGGGCCGCGGTGATCGCCGTACCGACCATGGTGTGCGGGGTCTACGGCATGAACTTCGATCACATGCCGGAGCTGCACTGGCGGTTCGGCTATCCCTTGGTCATCACCGTGATCTCCGTGGCCTGTCTGGCGCTGTACCGGGGGTTCCGGCGCAACGGCTGGCTGTGACCGGGCCCGAGGGCGGGCCCGGGTACGCGGGCGGTTGTCAGTGCCGGGCCGGGGTGGTCCTGGCGTAGACGCTCTCGGCGAAGGCCGCTATCTCGCCCTCGCTGAGGCTGCGGGCGAGATCCGCCTCGCTGATCATGCCGACCAGGCGCTTGTTCTCGATGACGGGCAGCCGGCGTATCTGGTGCTCGCGCATCTCCTTGAGCACCTTGCCGACGTCGGCGCTCGCCTCGACCCAACGGGGTGTGCCCTGGGCCATCTCGCCGGCGGTGATCTTGGACGGGTCGCGGCCCATGGCCACGCAGCCGACCACGATGTCCCGGTCGGTGAGGATGCCGCAGAGCCGCTCGTTCTCGTCGCTGATGGGCAGGGCTCCGACGCCCAGTTCGCGCATCAGCTGAGCGGCGCGGTCCAGGGTCTCATGGGCGGGGATCCACTGGGCGCCGCGGTGCATGATGTCTCCGGCCGTGGTCATGGTGTACCTCCCGGTGCCGCATGAGTCGGCGCGGCGCGGGACGCACCGCAGGTCCCGACGCCTCACATTCTTCCGCGCGCGACCCGGTCGGCGCACCTCAGGCGGAGAAGGCCACGATCCTGCGCGGGACGATCCTGACGATGACGCGGACCTCGTCGTCCTTCTCCGCGGGCGGGTCGATGCCGAGGTACTTGTGCGAGAGCTCGTACGGGAGCCGCTTGCCCTCGTCGGGGAGGATCTCGGCGGTGCCGCGGATCTCGGCCGAGGTGTAGGGGTTGGCCAGGTCGAAGACCGACAGGCTGATGCGGGGGTCGCGGCGGAGGTTGCGCACCTTCTGGCGTCCGTCGACGGAGGAGAAGAGCACGGTGTCGCCTTCGCGCTTGATCCAGACCACCGAGTTCTGCGGGGCGCCGTCGGGGCCGAGGGTGGCGACGCCGGCGAAGTTCTTGCCGTCGAGCAGCGCGCGAAGGGAGTCGTCGAAGGACACGGGACCGCTTGAGGAGGTCGTCATGACGCCAGCGTAATTAAATGCACGCGCATATAAAAGGGCTTTCGATCTTTCCGGAGCCCGGCCGGGGTCCCCTGCCGGATCAGCCGTTCCACGCGGGGTGGCGCGGGTCGTCGGCACGGACGAGGACGTCCGCCGTCGCGGCGGGGTCGGTCTCGTCCGCGTAGCGCTCGAAGGCGGGCAGCGTCCAGTGGTCGGCCTCGGGCGTACGGCGGCGCAGGGCGCCCGGCGAGAGGGGGAGGTGAACGGTCAGATCGAACGGGAACCAGTGCCGCAGGAGGAGGGGACCGTGCATCAACAGCAGGCCACCGGGAGGCAGTTGGACATAAGCGCTGCGGGTGGCGCGGTCGGTGACGGGGTCCCAGAGGTCGGGCAGGACACGGCCGTCCGCGCCGGGCTCCAGCGGGCCGAAGACCTCGCGCCACAGGGCGGCGGTGTCGAACCAGCCGCTGTAGTACGACTCCACGTCCCGGTGGCCGTGTTCCAGCCGGACCGAGGCCGGACGCAGGAACCCCTCGGCGCCCACGACGAGCGACGGACGACCGCGCACCCGCAGCTCCTCCGCGACACGCTCCGCGAGGCCGCCCGGCCGGGCGGCGGGCGCGCCGTCGAAGGCGACCCTCGGCCAGGGACCGCCGTCGGCGGGCTTCAGCTCCAGCAGCCGCTCGGCCAGCTGCTCGCCGAGCCTCTCCCAGGTGATCGCTTCGAGTCGCACACGGGCCATGATGCCGGGTCGCCGCGGATCGACCGGCGGGCGGGGACCGGCCGGACGGGCTCCGCTGCGTCGCTGCGGTTGGGGCGATGTCGTGGAGGGGATCTCGGGAGGTACGGGTTTCGGTGTCCGGACGGGGAAGTAAGCGCGTATGGCTCGCCTCGCAACTCCCCCGGCCCCGGCCGGGCTTGGTGGACTCCTTGTCGTCCAGCCGCTCCGGCGGAAGCAGTGTGCCGCCTGTCGTCGAGGGCCGTTGTCCCTGCTCGTGCTCGAAGACGGGGCACCGCGCTGCATGGACTGCGCCGATCTCGGGCACCTGGTGTTCCTGCCGCGCGGTGACACGGCGCTGACCCGTCGGTCGCGGGAGGAGAGCGGGCTGTGGGCGGTGGTGGTGCGGTTCAACCGGCGCAAGAGCAGGTACGAGCGGCAGGGCCTGCTCGTGGAGGAGGCAGCCCTCGCCCGGGCCGAGCAGCGGTGCCTGGCCGACGCGGAGGCCCGGCGTCGGCGCCGGGCACGGGACGCGCGGCGCCGGACGGCCGAGGACGTGCGGTTCGCGGAGGCGTTCGCGGCGGAGATCCAGCGGCTGTTTCCCGGATGCCCGAACGACCGGGCGCGGGCGATCGCCGCGCACGCGTCGCTGCGCGGCAGTGGGCGGGTCGGGCGGAGCGCGGCCGGCCGGGCGCTGTCCGAGGGGGCGGTGATCTCGGCGGTAGTGGCGGCCGTACGGCATGTGGACACGTCGTACGACCAGCTGCTGATGAGCGGGGTGCACCGGTACGAGGCGCGGCGGCGGATCGCGGCGGCCGTAGAAGGGGTCCTCATGGGGTGGGCGGAGGTGGGAACGGACGCGGGGTGATGTCGAGGCCGACGTGCGACGCGCCGCCAAGGGCGGCTCCCCCGGGGGCTGGCGCGCCCGAACCGCCCCCGCCCTGCGCCGCCCCACTCCTCCCCGCTGGACGCTCACGTATGTTTCGGCGTTCCTCGGCCATGGTCACCGTTCTCGGATGGGAATTCACTAGAGGTGACGAAGGGTGCCGGGCGGGGCTCGGCGGGACGTGGGAGTGGGCGTGGTCATGATCGATGGGCCGTATTTCGTGCTGGTCGTGCTGGGGGTGGTGGGGACCGGGCTGGCGGCCGGGGTCTTCTGCGCGTTCTCGACGTTCGTGATGAGGGGGCTCGCCTCGCTGCCGCCCGCGCAGGGCGTCGCCGCGATGAACGCGATCAACCGGGCCGCCGTGAAACCGGCCTTCATGCTGGTGTTCGCCGGGTCGGCGGTACTGTGCGCGATGATCGCCGTGGTGACGTTCGTGCTGTGGCCGGAAGAGGGCAAGGCGGAGCTGCTACTGGGCAGCGCGCTGTATCTGTTCGGCTCGTTCGGGCTGACCGTCGTGGCGAACGTGCCCCGCAACGACAAGCTGCTGCGGATGGACCCCGGCACTCCGGAGGCCGCCGCGTACTGGCCGACGTACGTGCGCGAGTGGACCGGCTGGAACCACGTCCGCACGATCGCCTCGGCCGCCGCCACCGTGGTGTACGCGCTCGCGCTCACCTGAAGGACCAGGGAGAAAGCGCTCTCCACCACCCTGCGCACGCGGCGCATGAGACGTATCGTGGCCGAAAGAGTGCCGCCCGATGGCGCACGGCCCGTCGTACGCGTACGCAAGGAACACGGCCATGGCCGATCCCAAGGGTTTCATGACCACGCCCCGCCAGGAGTGGCCGCGCAGGCCGGTCGAGGAACGGGTCCGGGACTGGGACGAGGTGTACGTTCCGGGGGCGCTGCTGCCCATCATCAGCAAACAGGCCGACCGCTGCATGGACTGCGGCGTCCCGTTCTGCCACGACGCCTGCCCGCTGGGCAATCTGATCCCCGAGTGGAACGACCTGGTCTCGCGCGAGGACTGGCGGGCGGCGAGCGACCGGCTGCACGCCACGAACAATTTCCCGGAGTTCACGGGAAGGTTGTGTCCGGCGCCGTGCGAGGCGGGGTGTGTGCTCGCGATCAACCAGCCGGCCGTCACGATCAAGAACGTCGAGTGCGCGATCGGCGACCGGGCCTGGGAGGAGGGTTTCGTGCCGCCCAGGCCGCCGGACCGGCTGTCCGGGCGGACGGTCGCGGTGATCGGGTCGGGACCCACGGGACTGGCCGCGGCCCAGCAGCTGACCCGGGCCGGGCACACCGTCGCCGTGTACGAGCGGGACGACCGGCTCGGCGGCCTGATGCGGTACGGCATTCCCGAGTTCAAGATGGAGAAGCACCATCTGGAGCGGCGGCTGGAGCAGATGCGCGCCGAGGGGACCAAGTTCCGTACGTCGACGCTGGTCGGGCGGGATGTCGGGGCGGCCGACCTGCGGTCGCGGTACGACGTCGTCGTGCTCGCCACGGGAGCCACGGCCTGGCGTGAACTGGACGTACCCGGACGGGAGTTGGCCGGGATACATCAGGCGATGGAGTATCTGCCGCTGGCCAACCGGGTGTGCGAGGGGGATCTGGAGGTCTCGCCGATGTCCGCCGCCGGCAAGCACGTCGTCATCGTGGGCGGCGGTGACACCGGGGCGGACTGTCTGGGGACCGCGGTGCGGGACGGCGCGGCGTCCGTGTCCCAGCTGGACATCTACGCCCAGCCGGGTGCCGAGCGGGACGAGGACATCGAGCCCTGGCCGACGTACCCGAAGATCTACCGGCTGTCGGCCGCGCACGAGGAGGCGCGCGAGCTGCGGACCGCACCGGCGGCGGACGCCGACGCTCGCCTGTTCGCGGCGTCGACGCTGCAGTTCACCGGGGACGGGAGCGGGCACGTGCGCTCGCTGCACCTGGTCGAGGTGGACGCGGCGCGGCGGCCGCTGCCGGACACCGGACGCACGCTCCCCGTCGACCTCGTCCTGCTCGCCCTCGGCTTCTCCGGGCCCGACCGGGAGGACGGGCTGATCGACCAGCTGGGGGTGGCGCTGGAGCCCCGCGGCACGATCTCCCGGGACCGCGGCTTCGCGACCAATGTCCCCGGGGTGTTCGCGGCGGGCGACGCGGCGCGCGGCCAGTCGCTGATCGTGTGGGCGATCGCCGAGGGGCGGGCGGTGGCGGCGGCCGTCGACCACTATCTGACCGGAAGCTCACGGCTGCCGGCGCCGATATCGCCGTACGACCGCCCCATGACCGTGTGAGGGAGCCGACGGCCGCCCCGGCCGGGGGTCAGCGCCGGCGTTCGTCCGTGCCCGCCACCTTTCCCGTCGACAGGGCCACCCGGTTCCATGTGTTGATCGCGAAGATCAGGGCCAGCAGGTGGGCCAGTTCCGCCTCGTCGAAGTGGCCCGCGGCCTCGGCGTAGACGTCGTCGGAGACGCCGCCGTCGGCGACCAGGGTGACGGCTTCCGTCAGGGCGAGGGCCGCCTGTTCCCTCGGGGTGAAGAAGTGCCGGGCCTCGCGCCACACCGCGACCATGTGCAGGCGGTCCTCGCTCTCGCCTGCCTTGCGGGCGTCGTTGGTGTGCATGTGCAGGCAGTAGGCGCAGTGGTTGAGGTGCGAGCTGCGGATCTGGACGAGTTCGACGAGGGCGGGGTCGAGGCCCTCGCGGGCGGCGGCGTCGAAGCCGATGAGGGCGCGGAAGACCTTCGGGGCGGACTTCGCGAAGTCGAGACGGGTGGGCGCGGCCTCGACGGCGGCGACGGAGGAAGAGGCGTTGGTGGTGCTCGTGTTCGTCGTCATGACCTTGAATCTACGGGCCTGAAAGACCCTCTGTAGGGTGCATTTCCATGACGGAATCGTGGGTCAATTCGGCGGAGCGGATCGGTGCCGACCTGCATCTGGAGCTGTCCGGGCCGGGCGGGCGGCGCGCCGCGCTGATCCGGGCGCTGCGCGAGGCCGTGCGCGGCGGCCGGCTCGCTCCGGGCACCCGGCTGCCGCCGTACCGGTCGCTCGCGGCCGACCTCGGCGTGGCGCGCAACACCGTCGCCGACGCGTACGCGGAACTCGTCGCGGAGGGCTGGCTGACCGCCCGTCAGGGGTCCGGCACCCGGGTCGCGGAGCGCGCCGAGCCGCTGCGACACGCCGCTCGCGTGCCCGTAAAGGCACCTCCACGCGCGCGTGGGCCCCGGCACGACCTCAGGCAGGGCAGGCCGGACGCCTCGGCGTTCCCCCGGGCGGCCTGGGCGGCCTCGTACCGGCGGGCGCTCCAGGCGGCGCCCAACGAGGCGTTCGGGCCGGGCGATCCCGCCGGGCGCCGGGAACTGCGGGAGGCGCTCACGGAGTACCTGGCACGCGCGCGTGGCGTGCGCACCGAGCCGGACCGGATCGTCATCTGCTCCGGCTTCGCGCACGCGCTGCGGCTGCTGTTCGGCCAGGACGGCGGCGGTGTGCTGCACGGTCCGCTGGGCGTGGAGGCGTACGGGCTGGGGTTCCACCGGGGGCTGCTCGCGGCGGCCGGGGTGCGGACCGTGCCGCTCCCGCTGGACGAACACGGCGCGCGGGTCGAGCGGTTGGGGCGCGAGCGGGCCGTGCTGCTCACGCCCGCGCACCAGTTCCCGACCGGTGGGCCGCTGCACGCGGAGCGCCGGAGCGCGGTGATCGACTGGGCACGCGCGCGGGGCGGCGTGATCCTGGAGGACGACTACGACGGGGAGTTCCGGTACGACCGCAAGCCGGTCGGGGCGGTCCAGGGCCTCGATCCCGAGCGGGTGATCCACATCGGCTCGGTCAGCAAGAGCCTGTCGCCGGCGCTGCGGCTGGGGTGGATGGTCCTTCCGGAGCGGTACGTCGACGCCGTCCTCGCGGCCAAGGGCGAGCGCGAGGCGTGGGCGAGCGTCCCGGATCAGCTGGCGCTCGCCGACTTCGTCGTCTCCGGGTCGTACGACCGTCATGTGCGGCGCATGCGGCAGCGCTACCGGCGCCGCCGTGACCGGCTCGTCGAGGCGCTCGCCGCGCACGCGCCGCACGTCGAGGTCACCGGGATCGCGGCGGGCCTGCACGCGGTGCTCAGGCTCCCGCCCGGCACCGAGCGGTCCGCCGTCAAGGCGGCCGCCTGGCAGGGCGTCGCCCTGGACGGACTCGCCGACTTCCGCCATCCGCAGGCGACGGACACGGCGGCGGACACGGCGGCGTACGACGGGCTCGTGGTCGGATACGCGACGCCCTCCGAGCACGCGTACGGAGCGGCGCTGGAGGCGCTGTGCGCCGCGCTGCCGCCGGGGTAGCCCCCTTCCGCCCGCTCGGCGCTTCCTGGGGCGGGAGCGGTGATCCGGCGGAGCGGCGCTGGACATCGTGTACGGAACCACTCGGGAATATGACTCTCCGTCGGCAAGGATCTGAACGCGGGTGGGATCCTCGCGGCAAGAGGTGCGTGCCGTCGCCCCGGCCGAGCCCGGCCGGGTGTCGGCCCGCCCGATCCTTCGTTCCGCCGTCAGGCGCGGGGCCACCTCCGCGCGTCCCCCCTGTTGGCGGCCGGTCCCGGAGGGTGTTCGATGACGACACTCGACGAACGTCACGCGGCGCGCCGCCCGGCCGCCGTCCCGCTGGACGAGCCCACCGCGGAACTCCCCCTGTCCGCGGGGTCCAAGGCCTCGAATCTCGCCCGCGCGGCCCGCGCCGGACTGCCCGTCCTGCCCGGGTTCGTGATCCCGTACGGGGCGGGCGGCGACCCGGCGGACCTGCGGCAGGCGTGGCGGGAACTCTCCGACGACGGCACCCGTTCCCTGGTCGTACGGTCCTCCTCCCCGCAGGAGGACACCGAGGAGTCCTCCCTGGCGGGCCAGTTCGCGTCCGTGCTCGACGTCTGCGGCTGGCAGGACTTCCGTACGGCGGTGCGCACCGTCCTCGACTCGGCGCAGTGGCCCGACGGGTCCAGGGCGCCCATGGCCGTGCTGGTGCAGCCGATGCTGACGGCCCGGGTCGGCGGCGTGCTGTTCGGGGCGGATCCCGTCGCGGGGCGGGCCGACCGGCTGCTGGTGAGCGCGGTGCACGGCGGACCGGACCGTCTGGTCGGCGGCGAACAGGCGGGCACGACCTACTGGTTGAGCAGACGCGGCCGGGTGCTGCGCACCGAGTCGCCCGAGCCGTCCGAGCCGTCCCGGGCGGGCGGGGTGCTCACCCGCGCCGAACTGGTCCGGCTGGCCCGGCTCGCGCGGCGCGCCCGGCAGGTCTTCGGCGGGCCGCAGGACATCGAGTTCGGGTTCGACGGGGAGGGACGGCTGTGGCTGTTCCAGAGCCGTCCCATCACGGCGATGGCGGCCCGGCCGCCGCGTGGCGCGCGGCTGCTCGGGCCCGGCCCGGTGGCGGAGACGCTGCCGGACCAGTTGGAGCCGCTGGAGGAGGACCTGTGGGTCGCGCCGATGGCCCGCGGGCTCGCCGCCGCGCTCGACATCGGGGGCAGCGCGCCGCGCCGGCTCCTGCGCCGGGTGCCGGTGGTCACCGTGGTCGGCGGGCGGGCCGCCGCCGACCTGCGCCTGCTGGGTGCCGCGCCGCCCGCGCACCGGTGGCTCGCGCTGCTCAACCCGGCGCCGGGTGGTCGCCGGCTCGCCGCGGCCTGGCGGGTCGGCCGGCTCACGGCGGCGCTGCCCGGCCTGGCGACGGACCTAGTGGCCGATGTCGACCACCGGCTCACGGCCACCCCGCCGCCCGCCGTCCTGCCGTCCCACGCCCTGGCCACGACCCTGCGCTGGACGCGTGCGGTCCTGGTCTCCCTGCACGCGCAGGAGGCCCTTGCGGGCGCGCTGCTCAGCGAGCCGGACCGGAACAGCACGGCGGCCGGAACGGCCCTCGCCGCACTGACACGGGCCCGCGCACAGGGGGTGCCGAAGGAGCGGGTGGTGGCCGACAGTCCGGTGGTACTGGCCCTGATGGCACCGAGCCTGCGGGGACGGGGAGAGCTGCCGTGGGAGGCGACCGCTTCGGCTCCGGGCACGGAGGCGGACGGGGCGGCGGAGTTACCGGGGCTGCCGGAGGCAGCCACCGCCACGGAGTTATCGGCCGGCGCTGGGGTACGCGGGGCCGCGGAGTTATCGGCCGGGGCTGAGGCACACACGGCCGCTCGCACCACCGCGGAGTTATCCAGCGGGGCCGGGGCGCACAAGGCCACCGCGCCGAACACGAGCACAGGGCGCGCTCTGCCGACGCGGGAGGCCCTGCGGCTGCGTATTCGGTGGGTGCAGGAGCTTCAGGTGCGGCTCGTGGGCGAGGGTGCCCGGCGGCTCGGGCTCGACATGCGGCGGGCGGGGCTGTTGCGCTGGCCGGAGTTCGTCACGGCGGTGGAGGGCGGGCCGCTGCCCGCGGATGTCCCGGAGCGGACGCCGGCGGACCCGACACCCGCGCTGCCCGACGCGTTCCGGCTCGCCGACGGCTCTGTCGTCGTCGCCGAGCGCACCACCGCTGACGGCGCGGACGGCGCACGGGGCGTGTCCGGTGGGCGCGGCGTCGGCACGGTGTGGGACGGGCAGGGGCCGCGGCCGCCGCACGCGGTGCTCGTGGTGCGCACCCTCGACCCCGGCCTCGCTCCGCTGCTGCCCGGACTGACCGGCCTGGTCGCGCAGACCGGCAGCCCGCTGTCCCACCTCGCCGTCCTGGCCCGCGAGTTCGGGCTGCCGACGGTCGTCGGCGCCGCCGATGCCGTGCGCCGGTTCCCGCCGGGCTCCCGGATCGCCGTCGACGGCACGACCGGTGACGTACGGCCGGAGGACGGGCGATGAGGCGGATCGCGTACCTCTTCGGGGGCGCGGCGGCCGCCGGCGCCGGGGTGTACGTCGTCGTCTACCTGTACCGGTGGCAGTGGCAGCGGGCGATCCTGTGCGGGGTGCTGCTGCTGGTGGTCGAGGTGATGCTGCTCGGCATCGTGCTCCTGGGCCGACTGACCCGGATCGAGGAGCGGCTGCGGGACGCCGACCGGCGGCAGCGGGAGTCGGCGGCACGCCAGGAGGACGTGCTGGCCCGGCTCCGGAACACGCCGGACACCGGGAGCAGGTTCCGCTGGCTGGAGGACCCGGCCGAGCGTACGTACGTCTTCGTGCCGGTCCTCATGGTCACCGGCGTGCTGCTGTCGGGGCTGGCCTGGCTGGTGCAGCGGATCGCGTCGAAGACGGCCCGGCCGGTGGCCGAGCGGCGGCTGGCCGGACGGCTGGCGGTGCTCGCCGCGCCCGGCCCGGACGAGGACCGTGACCTGGAGGAACTGTCACCGCCCGGCGCCGCCCGCGCCCGGGGCCGTACCGTACGCCTGGCCGTCGCCACCCTCGTCGGGGCCGCGCTGCTCGGCGCGCTCGTCGTCGGGCTCGCCGAGCTCACCCAGACCCGCGAGGAGCAGGCGAACGAGAACGAGGCGACCTCGCTGCTCCTGCGCGTCGACATGCGCGGTTCGGGGATGACGGCCGAGCGGCGGTCGCTGGCCGCGCAGCAAGTGTGGGAGCGGTGCCGGGACGCGACCTCCGTGCCGTTGAACCACGCGTCCCTCGGCAGTCTCGGCGAAGGCCTGTTCGCCGGGGTGGTGCGGCCGGCGCTCACCGACCACGACCGGATGCGGCTGCGCGGCTGTCTGGAGGACACGGTGCTGGACCGGGCGCACCTGACGGTGGTGGGCATCGGGGACGCGGACGCGGACGACGACTGACCGGAGGCTGACGTCGCTGACGTCAGGACGGCTCATCCGTCGGTGACCGGGGTTACGATGCGAACACGTCCCCGTCCCCCACCCGTTGGGTCGTCCATGGCTGTCCTCGTCGCGCCCCGTCCCACCACCGGCGGAGCCCGATTACCGCGTCGCGCCCTGCGCGTCCTCGGCGCCCTCGCCCTCGGCTACCTCGTCCTGTGGGCGAGCGGCGCGCTCGGCATTCTGGCCCTGTCGTACTGGGCGCGGGAGGAGACCCCACCCCCCGCCGGGACGCGCACCGTGCGCGGCGTCCACCACTTCCAACCGGTCGACTCCGACGGCCGGTTGTGGCGCGGCGGCGCCCCCTCCCCCGAGGGCTACGGCTCCCTCGCCTCGCTCGGCTTCACCACGGTCGTGGACCTGCGTGCCGAGGACTATCTGACCGCCGCCCAGCTCGACGAGCCGCGCAAGGCCGGACTCGACGTCGTACGCCTGCCCATCCGGGACGGGCAGACCCCCCGGCCGGAGCAGGTGCGGCGGTTCCTGAACATCGTCGCGGCCGCTCCGGGACCGGTGTTCGTGCACTGCGGCGCGGGTGTCGGGCGTACGGGCACGATGGCGGCCGCGTATCTCGTACGGACCGGGCGGGCGTCGCCGGTGGCGGCGGTGCGGCGCAATCTCGCCGTCGGACCACCCTCGTTCGAGCAGATCTACTACGGCCTGACGCTGGGCCGCGAGCGTGCTCAGCAGCCGCCGTTCCCGGTGGTCGCCCTGAGCCGCCTGGTGGACGCGCCCCGGCGCATCTGGTCGCGGTTGTGACACACGCTAGGGCTTGCGGCCCACCGCCCCGTAGCCGGGGATGACCCCGTCGTCCTGGCCGGGTACCGGCTCGCCCAGTTCGGGGTGCCACTTGTGCACGACCTCGACGCCGGGCTCGATCAGGTCGAGTCCGCCGAAGAAGCGGGTGAACTCGGCGCGGGAGCGCAGCGCCAGGGTGACGCCCGCCGCCCTGAGCTTCTCGGTGGCCGCCGCCGACTCCTCCGGGGTGAAGTCGGCGGTGGCGTGGGTCATCATCAGGTAGCTGCCGGAGGGCAGTTCGGACAGCAACCGGCCGACGAGCTCATGGGCGCCGTCCTCGTCCGGGACGAAGTGGAGCAGCGCCACGAGCGAGAGGGCCACCGGCCGGTCGAGGTTCAGGACCTGCTTGGCGCCCTTGAGGATGGCGCCCGGATTGCGGACGTCGGCCTCCAGGTACTCGGTCACACCCTGGGGCGTGCCACGCAGCAGGGCCGCCGCGTGGGCCAGCACGATCGGGTCGTTGTCGCAGTACACGATGCGGGCGTCGGGCGCGACTTCCTGGGCGACCTGGTGCAGGTTCGGCTCGGTCGGTATGCCCGTGCCGATGTCCAGGAACTGCCGTACACCCTGCCCGGCCAGCCACCGCGTGGCGCGGTGCATGAAGGCGCGGTTGACCCGGGCCATCACCGGCACCCGGGGGTCGAGGGCGAGCATCTGCCGGCCCATTTCCTCGTCGACGGGGTAGTTGTCCTTGCCGCCGAGATACCAGTCGTACATGCGTGCGGGGTGCGGCCTGCTGGTGTCGATCCGGATGGCGGCCGAGGGATCCTGCCCGGTCATGAGGCACTCCGTAAGCTGCGGACACGATGGATGATCAAGTCAGTACCAAGATAGGGAAGTTGAGAAAAAAACCAAAAAACAACGGGCCGGTCAGGAGAGGAGGAAGTCCGCCTCCCCCGCCTTCGCGCCCTCGATGAAGGCCGTCATCTCGTCCGTGGTGTAGATCAGCGCCGGTCCGTCCGGGTCGGTCGACTGGCGGACGGCGATACGGCCGTCGGCCAGCTTCATCGCCTCCAGGCAGTTGCCTCCGTTACCGCCGCTCCACGGCTTGTGCCAGCCCTCACTGCCCAACTCCCGCGCGGGCATGCCGTTGTAGATCCGCTCGGTGCGGTTCCGCGGCCCGGACTGGGGCTTGATGCGATCCATTCACAGCTCCTTGCGGAGATCCCGGAGGATCTCCTTCGTGCGTTGTGCCGTAGCGGCCTGCGCCGCCATGCGGTCCATGACCTCCAGGTGGCTGGCCACCTCGGAGCGCGCGTCCAGGTAGACGGCGCCGGTCAGGTACTCGCTGTAGACCATGTCCGGCAGTTCTGACATGGCAAATCGGAACAGCACGAAGGGCCCGTACGTGCCGGGGTGCGGCCCGTTGGCGAACGGGGCGACCTGGATCGTCACGTTGGGCAGCTTCGTAGCGTCGAGCAGCTTGTCGATCTGCGCGCGCATCACCTCCGGTCCGCCCACCGGGCGACGCAGGGCCGTCTCGTCCAACACCGCCCAGAATCGGGGGGCTTCGGGGCGGGTGAGCAGTTCCTGGCGCTGCATGCGCAGCGCGACGTGGCGCTCGATCTCCTCGGGGCTGGTCTGGCCGATGGCGCCCGACTTCAGGACGCCACGCGCGTAGTCCTCGGTCTGCAACAGCCCGGGCACGAAGTGCGGTTCGTACGAGCGGATGAGGGCGGCGGCGCCCTCCAGGCTGACGTACATCGAGAACCAGCCCGGCAGGATGTCGTGGAACCGCTGCCACCAGCCGGGCCTGTTGGCCTCCTCGGCCAACTGCACGAACAGGTCGGCCTCTTCCTCGGCGACGCCGTAGGCCTGCAGGAGCAGCTGGAGATACGGGATCTTGAAGGCGACTTCCGCCATCTCCATGCGGCGGACGGTGGCGGGGGCGACGCGGAGGACGCGGGCGGCTTCCTCGCGCTTGAGCCCGGCGCGTTCCCGCAGGTCCAGCAGGCGCCGTCCGAGGACGACCTGTCCCACCGTCGGCGCGGACCGCGGTTCGCTCACGCTCCCACCTCCACGAATGATTCCGGACAGCCCTGCGGCGCCATGCGAAGACACATTCGAGGATCCGACCGATCCGCGATGATCCCAACTGGCGCCGCTCAGGATGCTGTTGCGAGCAGTGTGCCACGGCCCTTCACCGCGTCACACAGCACTCTGCATTTTTCAGAGTGACACTTGCCAAGTGTTCACGGCGGGGAGATAGTGGCAAGCGTGATTCCGTCCGCGCCCTTAGGAACAGACGCCGCCGCAGACCGCCCCGGTCTCGGCGCCGCCGCGGGAGTCGCCCCGGATGGGGCAGCTGCCGGGCGCCGGTTCCGCTTCGAGCTGGCCGCACACCCAGGCTCGCCCGCCCAGGCGAGACGTCTGGCGCGCGCCCGGCTGACCGGCTGGTCCGTGTGCGAGGACACGTGCGACACGGCGGCTCTGGTCATATCCGAGCTGGTCACCAACGCGATACTGCACACCGCGAGCAGTCGTGTGATGTGCGAGCTGCACGACCACGACGACACGGTGCGCATAGCGGTGCGCGACGAGGGCTGCGCGCCGGGCGAGCCCCACCCGTCCCCGCAGCGGCCGGACGAGGAGCACGGGAGGGGATTGCTCCTCGTCGACGCCCTGTGCCGGGCCTGGGGGGCCCAGAAGCACGGGCTCGGTCTGCTGGTCTGGGCGGAGCTGCCGCGGCAGACCGACGTCGCGCACGACACCGCCGGCCCTCACAACGATCTGGGCTGGGGGGCCCGCCCCAAGACGGGCTCGCCCCACGGCTCGGGCGAGGAGGAGGAGTCGGAGGTCCGGCGCCGTATCGGCGTTCCTGGGCAGGGGCAGCACCGGTTGCCGTCTCGGGGGGAGACGCACAGCCGGGCTGTTCAGGGGGCGGCCCAGGAGGACGGCGGGGCCGGGGTGGGGACCCCGGCCCGGTCCCGGTCCCAGTCCCGGGAGGAGAGTCACGACGTGGGCTCCCGCGTGGGGCACCAGGGGGGAGAGCCCCGGTTCGGTCCGGAGGGCCAGGCGCCGGTGCGAGAGCGGATGGGGTCCGCATGGCTGTGAGCGGCTGCCCCGGTTCCGGACAGGTACTCGGGCTGGACACGCTGGTACGGCTGCGGCGCGAGCAGCGTGCGCCGGGCACGGGCGAACGCCTGGTGCTGCCGGAAGGCATGACGGTGCCGCTGGGCTGCGACGCGGTGGCCGTGCCGGCCCGCTTCGGGCCACTGATCGTGCCCCGGCTGCCACGCGTGGGATGCGTGTACGCCGACGAGACGCGCTGGTGGTGGATCGTCCCGGCCGACTCCGACTACGCCCTGTCCTGGCCGGCCCCGGTCCACTACGCCACCGGCGCCCAGCTCCCCGAGACGGCCCGCCTCATCCACCGCCCCGACGGCACGGTCCCGTACACCCCACCGATCCCGCTGTACCTGGCGCTGTGCCGGGTCACGGGGAACACGCCGGAGTGGACTCGCCCCCTCAGCGCGTGAACGCCGCGCTTGCTCGGCCGAGGAGGTGAGTGGGCGGGGCGTTCTCGGGGCCGGGCGGCGGAGAGCGTCGGCATCGCGCCTCAACGAACCG
>NZ_JADDRL010000111.1 GCF_021538895.1 Streptomyces olivochromogenes | reverse complement strand
CGAGTTTGACGACAGGACCTAGCCCGTAGCCCCTGGCTCTTGGCCCTGGCCCCTGGCCTCTGGCCGAGCGCCCGTCGCCCAGCCTGGCCGTCGAGGCCGTTGTTCCGGGGCGGGGCGGGCAAAAGGGTGGGGGCATGCCCTCCACGCCCCCTGCCGTCACCTCACCGGGACCTCCCACCGCCCGCGCGCCCGGCCGTCCGTGGGCCGCCGTGCTCGTGCTCGCCGCCGCGACCTTCTCCGTCGTCACCACCGAGATGCTGCCCGTCGGACTGCTCACCTCGCTCGCCGCCGACCTGCGCGTCACCACCGGCGGCGCGGGCCTCGCCCTGACCCTGCCCGGCCTGGTCGCGGCGGTCGGCGCGCTCCTGCTGCCGGTGGCCGTACGCGGCACCGACCGGCGCACGGTGCTGTGCGCGCTGCTGCTCCTGCTGGCCGCCGCCGACCTGCTCTCCGCGCTCGCCCCGGCCCTCCCCGTCCTGCTCGCCGCCCGCGTCCTGGTCGGGGTGTGCATCGGCGGCGTGTGGGCGGTGGCCGCCGGGCTCGCCGTACGACTGGTGCCCACGGCGTCCGTCGGGCGGGCCACCGCCCTGATCTTCAGCGGCATCGCGGTGGCGTCGGTGCTCGGCGTCCCGGTCGGCACCTTCCTGGGCTCGGTCAGCGGCTGGCGGTGGGCGTTCGCCGGGACGGCCGCCTGCGCGCTCGCCGTGGCGGGCTGCCTCGCCGTGGTCCTGCCGCCGCTGCCCGCCGAGCGCCCGGTGCTGCCGTCCGCGTTCGTCCGCCTCCTGCGCGCGCCCCGCCTCGGCCTCGGCCTGGTCACCGTGGCCCTCCTGGTCACCGGCCACTTCACCGCGTACACCTACGTCCGGCCGCTCCTGGAACGTGTCCCCGGCACCGGACCGGCCCTGGTCAGCACCCTCCTGCTGGCCTACGGCGTCGCGGGCATCGCCGGGAACTTCGCGGGCGGCACGCTCGCGGCCCGCGATCCGCGCCGTGCCCTGCTGGTGCTCTCCGCGGCGCTGGGCACGGCCGTCCTGCTGCTGGTCTTCGCGGCGGACTCGCTGCCCGCCTCGACCGCCCTGCTCGTCTCCTGGGGACTGGCCTACGGCGGTGTCTCGGTGTCCGCCCAGACCTGGCTGTCGACCACCGCCCCGCACTCCCGCGAGGCCGGGTCCGCCCTCTTCGCCGGCGTCTTCAACACGGCCATCGCCCTCGGCGCCTTCACCGGCGGCCGCCTCACCGACGGCCCCGGCCCCACCGCCGTGCTCTGTCTGGGCGCGGGACTGGCCCTGCTCGCCGCCGCGGTCGCCGCGTACGCGGACCGGACGGCCGACGGGAGGTGACGGGGACAGGACGGGGACGGACGGAAGGGGCGGCCACCGGATCGTGGCCGCCCCTTCCGTCCGCGCCGGCGTCGTGCCGCGCGTGTTACTTCGCGGAGAGCTCCGCCGCCACCAGCTCCGCGATCTGGACGGCGTTCAGCGCCGCGCCCTTGCGGAGGTTGTCGTTGGAGATGAACAGGGCGAGGCCGTGGTCGACGGTCTCGTCACGGCGGATGCGGCCGACGTACGACGGGTCCTTGCCGGCCGCCTGGAGCGGGGTCGGGATGTCGGTGAGGACGACACCCGGGGCGTCGGAGAGCAGCTCCGTGGCGCGCTCCGGGGACAGCGGGCGCGCGAAACGGGCGTTGACCTGGAGGGAGTGGCCGGAGAAGACCGGCACGCGCACGCAGGTGCCGGAGACCTTCAGCTCGGGGATCTCCAGGATCTTGCGGGACTCGTTGCGGAGCTTCTGCTCCTCGTCGGTCTCGTT
This sequence comes from Streptomyces olivochromogenes, assembly GCF_021538895.1. Classification (GTDB taxonomy): domain Bacteria; phylum Actinomycetota; class Actinomycetes; order Streptomycetales; family Streptomycetaceae; genus Streptomyces; species Streptomyces olivochromogenes_A. Next base: position 28,837 of record NZ_JADDRL010000111.1, on the reverse strand, counting down.
CAGGCCGTCGTCGACGATGTTGCCGGCGAGGGGGAGCACGTTGAAGGCGATGGGCCGCTTGTAGACGGCGGGCTCCGGGAAGTCGACCGCCTCGCCGTCGTGCGTCAGCTTGTCCGCGTCGGCGACCACCTTCTGCGCCTGCCCGTGCAGCTCGGCCACGCCCGCGACGCCCGAGCCGGACACGGCCTGGTAGGTGGCGACGACCAGCGCCTCGAGACCCGCCTCGGCGTGCAGGACCTTCAGGACCGGCATCGCGGCCATCGTGGTGCAGTTCGGGTTGGCGATGATGCCCTTGGGCCGGTCGGCGACGGCGTGCGGGTTCACCTCGGAGACGACCAGCGGCACCTCGGGGTCCTTGCGCCAGGCCGAGGAGTTGTCGATCACGACGGCCCCCTGCGAGGCGACCTTCTCGGCCAGCGCCTTGGAGGTCGCGCCGCCCGCCGAGAAGAGCACGATGTCCAGGCCGGTGTAGTCGGCGCTCGCCGCGTCCTCCACCGTCACGCCGTCCAGCACCGACCCGGCCGACCGGGCCGAGGCGAACAGACGCAGCTCGGTGACCGGGAAGTTCCGCTCCGTGAGGATCTTGCGCATGACCGTGCCGACCTGACCGGTGGCTCCGACGATTCCGACCCTCACTGCGACTCCTTTGCGTGGCTTGCGGGTGCCCCTGGCGTGGCCGGGGCCTTTCCATCATGCGTCCGACCCCGGCCGTCGTGTCCAATCCTTTGCCCGAGGAGCGGACAGTCACTCCTGTCGGTCGCGGTTCTCGATCTCCCACTTCCCGCTGGTCCGCATCTGCAGGATTCCGCTCGGCAGCCGCTGGAGACCGGAAGCCGTACTGATCCGGCGTATCGGAAACAGGTGTTCGTCCAGCTCCCACAGGATCGGGATGCCGCTCAGCCCGCCGCCGGAGCTCGTGATCCGCATCTCGGTTTCCGGACCGGTGTGACGCACGACTCCATAGCCGTGCCCCTTCACCCGCTTGCCTATGTCGGGAGCCGCGGAGAGCGGAGTCGGTTCGATCCGCCACCGCGTGCCCTGGCGCAGGACGGTGCTGCCGCTGCCCTCCGCCGGGCCGGTCAGCACGGGCGCGTGCTCGATCGGCGCCAGGCGCAGGCTCCATGAGCACCGCCTCGTGGCCGAAGAGGCCGTCGTCGCCCGCGATGTCGTACTCCAGCAGCGGGGGCCGCGTGGGGGAGGGGTTGACCGGGTCCGGAAGATCGCGGAAAAACACTCCGAACCCTCCGAACGTTTCCCCTCCCGCCGGCGTCATAGGGGAAACGCGGCGAGGGGAGGGGTGGCTGTGCTGCGCATCAAGGCCCGCCGCGGCCAGGGGGCGGACCACGGAGGGGACGATCCGCTGGACGCGGCCCAGGAACGCCGGGTACGTGCGGTGCTCGCGCTCGGCGGGGTTCCCCAGGCGGACCTGCTGGACGGGGTGCAGCAGGTCCGCCTGCGGCTGCTGGAGCGGGCCGCGAAGGGCGAGGAGGCGCCGCGGGACGTGTCCGCGTGGGCGGCCGTCGTCGCCTCCAACCTGGCCATGGACTGGCACCGTGCGAAGCGCCGCCAGGATCGCCTCGGCGAGCGCCTGGCCTCGCTGCGGCAGGGGGAGCACCCCTCGGGCGAGGACACCAGCCTGCTCTCCGTCGCCGTCGCCCAGGGACTGGACGAACTGCCCGACGCCCAGCGTCAGATCCTCGTCCTGCGCTTCTACGCCGACCTGCCGGTGCGCGGGATAGCCGACCAGCTGGGCATCCCCGAGGGCACGGTCAAGAGCAGGCTGCACGCGGCGGTACGGGCCATGCGCGCCCGCCTGCACGAGGACGAGGTGGTGTGACGTGACCGCCGAACACGACGGACACGAGGGCCGAGAAGCACGCGGCGCCCGCGAGGAGCGCGCCGGACACGAGGGACGCGAAGGACGCGAAGGACGCGACGAACAGGGGGGTGATGACGGCATGGACGCGCTGCTCGCCGTGCTCGCGGACGAACCCCTGTCGGACGAGGCCCGCGCCGACGCCGCCTTCATGGCCGCGCACCGGTCGGCTCAGGCCGACGTGGCGGTACTGCGCGAACAGTTGGGGATCATCGGCGACGCGCTCGCCGAGCCCCCGAAGGCCGCGGCGGCCGAGCGGCCGGCTCCGGTGCGGGCGGCACGGCCCGGGCGCACCCGGCGCCCCCGCGTCCTGCGCCTCGCCGTCGGCGCCTTCGCCGTGGCCGCCGTCGCGACCGTGCTGTCCGGTATGGCCTGGCTGCTGACCCAGACGGGCACCGGCAGCGACTTGAAGAGCGGCGCGAGCGACAGCGGGGCCAAGGCCGGCGGCGCGTACGGGGCGGAGTCGGGGTTGCTGGACTGTGCCCGGCTCGTCGTCGAGGGCGACGTGACCGCCGTACAGCGCGTCCCCGGCACCGAACTGCGCAGCGTCACCGTGCGCGTGACCCGCTACTACAAGCCGGCCGAGGGCAAGGCCGAGATCACCGTCCGCACGGACGAGGCGATCGACCCCGCCCCGCGCGCGGGCACCCACGTCCTGATCGGCATCCTGAGCCACTCCTCCGCCGTGGCGGATCTGTGGGTGACCGACAGGACGGAGCTCGCCGCCCAACGGGCGGAGTTCCTCCAGGAGCTGACCACGCCGACACCGACCCCGACCGCCGCGGACACCTGCGGCTGACCCCGCACGCCAAGGGGCGGGCGCCCGTTAGGACGCCCGCCCCCATCAGCCGTACGTGCCGAGCCGAGGCCCGACGGTTACGGCGTGACCTTCTCGATCTTCACGCTGCCCACGCCCGCGGCCGTGCCGCGCGCGTTCACCAGCTGGACCTGCCCGAAGAACTCGCGTCCCGCGGGGGCCTCCGCGGCCGCCGTGACCTGACCGGTCACCGTGGCCGAGTCACCCGTGCCGAGCTTCACCGGCGCGGAGCCGTCGACGGAGACGGTGCCGAGCGCGGAGGAGAAGAACACGTCACGGTAGTTGTAGTCGGTGGAGCCCGACGGGACCGAGTAGCCGACGACCTCGATGGTGTACGTGCCGGCGGCCGGCGAGGCGATGGAGACCGCCTCCTCGGAGTCGCCGTCAGCGGACTGCGCGACCTGCTTGCCGTTCGCGTCGTACACCGTCAGGTCGAGGTCGGCCGCCGTGTCGGAGACGCCGCCGATGGCGACGTCGAGCGACTTGGCGCCCTCGGGCACCGCGACCGTGGTGGTCTGGGTCTCGCCCTGCTTGATGGCGGGCCTGGCCGTCTTGGAGGAGCCGAGCGGACCGCCGACCAGCTTGCCGTCGAGGGCGGCGAAGCCGTTGGTCACCTTCCAGGAGGCGGTGGCCGGGGTGCCGACCTTGGCCTCGGGCACGGTCACGGTCTCCGGGTCGAAGGCCGCGCCGAGCAGGGTGACGTCCAGCTTGTACGGGTTGTCGAGCAGCGGCGAGGTACGGCGCGACTCGACCTCGATCTCCCAGACACCGGCCTGCGGGTCGGCGTACGCGCGCACGTCGGGCTTGCAGCCGTTGCCGTCGAGGTAGTTGTTGTAGCAGAACGGCGTCGAGGTGTTGTCGACCGGAGTGCCGTACGGGTGGATCGCGATGAACCGGGTCTGGCTCTTGTCCGCGAGCCCGCTCATGGCGACCTCGAGGGACTTGGCGCCGGCCGGCACGTTCACGAAGTACGAGGTCGTGCTGTTGCGCTGCACCGAACCCGAGGCCGAGTACGTGTAGTTGACCGGGGCCGAGACCACGACCGTGGTGAGGATCTGCTTGTCGATCCCCTCCGTCCTCGGGTCGTCGACCTCCAGGATCGCGCTCTTGAGGCCCGCGGACCGCGGGGCGGCCTGGACCTTGACGGTCACCGGCTGGTTCAGCGGCAGCCGCACCATGTCGTCGCCGACGATCCGGAAGGTGTCACCGGCGTTGTTCTCGAAGTTCAGCTCGTGCCACAGCGCCCGGTCCGGGCCGGAGGTACGGGTGATGGTGACGTCGTACGTCTTCTTCTGCCCGGCCTTCAGCCCGCCCTCGCGGTCGTACAGGCCCGTGCCGAAGCCCGGCGTCTTCAGGGCGAAGTCGATCGCGGTGTCGACCGGCGCCTTGACCGTGTAGTCGTGCGCGGTCGCGTCGTCCTTGATGGACTTCCACGCGTCGACGATGTTGATCCGGCCCGCACCCTCCTCGTACGCCTGCGCACCCTTGATGTGGTCCGCGGTCGAGGTCAGGGCCGTGCGCAGCTCGGCGGGGGTGAGCTCGATCCCCTTCTGCTTGGCGGCGCTCAGCAGCAGCGCGCTCGCGCCCGTGGCCTGCGGGGACGCCATCGAGGTGCCCTGCAGCATCGAGTAGCCGGCCGGCAGCTTGTAGCCCGCCTCGGCGACCGGGGAGCCCGGCAGCCAGGTCTGGGTGGTGTTGATGGACGCGCCGGGGGCGACGAGGGTCGGCGTGAAGCCGCCGTCCTCGCGCGGGCCGCGGGAGGAGAAGGGCAGCAGCGCGTACTTCTTCTCCACCAGGGAGCCGTAGTTGGAGGCCCAGGTCTGCTTGGAGATGCCCGCGCCGACCGAGATGACCTTGTCGGCCAGGCCCGGGTCGCCGATGGTGTTCGCGCCGGGGCCGGAGTTGCCCGCGGAGATCACCAGCTGGACGCCGTAGGTGTCGATGAGGCGCGTGTACATCTCGGCGCGCGCGTTGTTGCCGTCGTTGAGCGCCGGCAGGCCGCCGATCGACATGTTGACGATGTCGACGCCACGGTTGGCGACGAGGTCGATCATGCCCTCGGTGAGCGCGACGTTGGTGCAGCCGCCGGTCCAGGTGCAGGCCCGGGAGGAGACGATCTTCGCGCCGGGGGCGGCGCCGTTCATCTTCCCGCCGAACAGGCCGCTGGCCGAGGTGATGCCGGCGACGTGCGTGCCGTGCTCGGACTCGATGACACCGATGTTGACGAAGTCGGCCTTCTTGCCGACCCAGGACCCGCCGAACGGGTCCATCGGGACGTCCTTGCGGATCTGCACGACGAACGGCTGCCGCTCGACCACGTCGGTGGCCGGGTTGTCGGTGCCGAAGTAGCCGATCTGGTAGCCGTCCTTGTACGGCTTCATCGGCGTGTCGTCGCTGAAGTCGTTGTTGTTGTTCAGGTCGACGGTGACCGTGCCGGCCGCCGCGTCGTACAGGACGCCCCAGGAGTCGGTGGTGTCACCGTCGCGGTTGGCGTCGCCGGCCGCGTCGCCGCCGGCCGTGTACGACTCCTTGAACGTGCTGATCTGGTACGACCCCGCGGGCGCCGTCCAGGTCTTGCCGCCGTACGTGAAGCTCGGCCCTGACACGGACGTCACCATCGGGCGCCAGGTCTGGTCGCTGTCGACGATCGGGTCGGTCGCGGTGACCCAGTCGACGATCTTCCGCTCGCCGGTGGTGGTCTTCTGCAGGGCCGGGTGGCCGAGGTCGACGCCCGAGTCCAGGATGCCGATGGTGATGCCCCGGCCGTCCGCCTTCGGGTGGTCCTGCACGAAGTCGACGGCGCCCGTCTCGAAGGACGGGTTGTACGGGTTCTCGGCCGGGGTGTTCTTGTTCGGCGCCGGGTAGGTCGTGCTCGTGGCAGTCGACTGGGCACCCTTGGCGGTGTCCGCGCTCGGCGCCGGGTCGTCGAGCTGGATCTCCTGGCGCAGGTCGATCGCGTGCACCGAGGACAGCTTCGCGGCGGCGGCGATCGCGGCGTCCGCCCGGCCGGTGGGGACGGTGGCCCGGACATAGCCGAGCTTGTCGTACGTACGGCCCACCGAGCCGCCCTTGACCGCGTCCAGCTCGTCGGCGACCTGCTCGGTCCGCCCCGGGGCGGTCGCGATCATCATCGTGACGTTCTTGGCGCCCGCGGCCTTGGCGTCGGCCAGCAGCTCGGCATCGTCCGAACCGAGCTTGTCCTGGGCTGACTTGACGCCGGGGTCGGCGGTGGTGGGCTGCTGCCCGGCGGTCGCGGAGAAGGCCATCGGTATCGGCCCGGTCGCGGAGAGCGCGGCCACCACACCGACGGCCACGGCTATGCGGGCCAGGCGTCTGGCGCCCGGTGCGGGGTCACGCTGGGGGGTCTGGGTCATCTGCATCCCTTGTAGGTAAAGGAACGAGCGTCGAGAGAACGGCCCGGTCGGGCCGGGTCGTGATCGTCCGGGATGCCGCTCCGGACGAGCGCTCAGCTTTACCCAAGGGACAGGTGTTTGGGAGTCGTTGACCGAATCGAGATGGAGCTATGGGGAAAACCCGCGATGCGATTCGGGGTATTGGCCGTGAATAGTGGGATTCGCTCAGGATTCCTTGGAGCGGGCGTAGTGGCGGGACGCCTTCGCGCGGTTGCCGCAGGCGGCCATGGAGCACCAGCGGCGGGTGCCGTTCCGCGAGGTGTCGAAGAAGTGCAGGATGCACGACTCGTGCGCACAGGCGCGGATCCGGTCCGGCGCGGTGGCCAGCAGCTCCAGGTAGTTCCGGGCGGCGAGCCAGGCGGGACCCCAGGCGGGGTCGCTGAACTCGGGGTGCTCACCCGGTCCCCCGGCGGTGAGCGTGGGGCGGATCCGGCCGTGCGCGAGGACGTCGTCGACCAGCGGCGCCCCCTGTTCCAGTGACCCGTCCACGACGGCCCGCAGCGCGTCCCGCGCCGTGCGCAGGTGTTCCAGCACCTCCGGGGCCGGGTCGTAGGTGCCGTCCAGTCCGTTGCTCGTGAGCCACACCGCCAGACCGTCGGTGTCGGTGAGCAGGTCCTCGGTGACGCCCTCGTGGTTCCACCGCGTGTTGAGCAGGTCGAGCGCGAGCGGTTCACCGGTGAGGGGGCGGGGATCGGGGGCGGCTGCCATGGGGACTCCTTCTCTGCTAACCGGTCAAGAGTACGTGACCGGTTGACGTTGTCGATTCTAACCTCTAATCTCATCTCCAGAGGTTAGATCAAAAGGATCGCCGGGGAACGGCTGAAGGGGACACCCATGACCTTGCGCACCGGCCACATCGGCCTGAACGTCACCGACCTCGACCGCTCGCTCGGCTTCTACCGGGACGTCCTCGGCTTCGCCCTGCTCGCCGAGGGCAAGGAGGACGACCGCCGGTACGCGTACCTGGGCGACGACGACGGCCCCGTCCTCACCCTCTGGCAGCAGGCGCGGGGGTCGTACGACAGCGGCCGCGCCGGCCTGCACCACCTCGCCTTCAGGGCGGACTCGATCGACCAGGTCACCCGGTACGAGTCCGCGCTGCGGGCGGCCGGAGTGGACTTCGCCCACGAGGGCGTGGTGGCCCACAGCGAGGGCGCGGCCTCGGGCGGGATCTTCTTCCACGACCCGGACGGCACCCGCCTGGAGGTCTTCGTCCCGGACGGCGCCGAGGGCGCCCCAGCCCCGCACGCGTCCGTGCCGACCTGCGGCTTCTTCTAGCCATGAACACGCATCCCGGCATGGACGCGGTGGACGTGTTCCACCGGGGCTCCCGGGCGGTGCAGGACCGCGTCGGCGTGCGCGACACGGCCGACCACGTGGGGCGCGCCATCGGCCAGGGCATCAAGCCGGTGGCCGCCGCCTTCCTGGAGCTCCAGCCGCTGCTGATCGCGGGCGCGGCGGACCCGGCGACGGGCCGGGTCTGGGCCTCGCCGCTGTCCGGCGCCCCCGGCTTCGTCCGGGCCACGGGCCCGCACCGGGTCTCCGTCGCGGGAGGGCCACCCCCGACCGACCCGCTCGCGACGGCCCTCACCGCACCGGGCACCCCCGTCGGCACCCTCGCGCTCGACCCGCGCACCCGCCGCCGCATGCGCCTGAACGGCCGGCTCCGGCCCACGGGCCGGGGGTTCGCGATCGAGGCGGACCGGGTGTTCGCCAACTGCCCCAAGTACCTGCAGAAGAGGGAGACGTACGACCTCACCGACCGAACCCCCGGCCCGGCCCTGCGGTCGGCGGAACTGACCCCGGCCCAGGCCGAGTTCGTGGCGGCCGCCGACACCTTCTTCGTCGCCACCGTGCACACCGGCGGCGCGGACGTCAGCCACCGCGGCGGCAACCCCGGCTTCGTCAGGGCCGATACACCCCGCGAGCTGAGCTGGCGCGACTACCCGGGCAACTCCATGTTCCTCACCCTCGGCAACCTGGAGACCGACCCGCGCGCCGGACTGCTCTTCCTGGACTGGACGACGGGCACGGCCCTCCAGCTGACCGGCGAGGCCCGCACGGAGTTCGCCGGCGACGGCGAGCGGACGGTCCGCTTCACCCTCACCGAGGCCGTGCACACCCCGGCGGCGGTACCGCTGCGCTGGTCCGCGCCGGAATACTCGCCTGCCAATCCGGCCCGGCCGCGTTAACGTCACCGCGTGCGCGAGAAGTTGAGGGTGGCGGCCTACGCCGTGTGCGTCCGCGACGGACAGATCCTGCTCGCCCGTTCCCCGGCCCCCGACGGCACCCCTGAGTGGGTGCTGCCCGGCGGCGGCATGGAACACGGCGAGGACCCCTACGACACCGTCCGACGGGAGGTCACCGAGGAGACCGGCTACCGCATCGCGGTCACCGGTCTCCTCGGCATGGACTCCTCCCGCCACGTCCTGGGCCGCCGGCGCCTGCGCCCGCCCACCGACCACCAGGGCCTGCGGATCATCTACGAGGGCGAGATCGCCGGCGGTGAACTCCGCAACGAGGTGGGTGGTTCCACCGACCTGGCGGCCTGGCACGACCTGACCGCCGTACCCGGACTGACCCGGATCCGGCTGGTCGACATCGCCCTGCGGCTGTGGCGCGAACGGCCGACCGACGGAAGGCTGCGCACCGGGCCCGAGGCCCGTCCCCTACCCCCGCAGATGAACACGGAGTGACCGCGCCCCGGCCGCCCGCAATCCACTCCATGACCACCCCCGGTACCTCGTGATCCACGTACGGTGATCGGCGCTGCCCGTTGCCGTCGCGTTCACGCGCAGGTCATCCCTGGTGCCAACGATCCAAAGTGAGCGGGATGTTCGCGACAGCGACCGCCCCGCGACCACTGCCGACGCGTTCGCACTCGGGGAGACCGCGCCATGTCGCGCATACGCTCTGTCGCCACCTCCGCTCTGGGGGTCAACCGCCGTACCGTCCTCGCCGCCGCCACAGCGGTGTCCGTCTCCGCGGGCGTCGGTTACGCCCTGCGGCCCAGCGAGAGCCAGGCCGCCACCACGTCCGAGGCCCACGCCGCCGCCTCCGAGGCCCCCGTCGCCTCCTCCCGCAAGGCCTGGGCCGCCCCGCTCGCCCCGTACACCAGAGGCACCACCGTCGCCTCGGTCGCCGCCCCGCGCACCGCCTCCGGCTTCCGCCGCCTCGGCGACGGCCCCGGCTGGAAGCGCGTGGTGCGCAGCGAGCTGGCCGCCCCCAAGACCGGCCGCGCGGCCCGCCGTGCCACCCTCGCCGCGTTCGTGCAGTTCACCGACCTGCACCTGATGGACACCCAGCACCCGCTGCGCCTGGAGTTCCTGCGCTCCACCGACCAGCACGCCTGGCGGCCGCACGAGGCGCTGACCGTGCAGGGCGCCATCTCGCTCGTCGAGCGGGTCAACGCGCTGCGGGGCGCCCCCGTCACCGGCTCCCCGCTGCACTTCGTGATGACCACCGGCGACAACACCGACAACAACGCCCACTCCGAGCTGGAGTGGTTCATGAAGGTCATGAGCGGGGGCCGCATCACCCCCAACTCCGGTGACCCGCGGCACTACGAGGGCGTGCAGAACAGCGGCCTCAAGCTGTACTGGCAGCCCGACTCCACCCTGCGCGACGGCGACAAGGTGCTCGGCTTCCCGCACGTGCAGGGCTTCATGGCCGCCGCCGTCCGCGAGGCCCGCAGCCCCGGCCTCACGCTGCCCTGGTACTCGACGGTCGGCAACCACGACGCCCTGCCCCTCGGCTGCTACGGCTCCCACGCCGACCCCTACCTCGCGCAGGCGGCCATCGGCGGCAAGAAGCTGATGAGCGTGTCCGCGGCCGACGCCAAGAAGCTGCAGGACGCCATCAAGAACGCCACGGACCCCAAGGGCGTGCAGTACCGGGACTTCCTCAAGGCCCACGCCCGGTCCATGCGCTCGGTCACCCCGGACGAGAAGCGGGCGCCGTACACCGCCGCCGACTACCTCAAGGCCCACCTGGACCCGGCCTACCAGGGTCACGGCCCGGTCGGCCACGGCTACTCCTCCGCGAACCTCGACGCGGGCACCCAGTACTACGCCTTCCGCATCTCCGACGACGTCATCGGCATCAGCCTCGACACCACCGACGCGGGCGGCCACTACGAGGGCTCCATCGGCACCGCCCAGCTCAAGTGGCTCGACAGGACGCTGAAGGACAACAAGGACTCGTACGTCGTCGTCTTCAGCCACCACACCAGCAAGACGATGACCAACACCCGCCCCGACCCGGCCCACCCCGGCGAGCGCCGCCACAACGGTGCCGAGGTCGTCTCCCTCCTCGCGAGCCACACCAACGTGCTGGCCTGGGTGAACGGGCACATCCACAAGAACGTGATCACCCCGCACGCCGCGTCCGGGGGCCGCTCCTTCTGGGAGATCTCCACCGCCTCGCACGTCGACTACCCCCAGCTGGCCCGCGTGATCGAGCTGGTGGACAACAAGGACGGCACGCTCTCGGTCTTCACGACCCTCATCGAGTCCGCCGCACCCCACCGCACGGACTTCTCCGACCTCTCCCAGACCGGCCTGGCGGCCCTCTACCGCGAGCTGTCCTTCAACGCCCCCGGCGCCAACAAGGGCCTCGCGGGCGACGCGAACGACCGCAACACGGAGCTGGTCCTGAAGAAGGGCTGAGAGTCGCTCAACCGGCCCACAGCGGGGCAACCTTCGCACCCCCGCACCCGGTCACTTCCCCCGACCGAACCGAACGGCACAGTCTGGGGGAAGACATGCGTGCACGTACGACCCTGGTGGGCGCCACCGCCCTGCTCCTGGCGGCGGCCATGGCGGGCCCGGCCTTCGCGGCCGGCACCGCCACCGGCGCCCGCTCCACCGACACCCACGCCGCCGCCCGCCGCGCGATTCAGGCGGCGGTCCGGGCCGGCGTCCCCGGGGTGACCGCCACCGCCGAGGACGCCCACGGCACCTGGTCCGCGACGGCCGGCGTGGGCGACACCGGCACGGACAAGCCGCGTTCGACGGCCGACCGCTACCGCGTCGGCAGCATCACCAAGACCTTCGTCTCCACCGTCCTGCTCCAACTGGAGGCGGAGGGCCGGCTGTCCCTCGACGACACGGTGGACCGGTGGCTGCCCGGTGTGGTGCGCGGCAACGGCCACGACGGCCGGACCGTCACGGTCCGCCGGCTCCTCAACCACACCAGCGGCATCTTCAACTACACGGCCGACGAGGACTTCGGCCGCACGTACTTCCTGAAGGACGGCTTCCTCCGGCACCGCTACGACACGGTCACCCCGCTCGACCTGGTGGCGATCGCCATGAAGCACGAGCCGGACTTCGCGCCGGGCACGTCCTGGAACTACTCCAACACCAACTACGTCCTGGCCGGCATGGTGATCGAGAAGGTGACCGGCCACTCGTACGCCAACGAGATCACCCGCCGCATCCTCCGGCCGCTGCACCTCACGGCCACCTCCCTGCCCGGCACCCGGGTCACCGTCCCGCGGCCCAGCAGCCGCGCCTACTCCAAACTCGCCCTGACGGCGACGGGCCCGACGTACGACGTCACGACCCTCAACCCCTCCATCGCCTCCTCGGCCGGCGAGATGATCTCGGACTCCGCGGACCTGGACCGCTTCTACAGCGCCCTGCTCGGCGGAAAGCTGCTCCCGCCGCGGCAGCTGAAGGAGATGAAGACCACGGTGAAGTCACAGATCCCGAACGCCGGCTACGGCCTCGGCCTCATCGACACCACCCTGAACTGCGGGGTCCACGTCTGGGGCCACGACGGCGGCATCCACGGCTCCGCCTCCACGGCGGTGACGACAGCGGACGGCAGCCACTCCCTCGCCCTCAACTTCAACGGCGACTGGGTGGGCGACACGGCGGCGGTGACGGAGGCGGAGTTCTGCGGCAAGTGATCGGCGGCGAGTGATCTGCGGGGCGCGGTCGTGTGACGTACGTCGCGTCATTGATGCGACTTCGACATGAGACGCGCCGTTCATCTGTACGAAATGTCCGTACCGCCTCATATCGGCTAACCCACTGTTCAGGGGGATGGCTCGATTTTGTGCAAGGCGGGTGGTCGTGTGCGCGCGAGGCACGGACTGCGTGTGCTCTCGGTCTACGAGGGCTTCTTCTCCGGCGGAGCCCGGATCGTTCACAGTGACGCGGTGCTGGGGCTCGCCGAGGGCGGCCAGCAGCGTCACCGGGTGCTGAGCATCCACGGTGAGGTGCACCGGGAGGCCACCCGGCAGCGGATGGAGGACGACGCCTGTTACCGCTCGCTCACGGCGGGTGGCGTCGAGGTCACCTCGCTGGGCCGCACCGCCGGGCTGGTGGACGGCTCCGTGGCAGCGTCTGTTTTCAGCGGGCCCGAGCTGGCCGAAACCGCTCGGGCCATGGCCGGGGCCGACGTGATCCTCTCCCTCAAGGAACAGCCGCTCGCGCTGCTGAACCAGGCCGGGCTCCCGCGCCGGCCGGTCGTGGTCTGCCTGCACCGCTCCGACCCCGAGAACCAGGGCCCCGCCCTGGACGAGCTGAAGGCCGCCATCGCCGACGGCACGGTCGTCGCCTGCGTGTGCTGCGCCGAGTCGACCCGGGACGCGTACCGGGCCGCCGGCATCCCCGGCGAGCTGCTCCACGTCATCCCCAACGGTGTGGACCTGCTGCGCTTCCGTCCGGACCCGGCGGTGCGGGCCGCGTTCCGGGCCTCGCTCGGGATTCCGGCGACGGCGCCCTTGGTGGTCTTCGCCGCCCGCTACGCCGCCATGAAGAACGTCTCCCTCTTCCTGCGCGCCGCCCGCGCCTGGCTGGCCCGCGAGGGCGGCGGGCACGTGGTGATGTGCGGGGCCGGGATGACGGACGACAACCCCGCGCTCTGGGCGGACATCGCGGTCGCGTTCGGGGCCGACGAGGAGGCGCTGCGCGGGCGCGTGCACCTGCTCGGCGTACGGCGGGACATGGAGGCGGTGTACGCCGGTTCCGACGTCGTCGCCCTCACCTCGATCTCCGGCGAGGCGGCCCCGCTGTGCCTCATCGAGGGCATGATGTGCGGAGCCGTCCCGGTGACCACCGACGTCGGCGACAGCGCGGCCATCGTCGCCGGACACGGCTTCATCACCCCGCCGGACCCGGGCGCCATCGCCCTCGCCTGGTCGAGCGCGGTCGCCGGCCGCGCCGACTTCGCGCCGGTGCTGGCCCGCAGCCGTGAGCGGTTCAGCCGTACGCGCATGATCGCGGCCTACGCCGCACTCCTCGACCGCGTCCACGCCTCGCACGTCGGCGAGGTACGGGACGACCTCCTGCAGCCCCTGGCCGGCCAGGAGACGAGCGGCGCCGCTCCGCTCCTCGGGGTGGCCGAGGGCGACACCGGCCGCTAGCGGCCGGCGGAACCGGCCGGAAGATCGTCGCGAAGGATGCTGTAGCAGACCCCGTCCCGCCACTGCCCGTCGCGGAAGACGATGCTGCGCCGTATCCCCTCGCGGGTGAAGCCGGCCTTCTCCAGGGCGCGCTGCTCGGCGATGTTCTCCGCCTCCGTGTCGGCCTCGATCCGGACGACCGGGGTGTGCGCGAACAGGTACTCGACGAGCAGCCGTTGGGCCCGCGTGCCGATGCCGCGTCCCTGGGCGTGGGGCAGCAGCTGGATGCCCATGTTCCAGCAGGAGGAGCCCGGGCGGACGACGATCCTCCGCCACGCCACGAACCCGAGCCGCTCGTCCCCGCTCGCCACCATCAACTGCCCGCCGTCATCGGTCAGCAGCCCGTTCTCCGCCCACCGCCGCCGCCAGCGCCGGGGATCCGACCACCCGTACCACTGGAACGGCCCCGCGCTCTCGGGCTCCACCAAGAACCGCTCCAGCAGAGCCAGATCACCCTCACCGACGGGCTGAAGCCGCACACTCTCGAGTCCCATCCAGTCACACTAACGAGGTCCCGGGGCCTCCCCACGCACGTGCGAGGAGGGGCCCCCGGGTGTGCGGCCCGGCGGCCCCTCCTCTCCCCTCCTGCTGTGCTGCCCCGTCGTTCGCTACCGAGGCAGCACCACGACATAGGCGGCGGGCTCACGGTCGCCCGACGCCATCAGTGCCGTACGGACGATCGCCGCCTGCTGCTCCATCGACTCCCTGAGCTTTCGGGGGGTGATGTGGACGACCGTGATGCCCAGGCGCTCCAGGTGCTCGCGCTTGCGGGCGTATTCCGACCAGAGCGCGTCCTCGTCCTGGCGCGGGGCGCGGGTGTCGAGTTCCACCGCCACCGCCTGGTCCGGCCAGTAGGCGTCGAGGCCGCCGAGGTGCGGGCCGCCGGGCAGGCGCAGGTCCACGTTCCAGACCGGGTCCGGCAGTCCGTACTCCCGCACCATCCGGTACAGCCGGTCCTCCGCGATCGCCCGGCCCTCCGCCAGCAGCGAGTCCACCGCGTCCACCACGTGCGGGCGGCTCAGCAGCTTGGCCTGGTTCAACTCCCGTACGACCGCGGCCGGTTCGCAGTGCCCGGCGCGAACCGCCTCGGTCAGCAGCCGCCGTACCGCGCCCGCGTCGGCCAGTTCCGCCACCGCGTCCGCCAGGGCGCGGGGCACCGGCGCCACCGGGAGGCCGGAGATCTGCCGCGGGTTGGGCAGGGACGGGGTGCGCAGGATGCGGACGTAGCCCGTCGTGCGCAGCCGGCGCAGCCGCGGGACCAGGACGTCGATCCGCTCCAGGGAGGCGAGCGGGGGAGCGGACGAGAAGCCGTGCAGGGCCAGGGCCGCCATGCCCGTGATCACCGCCTCGGCGTAGACCGGGCGGTGCGGTTCGTCGGGGCGCGGCTGGGACGGGACCCCGGGCGCCGACTCGCGCGCCGCGTACAACAGGGCGGCGTGCAGGCGCTCCTCGTCGGTCGGCGGGCCGGTGTGGAGCAGCACGACGTGGGGGAGGAGCTGCTGCCAGGGGCCGCCGGGGCGGCACTGCTCGGTCAGTTCGGCGGCCGCGATGCCGTGGGAGCGGAGCTGGGCGGCGGACATCACCCGGCGGTGCACCTCGGTGACGTGACGGAGGGGGCGGGGGGAGAGCGGGGTGTTGTGGTTCATGGCCTGGGGATTCCCGCGCCGGATCCCTCCTTTAACCGCTGTTACACGCTCGTCGAAAAATGCGGACAAGCCGGTGCTAAAGGACGGGTGTTCGGATGCCGAGTAGGCACGGAAAACCCCTGGTCCGTTCAGGTGCGGACCAGGGGTTACGGCTGTTATTGCCTGAATTCCGTAACGGTCACGGACGGCCCAATTCCTGGCCAGAGCTTGCGGCGTCGCACGCCTGTGCGCGCAACGCCCGTGCCAGGTCGTCCCTCGCCTCCAGCACCAGCCGGCGCAGAGCGGGGGCCGCGTCCTGGTGCGACTGGAGCCACGCGTCCGTCGCCGCCAGCGTCCGGGGCGAGTCCTGGAAGGACGGGAACAGACCCCGGACCACGTCCATGCCGATCTGGATCGACCGCTCCCGCCACACCCGCTCGATCGCCGCGAAGTACTTCTCCGCGAACGGCGCCGTCAGCTCCCGCTGCGAGGGCTGGTCGAAGCCCAGGATCGTCGCCTCCACCAGGGCGTTGGACAGCGCGTCCGACTCCACCACCTGCGCCCACGCCTGCGCCTTGACCGCCTCCGAGGGGCGGGCGGCCAGACAGCGGACCTGGTGGCGCTTGCCGGAGGCCGTGTCGTCGCGGGCCAGTTCCGCGGCCAGCACCGACTCGTCCGCCACCCCGTGCGCGGCGAGCGGCTCCAGCAGCGCCCAGCGCAGCTCCTGGTCCACCTCCAGACCGTCGATCTTCGTGGCGCCGTCCAGCAGGTCCTTGAGCAGCTTCAGGTCCGTCTCGGCGGACGCCGCCGTCGCGAAGAAGCGCGCCCACGCCAGCTGGTGCTCACTGCCCGGCTCGGCCGCGCGCAGCTCGGCGAGGGCCCCCTCGGCCAACTGCCGCTCGCCCGTGGCCCGCCACTCGGGCGCCACGTAGTGGACCAGCGCCGAGTTCGCCCAGGCGTGCAGCATCTGCAGCACGCCGATGTCGGACTCGCGGCCGGCGAAGCGCAGCACCAGGC
Source organism: Streptomyces olivochromogenes (assembly GCF_021538895.1). Lineage (GTDB taxonomy): Bacteria > Actinomycetota > Actinomycetes > Streptomycetales > Streptomycetaceae > Streptomyces > Streptomyces olivochromogenes_A. The sequence goes on along the minus strand of NZ_JADDRL010000111.1, from coordinate 12,675 downwards.
CGATGAAGTCCCGCGCCGGCAGCAGCGCGTCGCGGGTCATGTTCCACAGCGCGGACCAGCACACGGCGCCGGCCAGCGGGTCGGTCAGCGCGCCCAGGTGGTCGCGCAGGGTCGTCAGCGAGGTCTCGTCGAGCCGGACCTTGCAGTACGTCAGGTCGTCGTCGTTGACCAGGACCAGCTCGGGCGCCTCGGCACCGGCCGCCTCCGCCACGACCGTCCGCGGGCCCTCGACGTCGGCCTCCACGCGCGCGTACCGCTCCAGGCTCCCGGCCGGGGTGCGGCGGTACAGGCCGACAGCGATCCGGTGCGGGCGCAGCTCGGGGTGCGACTCCGGAGCCTCCTGGAGCACGGCCAGCTCGGCCACCCGGCCCTCCGCGTCCAGCAGCACCTGCGGGGTCAGCGAGTTCACCCCGGCCGTCTGCAGCCAGGACCGCGCCCACGCCGCCATGTCCCGGCCGCTGGTCTCCTCCAGGACCGACAGCAGGTCACCGAGGCGCGTGTTGCCGTACGCGTTGCGCTTGAAGTAGCGCCGGGCGCCCTCCAGGAACGCGTCCTGGCCGACGTACGCCACCAGCTGCTTGAGCACCGAGGCGCCCTTGGCGTAGGTGATGCCGTCGAAGTTCAGCTTGGCGTCCTCCAGGTCACGGATGTCCGCCGTGATCGGATGCGTGGACGGCAGCTGGTCCGCGCGGTACGCCCAGGCCTTGCGACGGTTGGCGAAGGTGACCCAGGCGTCCTTGAAGCGGGTCGCGCCGACGTTCCCGAACGTGCCCATGAAGTCCGCGAAGGACTCCTTGAGCCACAGGTCGTCCCACCACTCCATGGTGACCAGGTCGCCGAACCACATGTGCGCCATCTCGTGCAGGATGACGTTGGCCCGCGCCTCGTACGACGCCTGCGTCACCTTGCCGCGGAAGATGTACTCCTCGCGGAAGGTCACCAGGCCCGGGTTCTCCATCGCGCCCATGTTGTACTCGGGCACGAACGCCTGGTCGTACTTCCCGAACGGGTACGGGTAGTCGAAGTGGTCGTGGAAGAAGTCCAGGCCCTGCTTGGTGATCAGGAAGACGTCGTCGGTGTCGAAGTGCGGGGCCAGGCCCTTGCGGCACATGGCGCCCAGGGGGATCTCCAGCCGCGTGCCGTCCTCGAAGACCCGCTCGTAGGAGTCCGTCACATAGTGGTACGGGCCCGCCACCACGCAGGTGATGTACGTCGAGATCGGCTTCGTCTCGGCGAACCGCCAGACCCCGTCGGCGCGTTCGCCGACCCCGTTGCTCCACACCGTCCAGCCCTCCGGCGCCCGCACCTCGAAGCGGAAGGGGGCCTTGAGGTCCGGCTGCTCGAAGTTGGCGAAAACACGCCGCGCGTCGGCCGGCTCGTACTGGCTGTAGAGGTAGACCTCGCCGTCCTCCGGGTCGACGAAGCGGTGCAGGCCCTCGCCGGTGCGGGAGTAGCCGCACTGGGCGTCGACCACCAGCTCGTTCTCGGCGTCGAGCTCCTCCAGCTGGATCCGGGTGCCGTCGAAGACCTCGCTCGGGTCGAGATCCCTGCCGTTGAGGGACACGGCGGTCACGCTCGACGCGATCAGGTCGGCGAAGCTCGACGCGCCGGGCTCGTTGCAGCGGAACCGGATCGTGGTCACCGAGCGGAACGTGCGCGGCTCACCGTCTCCCGCGTCGACGGCGGACCGCACGTCGAGCGACACGTCGTACCCGTCGACGGACAGCAGGGCGGCCCGCTCCCGGGCCTCGTCGCGGGACAGATTCTCACCGGGCACTGAAGCACTCCCTCTGACCATGTCGGACACATCTCGGATACGGCGGAACAGCACCGATCCTGCCATGCGCCCCTGACACGGGTCAGCAGGGAATGGGATGCGGGTGGCCGATGTTGCGCGAACGCGAGCACGCACCCCTGAGGAGAGCCATGTCCGACACCGCGACCGGTGGCAAGACCCCCGTCGACTTCTGGTTCGACCCGCTGTGCCCCTGGGCCTGGATGACCTCCCGATGGGTGCTGGAGGTGGAGAAGGTCCGCGACATCGAAGTCCGCTGGCACATCATGAGCCTCGCGGTGCTCAACGAGCCGAAGCTCGACGAGCTGCCCGACGGGTACCGCCAGCTGATGACCACCGACGCGTGGGCGCCGGTGCGCGTGGTGACCGCCGCCTGGCAGAAGCACGGCGACGACGTCCTCGGCCCGCTCTACACCGCGCTGGGCACCCGCATCCACAACAACGGCGAGGGCCCGACCGTCGAGGCCGTCGCCGGCGCGCTCGCCGACGTCGGCCTGCCCGCCGACCTCATCGACTACGCCGACCAGGAGAACTTCGAGTTCGACGCCGAGCTGCGCGCCTCCCACAAGGAGGGCATCGAGAAGGTCGGCCAGGACGTCGGCACGCCGGTCATCGCGGTCCCGGGCGCCGACGGCGAGCAGATCGCCTTCTTCGGCCCGGTCGTCACGCCCGCCCCCAAGGGCGAGGACGCGGCCCGCCTGTGGGACGGCACCCTCGCGGTCGCCTCCGTCCCCGGCTTCTACGAGATCAAGCGCAGCCGGACGGCGGGCCCGGACTTCAGCAACCTGTAGGCCACCCGGCCCAGGCACCCGCGCGGGCGCGGCCCTGACCTCCCCCCTCCGGGCCCGGTCAGTGCCGCGCCCGCGTCCGTGCCCGGGCCAGCCGTTCGAGGTGCTCCTCGTAACCCTTCGTGTAGTACGCCGCACGTTCCGGGTCCGGCTCCACGACCGTGGCCGGCTCGGTCCAGGGCGCGGTGTCCAGTGCCACCCCGTACCGCTCGGCGGCCGCGAGCACCGCGCCCCGCGCGCCCACCTCGCCCTCGACCACCCGCAGCGGCCGGCCCAGGACATCGGCGAGAAGACGCGTCCAGGCGGGACTGCGGGTGCCGCCGCCGCACACCGCGAGCGTGCCGGTCAGGCCGGCCGCCGCCAGACAGTGCCGGGCCGCGTAGCCGATGCCCTCGCAGGTCGCACGGATCAGGTCGGCCGGCGTCGACTCCAGACAGACACCCGTCAGTTCGGCGCGCAGCCGGGGCTCCACGAAGGGGGCGCGCTCGCCCGAGGGCGCGAAGTACGGCAGTACGCGCACCCCGTGAGCGCCCGGCGGGGTCCGCGCCAGCAGGGCGTCCACCTCCTCGTGCCGAACGCCCGTCGTCCTCAGCACCCAGTCCAGGGCAGCCGTGCCGACCATCGCGGGCATGGCGCGCAGCCAGTGGCCGGGGCGGTCGGTGGAGATGTACAGGCCGGCCGGCTCCCCGGTCAGGTCCAGCTCGGTGGTGGCCACCAGGGCGGCCAGACAGGTGCCGACGATCAGCAGACCGTCACCGGGGGCCGTGACGCCGGCGCCCAGCGCGCAGGCGGGCAGGTCGTACGGCCCGTTCGCCAGCGGGGTGCCCGCCGGCAGCCCCTCGCCGCGCGCCCGGCCGGTCGCCACCGGGTCGCTGATCGTCGGCAGCAGGCCCCGGCGGTGGGCGAGGCCCAGCAGCTCTACGACACCGTTGTCGTACGACCGGGTGCGCGGGTCGAGGAACGGCATCGATGCGTCCGACACGTCCGTCGTCGCCCGCGCCCCGCCGGTCAGGCGCTGGAAGACCATGTCCTTGCAGAAGACGGCCGCGGCCGCCGCGTCCAGGGACGCCGGCTCGTGGCGGTCGAGCCAGGACAGCAGCGGGCCGGGGCAACCCGGGAACATGGCGTTGCCGGTGCGCCGGAACACCGTCTCGAAGGTGCCGTCCGCCAGCCACTGGTCGAGCAGTTCGTCCGCCCGGCCGTCCATCCAGGAGGCGGCCGCCCGCACCGGAAGCCCCTTCGCGTCGACCAGCCACACCCCGTCGCCCTGCCCGGTGAGCCCGGCCAGCTCCACCGGCCCCGGCACCCGCGCGCTCAGCCCGTCGAGCACGGTGACGACCGCGCCGTACACCTCGTCCATGTCCTGCTCGACCCGGCCGTCCCGCAGCTCCAGCCCCACCGGCCGGGCCTCGACGGCCAGCTCCCGGCCGACGGCATCGAACGCGGCGGCCTTCACCATGGACGTACCCACATCGATCCCGACGTACATACCGACTCCTCTTGTGGCTCGTTCGCCTTCGGGGCGCCCGAGCCGGTGTCGAGACCACGATCGTGCTCAGCCCTTCGGGCCTCCGCGCGCTCGCGGCCTCGACACCGGCGCGCCCCTGCGGCTCACTCGCGGCCGGCGCGTTGGCATGCGCGGCCTTGGACGGCCCTCGCCGTTGCTTCAGGCAATGCGTTCCATTACGTCCGTTTCAGGTAGTTCGGCTGTCACGTGAGGCAGTGCGCCAAGGGCTCGCCGCGTGTCCAGCGGGCCACCTCCTCGGCCGCGATGTGTGCCGCCTTCTCCGCCACCGCGCGGCTGGCGCCGCCGAGGTGCGGGGTGAGGACCACCCGGTCGGCCAGTCCCGGCAGTCGTGAGTCGGACGGCAGCGGCTCCTGTGCGTAGGTGTCCAGGGCCGCCGCCGACAGGTGGCCCGCCTCCAGCGCGTCGCACAGTGCCTCCTCGTCCAGCAGGGGGCCCCGGGCCGCGTTCACCACGACCGCGCCGGGCGGCAGCAGCGCCAGCTCGCGGGCGCCGATCAGGCCTCGGGTCTCGGGGGTGAGGCGGGCGTGCAGGGTGATCACCCGGGAGCGGCGCAGGAGTTCGTCGAGGGAGGCCACGCGCAGGCCGTGGATCTCGCCGTGCACGTACGGGTCGTACACCATCACCCGCGCCCCGAACGCGCCCAGCACCCGCGCGACCCTGCCGCCCACCGCCCCGTACCCGATCAGTCCGACCGGCAGGTCCTCCAGCTCCAGACCGGCGCGCTCGTACGTGTAGTAGGCCGCCCCGGCCCAACTGCCCTGCCCGGCAAGGAGGTCATGGGCCTGCGGGATGCGGCGCAGGGCGGCGAGCAGCAGGCCGACGGTGAACTCGGCGGTGGCGGCCGCGTTGCGGCCGGGCGCGAAACACACCCGCACGTCGTGTCGCTTGGCCGCGTCCAGGTTGACGTTCACCGGCCCGCCCCGGCACACGACGACCAGCCGCAGCTCGGGGCAGGCGTCGAGGACGCGTTCGGTGACCGGGCCCATCTGGGTGACCAGCACCTGCGTGTCGGCGAGCGCGTCGATCAGCTCGTCCTCGGCGTCGCTCGCCTCCGCGACCTCGGCGACCGGGCCGAAGGGGGTCAGGGGCCAGTCGAGGGTCAGTTCTCCTACCTCGCAGACGAGTTCGCGGGCGATGGCGGCCCGGATGAGCGAGGGCAGGACGAAGTGGTCGCCGGCGGCCAGGACGCGCAGGGTGGTGGCGGAGGTCATCGCAGGGGTCTCCCGTCTCGGCGTTGAGGACTTGGGCGAGTGGTCGGGCCGGTCGGGGGCAACAGGTCGGATCGATTCGTTGACAGAGGGTGTAACGGCCGGGTTGGGGCGTCAATCCCTCGTGGGGGGAGAAAACTCGGGGACGAGTGGGAAGTTCATGGTTCGGTTCGTGGGATAGCGGGAGGTCGGGGGACGGATGGACGGGAGGTTCGGGGATGGTGTCCGAGGGCGCGGCCTGGCTGGGAATCGACCTGGGGACGCAGGGCGTTCGCGCGCTGCTGGTGACCGTTGACGGCCGGGTTCTGGGCAGCGGTTCGGCCCCGCTGAGCGGTCGGCGCGAGGGGGTGCGGCACGAGCAGGATCCGGGGCGGTGGTGGGAGGCGGTGTGCCTGGCCGCCCGCGCCGCGCTGAAAGGCGGGCACGGGGTCCGGGGTGTCGCGGTCTGCGGGACCTCCGGGACCGTACTCCTGACGGACCCGGCCGGGCGGCCGCTGAGCCCCGGGCTCATGTACGACGACGGGCGGGCGGCGCGGGAGGCGGCACGGCTGCGCGAGGCGGGGGTGGCGGTGCAGGACACGTGGGCGCTGCCGAAGGCACGGTGGCTCATCGACGCGTACGGCCCCGGACGGGTGACCCATCAGCCCGACGTGATCACCGCGCGCCTCGTCGGGCACGGGGTGCCCACCGATTCCAGCCATGCCCTCAAGACGGCGTACGACGTGGAGCGCGACGCCTGGCCCGAGGGCACGGGCGTTCCGCCGGACCTGCTGCCCGACGTCGTCCGTCCCGGCACCGCGCTCGGCGAGGTCACCCCGTCCGCCGCCGAGGCCACCGGCATCCCCGCCGGCACCCCCGTGATCGCCGGCATGACCGACGGCTGCGCGGCGCAGATCGCCTCCGGGGCGCTGCGGGAGGGGGCCTGGAACTCGGTGCTCGGGACGACGCTGGTGCTCAAGGGGGCCTGTGCCGTGCCCGTCCGAGACGACACCGGCGTGGTCTACAACCACCGTGCCCCGGACGGGAGCTGGCTGCCCGGTGGCGCGTCGAGCGTCGGTGCCGGAGCCCTGGGGGCCCGCTTCCCGGACGCCGATCCCGCCGCGCTGGACGCCGGGGCCGCCGCCTACGAGCCGTCGAACGCGCTCGCCTACCCGTTGGTGTCGCCGGGGGAACGCTTTCCCTTCCGGGCCCCCGACGCCACCCCGCTCCTGCTGGGCGAGCCCGTGTCGGACGCCGACCACTGGGCCGCGCTCCTCCAGGGGGTGGCGCTGACCGAACGCCTCTGCCTGGACTACCTGCACTCTCTCGGCGCCCCGCTGACCGGCCCGCTCGCCTTCACCGGCGGGGGCGCCCGCAGCGCCTACTGGAACCAGCTGCGCGCCGACGTCCTGGGCCGCCCGGCCCGCGTGCCCGAACAGACCGAACCCGCCCTGGGCATGGCCGCGTTGGCGGCCCTCGCGACGGGCGCGGCTCCCGCCCTCGCCGACGTCACCGACCGCATGGTCCGCATCCGTACGGTCGTCGAGCCGCGCCCCGACCGTACGGCCCGCTTCGCCGAGCCGTACGCCCGCCTCCTGGACGCCCTGGAAGCGCGGGGCTGGCTGCCCGCGCCGGTCGCGGCGCACGGTCGCGGCCGGCTCGACCCGGATACTTCTCAGTCATGAGCGCCGCACTCCTCCTCGCCCGCCACGGCCAGACCGTCTGGCACGCCGAGAACCGCTACGCCGGGGTGAGCGACGTCGCCCTCACCGACGTCGGGCGGGAACAGGCCGAGGCGCTGGGCCGGTGGGCCGCCGCGCATCCCGTCGACGCGGTGTGGACGTCCACGGTCTCCCGGGCGATCGCCACCGCCGAGCCCGCCTGCCGCGCCCTCGGTCTCACCCCGCACCGCGACGCCGACCTGCGCGAATGCGATTTCGGCGGGATGGAGGGCCGGACCCTCGCCGAGCTCGCCGCCGAGGATCCGCGGGCGGCGCGGGCCTTCCGCGACGACCCGGTGGCCCACGCCTTCCCCGGCGCCGAGGACCCGCGCGCCGCGGCCGCGCGGGGCGCCGCCGCCCTGCACCGCGTCGCCGCCGCGCACCCCGGCGGACGCGTCCTCGTCGTCGCCCACAACACCCTGCTGCGGCTGGTGCTCTGCTCGCTGCTGGGCATCCCGCTGGCCGAGTACCGCCGGGTCTTTCCGCGGCTGCGCAACGCGGCGGTCAGCGAACTCCGACTGGACGGCTCCTCGGCCGGCCTGCTGTCACTCAACGTGCCCTGCGCGCCGTAGCAGGACCGGGACGACGGGAAAGCCCCCGCGAGTCAGGTTCTCGCGGGGGCTTCCTCATCCGCCTGCCTGCGTGAAGGGTGAGAAGACGATCACGAGGCAGGACGTCTCCCTGTCCGTCGGGGCGTCAGGGCGTCAGCAGCAGGACGTCCGCGCGGGACCGGGCGGCCGCGTAACGGCGCGCCACGTCCTGCCAGTTCACGACCTGCCACATCGCCTCGACGAAGTCCGCCTTCTGGTTCCTGTACTGCAGGTAGAAGGCGTGCTCCCAGGCGTCGAAGACCAGGATCGGGGTCGAACCCTGGCCCACGTTGCCCTGGTGGTCATAGACCTGCTCGACGATCAGGCGCCCGCTGAGCGGCTCGTACGCCAGCACGCCCCAGCCGGAACCCTGGGTGGTGGCCGCCGCCTTGGACAGCTGGGTCCTGAACGCGGCGAAGGAGCCGAAGGACTCGGCGATCGCGTCCGCCAACTCGCCCACACCGTCCCGCGCGAGGGGCTCGCCGCCGCCGTCGCCGGTCATGTTGTGCCAGTGGATCGAGTGCAGGATGTGGCCGGAGAGATGGAAGGCCAGGTTCTTCTCCAGACCGTTGACCGAGCCCCACGCCTCCTTGTCCCGTGCCTCGGCGAGCTGCTCCAGCGTGTCGTTCGCGCCCTTCACATAGGCCGCGTGGTGCTTGTCGTGGTGCAGCTCGATGATCTCGGGGCTGATCACGGGAGCCAGCGCGGCATAGTCGTACGGGAGTTCAGGCAGCGTGTAGACGGGCATGGGTGGTCCCCTCCGAACCTCTTATTGCAAAGAGCTTGCAACTACACGCTAGCAACAAAAAGGCCCCCGCAGATGCACCGCGAGGGCCTTTCGGGAGGCTGTGGCGAGGTCAGGACCTGGCGCGCACCCGCTGCCGGACGTAGCCCGCGACCGCGAGGAGCAGCGTCATCGCGCCGGTCGAGTACAGCTGCGTCCGCGTGTCCGGCTCCCGGGCCATGAGTACGAAGATCGCCGCCATGCCGGCCAGCGCCACCCAGGTCAGCACCGGAAACGCCCACATCCGGACGACCAGGTTCTCGGGCGCCTCCCGCTCGATGCGGCGGCGCAGCAGCAGCTGGGAGACCGCGATGAAGACCCAGACGACCAGGATCACCGCGCCGATCATGTTCAGCAGCCACTTGAAGACGTCGTCCGGCCGCCAGTAGCTGAGCACCACGCAGACGAAGCCCAGCACGCAGGAGGTGAGGACGGCGACGCGCGGGACCCCGCCGGAGACCTTCGCCAGCGGCTTCGGGCCCTGGCCGCGCTCCACCAGCGAGTAGGCGATGCGCGAGGAGCCGTAGATGTTGGCGTTCATCGCGGAGAGCAGGGCGACCAGGATGACCACGTTCATCAGCTGGTCGGCGCCGGGGATGCCGATCTCCTTCAGGGCAGCGACGTACGGGCCGTCCGTCACGACCGACTCGGCGTCCCACGGGACCAGCGTGACGATGACCGCCATCGAGCCGATGTAGAACAGGGCGATCCGCCACATGGCGGTGCGCACCGCGCTCGCCACACCCTTGACCGGGTTCTCCGACTCCGCCGCCGCGATGGTGACCGTCTCCAGGCCGCCGTAGGCGAAGACCGAGGCCAGCAGGCCGATGACCAGACCCTCGCTGCCGTTCGGCAGGAAGCCTCCCTGGCCGGTGAGGTTCGAGACGCCCGGGGAGTCCGTGCCGGGCAGGACGCCGGCGACGGCCAGCACGCCCAGGATCAGGAACAGGGAGATCGCGCCGACCTTCAGCGCGGCGAACCAGAACTCGAACTCGCCGAAGTTCTTCACGGCCGCGAGGTTCGCGCCGCAGAACACGACCATGAACAGCGCCACCCAGGCCCACTCGGGCGTGCCGGGCAGCCAGCCCGTGACGATGTGCGCCGCGCCGATGCCCTCCAGGCCCACGGCCGTGCAGAGCAGGACCCAGAACGACCAGCCCGCGGTGAAGCCCGCCCAGGGACCCATCGCCCGCTCGGCGTGCGCCGAGAAGGAGCCCGAGGACGGATAGGCGGCGGACATCTCGCCGAGCATCCGCATCACCAGCATCACCAGGAGGCCGGAGACGGCGTACGCGATCACGATCGACGGACCGGCCGCGGCGATTCCCGCGCCGGAGCCGACGAACAGGCCCGCGCCGATCACACCGCCGAGGGCGATCATCGACAGGTGGCGCTGCTTGAGACCGTGGGAGAGGGCGGCGCCGTCCTGCTGCTGCGGTGGCGTCTGTGTGGTGGTGCTGGGCATGTGCGCGACTCGTCCAGATGCAAAAGAGCGGGCAAAACGCCCACAGTCTGGGCGGCCCGTCCGCTCACACGAGGGAGCCGCCCACTATCCGGACACCGACTGTACGCAGGGTGAACGCGCTGTTACGCCGCACCTGGGTGGGCGGCGCCAGGCGCCGCCCTGTCCCCTTTCTCTGCTCCCTATGTGCTCCCTTTGGCGGGAATGCACAACCCCGTCGACGGCCGCGCGCGTGAGCGATGCGTCCTCACCTCAGTGATCGGGGTCACGTCGTACCCGGTGTAACCGGCATCCTTTGTCAGGAGCCCACCAAGCCCGTGTCCCACCCTTTGTCGAGCGCTGACGGTGATCGACTCCAGCGCCCTGGGATAGCGTCGCCGTGTCCCAACGTGCCCTCACCAGCGGAGTCCTCATGAGCACCGCCACCGCCGCCGTCCGCCCCGGCGCAGTACTCGCCGATCTCCTGCCGTCCCCCAAGCTCTCGGCTTCGCTCGAGCAGGGCGGTGCCCCCACGCGCGTGCGGGACGTCGCCCTCGTGGTCGGCGGTGCCGTGCTCACCGGCCTCGCGGCCCAGATCTCCGTCCCGGTGCCCGGCTCCCCGGTGCCGGTGACCGGCCAGACCTTCGCCGCCCTGCTCGTCGGCACGTCCCTGGGCGCCGGCCGCGGCTTCCTCTCCCTCGCGCTGTACGCGGTCGCGGGCGTCGTCGGTGTGCCGTGGTTCGCGGGCGGCACCTCCGGCTCGGCCGCCGTGTCCTTCGGCTACATCCTCGGCATGATCCTCGCCTCGACCGTCGTGGGTGCGCTGGCCCGTCGCGGTGCCGACCGCTCCATGCTGCGCATGGCGGGCGCGATGCTGCTCGGCGAGGCCATCATCTACGCCGTCGGCGTCCCGTACCTGGCCTACGCCGCCGACATCTCCGCCTCCAGCGCCATCGCGAACGGCCTCACCCCGTTCCTGATCGGCGACGCCCTCAAGGCCGCGCTGGCGATGGGCCTGCTGCCCGCCGCCTGGCGCTTCGTCAACAAGCGCTGACGCCACAGTCCTCACGGAAGAGGCTCGCCGGGTCGCACCGCGACTCACTCCGGCGAGCCTCTTTCGCGTTCAGCCCCGCTGTCGTACCTCGGCCGGGCGGCGCTGCGACCACCACAGCCCGGCCGCGCCGGCCGCGACCAGCGCGGCACCGGCCGCACCGAGCGGCAGTACGTCACGGCCCACGCCGGTCTTGGGCAGCTGGTCGCCGCCCGGGGCCACGGGCTTGTTGTCGGTACCGAGCAGCAGCGGGGTGGCCGGGGCGTTCGGCGACGGGTTCGTCGTACCGAACGGCACCGGGCCCTGCTGCCAGAAGGTCTTCTTGCCGTCCGCGGTCTGCACCGGCAGGCAGATCTTCCCGGTCTTGCCCAGATCGAAGGTGGCGTCGATGTCGTACGACGTCGACTTGCCGGCCGCGAGATCACCGACCGGGCAACTGAAACCGCTGTTCGAACCTTCCGGCAGGTCCTTTTTCGCGAGTGCGTCGCAGCCCTGAACGCTGTTGACCTTCAAGCCGTCGAAGCCGACCACCAAAAGCCTGATGTCGCCGCTGTTCTTGCTTCCCCCGTTCTTTACGGTTGCGGTAATCGCAGTCTTTTGCGAACTGTTGTCGACCGAGATCTTCTCGGGCAGCAGCGTGCTGAGCTTCACGCCCGCCGGTGCCTCGTCAACTGCCTTTCCCCCCTTGCTGCTTCCCGGTCCCTGGTCATCGGCGACGGCCGTGAGCGGGAGGATCATCACGGCGGAGAAAGATGCCGTGACCAGCGATCCCGCGACGACCGTCAAACGACGAGAACTCATGTTCGTCCCCCTTGCAACCCCCTGGACTGCGCCTGAATTCGCAGTACTTGAAGAGGTACCACAAGATTTCTCCGCACTATGCTGGTACGGCTCGAAGTGTGACCATTGTGTTTCTGCAGAGGCGGTCGTTGAGGGGGGTGCGGCGGATTGCCGGGGAATGTGCGGAACGGCGGTGTTCCGGGGTTACTGGTGACGGGGCGGTACCGGCTGGTCGAAAGTATCGGCCAGGGGGGAATGGGACGTGTGTGGCGGGCCGCCGACGAAATGCTCGACCGGCAGGTCGCCGTCAAGGAAATGCGTATCGACGGGCTCGACGCGGAGGACACCCGCACCCGCCGTGAACGCACACTGCGCGAGGCGCGGGCCACGGCCCGGATCGACCACCCCAATGTCGTCCGCGTCTATGACGTCGTCGACGAGGGCGAGCGCCTGTGGATCGTCATGGAGTTGGTCGTCGGCCGCTCGCTGGAACGCGTCATGGTCGAGGAGGGGCCGCTGGGGCCGCGCGAGACGGCGCGGATCGGGCTGGGGCTGGTGGCGGCGCTGCGGCAGGTTCATGCCGGGGGAGTGCTGCACCGGGACATCAAACCGGGGAACGTGCTGGTGGAGAGCGGCGGCCGGCGGGTGGTGCTGACGGACTTCGGCATCGCGGCCATCCAGGACGCCAAGGCGCTCACCATGGTGGGGATGCTCGTCGGGTCCCCCGACTACATGGCCCCCGAGCGGATCTCCGGCCGCCCGCAGGGCTCGCCTTCGGACGTCTGGTCCCTGGGCGCGACGCTGTGCGCGGCACTCGGCGGCCGTTCTCCCTTCTCCCGCGACACGACACTGGCGACCCTGCACGCCGTGCTGTACGAGGAGCCCGAACTCCCGTCGGCAGCGGGCCCGTTGCGCCCGATCCTGGCGGCCCTCCTGGAGAAGGAACCGACGGTCCGCCCCCACCTGACGGAGATCGAAGCGGCCCTCCACCCGATCGCCCACCCGGCACC
>NZ_JADDRL010000110.1 GCF_021538895.1 Streptomyces olivochromogenes | reverse complement strand
CCGCCTCGGCCGCCTCACCGGCCGCGCCCGGATCGAGCACACGGACGCGGCCGGCCTCGCCGGGCGCCTCCCGGCGGCCGACGTCCTGCTGGTGTGGGACTTCACCTCGCACGCGGTGCGCGAGGCCTGGCCGGGCGGGGGCCCGCGCCCGCGCTGGGTGCACACCGCGAGCGCGGGCGTCGACCACCTGATGTGTCCGGAACTCGCCGCGTCCGACACGGTGGTGACCAACGCGCGCGGCGTCTTCGACCGGCCCATCGCCGAGTACGTGGCCGCGCTGGTCCTCGCGTTCGCCAAGGACCTGCCCCGGACGCTGGACCTGCAACGGGAGCGGACCTGGCGGCACCGCGAGTCCCGGCGGCTGGCCGGCACGCGCGCGTGCGTGGTGGGCTCCGGGCCCATCGGCCGGACGATCGCCCGCACGCTCAAGGCCCTCGACGTCACCACCGCCGTCGTCGGCCGCGTGCCGCGCACCGGCATCCACGGCCCCGGGGACCTGGACCGGCTGATCGCCCGGGCGGACTGGGTGATCGCGGCGGCGCCGCTGACCGAGGCCACGCACGGCTTGTTCGACGCCCGCCGCTTCGGGGTGATGCAGCCCTCGGCGTACTTCATCAACGTCGGGCGCGGGCAGTTGGTCGTCGAGGACGCGCTCGCCCACGCACTGACCCGGCGGTGGATCGCGGGCGCGGCCCTGGACGTGTTCACCGACGAACCCCTCACTCCCGACAGCCCGTTGTGGCGCCTGCCCGGTCTGGTCGTCTCCCCGCACATGAGCGGGGACACGGTCGGCTGGCGCGACGAACTCGGAGCCCAGTTCGTCGAGTTGTACGAGCGCTGGGCGGTGGGCAGACCCCTGGTGAACGTGGTCGACAAGCAGCGCGGATACGTGCCCGGTCACTGACCCCCGGGAGGGTGCATGGAGCTCACCGACCTGACCGCCGTCCAACTCCTCGACGGTTACCGCAAGGGCGAGTTCGGTCCCGTGGAAGCGACCCGGGCGACGCTGGAGCGGGCCGCCCGGATCCAGCCGGAGGTGAACGCGTTCGTGCGGCTCACCGAGCGGGACGCGCTCGCGCGGGCGCGGGAGTCCGAGGAGCGGTGGCGGCGCGGTGAGCCGGCCGGACTGCTGGACGGCGTGCCGGTGACGGTGAAGGACATCCTGCTGCTGCGCGGCCATCCGACCCTGCGCGGCTCGAAGACCGTTGATCCGAACGGCCGTTGGGACGAGGACGCGCCGTCCGTCGCCCGGCTGCGCGAGCACGGCGCCGTGTTCCTCGGCAAGACGACGACACCGGAGTTCGGCTGGAAGGGCGTCACGGACTCGCCCCTGTCCGGCATCACCCGCAACCCGCACGACCCCTCCCGCACGGCGGGCGGCTCCAGCGGGGGCGGCGCGGCCGCCGTGGCGCTGGGCGCGGGCCCGCTGTCACTGGGCACGGACGGCGGCGGCAGTGTGCGCATCCCGGCGGCGTTCTGCGGGATCTTCGGGCTGAAGCCGACGTACGGCAGGGTGCCGCTGTATCCGCCGAGCGCGTTCGGCACGCTGTCGCACGTGGGCCCGATGACCCGCAACGCGGCGGACGCGGCGCTGCTGCTCGACGTCATCGGCGTGCCCGACTCCCGTGACTGGTCGGCGCTGGGCCCGGCGCCCGGCTCGTTCGTGGCGGCGCTGGGCGCGGGGGTGCGGGGGCTGCGGGTGGCGTACTCGCCGTCGCTGGGCGGGCAGGTGGCGGTGCGTCCGGCGGTCGCGGCGGCGGTGCGGCGGGCGGTGGAGGGCCTGGCGGGGCTCGGCGCGTACGTCGAGGAGACCGACCCGGACCTCACCGACCCGGTGGAGGCGTTCCACACCCTGTGGTTCGGCGGGGCGGCCCGGCTCACCCAGCGGTTCACGCCGCACCAGCGGGAACTGCTCGATCCCGGGCTGCGCGAGATCTGCGCGCAGGGGGCCCGGTACAGCGCGCTGGACTATCTGGCCGCGGTGGACGTGCGCATGGGCCTCGGGCGGCGCATGGGGATCTTCCACGACACGTACGACCTGCTGGTGACGCCGACCCTGCCGATCACGGCGTTCGAGGCGGGCGCCGAGGTGCCCCGGGGCTCGGGGCACCGACGCTGGACCGGCTGGACGCCGTTCACCTATCCCTTCAACCTCACCCAGCAGCCCGCCGCGACGGTGCCCGTGGGCGCCGACGAGGACGGTCTGCCCGTCGGCCTGCAACTCGTGGCGGCACGGCACCGGGACGACCTGGTGCTGCGCGCCGCCCACGCGCTGTACGAGGCGGGGCTCACGCCCGCCGGAAGCTGAGCGTCTCCCCCGCCGCGCCGGTGCGCCACAGGTCGTTGCAGGCCTCGGCCATCCGGTCGAGGCCGTCGACGACCTGGCCCCAGACGATCCCGGGCACCCAGCCCACGTCCCCGTTGAGCAGCAGGTTGTTGCGCTCGTAGAACAGGGCGAGGTCGACGAGGGTGGTCTCGGGGCGGACCTCGCGGTCGTAGCCGTAGGCCTTGGTGCCCAGTTCGGTGCCGGCGAAGGAGAAGTAGCAGAGGTCGCCGGGGATCGGGGTGACGGTCGGGTTTTCCAGTGGGGGTTCCGTGGAGGCGAAGGGCGGGAAGAGGGCGTAGATCTCGTTGCGCGCGTACTTGGCGTGGAAGACGTCGCCCGCGAGCGGCAGGGCCTCCCACACCGCCGTGCAGGTCAGGGGCGCGCGGTCGTCCAACAGTCGTGCCGTGCAGTGGATGTCCCGCCGTTCCAGCGAGACGGTGACGAATCGATCGGCCATGAAACCCAGGGTGCATACGACGGGACCGCCTGGGTAGCCGCGCCGCCATGGCTCCACCACTTGGGAACGGACTGCACACGATCCGGTCGGAACACAGACACAGCCGGCGCTCGGTGCTCGCGGGTGTCGCGGCACTGGGTGCGGTGGGCGCGCTGGGTGCCTCCGGCTGTACGCGCGTGGCCGCGGCGTCGGGCGAGGACGGCGGCGACCTGCTCGACCGACTGCGCGCACAGGGTGTCGTACGGCTCGGGATCGCCGGTGAGATCCCCTTCGGGTACATCGACACGGACGGGCATCTCACCGGTGAGGCGCCCGAACTGGCGAAGGTGGTGTTCAAGCGGCTCGGGGTGGACCGGGTGCAGCCGGTGCCGACCGAGTTCGGCTCGCTGATCCCCGGTCTGAACTCACAGCAGTTCGACGTCGTGGCCGCCGGGATGTACGTGAATCCCGACCGCTGCGAGCAGGTGATATTCGCCGATCCCGACTACCAGATGCTCGACTCCTTCATCGTGCGCAAGGGCAATCCGAAGGGCCTGCACACCTACCAGGACGTCGTGGCGAAGAAGGCGAAGTTCGCCACCGGGACCGGATACGCCGAGATCCAGTACGCGGTCGGGGCGGGCTACAAGGAGAGCGACATCCTGATCGTGCCGGACCAGGTCGCGGGGCTGAACGCGGTGGAGGCCGGGCGCGCCGACGTGTTCGCCGGTACGGCCCTGACCACCCGTGAGGTGGTGAAGAAGTCCGCCAAGGCCGAGGCCACCCGGCCCTTCGCTCCGATCGTCGACGGCGCGCCGCACGTGGACGGCGGCGCGTTCGCGTTCCGGTCGACCGAGACGAAGCTGCGGGACGCCTTCAACTCCGAGCTGCGCAAGCTCAAGAAGAGCGGGGAGCTGTTCCGCGTCCTGCGGCCGTTCGGCTTCACGAAGGCCGAGATGACCGACCTCACCGCGAAGGAGCTGTGCGGCGGATGACTCAGGGCCTGTGGGAACTCGTACTGAAAGGCGTCTGGACCACCCTCCAGCTGCTGGTGTTCAGCGCGCTGCTGGCGACGGCGGTGTCCTTCGTCGTGGGGATCGCGCGCACCCACCGGCGCTGGATCGTCCGTTTCCTCGCCGGCTTCTACACCGAGGTGTTCCGCGGCACCTCGGCGCTGGTGATGATCTTCTGGGTGTTCTTCGTGCTGCCGGTGGCCTTCGGCTGGCAGCTGGTGCCGATGTGGGCGGGCACGCTGGCGCTCGGGCTGACGTACGGCGCGTACGGCGCGGAGATCGTGCGCGGCGCGCTGAACGCGGTCGACCCGGCGCAGCAGGAGGGCGGCATCGCCCTCAGCTTCACGCCCTGGCAGCGGCTGCGGCTGGTCCTGCTGCCGCAGGCGGTGCCGGAGATGATCCCGTCCTTCTGCAATCTGCTGATCGAGCTGCTCAAGGGCACCGCGCTGGTGTCCATCACGGGCATGGGCGATCTGACCTTCACCGCCAACCTGGTGCGGCTGGCGTTGCAGCAGAGCGCGGAGATCTACACCTACGTCCTGCTGATCTACTTCGTGATCGCCTTCGCGCTCACACGGCTGATGCGCTCGCTGGAGAAGCGGCTGAAGACAGGGGTCGGCAAGGAGGCCGGCACGGAATCGGCGGCGCGTGAGCTGAAGCGGGCGCGGACGACCGGAGTCGGGGGGCGGGTCGCATGAAGTGGGACTGGAGTGCCGTACGCGAGTTCATGCCGCACTTCTGGGACGGGCTGCTGGTCACCCTGCAGGCCCTGGCCCTGGGGTCGCTGCTCTCCTTCGGGCTGGGCCTGGTGTGGGCGCTGCTGATGCGGACGCCGAGCCGGCTGGTGCGCTGGCCGGTCGGGGTGGTCACGGAGTTCGTGCGCAACACCCCGCTGCTGGTGCAGCTGTTCTTCCTGTTCTACGTGCTGCCCGAGTGGGGTCTGACCTTCTCGGCGCTGGCCACCGGTGTGTTCGCGATCGGGCTGCACTACTCGACGTACACGATGCAGGTCTACCGGGCCGGTATCGAGGCGGTGCCCGTCGGCCAGTGGGAGGCCGCCACGGCGCTGAACCTGCCGTGGCGGCGGACCTGGACCGCGGTGATCCTGCCGCAGGCGATCCGCCGGGTGATCCCCGCCCTCGGCAACTACGTGATCGCGATGCTCAAGGACACGCCGATGCTGATGGTGATCACCGTGCTGGAGATGCTCGGGCAGGCGCGGCTGTTCTCGCAGCAGCGCTTCCAGTTCACCGAGCCCCTCACCGTGATCGGCGTGGCCTTCATCCTCATTTCCTATCTGGCCTCCCTTCTTCTGCGAGCCTTGGAGCGACGCCTTGTCCGCTGACACCCCTGTGACGAAACAGACCGACGCGCTCGCCGGCCCGCCCGCGGCCGACGGCGAGCTGATCCGCCTGGCGGGCGTCACCAAGCGCTTCGGGACCAACACCGTGCTGGACCGGCTGGACTTCTCCGTCGAGTCCGGCAAGCACGTGACGCTGATCGGCCCCTCCGGCTCCGGCAAGACCACGATCCTGCGGCTGCTGATGACTCTCACCACGCCGGACGAGGGCACGATCACCGTCGACGGGCAGCCGCTGTTCCCGGCGCCGGACAAGCAGGTCCGGGAGGTTCGCAGGAAGATCGGGATGGTGTTCCAGCAGTTCAACCTGTTCCCGAACATGACCGTGCTGCGGAACATCACCGAGGCGCCCGTCACCGTCCTCGGCCTCTCCCGGGACGAGGCCGAGGCGCGCGCCCGCGAGCTGCTCGACCTGGTGGGGCTCGCCGACAAGCGCGACATGCGCCCGACGCAGCTGTCCGGCGGCCAGCAGCAGCGGGTGGCGATCGCCCGGGCGCTGGCGATGCGGCCCCGGGTGCTGCTGCTGGACGAGGTGACCTCCGCGCTCGACCCCGAGCTGGTCGCGGGCGTCCTCGACCTGCTCCGGGACATCGCCCGCAGCACCGACATCACCATGCTCTGCGTGACCCACGAGATGAATTTCGCCCGGGACATCTCCGACCAGGTGCTGATGTTCGACTCGGGACGGATCATCGAGTCGGGCACGCCGGAGAAGATCTTCAGCGATCCGGAGCAGGAGCGGACCCGGGAATTTCTCAGCGCCGTGCTGTGACTACGGGGTGTGAACGCACCAACACGGGAGGTCCCCGCGTCGGGTCATGACTCGGACATATGCCGGAGTGTCCGAGCCGCAGCCGGGAGGGCCAAGATCTCGCCAACAACCTCTCCACACAGGGTTCTTGCCCGATATCGTGGTAAGGATCGACTGACCGGATCGCGGCCCAGAGAGCGAGCGCAGGGGGACCACCGTGGCGCTGAAGCACGAGCCGACCGCCCCGTACCACTCCGCCCAGGACGCCCTGCGCGTGCTGGAGACGGTGGCAGGACACTCCACCGGCGTCACCGACACCGAGCTGGCCCGCAGGACCGGCCTGGATCCCGAGCGTCTGACCGCGCTGCTGCGCATGCTGCGCCGCGAGGGGTACGTCGAGCAGATCACCGACGGCGCCTACGTCACCGGGGAGACCCTCCGGCGCCTCGGATCCGCCCATGACCGCGAGCGGGCCCTGCGCGACAAGCTCCAGCTGACCCTCGACCGGCTGCGCGACTCGGTGGGCGCCGCCGTCTACATCAGCCGGTACGTGGACGGCGAGGTCAAGGTCACCCAGTACGCCGACAGCCCGACGACGCCCGCGGTGAACGAGTGGGTGGACTTCCGCTTCTCCGCCCACGCCACGGCGGTCGGCAAGAGCCTGCTGACCCAGCTCGACCACGACGCCCGCCGCGACCACCTCTCCCGGCACAAGATGGCGCGCCTCACCTCGCGCACCATCACGAGCGACAAGCTGCTGCTCTCCCGCCTGGAGTCGCAGCCGCCGACAGTGCCCGTCCTGGACCTCCAGGAGTACGCGATCGGCACGGTGTGCGCGGCGGTCCCGATCACCGCCGGCGCCGCCGTGGGCTGCCTGGCGCTCTCGCTCCCGGTCGAGCACGCGCACCGGCTGCGCCAGGCCGCCGACGCCCTCAACCGCGAGGTGGGCCCGGTGCTGCTCTCCCTGGCGATCTAGGGCCTGGTCTGCGGGGTGGTCACGAGCACCCCGCGGACCAGGTAGTATTTTCTTCGTCGCCGACCGCGCAGAGCGGACGGCGGGAGTCATGCGCCGCTAGCTCAGTTGGTTAGAGCAGCTGACTCTTAATCAGCGGGTCCGGGGTTCGAGTCCCTGGCGGCGCACGATGACGATGGCGAGCCATGTCCGCAAAAAGCGCGGACTCGGCTCGCCATCTCTGTTATTGCGCAGCTGCGCCGCGCGCGGTGGGGGCTCCGCCACCCACACCCCCCACTGACGAGCCTCTCGTGGAAACGAGGGGCCCTTCGGCGTCCTCGGGGGTCAGTCTGCGGTACGCCCGCTCCCCCGGCGGCCGCCACCACACCGGGTCGGCGCACCGGACCCCTTCCTTCCTGAGCCCGGCCCGGTGGATCTTGTTCGTGGCCGTGACCGGCATCCGCTCCACCACCCGCACGAACCGGGGTGCCATCTTCGTCCCCAGGTCGGGCTGGGCGAGCAGGAACTCCGCGAAGGCCGAGGGGTCGAAGCTCCCGGCGATGGTGGCCATCACCTGGTCCCCGGTGACGGGGTCCGGCACCGCGTAGACCGCCACGGCGGCGGCCCCCTCGTACCGGGCGAGGATGTTCTCGATCATCGCGGCGGCCAGGTTCTCGCCGTCGACGCGGAGGCGGTCGTCGGTGCGGCCCGCGAAGTAGAGGTAGCCGTCGGTGTCGCGATAGAAGAGGTCGCCGGTCCAGTACCAGCCACCCCAGCGGCGCCGCTCGGCCTCCGCCCCGGGGTTGCGCCAGTACCCCTCGAAGGGGCTCGGCCCGCGGTTGACCAGCTCCCCTATCGCGTCGTCCCCGTTGAGCAGCCGTCCGGCGGGGTCGAAGCGGGCCGGCGGGCACTCCTCGCGGGTGCCGGGGTCGAGTACCACGAGCCCCGGGGTCGCCCGCCCCACCGCGCCGGGCGGCGTCCCCGGCGACCACTGCACGGCCGCGCCGCCCTCCGAGGAGCCGTACCCCTCCACCAGCCGCACGCCGAAGCGCCGTTCGAAGGCCGCCGCGTCGACCGTCCCCGCCTCCGTGCCGAAGCCGAGCCGCAACGGGTTGTCCCGGTCGTCCGGGCGCGGCTCGGTGGCCAGGATGTACTGGACCGCCCGGCCGACATAGGTGAAGTACGTGGCCCCGTATCGGCGTACGTCCGTCAGGAACCCGGACGCCGAGAACCGTCGGCGCAGCGCCACCCCGGCCCCGGCCACCAGCGCGGGTGCCCAGTCCGCGATCACCGCGTTGCCGTGGAACATCGGCATGCAGACGTAGTGCACGTCGTCCTGGTGGACACCGAACTGGCCGACGAGGGAGAGTCCGGCGGCGGCCAGCCGGCCCTGGGAGCAGAGGGCGGCCTTGGGGGCGCCGGTGGAGCCGGAGGTGAAGTAGAGCAGGAAGCGGTCGGCGGGCGCGGCGCGGGAGGGGTCGGGCTCGGCGTCCACGTACGGGGCGAGGAGGGCGTTGCACTCCGCGGTGCCGGTGACCAGGATCCGCACCCCGGGCAGGTCGAGCCCGTCGAGCAGCGGCAGGTGGGCGTGCTCCGTGATCAGGAGCGGGCACTCGGTGTGCAGGATGTCGCGGGCCAGCTCGGGGCCCCGGCGGGTGGGGTTGACCCCGGCGACCGCGGCCCCGGCGAGGGCGGCCGCGCCCAGCCAGAGCGGGAACTCCGGGGTGTTGTCGAGCAGCACCCCGACGTGCGGCTCGGCGCCGGGTGGCAGCAGGTCGGCGAGCAGAGCGGCGCGGGCGGCCGCACCGGCGGCCACCTCGTGGTGGGTCAGCGCCCGGTCCTCGAACCGCAGCCCCGGCCGGTGGTCGCCCCACCGCGCCGCCACCAGTTCGGCGACCGTGCGCCCCTTGGATTCCATGGGGGCGCACGGTAGTTGACGTGGCGTCAGATGTGGAGTCCCGCTACCCGCTACGGCATCAGACCGTCCGACTCCGCGAACATCACGTGGGCCATGACCATGAAGACGATGCAGAAGGAGATGAACACGCCGAAGAAGACCAGCATGCAGCCGGTGCCGGCGGCGAGCTTGCCGCGGGCCGGCGGGTGGGCGGTGGCCCGCTCGGGCTGTTCGGGCAGGTAGTGCACGGTGACGAAGTCACCCTCGATGACGGTCCCCGGTCCGTTGGACTCCTCGAACCGAACCGTGCGTCCCTCGCGGGTCGTGAACTCGTAGACGTGGTGCAGCGTGGTGCTCACGGACGAGTCGCCACCGCCGCCGCTGGTCGTCGTGTACGACCGCAGACAGCGCGCCTCGGCCGTCAGGCCGTGGCTCCACGCCCGGCTGATCTGCCGGGAGCGGCCGATGATACGGACGGCGGCGAAGGACACACCGGCGATCATGATGAGGGGTATGACGTAGAACAGCGCTTCCATGAGGTTCCCCCGAGGTCAGTGAGCCGACGCGAATGACCGGCGTGGCGGGAACCTACCCCGTCCGCGACGGGGCCTGACTCAAGGGAAGCTCAGAGTTGCGGAGTCGTCACCGCGGGACCCACGCGCGCCGGAACGGGAACAGGGCGCCCCGGCGCGCGCGGAGCTCGTCCGGTTCGGGGTCAGAACGTGACGTCGGAGCAGGCGTAGAACGCGTTGCCCGTGTCGGCGATCGTCCAGACCGCGAGGATGACGTGGTGACCGCTCAGGCCGGACGGCAGGGTGCCGCTGTGGCTGAGCGTGGCCGGCGGACGCTGGCCGTTGTAGGGGACGGTCAGGAACGGGGTCGTGTTGAGGTCCGAGCGGGCCAGGGCGTGGTTCTGGTTCCAGCCCTGCTTGGTGACGTAGTACTTGAAGTCGGTCGTGGCGTGCATGGCGGTGAACTGCCAGCGGAAGGTGTAGCTCTGGCCGCCCGTCACCCGGGTCGTCGGCCAGGCCGCGCCGGACGGGGTCTTCGGCGAGCTGAGCTGGGCGAACCGGCTCAGGCCGCCGTTGCAGAGCTGGCCGTCGGCCGGACCGCCCGCCGGAAAGCCCTTCGGGCCCTCGACGCTCTGCGGCTCCCACTGGATGTCGCCGCAGTTGGTCACCGTGCCGTTCTGGCAGAGCTTCTGCCTGCTGATGGGGAGATCGGTGTAGCCGTGGCCGCTGGCGCCGCCCGTGGAGAGCACGAAGGCTCCGACGGTGGCCATGCCCACCACGGCGGCGGACACCTTGGTCTTTGTGCGCATGCTGCCGCTCCTGGAGAACGTGGGGGAAGTTCAGTGAGCCGTGCAGGTCTAGACCAAGTGCCAGATTATTGCCGTTAGTTGAACGTGTCCATACCAATCAGGGGGCCGTTCGAGGCGCGTTCAAGGCGTCGCCTCCGTGCGCCCGGCGCAGAAGGCCACCGTCAGGTCCCGGACCAGCACCTTGCGCTCGTAGTCGTCGAGTTCGACCAGCCCGCGCATGGTCAGCCGGGTCACCGTGTCCTCCACCGAGTCCACGACCGAGGTGAGCATGCTCGCCCGCTGCTGCGCGTCCAGCGCGGCGATCCGGCGGCGGTGCATGGCGGAGGCGACCTCGGGGGCGTACTCCGTCCGCAGCGGCTGCACCGAGAACACCTCCAGACCGACGGGCGCCGCATCGGCCGCCACCCGCCGGGTCAGCGCCTCCACCGCCGCCTCCATGACGCCGGTCGGCCTGCCCGGCATCTCCACCGGCACCCGGGTCAGCGCCGCCTCGACGCACTCGCGCAGATACCGCTCGTGGTCCTCGACCCCGAGCACGGCGCGCGCCGTGTCCCGCACCCGCCACACCACCAGCACCACCACCCGCAGCGCGACCCCGTTGCCGTCGGCCGCGGGCATCGGCTCACTGCGCCAGTGCCGCAGCCGTACGTCGACCCGGCGGCGGCGCAACAGCGGGTTGACCCACAGCAGTCCGGTGCGGCGCACCGTCCCCCGGTAGCGGCCGAAGGCACCGAGCACCGCGGCCCGCCCGGTCGTGCCCCGGGACAGCCCGCCGAAGCCGAGCAGGCCGAGCGCCCCGGCTCCCGCGTAGGCCGCCCACTGGGCCGGGCCGAGACCCGCGCCGGCCCAGACCGGGAGCCGCAGCGCCTCCGCGGCGAGCTGCGGCAGCACACCCGCCCACCACGACGTGGCCAGGCAGCCGGCCACCCCGACGGTCCCGGCGAACAGCCCCGCCGCCCCCGGCAGCACCCGCGCCGGGGACTCCGCCAGGTCGGGGTCGACCGCCGGCACCGGCCGCGCCTTCACCAGGGCCGGGCGCCTGAGGCGCGGCTGCTCGCCGGTGCCCTGCCTGCGGCCCACCACGGCGGGCTTCAGCGGCACCGGCGACGGGTCGGGGTCGTCGCGGAACAACAGATGGACGGGGATCTCGGTGGTCACCTCGTTCTGGATCAGCCGGGCGGGCCGGGGCGGCCCCTCGGCGGGCCCCTCCGACTCGGGCGTCTGGGAAGTGGTCGTGCTCACGCGTGCCTCCAGCCTCCGCGCCAGATGCGTCATGACTATTTGTGTGAGTGTGCGATGAGATGAGTGGAGGAGTGGGCGAGCGACATGGCGAGTGCGGCCGGGTGAGTGAGCCGCGAGGGCGAGTCGGGCGGTCGGCGGCCGTCCGGGGGCCGCGCCCCTTCACGCCTGCGCCCCTTCACGCCTTCGCGGCCAGGCGGCTACGCAAAGAGCCGGCGCCAGGTCTCCGGACCCGGGTAGCCGTCCGCCGCGCCGCCCCGCCAGCCCTGGTCGCGCTGGAACGCCTCCACCGCCCGGCGGTCCGAGTCGCCCCAGCTCGATCCGGGCCCGGTGGTGTAGTAGCGGCCGTAGCCCTTCTTGACGAGCTGCTTGCCCAGCTGGGTGACGTACGGGTTGTCCGCGCCCGGGCGGAAGAGGTTCCGGCCGGGATAGCCGGGCACACCGTGCGAGGCGGGTGAGGTGGGTGAGGCGGCCGTGCCGGTCTTCCCCGGCGTTCCGTCGGTCCCGGCCGCGGCCGGGGGTGCGGTGCCGGTGGTTCCGGACGTGCCCGCGCCGGGGATGTCCTTGCCCTTCCCGGTCGCCAGCAGTTCCCAGGTGCCCGGGCCGGGCAGGCCGTCCGCGTTGGCGCCGGTCCAGCCCTGGGCCCGCTGGAAGGCCTGGGTCGCCAGCCGGTCCGCGTCCGACCAGCGCGATCCGGGGCCCCGGGTGTAGTACGACTGGGCACCCCGGCCGACCAGCATCCGGCCGAGCAGGGTGACGTACTTGTTGTCGGCTCCGGGACCGAAGTACGTCGCTCCCGGATACGCCTCCTTCGTGGTCACCTTGGCCGCTTCCGCGCCCGCCGCGTCGGGCGCCAGCCCCTTGTAGCGGTAGGGGACGTACTTGTCGGAGTTGCTCCAGTAGGCGTACGGCGTGGCCAGGCGGCGGGTGTGCGGGGGCGTCTGCTCGTAGGCGGTGTAGTAGGTGTGCGTGTAGTCCGTCCAGCCACCGAAGATCACCACGTGGGAGCCCTTCTCGGGGTTGTCGGGATTGTGGAAGAGCAGGATGTCGCCCGGCTGGAGGTCGTCCTTCTTGATCTTCACCCCGAACTGGTCGAGGCTCCCCGTCCATTCGTTGCTCTGCAGCGCCCAGGCCATCGAGACATAGCCCGAGCAGTCCTGCCGGTAGCCGTCGCTCCAGTAGGAGTCCATGCTGTACGGCACCTGGGCGGCCACCCAGGTCTTGGCCCGGTTGATGATCTCCGTCCGGGTGGTCGTGGGCGCCTTGCCCGGGGTGCCGGGCTCGACCGGCTTTCCGGCCGGGCCGTGCAGCGGGGCCTTGGTGCCCTGCGGGGTGTCGGGCTCGCCGTCCGTGGGATCGCCGGGCCGGTGGGGGGCATGGGAAGCGGTGAGGGCGACGGCCGGGCCGCCCGCGCCGAGGGCGGCGGACGCGGCGGCGGCCACGACCAGGGCCCCGCGCGCGGCCGGATGACCGCCGAACCGGCCGGGCAGGGTCGGCGGGCCCACCCGCCGCCAGTGAACGCAACCCGGGCAGTCGCAGTCGCTCGCGGGATCGAATTCCTCGAATACCGGCGACGTCATGCGATTCCCCTCACACTCCGGGTGGAAATGTCCGCGATTGTGCACGTTGATCAGTTTCCCAACTGTGATCCCGGTGCGCATGCTGACGATCCGAATGATGTACGGACGTACCGCATACGGCCTCCGGCCATCCGGAGGTGGTCCGGAGCACTCCTGGAGGTCGGGTACAGTTCTCGTTGTCAGCAGGCGCCGCTAGCTCAGTTGGTTAGAGCAGCTGACTCTTAATCAGCGGGTCCGGGGTTCGAGTCCCTGGCGGCGCACCGACCGGAAGGCCCCTCGCGAACAGCGGGGGGCCTTCCGCATGGGCGGGCATCTTTCGTATGGCCGGAACCGGGACCTCCCCCCGATTGGCCGGATACCCTCTGGCCATGGCAGCCCGAGACCTTCAAGAGCGGATCAAGAAGCTCATCGTCGACCGGCGGCTGCCCTCCGGGGCCCCGCTGCCGACCGAGCCCGAACTGATGGGGTTCCTCGGCGCCAGCCGGAACTCGGTACGGGAGGCACTGAAGGCGCTCCAGGCGATGGGCATCGTGGAGATACGGCACGGTTTCGGCACCTACGTCGGCCCCATGTCCCTCGCACCCATGGTCGAGGGCCTGGCCTTCCGCACGGTGGCCGGGCACTACCGGGGCGAGGACTCCCTGCTCCAGCTGCTCGAACTGCGCGAGGCGGTGGAGAGCGGGCTGGTGTCGCGGCTGGCCGGGCGGCTCCCCGAGGCCGATCTCATTGAACTGGAAGCGCTCGTCGTCCGTATGGAACAGGAGGCCGCGCGCGGAGCCGGCCTCGCCGAGACCGACCGAGCGTTTCACGCCACCCTCTACCGGGGGCTGGACAACGTGTTGCTGAGTGAGGTGCTGGAGGCGTTCTGGGACGCCTTCCACCGGGTTCAGCGGGATCTGGTGGACGTACCGCAGGATCCGCGGGTCACCTGCCGCCAGCACCGGGAAATCCTGGACGCCGTCCGGTCCGGCGACTCCATACGCGCGGAGGAGGCCATAAGAGACCACTTCGGCAACATCCGTGCCCGCCTGTCAACGACCGACACGGCGGATCCACAGGACCCTCACACACGTCACAATGAACGCGTATGACCGGTAAACACCGCGTTTCGCATCTTGCGATCATGCTGAACACCGTAGAACCCTGGTTGTTCAAGCTGCGGCGTATACGCGGCACTTGGGGGGCAAGTAAGCGGTTGCCGGATTTGTGGGGTGAGGGGCCCCGCTCATGAATGGATGCCGAGGGGGGCATCATGCAACCGGAAGGTCGCGGTCCCATGTCTATAGGGTGTGGAGGACCTGTGGCCCACCATTGACGCCCTGCGCCGGTCGAGGGGGACCTGAGCAGGCGATGGAACCGACAGACACGCGGTGACCTGCGTGTGGGGGGATGACTCATGACGTCGACGCCGAAGGGCGCCCGGCGGGAATTCGACCCGTCACAAACGACCCAACTACGGGTACCTTCGCACCGGACGGGCGCGTTCCGCCGGATCAAGAAGACGCTGCCGAGATACGACTACGAGCACTACAGCAGGTTGGCCGGCCCCCTCACCCAACCCGACCCGCACCAGCCGTACAAGGTGCAGTACCGCTCGCTGCTCTCGCAGGAGCCGCACCGGATACGAGCCGCGCTCATGCTGGGCGCGGCCCCGCTGCTTTCCCTGGTCCTGCTGGCCTGGCTGCTGCAGCCCGAGCACTGGACCGAACGCGACTACCCGGCCTACGACTTCCTGCCGGCCCTCGACATCGTCATGCTGGTCTCGATCGGCCTGATCGAGTTCTTCCGCTGCATGAACGTACTGTCGAACGCGCACGCCACCCTGGTCGCCCGCGACCCGGTCCCGGTCGTGCCCGAGACCGGCACCCGCGTCGCCTTCCTCACCTCCTTCGTGCCCGGCAAGGAGCCGCTGGAGATGGTGACGAAGACCCTGGAGGCGGCCGTGAAGCTGCGTCACCGGGGCCTGCTGCACGTCTGGTTGCTCGACGAGGGCGACGACCCGGCGGTCAAGGAGGTGTGCGCCCGCCTGGGCGTGCACCACTTCACCCGCAAGGGCATCGCCAAGTGGAACCAGCCCAAGGGCCCGCACCGCGCCAAGACCAAGCACGGCAACTACAACGCCTGGCTGGAGGCGCACGGCGACGAGTACGACTTCTTCGCCTCGGTCGACACCGACCATGTGCCGCTGCCCAACTACCTGGAGCGGATGCTCGGTTACTTCCGCGACCCGGACGTCGGCTTCGTCATCGGCCCGCAGGTGTACGGCAACTACGACACCTTCGTCACCAAGGCCGCCGAGTCGCAGCAGTTCCTCTTCCACGCGCTGATCCAGCGGGCCGGCAACCGCTACGGCGCCCCGATGTTCGTGGGCACCTCCAACGCCGTGCGCATCAGGGCGATCAAGCAGATCGGCGGCCTGTACGACTCGATCACCGAGGACATGGCCACCGGCTTCGAGATGCACCGGGCCAAGAACCCGGCGACGGGCAGGAAGTGGCGGTCCGTCTACACGCCGGACGTGCTCGCCGTCGGTGAGGGCCCGAACGCCTGGACGGACTTCTTCACCCAGCAGATGCGCTGGTCGCGCGGAACGTACGAGACGATCCTCAAGCAGTACTGGAAGGGCTTCTTCTCGCTGCCGCCCGGCAAGCTCTTCAACTACACGATGATGATCATCTTCTATCCGATGTCCGCCCTCAACTGGATCCTGGCGGCGCTGAGTTGCGCGCTGTTCCTGGGCCTGGGCGCCTCGGGTGTGAACATCGACCCGACCGTGTGGCTGATGCTCTACGGCAACGCCTCCGCCCTCCAGATCGGCCTGTACATCTGGAACCGCCGCCACAACGTCTCGCCGCACGAGCCGGAGGGCTCCGGCGGTGTCGCGGGCATGGTGATGTCGGCGCTGTCCGCGCCGATCTACGCCCGCTCCCTGATGGACGCGGTGCTGCGCCGCAAGAGCAAGTTCGTGGTGACGCCCAAGGGCGACTCGGCCAGCCCCGACACGCTGTTCGGGACCTTCCGGATCCACTGGTTCTTCATCGTGGTCTTCGGCGGCTCGCTCGTCGCCGGCTTCGTGTTCGGGCACTCCCACCCCGCGATGATCACCTGGGGTGTCTTCGCCATGCTGATCACCGCCACGCCGATCTTCGCGTGGCGGTACACGCTGCGGCAGGAGAAGAAGAGGCCCGCCCCGGCTCCGGCGGTGGCCGAACCGCAGGACGCGGTGCCGCCACCGGCACCGGCACCGGCGCCGTACGCCGGACACGCTCCGCAGCAGCGGCCCACCTGGGCCGCCTCGAACGGAGGCAACGACCAGACCATGCAGATCGCGCTCGGTGGACTTGGGGGACGTAAGGAATGAACGACAGTGCCGGTCGCCGCCGCGCCCGTCGACTCGCGATAGGCACGGCGGTGGTACTCGCGCTGGCCGGGATGAACGGGCCGTGGCTCTATCGCTTCGGGACCGAGAAATACCACGAGTACCAGATCAACAAGCCCGAGTACAAAGCCTCGAACGGCCACTTCGACATCGTCCAGTTCCCCGAGGAGTACCGCCAGGACACCATCCACGCGGCGCTCCTGCACACCGGCAAGGTGCTGCTGATCGCGGGTTCGGGCAACAACCAGGACAACTTCGACGCGAAGAAGTTCGACACCCGTATCTGGGACCCGGTCAAGGGCACCATCAAGAAGGTGCCGACGCCCGCCGACCTGTTCTGCACCGGCCACACCCAACTGGCCAACGGCAACCTGCTGATCGCGGGCGGGACCCGGCGGTACGAGAAGCTCAAGGGCGACGTCACCAAGGCCGGCGGCCTGATGGTGGTGCACAACGAGAACCCGGACAAGCCGATCACGCTGCCCGCGGGGACCAAGTTCACCGGCAAGGAGAACGGCAAGACCTTCGTGTCGAAGGACCCGGTCCTGGTGCCGCGCGCGAAGAAGGTCTTCGACCCGAAGACCGGCGCGTTCCTGCGCAACGACCCGGGTCTCGGCCGTGTCTACGTCGAGGCGAAGCAGAGCGGCTCCAAGTACGAGACCGGCACCCAGGACAACTACCGGGTGCAGGGCCTGACCGGAGCCGACGCGCGCAACACGTACGGCATCGCGCAGAAGCTCGCCCTCGACAAGAAGGACTTCCAAGGCATCAGGGACGCCTACGAGTTCGACCCGGTCGCCGAGAAGTACATCAAGGTCGACCCGATGAACGAGGCCCGCTGGTACCCGACGCTCACCACCCTGAGCGACGGCAAGATCCTCAGCGTCTCCGGCCTCGACGACATCGGCCAGCTGGTCCCGGGCAAGAACGAGATCTTCGACCCGAAGACCAAGAAGTGGACGTACACGCCGAAGATCCGGCAGTTCCCGACCTACCCGGCGCTGTTCCTGATGCAGAACGGGAAGATCTTCTACTCCGGGTCCAACGCGGGCTACGGTCCCGACAACGTGGGCCGCGTCCCCGGCGTCTGGGACGTGGGCACCAACAAGTTCACCAAGCTGCCGGGGCTGAGCGACTCCAATGAGATGGAGACGTCGGGCACGGTGCTGCTGCCTCCGGCGCAGGACGAGAAGTACATGGTGATCGGTGGTGGCGGGGTCGGCGAGTCCAAGCTGTCCAGCAACAAGACCCGGCTGATCGACCTGAAGGCGTCGAACCCTACGTTCAAGGACGGGCCGACGCTGGAGAAGGGCACCCGCTATCCGCAGTCCTCGATCCTGCCGGACGACACCGTGCTGGTGTCGGGCGGCTCGGAGGACTACCGCGGGCGCGGCGACTCCAACATCCTTCAGGCGCGGCTCTACCACCCGGACAGCAACAGCTTCACGCGGGTGGCCGATCCGCTGGTGGGCCGGAACTACCACTCCGGGTCGATCCTGCTGCCCGACGGGCGGATCATGTTCTTCGGCTCCGACTCGCTGTACGCGGACAAGGCCGACACCAAGCCGGGCAAGTTCGAGCAGCGGATCGAGATCTACACGCCGCCGTATCTGTACCGGGACTCACGGCCGTCGCTGTCGGGGGGTCCGCAGACGATCGCCCGCGGCGCTTCGGGGACGTTCACCTCGCGGCACGCTTCGACGATCAAGAAGGTGCGGCTGATCCGGCCGAGCGCGTCCACGCATGTGACGGACGTGGATCAGCGGTCGATCGCGCTGGACTTCAAGACGTCCGGGGACAAGATCACGGTGACCGTGCCCAAGGGGCGGAACCTGGTGCAGTCCGGGTGGTACATGCTGTTCGTGGACGACGATCAGGGGACGCCGTCGAAGGCGCAGTGGGTCAAGGTTCCCTAGTCGCGGTGCACTTGGGGGCGCCCTCCGGCCGGGAGGACGCCCCCTTGGGTCAACTGACCGCTATTTGCTGGCTTTCGCGAGCTTGAGTGCGTACGACGGCCACCAGGCTCCCGCCTTCGGGCCTCCCTTGCACTGGCCGTCGGACTCCCCCGGCCGCTTGACCCACAGATATGCGTCCACCAGCGGGTCCGCCGTCTTCGTCGTCGGGTCCTCGCCCAGTGCCCGGCCCGGCGGGTTGCACCAGCGCTCGTTCGGGTCGCCTTCCGTGTAGGGGCCGTTGCCGTTGCGGCTGGTGTCGATGACGAAGTGCTTGTTGCCGACCTTCGCGGAGAGTTGCTTGCCGTAGGCCAGCGAGTCCTGGGTGGAGTAGAAGTTGGACACGTTGACGGCGAAGCCGTCGGCCTGGTCGATGCCGGCCCGCTGCAGGGGCTGGAAGATCTGGTCGGGGTGGCCCCAGCCGGCGTTACCGGCGTCCAGGTACACCTTCGTGTTCTTCAGGGACTTCAGCTTGGCGACGGCACCCTTGAGGAGGTCGTAGCGCTCCTCGTGGAACTCGCCCGGGGTGCAGCCGTCCACCAGGTGCAGCAGGGCGTCGGGTTCGAGGACGACCGTGGCCGCGCGGTCGCCGATGCCCTGGGCCACGCCGTCGATCCAGGCGCGGTAGGCGTTGCCGTCGGCCGCGCCGCCCTGCGAGTACTGGCCGCAGTCGCGGTGCGGGATGTTGTAGAGGACGAGCAGCGCCGTGCGGTCGGCCTTCTCGGCGGCCTCGGTGAAGCCCTGGGCCTCCTGCTCGGGGTTCTCCGGGCCGATCCATTCCCCGGTCGGCTGCTCGGCGATCTTTCTGATCTGCTCGGAGTCGTCCTTCTTGCCGTCCTTGGCGTAGGTGGCGACCTGCTGGGCCGCGTTCCCGTCCGGGTTCACCCAGAACGGGTCGGCCCCCTTGGGCTGTTGGGCGATCTTCGCGCCCTGGCCGGCGTCGTCCCCTCCGTCACCGGAGGAACATCCCGCGATCAGCAGTGCCGCCCCCAGCACCACTGCGGCCCCCCTGCTGCCGTACATCCAACTCCCCCTTGGGTGCACCGTTCCAAGGGTCAATCGTGACATACCCGCCGCGCCGGTCACGAGAGCGCCCGTGCCTTGTCGGAGAGCTGTTACAGCCCGGCCCGCCGGGGTAGGTGCGCGCCTGGACAGGGGGTCCGGCGCAGGGGAAGGGGCGGGGGCATGCAGCACACCACCCGGGAGGTCCGGCTGGCGGCGGCACTGGTGGAGGCGGCCGACACTCTCACCGACGGCTTCGACACCGCGCACTACTTACAACGCCTGTGCGACCACTGCGTGGAGCTGCTGCCCGCGCGGGCGGCCGGGGTGATGCTGATCGACGGCGGCCGGGCGGTGTCGCTGGCCGGCAGCAGCCGCCGGCAGGACGTCGCCCTGGACCTGCTGGCGGCCCAGCACGACGGCGGGCCCTGCCCGGACAGCTACGGCT
The DNA here is from genome assembly GCF_021538895.1 of Streptomyces olivochromogenes. GTDB lineage: Bacteria > Actinomycetota > Actinomycetes > Streptomycetales > Streptomycetaceae > Streptomyces > Streptomyces olivochromogenes_A. The sequence continues at coordinate 11,650 of NZ_JADDRL010000110.1, read as the reverse complement.
CCGGCAGACCGGTGCCGCCGGTGTCGATCCGGGCGGCCCACGAGGAAGCCCGCTGGCCGCGCTTCACCGAGCGGGCGCTGGCCCATGACATCGCGACGACGTTCGCGGTGCCGTTGCGCCGCCGCGAGACACTGCTCGGCGCGCTCAACGTGTTCGTGCCCGCCGGCGCCGGCCCGGACGACGCCGGGCTGCGGCTGGCCCAGACACTGGCCGACGCCGCCGCACTCGGCCTGCACAACCAGCGGGCGTACGCGCAGTACCGCACCCTGGCCGGGCAGTTGCAGGAGGCGCTGACCAGCAGGGTGCGCGTCGAACAGGCCAAGGGCATGCTCGCCGAGCGCTGGCAGGTGCCCGCCGACGAGGCCTTCGTCGCCCTGCGCCGGTTCGCGCGGCGGCGCCGGCTGCCGGTGGACCGGGTCGCCCGGGACGTCCTGGCGGGCACGCCGGACACGCGGGAGTTGCGCGGGCCGTCCGGCGAATCCGCGTAGCGTCACGGGTCACCTGCGGGGATGACGCAGAGCCACCGGGCAGGGACTTCACGTCGTCTTCCCCTAGGCCGCGGGCGCCCATCCGTTCTACAGTCGTTGCCACGGCCCCAGCCCCCGGCCGGATGTGCACCCACCGAGGTTTCCGAGCCTCCCGCGTCGGTCGCCGGGTTACTCCCGCAGCCCGAGCGCGCGCGGTCGAGGACCGGCCCGGTCGGCGGCCGCGGGGGGAGCCGGTCGTCGGCCGGGCCAGGTGGTGCCCCGAAGGGCCCGGCTACAGGCCCGTACCCGTGAGATACGCCGACACGACCACGTTGGCGGTGTAACTGTGGCTGGTTCGGTCGAAGGTGCCGCCGCAGGTGATCAGGCGGAGCTCGGCGCGGTCCGACTGGCGGGAACCGTAGGCCTGTTGGGCGTCGAAGCCGGCGCGGGGCAGGACCCGCACGTCGTCCACGGTGAACTCGGCGACCTTGCCGTCGTCACGGATCACGCGGACCGTCTCGCCGGGCCGCATCGTGCTGATCTTGTAGAAGACGGCGGGCCGGGTCTCGGTGTCCACGTGCCCCACCATCACGGCGGTGCCCACCGCGCCGGGCTTCACGCCGCCCGCGTACCAGCCCACCGTGCCCGCCTGGTCGAAGGGCGGCGGATCGACCGCGCCCTGCGCGTCGAGGCCGCGGCCGACGACGGGCGCCTGCACGCCCAGTTCGGGTATGTCGATGCGCTGCGGCAGCGCGCCTGTCAGCGGCTTCACCGCGGGTGGCAGGTCCGCCTCGGCGGGCCGCCCCACCGCCGCCACGTCGCCGGTGGTGGGGCCGCCGGATATGCCCATCGGCACGTCGGTGACCTCGCGGCCCCACAGCCACAGCCCGAACAGCAGCGCCGCCCAGGCCACCACGGTCATCAGCCGGCCGGTGCCGGCGGGACGATCGGGGTCGGACATCGCGGGCGCGCCTCAGTCCGCGCCGCGGCTCCGGCGGGCGCTGCGCAGCCCGACGGTGACCGCGGCGAGGCCCGCGAGGACGAGACCGATGACCGCGTGGGCGGTCCCGGGCAGGGGCACCTGGGCGTCCGCGGAGGCGAAGTGCGCGGTGCCGCCGCCGCCCGCCGGGACCGGGGCGACGGGCGAGGCGGGAGAGTCGGGCGAGGTGGCCGACTGCCCGGCCGTGGACACCGTGATCGTGCCGGTCAGCCGCGTGGCACCACAGGTGATCGTCACGTCGTGCGGGCCCGCCGCGGCCGAGGTGCGGACCCGGCTCTCGCCGGTGAGCGTGCCGCCCGAGCCGGAGAGGGTGAGGTCGCCCGCGAAGGCGTCGGAGACCGCGGTGGCCGTCCGCGCGTCGCAGCCGCCGACCCGCAGCGCGACGGTACCGCCGGGGGCGGGGGACGACGGGGTCACCGAGACATCGGCACCGTCCGCCGCGTGGGCCGCCGGGGTGAGCGCGACGGCGGCCAGGAGTCCTGTACAGAGAGTGAGGCGAACTGAGCCCATCGTGAAACCTCCAGACAACTGGAGGCTCCCCCGCGAGCCGGGGCCCCGCATCCTCGACGGGGCCCCTACTGCTCCATCCGGGTCAGAATCGGTTTCAGACGCGGTCGACGAGGTCCGCGATCGAGTCCACGACGTGGGAGGGCCGGAACGGGTAGCGGTCGATGTCGTCGGGCTGGGTGACGCCGGTCAGCACCAGGAAGGTCCGCATCCCGGCCTCCAGGCCCGCGAGGACGTCGGTGTCCATCCGGTCGCCGATCATCGCGGAGGTCTCCGAGTGCGCGCCGATCGCGTTGAGCCCGGCCCGCATCATCAGCGGGTTGGGCTTGCCGACGAAGTACGGCTTCTTGCCGGTCGCGGCGGTGATCAGGGCGGCGACCGAGCCGGTGGCGGGCAGGTCGCCCTCGGTGGAGGGGCCGACGTTGTCGGGGTTGGTGGCGATGAACCGGGCGCCGTCGTTGATCAGGCGCACGGCCTTGGTCAGGGCCTCGAAGGAGTAGGTGCGGGTCTCGCCGAGGATCACGAAGTCCGGCTCGTGGTCGGTGAGGATGTAGCCGACGTCGTGCAGGGCGGTGGTCAGGCCCGCCTCGCCGATGACGTACGCGGAGCCGCCGGGCCGCTGGTCGTCCAGGAACTGGGCGGTGGCGAGCGCGGAGGTCCAGATGTTCTCCTCCGGCACGTCCAGGCCCATGCGGCGCAGGCGGGCCTGGAGGTCGCGCGGGGTGTAGATGGAGTTGTTGGTGAGCACCAGGAACGGCCGGCCGGACTCACGCAGCTTCTTCAGGAAGGCGTCGGCACCGGGGATCGGTATCCCCTCATGGATCAGGACACCGTCCATGTCGGTGAGCCACGACTCGATGGGCTTGCGGTCTGCCATGTGCTGCGTCTCCTGGCGTACGTACGGTCATGAGCTGGGGCGCCGGAACCACGCCGTGCCGACGCCCCAGCCTAATCACGACTGCGCGATACGAACCCCGTCGATCACCCAGTACCAGTTGTTGCCGCCGGTGTAGCGGAAACGGACGCGGACCGTGGTGGCTCCGGCGGGGATCTGGAGGGTGACGTTCTCGGTCCGGGAGGGGACGTCGGCGGTGTAGGTGCGCACGGAGACGGGGGCGGCGCCGTCGTAGGAGACGAGGACCTCGCCCTTCTGCGGGGACTCCTGCCGGTAGTACGTGAGGGTGGCGGTGCGGCCGCCGGTGACCGGGGCGGTGGTGTGCTGTCGACGGCCGGACAACCCCCACCAGGGGCGCGGGGCTGTCCTTGATGTGCGGCTACCGCCGCGCGGGCGCGACCAGCCACGACGGCGCGGCACGTACGTACGGCGGCGCGGAAGGTTGGGCGGCTGAACCCCCGGAGGGCTCAGCTGCCGGTGGCGGACTTCCAGTCCTCGACGTACGTCGTGAGGTTCTTGTCGATGTCGTTCCAGTCCGGCGCGAAGATGTCCACGCCGTCCATCAGCTTGGTCAGGGCGATGGCGTTGGCGTCGACGGCCTTGACGTCCGTACGGGCGCTGAAGCCGCCGCCGATCTCGCTGACCTGCTTCTGGGCCTTCTGGCTGAGCATGTAGTCGAGGAGCTTCTTGCCGTTCTCGCTGTGCGGGGCACCGGTGACCAGGCCGCCCGCGTAGGGCAGCGCGAACGTGGTGGGCTTGCCGCCCTCCTTCGCCGGGAACCAGATGCCGAGGCCCGGCATGTCCTTGGACTGGGCGTAGTTCATCTGCACATCGCCGTTGGCGACGAGCAGTTCGCCCTTGTCGACCTTGGGGGCGAGCTTGCCGGTGGAGGCGGACGGGCCGACGTTGTTGGCCTGGAGCTTCTTCAGGTAGGCGAGGGCCGCGTCCTTGCCGCCGAAGTCGTTCATCGCCTTGATCAGGACGGCCGTGCCGTCACCGGCGACACCCGGGGTGGAGTACTGGAGCTTGTTCTTGTACTTGCCGTCCAGCAGCTCCTCCCAGGTCTTCGGCGCCTGCTTCAGCTCCTTCTTGTTGTAGACGAAGCCGAAGTAGTTGTTGACGACCGAGGTCCAGGTGCCGTCGACGGCCTTGTCGGCGCCGCTGACCAGCTCGGCGTCCTTCGGCTCGTACTTCTGGAGCAGGCCCTTGCTGTCGGCCTGCTGGATGAACGGCGGGAGGGTGACCAGCACGTCGGCCTGCGGGTTGTTCTTCTCGCGGAGGGCGCGCTGCACCATCTCGCCGGAGCCGCCCTCGACGTACTTGACCTTGATCCCGGTGTCCTTCTGGAAGTCCTTGAAGACCTGGTCGTACCAGCCGTCGCCGTTCTCGCCCTTGAGGCCGTCGGCGCTGTAGACGGTGACGACCTTGTCGTCGGAGGCGGCCGAGGAGCCGCCGCAGGCGGACAGCAGCGGGGTGGCCACGAGGGAGACGGCGATGGCGAGCTTGAGGGTGTTTCTGGGCATGGCGGGATGAACTCCTTGCGGCGAAAGGGGTTTCGAGGCGGGGCGCTTACGGGGTCAGCGGTACGAAGCCTTGGTGCGGACGCGGGAGACGGCGAACAGGGCGATCAGGGTCGCCGCCATCAGGACCACGGCGACGGCGGAGCCGATGAACAGGGCGCCGCGGTCGGTGGCCGCGTAGATCAGGACCGGAAGCGGGGTCCAGTCGGGCGGATAGAGCATCATCGTGGCGCTCAGCTCGCCCATGGAGAGGGCGAAGCAGAGGCCGGCGGCGGCGGTGAGCGAGGGCAGCAGGAGCGGCAGCCGCACCCGCCACAGGACGTACGCGGGCGGGGCGCCGAGGGAGGCGGCGGCCTGCTCGTAGGCCGGGTCGAGGCGGACGAGCGCCGCCGACACGGACTGGTAGGCGAAGGCGGTCACCAGGACCGTGTGGGCGAGGATCACGATCCAGCGGGTGCCGTTGAGCAGGATCGGCGGCTGGGAGAAGGCCACCAGGACCGACAGTCCGACCACCACCGAGGGGACGGCGACCGGCAGCACGAACAGGGCGTCGAGGATCCGGCGGTGGCGCTTCTTCAGGGCCGCCGCGGCGAGCGCGGCCCAGGTTCCGACGGCCAGCGCGAACAGGCTCGCGGTGACGGCGGTGACCAGGCTGGTGGTCAAAGCCTGGAGGGCCTCGCCGCGGGTGGCGGCGCGGTAGTTGGCCGTCGTCAGGCCCGAGGGCAGGACGCCGGACCAGTGGGTGGCGAAGGATGCGCCGAGGACGACGAGGAGGGGAAGGGCGAACAGGGGCAGGAACAGGAGGAGGAACACCGCCCAGACGGCCCACTTGGCCTTGCGGTTATGCACCAGCACGACGGCTCACCACCCGGTAGAGGCCGTACAGCCCCACGGAGATCAGGACGTTGACGACGGCGACCACACAGGCGCCCGGGTAGTCGGACTCCAGAATCGCCTTGCTGTAGACGAGCATCGGCAGGGTCGTGACCCCTTTCGCGCCGGTGAAGAGCACGATCCCGAACTCGTTGAGGCACAGCACCAGGACGAGACTTCCGCCGGCCGCGAGCGCGGGCAGCGCCTCCGGCAGGATCACCTGCCGGATGATGCGGGGCGCGCGGGCGCCGAGCGAACTCGCCGCCTCCAACTGCGCGGTGTCCAGCTGCGAGAACGCGGCGAGCAGCGGCCGCATCACGAACGGCGTGAAGTAGGTGACCTCCGCCAGCAGCACTCCCCAGGGCGTGGTGAGGAACTGGAAGGAACCGATGATGCCGGTGGTGCCGTAGATGAACAGCAGCGCCAGCGTGATGAGGAAGGACGGGAAGGACAGGTACACGTCGATGAACCGCGCCACCGCCTTCGCCCCGGGAAACGGCACGAACGCGATGACCAGGGCCAGCAGGAAACCGAGCACCAGACATCCAGCGGTGGAGGCCAGGGCCAGCCAGACGGTGGTCCACAGCGCATGCCGGAACGCTTCGGAGGCGAAGACGTCGGCGTACGGCTGGAAGGAGGTACCGCCGGTGTCGGGCTGGAAGGACTGCTGGACGACCAGAGCGAGGGGGTAGAGGAAGAAGAGGGCGAGGGCGGCTATTGGAGGAAGGGCCCACAGCAGCGCCCCAAAGGGGCGCGGGGAACTGCGCGACCAGCCCCGGACGGCCCGCGCGTTCTGTACAGCCTCAGCCATGGCTCACTCCAGCGGGCAGCAACACCGCATCGTCGGGCGCGAAGTGCAACCTCACCGTGTCCCCGTGAGCAGGCGGGTGCTTGAGTTCACGCAGATCTGCCATGACGCTGTGCCCGTCGACCTCCACGTACAGCCGATGGGTGGCTCCCCGCCACTGGATCTCCCTTACGGTGCCCATGAGTTGATTGGGGCCATCCCCCAGCCCCACAAGATGTGGCCGTACACACAGCGTGGCCCGCGCCCCCGCGACCACCTCCGTCGTGTCGACCTTCAGCTCGGTCCCCGCGAAGGAGACACCTCCGGCCCCGACGGTCACCGGCAACAGATTCGCCCCGCCCACAAAGGAAGCCGTGAACTCACTCTTCGGCGCCCGATACAGCTCGCGAGGAGTCCCGCACTGCTGAAGCCGCGCCGCGTCCATCACCGCGATCCGGTCGGCCAGCGTCAACGCCTCGACCTGGTCATGGGTGACGTACAGGATGGACACGTCGGGCAACTCACGGTGCAGCCGGGCAAGTTCGGCCAGCATCCCCGACCGCAGCTGCGCGTCCAGCGCGGACAGCGGCTCGTCCAGCAGCAGCACGTCCGGCCGGATGGCCAGCGCGCGGGCGATGGCCACGCGCTGCTGCTGGCCGCCGGACAGCTCCCGCGGGAACCGGCGGGCGTAGGCCCCCATGCCGGTCATCTCCAGCGCCTCGGCGACCCGCCGGCGGATCTCGGACTTGGCGGTCCTGCGGGCCTTGAGCCCGAAGGCCACGTTGTCCTCGACCCGCATGTGCGGGAAGAGCGCGTACTGCTGGACGACCATCCCGATGCCGCGCCGGTGCGGCGGCAGGTCCGTCACGTCCCGGTCGCCGAGGAACACCCGGCCCGAGGAGGGCCGTACGAACCCGGCGACCGCCCGCAGCGCGGTGGTCTTGCCGGAACCGGACGGTCCGAGCAGGGCCATCACCTCGCCGGGCTCGACGGTGAGGTCGAGGGAGTCGAGGACGACGTTGCCGTCGTAGGCGACCGTGACGGAGTCGAAGCGGATGCCCATCAGCCGCCTCCGTTGAGGAGGGCGGGCAGGTCGGCGACCGAGTCGAGCACGTGGGTGGCGCCGGCGGCACGAAACTCCGTGTCCCCGTGGGCTCCGGTGCGCACCCCGGCGACGAGGCCCGCCCCGGCGCGTACGCCGGTCAGCACGTCGTAGGACGTGTCGCCGACGACGGCGACCTGCCGTACGTCGTCCGCCGCCTGCGTCTGGAGGAACGCCTCCAGCACCATGTCGGGGAAGGGGCGGCCACGCCCGCCGGCGTCGGCCGGGCACAGGGTCAGCGGAACGAGGTCCCGCCAGCCGAGCGCGTCGAGGATCGCGTCCTGGGTGACACGGGCGAATCCGGTGGTCAGGACGACGGTACGGCCGCCGGCGGCGAGTTCCTCGATGGCCCCGCGGGCACCGGGGATCGGGGCGACGAGACCGCCGTCGACGAGGCCGCCGTACGCCTTCTCGAAGGCGGAGTTGGCGCGCCGGGCGAGGTCCTCGTCCCCGAACAGGTGCCGGAAGACGGAGATCTTGGACTCGCCCATGGTGGCGCGGACGTAGTCCAGCTTCTCGGCGTGGTCGGCCGATCCGGCCCGGACGCCGAGTTCGGCGGCGGCCGCCTCGAAGGCGCGCTCGACCAGGCCGCCGTCGGCGACGGTGGTGCCGGCCATGTCGAGGACGGCGAGCCGGATGTCGCGGGGGTCGCGGGTGTCGTGGAGGTCGCGGGTGTCGCGCATGTCCGTGGTCAACTTCCTCACCAGCCCAGTTCGTTCGCGGTGGTCTCGGCTATCGCGGGCGAGCAGGTCATGCCGCGCCCACCGGGCCCGGTGACCAGCCACACCCCGTCGCTCACCTGCTGGCGGTGCACCACCCGGCTGGTGTCGGTGCACTGCGCGTACACGCCGGCCCAGCGGCGGCGGATCTTCGGCAGCGGGCGGCCGAGGAGGGACTCGACGACCTCGGTGAGGTGGTCGTAGGGGTCCTCGACGGTGTCGAAGGCGAACGGGTGCTCGTACTCGTGGGTGTCGCCGATGGTCAGGCCGCCGTCGGCGCGCTGCACCATGAGCAGCTGCATCTTGTGCTCGGCGGCGGTCCGCGGCTGCGGCTGCCGTGCGTTGAGCTCGTCCAGGGCCGGGGAGCCGTACGCCGGGTAGTAGCGGAAGCTGTCCGCGTCCGCGACGGAGGTGGTGAGCGGCTCGCCCAGCGGGTCGGTCTGCATCATCTGCAGCCGCACGCGGCGCACGGGCAGGTCGGGTCCGGCCAGTTCGCGCACCAGACCGCCGAGCCAGGCGCCGGTGCACAGCACGACCGCGTCGGCGTGGTGCACGTCGCCGTGGTCGTCGCGGACGGCGCCGGCGCCGACCACCTCGCGCACCTCACGGCCGGGCAGGAAGGTGTAGTTCGGGGACTTCAGCAGCTCTTCGCGCAGGGCGAGCTGCGCGGTGCGCGGCTCGACGGCGGCGTCGCGCTCGCAGTACAGGGCGGCGGTGAAGTCGCCGCGCAGCGCCGGGTTGAGGGCGCGGGCCTCGCCGGGGGTCAGCAGCTTGTAACCACGGGCGGCGGCGTCCGCACGTGCCACGGCGGCCTCGGCGACGGCGAGTTCGAGGGGGCCGCGCACGGGGGTCAGGGATCCGTTGGCACGGAACCCGAGGCCGGGCACGCACCCGCCGATCCCCTCCCAGAGCTCCCGGGCCCGAAGCGCGGTGTCGAGCTCTTCCCCGCCCGCGCGTCCACTGACCCAGATCTGCCCGAAGTTGCGCAGCGAGGCGCCGCGCGCCTCCGCTTCCCGCTCGATCTGCACGACCTGATGGCCGCGTTCCACTGCTTGCCAGGCGTGCATGGTGCCCACCACGCCTGCTCCCACGACTGTCACTCTCACGACGGCAACGCTCCTCGGGATCGGGGAACCGGAAAGGTCCGGATGCCAACGAGAGCGTGAACGACCCATCACGTTTGGGCTAGACCCGTTATCTTTTCGTGATATTCGGAGAGGGTGTCGTGCGAGTCGTTCTCAGCCGGTGAGGTGGGCGGGGTCAGCCCGTGAGGTGTGCGGTGAAGGAGAAGCGGTCGCCCCGGTACAGGCTTCGCACCCGCTCCAGCGGCTGTCCCTCGGTGTCCCGGGAGACGCGGTGGATCAGCAGCATCGGCAGGGCGGGCGGGGTGCCGATCAGGAGGGCCTCGCGCGGGGTGGCGAGCACGGTCTCGATGCGCTCGTCGGCGTCGCCGAAGGTGATGCCCTGGTCCCGGAGGTAGGCGTAGAAGGAGGAGTCGGGCTCGAACTCGCTGTCGAGGCGCGGGACGCGGGAGGCGGCGACGTACGTGCTCTCCAGGCCGACCCGCTCCTCGTCGGCGAGCAGCACACGCTCCAGGTGCCAGACGGGCTCGCCGCGGGTGAGGCCGGTCTCGGCCGCGAGAGCCTCCGGGCAGGGGAAGCGGTCGAGGCTGACGAGCGTACGGCCGGGGGTGCGCCCCTGGCGCCGGACGCCTTCCGTGTAGCTGGCCAGCGAGAGCGGCTGCTCCAGCTTGGGCCCGGCGACCACGGTCCCCCGCCCCTGCCGCCGGAGCCGCCCCTCCAGCACCAGCTCGCGCACGGCCTGCCGCACGGTCTCGCGGGCGACGTCGTAGCGCTCGGACAGATCGCGTTCCGTCGGGATGAGGCCGCCCTCCCCCAGTTCCTCCACCAATGCGGCGATCCGCGCCTTCACCGCGTAGTACTTGGGGATGCGCCCGTGCTCGGGGATGCCGGAGCGGACGGGGGCGCCGGGGGCCTGGTCGTTCGGGTAGTCCACGCAGGGATCGTCCCAGACGGGGTGATCGTCGCCGCCGCGGACCCCGTCCCGGTGACCCCCTCACCGGCGCCGGCGCACCGCCAGGGCGGCGCCGCCGAGGGCGAGCAGACCGCAGGTGAGGGCGAGGGCGCCGTGCCCCAGCCCGAGTCCGGTACGGGCGAGCTCCCAGGCACGGTGGGGCCCGTCGCCGTGCTCACGCCCGCCGCCGTCCTCACCGCGGTCGTCACCGTCCCGGCCGCCGTCGCCCCAGCCGCCACCGCTGTCGCCGTCGCCGTCGGCCTCTTCGACGGACGGGCCGGTGGGGGCGGCGTCCGGGTCGGAGGAGGCGGACGGGTCGGAGCTGTTGCCGTCGGTCGGGGTGCCGCGGGGCGCGTCGGTCGGGTTGCCGGTCGCGGTGCCGGACGGGGCATCGCTCGGGGCGTCGGTCGTGTCCGAGCCCGTACCGGAGTCGGAGCCGGAGTCTGAGTCACCGGAGCCGGTGGAGTCGGGCACGGGCTCGGTGCCGATCGCGAACGGGTAGGCGTTCGACTCCCCGACCCAGTCCCCGTCCTCCTGATGACGCTGTACGACGGCGGCGTTGGCGGTGACCTGGTCGGGTACGGCGTCGGAGGTGACCGCGAGCCGGACCTTGACGGTGAGCGTCTTGCCGGGCGCCACGCTGAAGCCGCCGAAGCCGTTCCCGTCGAAGGCGCCGACCAGCTCGGCCTCGTCGGTGGTCTCGAAGGTGACGGGGCGGACCCGCGAACCGTCGTAGAACTCCAGCTTGGCCTGCGCGGGTTTGAGGGACCGCTTGCCGTCGACCAGGACGACGACGGGGTGGACGCCGGCGCAGGTGCGGCCGGTGGTGTTGGTGAGGTCGAGGTACCAGGTGCCGTAGCCGCCGCCGGCCTCGTACGCGGTCGGCCCGCCGTGGATCCGGGTGGTGAGCGGAAAGGACCGACCGTCCGAACCGGCGCAGCTGGGATCACCGGCCGCCGCGTTCGCGGAGGACACGGGGACGAGCAGGGCGGCTGCGGTCAGGCAGGGGGATAAAAGCGTGCACAGTCGCATAAACACATGACCATCCCGGCCATACGCACAGACCGAGCACCACCACTCCGCACACCCCCTCGAACGGAGCCCACGAATTACCTCCGGCGGCCCACGCGCGAGGGGCGGCGGCCGTATGACTTGACCCCGACCGCTCAGCCGGTACGGCACGACCCGCATCACGCGGCCCCGAGCACTCAACCGGGGCTGGGCAGCCGACGCGGCTCGGCCGTCAGCGCCCTGACGATGCCACTCGGCCGTTCCACCGAACTCGAACCGCTCGACCCTCAGCGCTTAGCCAGTGCCGCCCAGCCGGACCCGCTCGACCGGTCCACCTCAACCGGTGCCACCCGGCCCGCACCACCCAGCCGGACGTGGCGGGCGCGAACGCCATATCGCTGGGCCCCGGCCACTCAGCCGGTACGGCACGACCCACACCACTCGGCCCCGAGCACTCAACCGGGGCTGGGCAGCCGACGCGGCTCGGCCGTCAGCGCCCTGACGATGCCACTCGGCCGTTCCACCGAACTCGAACCGCTCGACCCTCAGCGCTCAGCCAGCGCCGCCCAGCCGGACCCGCTCGACCGGTCCACCTCAACCGGTGCCACTCGGCCCGCACCACCCAGCCGGACGTGGCGGGCGCGAACGCCATATCGCTGGGCCCCGGCCACTCAGCCGGTACGGCACGGCCCGCATCACGCGGCACCGAGCGCTCAAGCGGGGCTGCGCAGTCGG
>NZ_JADDRL010000011.1 GCF_021538895.1 Streptomyces olivochromogenes | reverse complement strand
GCCCCCACCCGTCACGTCTCGTCCGTGCCCGCCAAGTGGCCGAAGTCGTGGTCGGGGTGGTTGGGGGGTGGGGTCACGTCCAGGCCGTAGTGGTGGTAGAGCTGGAGTTCCTGTTCGGGGGAGAGGTGGCGGCCCACGCCGAAGTCGGGGGCGTCCTTGATGAGGGCCCGCTCGAAGGGGACGTGCAGGGTGCCCTCGACCAGTTCGCTGGGTTCGAGGGGGACGAAGGCGTCCCGGGAGAAGAGGCCCGTGCGTATGGCCGCCCACTCGGGCACCCCGGTGGCGTCGTCGAGGTAGACCTCGTCGATCGTGCCGATCTTGGCGCCGTTGCGGTCGAACGCTTTGCGCCCGATCAGGTTGCGCGGATCGATGTCGGTCTGCACGGGCCCTCCACTTGGTCGCAACTCATCCGTAAGCACTACAAAAGAGCAGATTGGGCAAGGCGGCCACTCGAAGGCCCGGTCGTTGACCTCGCTGGTACCCTGGCAAGCGGCTGCTGACCCCGTGCGGGAGAGTCCTCCGGATCATCACCGGAGGCGCCGAAGGAGCAAATCCTCCCCGGAATCTCTCAGGCCCACGTACCGCACGGACGAGGTCACTCTGGAAAGTAGGGCGGATGTCGACGGCTTCCGCTCTCACCGACGGTGAAAACCGGTGCCCTAGGGCGACCCGGTGAAACTCTCAGGTTGAGATGACAGAGGGGGAGGCCGTCGGGGTACCCGTGCCGGGGTGCCCCTCGAAGGTCGTGTCAGACCAGGAGGCCTCCGCAATGACCGCCCATCGCATTCCGCTCACCGAGCTCGAACAGGGCATCCCCTTCGAGCAGCGCCACATCGGGCCCGACCAGGAGGCGCGGGCCAAGATGCTCGCGCACGTCGGCTACGGCTCCCTCGACGAGCTCACCGCCGCCGCGGTGCCGGATGTGATCAAGAACGCCGACGCGCTCGACCTGCCGGGTGCCCGGACCGAGGCCGAGGTGCTCGCCGAGCTGCGCTCCCTCGCCGACCGCAACCAGGTCCTCGGCTCGATGATCGGGCTCGGGTACTACGGGACGTTCACGCCGCCCGTCATCCTGCGCAACGTCATGGAGAACCCGGCCTGGTACACGGCCTACACGCCGTACCAGCCGGAGATCTCCCAGGGGCGGCTCGAAGCCCTGCTGAACTTCCAGACCATGGTCGCCGAGCTCACCGGCCTGCCGACCTCGGGCGCCTCCCTGCTGGACGAGGGCACCGCCGCCGCCGAGGCGATGTCGCTGTCCCGGCGCATGGGCAAGAACAAGAAGGGCCTGTTCCTGGTCGACGCGGACACGCTGCCGCAGACCATCGCCGTCATCGAGACGCGTGCCGAGCCGACCGGCGTCGAGGTCGTCGTCGCCGACCTGAGCGAGGGCATCCCCGCCGAGCTCGCCGACCGTGAGATCAACGGCGTGCTCGTCCAGTACCCCGGCGCCTCCGGTGTCGTACGCGACATCAAGCCGGTCATCGACCAGGCGCACGAGCGCGGCGCGCTCGTCACGGTCGCCGCCGACCTGCTCGCCCTGACCCTGCTCACCTCCCCGGGTGAGCTCGGCGCGGACATCGCCATCGGCACGACCCAGCGCTTCGGCGTCCCGATGGGCTTCGGCGGTCCGCACGCCGGCTACATGGCCGTGCACGAGAAGTTCGCGCGCAGCCTGCCCGGGCGCCTCGTCGGCGTCTCCGTCGACGCCGACGGGAACAAGGCCTACCGGCTCGCCCTGCAGACCCGCGAGCAGCACATCCGCCGCGAGAAGGCGACCAGCAACATCTGCACCGCGCAGGTGCTGCTGGCGGTGATGGCGGGCATGTACGCCGTCTACCACGGGCCGGAGGGCCTCAAGGCCATCGCGCGCCGCACCCACCGTTACGCCACGATCCTCGCCGCGGGCCTCAGGGCCGGCGGGGTCGAGGTCGTCCACGGCGCCTACTTCGACACGCTGACCGTCAAGGTCGCCGGCCGCGCCGACGAGATCCTCGCCGCCGCCCGTGAGAACGGCGTCAACCTCCACCGGGTCGACGCCGACCACCTGTCCCTCGCCTGCGACGAGACCACCGACCGGGCCCAGCTGGCCGCCGTGTGGTCGGCGTTCGGCGTCGAGGCCGACGTCGAGGCGCTGGACGCGACCGCCGAGGACACCCTGCCGGACGCGCTGCAGCGCACCGACGACTACCTCACCCACCCGGTCTTCCACGAGCACCGCTCCGAGACCGCGATGCTGCGCTACCTGCGCAAGCTGTCCGACCGCGACTACGCGCTCGACCGCGGCATGATCCCGCTGGGCTCCTGCACCATGAAGCTCAACGCGACCACCGAGATGGAGCCGGTCACCTGGCCCGAGTTCGGCCAGCTGCACCCGTTCGCGCCCGCCGAGCAGGCCGCGGGCTACCTCACGCTGATCCACGAGCTGGAGGACCGGCTCGCCGAGGTCACCGGCTACGACAAGGTGTCCCTGCAGCCCAACGCCGGCTCCCAGGGCGAGCTGGCCGGTCTGCTGGCCGTCCGCGGCTACCACCGCGCCAACGGCGACGCGCAGCGCACGATCTGCCTCATCCCGTCCTCCGCGCACGGCACCAACGCGGCCAGCGCCGTGATGGCCGGCATGAAGGTCGTCGTCGTGAGGACCGCCGAGGACGGCGAGATCGACGTCGAGGACCTGCGCGCCAAGATCGAGCAGCACCGCGACGAGCTCGCCGTGCTCATGATCACGTACCCGTCCACGCACGGTGTGTTCGAGGAGCACGTCGCCGACATCTGCGCCCAGGTCCACGAGGCCGGCGGCCAGGTGTACGTCGACGGCGCCAACCTGAACGCCCTGGTCGGCCTCGCCAAGCCCGGCCACTTCGGCGGCGACGTCTCGCACCTGAACCTGCACAAGACCTTCTGCATCCCGCACGGCGGCGGCGGTCCGGGCGTCGGCCCGGTGGCCGTACGGTCGCACCTGGCCCCGTACCTGCCGAACCACCCCCTCCAGCCCGAGGCCGGCCCGGAGACGGGCGTCGGCCCGATCTCGGCGGCGCCGTGGGGCTCGGCGGGCATCCTGCCGATCTCGTGGGCGTACGTCCGGCTCATGGGCGGCGAGGGACTCAAGCGGGCCACGCAGGTGGCCGTGCTGTCCGCCAACTACATCGCCAAGCGCCTGGAGCCGCACTACCCGGTGCTCTACACCGGCCCCGGCAACCTGGTCGCGCACGAGTGCATCATCGACCTGCGCCCGCTGACCAAGGCGACCGGCGTGAGCGTCGACGACGTGGCCAAGCGGCTGATCGACTACGGCTTCCACGCGCCGACGATGTCGTTCCCGGTGGCCGGCACGCTGATGATCGAGCCGACCGAGTCCGAGGACCTGAGCGAGCTGGACCGGTTCTGCGACGCGATGATCGCGATCCGCGCGGAGATCGAGAAGGTCGGCACGGGCGAGTGGCCGGCCGAGGACAACCCGCTTTACAACGCCCCGCACACCGCCGCCGCGCTCGGCGGGGAGTGGGCGCACGCGTACACGCGTGAGGAGGCCGTGTTCCCGGCCGGTGTCTCGGCCGCCGACAAGTACTGGCCGCCGGTGCGCCGCATCGACCAGGCCTACGGCGACCGGAACCTGGTCTGCTCCTGCCCGCCGCTGGACGCGTACGAGGACTGAGTCCGTCCCCGGTGAGAGCCCCGCCCGTGGTCCGGGCGGGGCTCCGCCGTCTCCTGGGCGCCCTTAGGCCCGCAGACCCGTAAGCTCCGAGACCCGCAGGCTCTCGGGCTCTCGCGCTCTCAGGCCGAGGCCAGCGCCACCTCGGTCGACTTGATCAGGGCGATCACGTCGGAGCCCACGAACAGACCGAGGTCCTCGGCCGCGTCCTTGGTGATCACGGCCGTGAGTTCGCCGCCGTCCACGGAGACCTTCACCGAGGCCATGGCGCCGCCGAGGGCGAGATGGACGATCGCGCCGGGGAGCCGGTTGCGGATGGACAGGCCCTCGACCGCGCTCGTGGCGAGGGAGATTTCCGTCGACTTCACCAGGGCGCGGACCGGGGTGCCCGGGGCGAGGCCCAGCTGTTCGACGGCCTCCAGGGTGATGGCCGCCATCAGGTCCTGGCCGCCGTCCAGGCGGATCTTGACCGTGGCCATGACTTCGCCGGTGCGTACCTCGGTGACGGTGCCGGGCAGCTGGTTGCGGATGCTCAGTGTCATGGGCACCCACGGTAGAGCGCGCGCTCGTTCAGGCCGGGTATGCGTGTGTCTGCGTCGCCTTGACCGTCGCCCAGACAGCTGCGCCCGCCTGCAGATCCAGGTCGGCGGCGGCGACCGTGGTGACGTCGGCGGCCAGCGGGAGTTCACCGGTGAGGTCGGCGCGGATCTGGTCGCCGTGGATCTCCAGGCCGGCGATCCGGCAGCGCCACAGGTTGCGGGCGCTGGAGCCGGTGGGACGGTCCCGGTAGAGGGTGACCGCGCTGGGCGGGAACGCCACGAAGGCCGGGCCGGACAGGTCCTCGGTCGTGGTGATCGAGGGACCCGCGTCGAGCCGGACGGCGTGGCCCGCGGCCTGGCCCCGGTAGAGGTTCAGCCCGACCAGCCGGGCGATGTAGTCGGTCCGCGGATGGCGGGCGATGTCGGAGGGGGAGCCCTCCTGGACCACTTGGCCGTCCTCTATCACCACCAGCCGGTCCGCGAGCACCATCGCGTCCAGCGGGTCGTGCGTCACCAGGACGGCGACCGCCTCGAACTCGGCCAGGTGACGGCGGAGTTGGGCGCGTACCTCCAGGCGGGTGCGGGCGTCGAGGGCGGCGAGGGGCTCGTCGAGCAGCAGCAGCCGGGGGTGCGTGGCCAGGGCGCGGGCCAGCGCGACGCGCTGCGCCTGGCCGCCGGAGAGCCGGCGGGGCTTGGCGCCGGCCTGCTCGGTGAGGCCCATGCGGTCCAGCCACGCGGCGGCCTCGGCGCGGGCCTGAGCCTTGGTCGCGCCCTGGCAGCGCGGACCGAAGGCCACGTTGTCCAGCGCGGACAGGTGCGGGAAGAGCAAATAGTCCTGGAAGACGACGCCGACCGGGCGGGAATCCGGCGGCGTGCGCTCCAACGCGGCACCGTCCAGCCGCAGATGGCCGCCCGCCAGCGGGACGAGACCGGCCAGCGCGCGCAGCGCCGTGGTCTTGCCGGCGCCGTTGGGCCCGAGCAGCGCGACGACGTCACCGGGGGCGGCGGTGAGCGGGACGTCGAGCCGGAAGGAGCCGCGCTCCACGACCAGCCGGGCGTCGAGCCCGGCACCGTTCACACCCTTGGTGAGACGGTCGGTGGTGTCGTCTATGTCGGTCATGGAGCGCACATCCGGGGGTCGAGCGCGGTGCGGTGCGGGGAAGGGGATGGAACAGGCGGGGGCTCGGGCGATGCCGGACCGGAACGGGGGGCTTGTGGCAGCGGCTGGTGCTCAGGATCGTACGGCGACCGGTCACATCCCCGCGCCATGACGGCGCGGCGGCCCGTCACGATGTCGTCAGCCAGCGGTCCCGCAGGCCCGCCAGGACGGCGATGGACACCGCCAGCAGCACCAGGCTCAGGGCGATCGCCGCCTCCGGGTCGTTCTGGAGCGCGAGGTAGACGGCGAGGGGCATCGTCTGGGTGCGGCCGGGGAAGTTGCCCGCGAAGGTGATGGTCGCGCCGAACTCGCCGAGCGCGCGGGCCCAGGCGAGGACCGCGCCCGCCGCGATGCCGGGGGCGATCAGGGGCAGGGTGACCCGCCGGAAGGCGGTGAAGCGCGAGGCGCCGAGGGTGGTGGCCGCCTCCTCGAAGCGCGGGTCGGCGGCGCGCAGGGTGCCCTCGACGCTGATGACGAGGAACGGCATCGCGACGAAGGCCTCGGCGACGACGACTCCCGTCGTGGTGAACGGCAGCGTGATCCCGAACCACGCGTCCAGCCACTTGCCGATGACGCCGTTGCGGCCGAGGGCGAGAAGCAGGGCGACACCGCCCACCACCGGGGGCAGGACCAGCGGCAGGGTCACCAGGGCGCGTACGAAACCGCGTCCCGGGAACCGTGTGCGGGCCAGCAGCCAGGCCAGCGGTACGCCCAGGACCAGGCACACCGCGGTCGCCGCGGTGGCGCTGAGCAGGGACAGCTGGAGCGCCTGCCACACCTCGGCGCTGGTCAGCTGCTCGGGCAGGCCGTGCCAGGGGGCCCGGACGAGCAGGGCGACCAGCGGCAGCACGAGGAACGCCAGGGCCAGCACGCCGGGTACCAGCAGCGGCAGCGGCACTCCGCGCCGCGCCCGGACGCGCCGGCGCCGCTCCCCGCCCACCAAGGCGTCGGTCGCGGCACCGGACTGGTCCACCTTGCTCACGGCTTGAGGAACCCGGCCTGGGTCAGGACCTGCCGGCCCTCGGCGGACTCGACCAGCGCGATGAACGCCTTGGCCGCCTCGGCGTTGGGGGCGTCCTTCAGCACGGTGATCGGGTAGTCGTTGATGGCCTTGGCCGACTCGGGGAACTCCACGCCCTCCACCTTGTCACCCGCCGCCTTCACATCGGTCTTGTAGACCACCGCGCCGTCGGCCTCCTTCAGCACCACCTTGTTCAGGGCGGACTTGACGTCCTCCTCGTAGGAGGCCGGGGTCAGCTTGAGCTTGCTGGCCTCCAGGGCCTTCTGGGCGGCGGCGCCGCAGGGCACCGTCTTGTCGCACAGGACGACCTTGAGCCCGGACTTGGTGAGGTCCTTCAGGGAGGCGACCTTGTGGGGGTTGCCCGGCAGGGTGGCGATCTCCAGCTGGTTGCGGACGAAGGTGACCGGCGTGCCGACCGCGTCCTGCTTGTCCGTCACGATCGCCATGGTCTTGGGGCTGGCGGCGGCGAAGACGTCGGCGGGAGCGCCGCCCGTGATGCTCGCGGCGAGGGTGTCGCTGCCACCGAAGTTGAAGCTGACCTTGGTGCCCGGGTGCTGCTTCTCGAACTCCTTGCCCAGGGTCGTGAAACTCTCCTTGAGTGACGCGGCGGCGAACACGGTCACCGTGCCGGACAGCTTCGGCGACGCGGGCGACGAGGCCGACTTGTCCGACTTCGGGGACGCATCGGAGGAGTCGTCGGAGGAGGAGCAGGCGCTCAGTGCCAACAGGGCTGCGACACCTGCACCGGCCACCTGCAGCATCCGCCGGGTCCGGCGCGCGGAACGGGTCATCACGGTTGTACTCCTCTGACTCAACGGGAAAAGCTGTCGCGCCCTTCCACGGCCGCCTGGTGCCGACCGCGTGGCGATCATAATGCCGCAGATGCAAGCCATAGGTCTGCTGTCGCATCGCATGAGCCGTACACACTGCGGAGTGTGGTATGCATGTGCGTTTGTACGGTGGGCCCGGCCGGGTACGGTCAAGCGGGAGGTGGTCGCACATGACGTCCGCGGAAGTCGCCCTGACCGGAGACCTGGCCCGCCCGGCCCGGCTGACCGTGCCGGACCTGCTGTGCTGGCCGCAGCACCGGGTGCGGGTGAGCTTCGAATGCGCGACGCGCGGGACGCAGCGCCACGGGTTCGCCGGCCCGCGCCTGTACGACGTCCTGACCGACGCGGGGCCCGGCTTCGACCCGGTGCGGCGCAAGGACCGGCTGCGCTTCCTCATCGCCGTCAGCGGTACGGACGGCCATCACGCCCTGTTGTCCTGGGCCGAGATCGACCCCGATTTCGCCCACGCCCCCGTTCTGCTCGCCGTCAGCATCGACGACACCCCGCTCGACGCGGCCGGGCCTCAGCTGGTGCTGCCGCAGGACCGCTGCGGGGCCCGGCACATCAGCGGGATCACCGCGATCCGGGTGGACGGCGGGTACCACTGCTGGGGGCCGGCGCCCGCCACACCCGGTCGCGCGTCAGCGGCAGCTCCGTGAAGCGCGCGCCCGTCGCGTCCCGCAGCGCGTTGGCCAGGGCGGGGGCGACGGGGTTGAACGGGCTCTCGCTCATCGACTTGGCGCCCAGCGGCCCGATCGCGTCGGCCGTCTCCACGAAGTGCACCTCGGTGCGCGGCACATCGGCGTACTGGGGGAGCCGGTAGCGGCGGAAGGCTGCCGTCTCCACCGCGCCGGTGGCGTCGACGCGGACGTTCCCGAAGAGCGTGGCGCCGAGAGCCTGGGCCACACCGCCCTCGACCTGGCCCCGGCACTGCATCGGGTTCATCACCCGGCCCGCGTCCGCCGCGTGCACGCTGCGCAGGATACGGATCTCACCGGTGCCGGGGTCGGAGCTCGCGGCGGATCTCCTCCGCCAGCCGGAACGTCATGTGCCGCCGCCAGTCGGGCAGTCCGTGGATGTCGTCGAACCAGAGGTCGTCGGCGACGGCCGCGTCGATCGCCGAACGCAGCGCCCGCGCGGTGGGCGGCAGCGGGAACCACAGACGCACCGGGCGCACCGTGGCGGCGGTGCTTCGCGCACCTCGACCGGGCCGCCGCGTACTTCTTCACACCGTCGGGGCGCACGGTCGCGGCCACGGCGAACGCGGCCGCGATACCGGCACGCGAGGCCTCCGCGCTGGTGGCGAACGGCTCCGGGGTGACCGTCTCGGTCGAGGCCGGCGCCGCCTCGCCGTACGAGCGCCGGGTCCTCTACCTGCCCGACCCCGACGGCGCGCCCCGGATGCTGCACGAGGTCGCCGCGATCCTCGGCCGCGGCCAGGAGGCGGCGGCGCGGCGCCGGGCCACGGAACGCCGGGCGGCGGACGAACTGGCCGGGCCCGCCGCGCCGGCCGACGCCGTGGCGGCCGCACTGCTCCGCTGCGGGCTGCCCGATCAGGGGCCGTATCGGATGGTCGTCGCCAGCACCGGTGAGCGATGGCCCGGGGCGGCGGAGGGAGCGCTCGCGGAGGTGGCCGGACACCTGGTCACGGGGGTCGCCGGGGCCACCGGGGTCGTGGGGGTCGCGGCGGTGGGGCGGCTGCCGGACGGGGACGCGTGCGCGGTGCTTCCGGGCGTTCTCTCCGACGGCGACCTCGACGAGGCGTGGCGGCTCGTCGCCGCCTGCGAGCCCGCCGTACCCCTGCACGGCGGAACGGCCGCGCCCGCGGCCGGGCCCGGGGAACTGCGCGGGGCGCTGGCGCAGGCGCGCTACGGGCTCACCTCGGCCCGCACCACCGCACCGGAGGCCTCCGCCCTCACCGACGTGGCCACCCTCGCGAGCCTCGACACCCTGCTGACCGGTGTGCCGGCCGATGTCCGCGTCGCCTACAGCCGTACGGTCCTCGGCCCGCTGCTGGACACCGACCGTGCTGCCAACGCCGCCCTGCTGCACACCCTGCATCTGCACGTCAACACCGTGCACTACCGGGTCCAGCGGATAGAGCACTTCACCGGCCGCGACCTGTCGAGCCTCACGGATCGCCTCGACCTGTGGGCGGCACTGCTGTGCCGGCGGGGTGCGGCTGGCTCGGCCGGGTAGTGCCCGCTCGGCCGTGGCCGTCAGACGCGGTCGATGTGCACGTTCGTCGACTTCACCCGGGCCGTGGCCTCCATGCCGACCTCCAGGCCCAGTTCCTCGACGGCCTCCCGGGTCAGCAGGGAGACCAGCCGGTGGGGGCCGGCCTGGATCTCGACCTGGGCGGCGACGTCGCCGAGTTTGATCGCGGTGACGATGCCGGGGAAGGCGTTGCGCACCGAGGTGTACGACGTCTCCTCCTCGGCCGCTCCCGTTTTGGCGAGCTCGACGGAGAAGGCGGCCAGGTCCTTGCCGTCGATGACGCGGCGCCCGGCCTCGTCGCGGTGGGTCGTCACCCGGCCCGCGTCCGCCCAGCGGCGAGCCGTGTCCGGGCTCACGCCGAGCAGCCGTGCCGCCTGGCCGATCGTGTAGGACTGCATGCGGGTCACGATAGGGGCACGGGCCGGGAACGTGGACGTGGGGTTGGCCGTTGGGTATAACGCGATATAGCGTTAGTTCGCGAGAGTGGGTCGAGTCGTTCGTTCGGGCTGATCGGGGT
Source organism: Streptomyces olivochromogenes (assembly GCF_021538895.1). Taxonomy (GTDB): domain Bacteria; phylum Actinomycetota; class Actinomycetes; order Streptomycetales; family Streptomycetaceae; genus Streptomyces; species Streptomyces olivochromogenes_A. The sequence goes on along the minus strand of NZ_JADDRL010000011.1, from coordinate 121,208 downwards.
GAGGGTATGTCGGCTGAGCTCGTGGGTGTGGGTGCGTCGCCAGGGGTGCGGGCCTCGCACGCGGACCGGGACCGCGTGGTGGACACGCTGACCGTCGCCGCGGGCGACGGCCGGCTGACCGCCGAGGAGCTGGACGAGCGGGTGGAGGCCGCGCTGACGGCCCGCACGCTGGGCGAACTGTCCGCGCTGACCGCGGACCTGCCCGCCTCGGCCGGGGCGCCTTCGGCCAAGGACGTCGTCCGCATCGAACAGCAGGGCGGCTCGACCTCGCGCGGGGACGGCTGGGTCGTGCCCCGGCGGCTGGAGATCGAGTCGGCCTGGGGCGACGTCACGCTCGACCTCACCGGGGCCGTGATCACGCACGACGCCCTGCGGATCGACCTGGACATGCGCGGCGGCACGCTGCGGCTCGTGACCCCGCCGGGTGTCGTCGTGGACACCGACGCGCTGGTGCTCGGCTACGCCAAGATCAAGTCACGTCCGGCCGGGGACTCCGGGACACCCGTGCTGCTGCGCGTGGAGATACACGGGCGGATGAGCTACGGCCGGGTCGTGACCGGGCCGCGGCGCCGCGGGCTGGGCCTCAGGAAAGCCCCGACTCCCTGAGCACCGCCCGCGCGGTCGTGTCGTCGATCTCGCGGCCCAGCCGCTCCAGCAGGTCCGCGCCCTGCCGCAGCGTGCCCCGCTCCAGTGAGCGGCGCACGCCCGTGTCGAGCTCGTGCCAGAGCAGGGGGTTGGCGGCGAGGACGCGCGGGTCGAGCTCCAGACGGTGACCTCGGGCGTCGCGCAGGACGAGGTGCGAGGAGACGTCGCCGAGTAGCCGTACGGCCACCAGCGCGTCGGTACGGACGGTGTGCCGCCGCAGGGTGCCGCGTACCGCCAGCCAGCCCGGGCCGGCGGTGACGCGAGGGGGGAGCAGGACGACGAAGGCCGCGGTGGACAGGGTCAGCCACAGCGCGGCGCGCGACGGTGTCAGGGTGCCCGCGTCCCAGTCGATCAGCAGGGACAGGGCAGCGAAGGCGAGGGCACAGCTGACGGCGAGCCGGGCGCTGCCGCGCCAGTGTCGGTCGCCGGTGAGGCTCGGCGGTCCATTCCGTCGCACGCTGTCGACGCTAGGCCCGGACGAGCGCGGCGCCCCCGGCCGCTGACGGCCTCCTGACGCCGCACCCCTGGATCTTGACACCCTCCTGACGCCTGACGCGCCGCGGGGCTGGGCGCCGGGGCCCTGGGTCAGCCGGTGTGGACGCGGGGGCGGCGGGCCCGGTCCGGCTCCGCCTCGCGGAGCACCTCGCGGGTGACCGGCGCGACCTCGCCCTGGCCGAAGAGGAAGAAGCGGAGGAAGTTGGCGAAGGGATTGCCCTCGGTCCACTCGAAGTAGATGTGCGGGGTGCAGCCGGTCGTGTCCCGGACGTGCAGGAGGAGTGCCGCCAGAGCGTTGGGGATGGAGGCGGACTCCACGGTCAGGACGCGGTAGCGGTTGTGCAGGACCTCGCCGCGTACGGTCAGGCCCGCCTCGAACTCCGAGGGGTCGGTCACCGTGACCTCGACGAAGACGAAGTCCTCCTGCTCGGGCATCTCGTTGTCGGCCCGGATCTGCTCGATCTTGTCGCGGTACTCGGCCTTGTCGCGTCGGTCGGGCTCGTTGGCGATGAGCCGGATCTTGCGGCTGGCCATGTCGCGGACGAATCGTTCCGCCATGTCGTCCAGCTCGACGTGCGTGACACGGAGCTCGAAGGCACGGGCCAGCCGGGACATCAGCGAGACCAGGATGATGCCGGCGATGAAGCAGGCACCGATCTTCACACCGTCCGGGCGCTCGATCACGTTGACCACGGTCGTGTAGAGGAAGACCGTAGAGATGACCGCGAACCCGATGCACCAGTTCCGCTGGCCGGCCTTGTGCGCCGCGATGGTCACGGCGATGGCCGCGGAGCTGATGAGCACCAGCACACCGGTGGCGTAGGCGCCGCCCTGCGCGTCGACGTCGGCGTCGAAGATCCAGGTGACCAGGAAGGCGACCAGGGTGAAGACGATGACCATGGGACGCACCGCGCGCGCCCAGTGCGGGGCCATGCCGTAGCGGGGGAGGTAGCGCGGCATCAGGTTGAGCAGGCCCGCCATGGCGGAGGCGCCGGCGAACCAGAGGATGGCGATGGTCGAGACGTCGTAGACCGTGCCGAAGGCGTTGCCGAGGTACTCGTGAGCCAGATAGGCCAGCGCACGGCCGTTGGCCTGGCCGCCGGACTTGAACTCGTTCTCGGGGATGAGCAGCGTGGTGATGAAGCTGGTGGCGATCAGGAAGCAGCTCATGATCACGGCGGCGGTGGTCAGCAGCTTCTTGGTGTCCCGGATCCGGCCGACCGGCCTCTCCTCGGTGTCGCCGGGGTCGCCCTCGACGTGCGGCATGACGGCGACGCCGGTTTCGAAGCCGGACAGGCCCAGCGCGAGTTTCGGGAAGACGATCAGGGCCACGCCGATCATGACGAACACGTTGCCGTGCTCCGCCGTCAGGGCGCTGGTCCAGTCGGTGATCACATGGCCCGCGGTGGCGACGTGCCACATGCCCACGATGACGACGACGACGTTCAGGGCGAGGTAGATGCCGACCAGGGCGACGGCGACGCCGATCGCCTCCAGGAAGCCCTTGAGGAACACGGCGCCGAGCAGTGCCACCAGCAACAGGGTGATCACCAACTGCTTGTCGTGCAGGGCGCCGGTCAGGTGCGGGTTCTCCACCAGGTGGGTGGAGGCGTCGGCGGCCGACAGGGTGATGGTGATCAGGAAGTCGGTGGCCGCGAAGCCGAGCAGGGTCAGGACGAACAGCTTGCCCTGCCAGAAGGAGAGCAGCCGCTCCAGCATGGCGATGGAGCCCTCGCCGTGCGGGCTCTCCTCGGCGACCCGGCGGTAGACCGGCAGGGCGCCGGCCAGGGTGACTATGACGAGCACGATGGTGGCGATCGGCGACAGCAGACCGGCCGCCAGGGCGGCGATGCCCGGCTGGTAGCCGAGGGTGGAGAAGTAGTCCACGCCGGTCAGGCACATCACCCGCCACCAGCGCTGGCCCTTGTGCGTCGGCGCCGCCTCGGCCTGCGGTCCGTGGTGGCCGGCACCCTTGCCCATGTCGGACAGGCCTTCCAGCATCCACGCCCGAAGGCGACTGGGAGGCGGGTGTTCGGTCGTGGCCATCGGCCTGCTCCTTGTGCGGCTCAGTGTATTTTCCGGCCATCACGCGGACGGCCGCACCAGCGTATGCAGAGAGTGATGTCCGGGCCCATGGATCACGTGGCCATGGGCGTCAAGCTTGCGTTAAGAATGGCCCGGTGGGGGCAGGTGCCGCATCAAGAAGCGGAGGCGTGGACGCCGGGGCCGCGCATTGGACTGTATGGGGGAGGGCCGCCGATTCGCGGTGGTCGGATACCGAGCGTCATCCCCGCATCGACCTTACGCCCCTGTCGCTCCTGCCGCCGTTGTCGCCGAGCGGTGGTACCGGTGCCGGCCGCTCCGCCGGTGTGAGCGGGGATTCAGGAGGCGCCGCGCCCCGGCAGCAGGTCGGCGAGCCTGTTCAGCCGCGCGGTGTCGCACGACCCCGGGTGGACGGAGACGGCACCGACGCGCCGACGGTGAATCCATCCGCGGGCGGCCGTCCGACAGTCCTGCTCAGCAAGGAATTTGCGGCTTCCGTACGGGCGCGGCAGGCAGGCTGTCAAGGACCCGTCAAACGTCCCTGAGGAGGCGTCAGGAGCGCGTCAACGCCGAGCGCTCGCGACTGGATCCGGTCGCAGACTGAGCGGCACGGGGGACGGGCGACCGTCCGTGGCGTGTACGTGGGAGGGACCGTGACAGTCACGGCCGGCACAACGCACAGTCCTCAGGCTGAGGCTGTCGAGCAGCCGCGGAGAGCGGCGGTCGTCCCGCCCGGGCGGAGCCCCGCACCGCGGCCGCGAGGGCGGTCGCGGGCGGAGGGGTCGAGGCACCGCCTCAGGCAGCAGGCCGTGGCCGCGCGGGCCGCTCTGCGCCGCCGGTACTGGGCCACCGTGCCCGCCCGGCTGCGCCTTCTGCGCGCGTCCACGGTCCTGCTCGCCGCCGCCCTGACGGCACTGCTGGCCGTGGCCGGACTCGCCGCCGACGGCACCTGGAACGCCGTCGCCGACCGCGACGCCCCGCGCACCACCAGCGCCGCCGACCTCAACCTCGCCCTCAACGACATGGACGCGCAGGCCGCCAACCTCCTGCTGTCCAGCGGAGACGCGGGCAAGGGCGAGCTGGAGACACCGCACACGAAGGCCACCGGCTTCTACGGCGACGCCCGGCGCGAGATCGGCCACGATCTGCGCACCCTCGCCGTCGCCGCCCAGGGCGACCGGGGCGACGAGAAGACCGTGGAGTCGCTCACCGACGACTTCGCCGAGTACCAGGAGCTCATCGGCCGCGCCCTGGAGAACGACGCCCGCGGTGGCGGCAAGCCGGACGCGCTGCACGACTACCGCGACGCCACCGACCTCCTGCAGAACAAGCTCCTGCCCGAGGCGCGCACCCTGGTGTCCTCCAACGACGCGGCCTTCAACCGCCAGTACACGGCCGCCCGTTCGACCCTCGCCGCCCAGCTCGCGGCCGTCCTCGTCCTCGGTCTGCTGCTCCTCGGCGCACTCGGTGTCCTGCAGTGGTACCTCACCCGGCGGTTCCGCCGGATCATCAATCCCGGTGTGCTGGCCGCCACCGTCTGCACCATCGTCGCCGTCCTCCTCGGCGGCGGGCTGCTGACCGCCTGTGCCGATCACCTGCGCGTGGCCCGGCACGACGCCTTCGACTCCGTCGTCGCGCTCTCCCGCGCCCGCGCCCTGTCCTACGACGCCAACGCCGACGAGAGCCGCTTCCTCCTCGACCCCGAGCGCCGGACCCGGTACGCGGACTCCTTCCTCGCCAAGTCCCAGAAGCTGTACGGGCTCAGGGGCGCCACCCTCGCCACGTACGACGACCGGCTCGCCGCCACCTGGCGGGACTACACGGCCGACCACGACGCCCCGCACTTCACCGGCGAGTTCCGGCGCGAGCTCGACAACATCACCTTTCCCGGGGAGCGGGCCGCCGCCGAGCGGACGGTGGAGGCGTACGCGGTCTACGAGCGCGACGACCGGAAGGTGCGCGCGCTGTTCGCGGCCGGCGAGGAGCGGGAGGCGGTGGAGTTCTGCATGGGCTGGGAGGCCGGGACGTCCAACGCGCACTTCGGAGAGTGGATGGCCGCGCTGGACAGGGTGACGGACATCAACCGCGCCCACTTCACGTCGTCCGTGGCGGCGGGCCGATCCGAACTCGCCGACCAACTGCCGTGGGCCTGCGGCCTGTTGCTCCTCGCCATCGGACTCACCGGGCTCGGCCTCAGGCCCCGGCTGGCCGAGTTCCGCTGAGTGCCCGGCCGGCGCCGGCCCGCTCAGGCGTCCGCCAGCCGGGCCTCTTCGAGGTCCAGGGACCGCTGCAGGCGCCTGCGCGTGGTGTCGCTGATCGTGTGCTCGTCGTACAGCCGCTGCAGCTCCGCGGTCTCCACGGCGATCAGGTCGCGGCGCAGCTGGCGGTAGACCAGGTCGGCGGACTCGGCGGGCACGCCGTCGCCGCTGCCGTCGGTCAGCCGGTCGCGGGCGTCGTCCAGCCGGGCGTTGAGGCCGCGCCGCAGCCGGTCGAGGACCACGTCCGGTACGGCCTCCAGCTCCGACAGCTCCTCCAGGCGCCGGATGCCCGCGTCCGCGAGCCGGCAGCGGGCGGCGGCCTCCTCGCGCTCGGTGTGGTCGGGCTCCAGGGCGATGCCGGAGCGGCGCACCACCGGGGCCAGCGTGAAGCCCTGGACGACGAGGGTGACCACGACGACCGAGGTGGTCAGTACCAGCACCAGCGGACGGTCCGCCAGGGCGGCGCCGCTCTTCGTGGTCTCCGGGATCGACAGGGCGGCCGCCAGCGGCACCACCCCGCGGGTGCCCGCCCAGGTCAGCACCATCGGCAGCCGCCAGTTCAAGCGCGGGACGCCGCCCTTGCGCTGCACCACCGCCGACAGCGGCGCCAGCCACAGCAGGCGTACCGCGATCAGCGTGCCCGCCACCAGGAGGGCGTACAGCGGCCACGTCCGGTCGCCGTCGGACAGCGCCACCACCTGCGCGGGCAGCGCCAGCCCTATCAGGCTGAAGACGACGCTCTCCAGCAGGAACACCACCGTGCCGTAGACGGCGTGCAGCTGGAGCCGGATGCGGGCGTTGGTCAGCCGGTCGCCGCGGCCGCCCAGGACCACGCCCGCGACCACCACCGCGGTGACGCCGGAGGTGTGCGCCGCCTCCGCGAGGACGTAGGACGCGTACGGCGTCACCAGCGCGATCACCGTCTCCAGGATCGGGTCTTCGGTACGCCGGCGGATCACGGTGACCACCGCCGCGACCGCCGCCCCGATCAGCGTGCCGCCGCCCGCGAGCAGGACGAACTCCCCGCCCGCCGCCCCCCATTTCGCTGCCGCGGACGCCACGGCGACGCTCACCGCGACCCGGAAGAGCACCAGCGAGGTCGCGTCGTTGAACAGACTCTCCGCCTGGACCAGGACCTGGACCTTCGGCGGCAGGGCGAGCCGGCGGCCGAGCGCGGTCACCGCGACCGGGTCGGTGCTGGCGAGGACGGCCCCGAGCACCAGCGCCATCGGCCAGGACAGCGGCGTCACCGCGGAGGCCACGGCGCCCACCGCCGCCGCCGAGGCCAGCACCAGGCCCACCGCGAGCACTCCGACCGGCTTCCACACCGCGCGCAGCTCGCGCCAGGACAGTTCCTCCGCGCTGGCGTACAGCAGCGGCGGGAGCACGACGAGGCCGATGATCTCGGGGCTGATCGCGATGTCCGGGGTGCCCGGCAGCAGGGCCACGGCGAGGCCCGCCACCACCAGCAGTGAGGGGGCCGGAATGCGCCACCGGCGTGCGAAGGTCGCCACCACCGTGGCCAGCACCACGAGTGCGAGAACCGTACCGACGCTGCGCATGCCGTCCCCCTGGGGCCCTGTACGGAGCCACCATGGCTCCCAGCCGACCAGACTTCCCGGCACACCTTCCCTCACCCTATCGGGCTCGCGATCGTCAAAACAGTGTCAACGTCCTCGTCAGCGGCGCCAGGGACGCGTCAAGAAGACTCCTGACGGCCGCACGGCGCGCTTCCCTGTGGGTGATGAACGACGTACGGCGCGGACGACTGAAGGTCTACCTCGGCGCGGCCCCGGGAGTGGGCAAGACCTACCGCATGCTCGACGAGGCGCGCCGCCGCGCGTCCCGGGGCGCCGACGTGGTGATCGGGTTCGTGGAGTGCCACGGCCGCCGCTGGACGCAGGCCATGTGCGACGACCTGGAGGTCGTGCCGCGCACCCGGTGCGGCTACCGCGGCGGCGAGTTCGAGGAGATGGACCTCGGCGCGGTCCTGGAACGCCGGCCGCGGATCGCGATCGTCGACGAGTTCGCCCACACCAACATCCCGGGCGGCGGCCGCAGCCCCAAGCGCTGGCAGGACGTCGAGGCGCTGCTCGCCGCGGGCATCGACGTCATCACGGCGGTCAACATCCAGCACCTGGAGTCCCTCAAGGACGTCGTCGAGAAGATCACCGGGGTGCCGCAGCACGAGACGGTGCCCGACGAGATCGTCCGGCGGGCCCAGCAGATCGAACTGGTCGACATCCCGCCCGAGGGGCTGCGCCGCCGGATGGCGCACGGCAACATCTACGCCCCCGAGAAGATCGACGCGGCCCTCGCCAACTACTTCCGCCCCGGCAACCTGACCGCGCTGCGTCAACTGGCGCTGCTGTGGGTGGCCGACCGGGTCGACGAGGCGCTCCAGTCGTACCGGGCCGAGCACGCCATCGCAAAGGTCTGGGAGACCCGGGAGCGGGTCGTGGTGGCGCTGACCGGCGGTCCCGAGGGCGACACGCTGGTACGGCGGGCCGCCCGCATCGCCGACCGGTCCGCGGGCGGCGACCTGCTCGCCGTGCACGTGGCCCGCAGCGACGGCCTCGCCGCGGGGGTCTCGCACGCCTCCCTGGCCCGGCAGCGCCGGCTCGTCGAGGACCTCGGCGGCAGCTACCACTCGGTCGTCGGGGACGACGTGGCCACCGCCCTGGTGGAGTTCGCCCGCACCGAGAACGCCACCCAGCTCGTCCTCGGCACCAGCCGCCGCGGCCGCCTGGAACGCTTCCTGACCGGACCCGGCACGGGGGAGACGGTCACCGAGCTGAGCGGTGACATCGACGTGCACCGGGTCACCCACGAGCGGGCCGGACGCGGCACCCTGCTGCCGTCCCGGCGGCGCACGCTGTCGACGGCCCGGCTGATCGCGGGGCCGGTCGCGGGCCTGGTGCTGCCGGTGCTGATGACCGTCGCCCTCGCCCAGGCGCGCGGCACCGTGAACCTCACCAGCGAGGCCCTGCTGTTCCTGCTCGCGGTGGTCGGCGTGGCCTGCATAGGCGGGGTCGCCTCCGCCGTCGTCGCGTCCGTCACCGCGTCCCTGCTGCTCAACTACTGGTTCATCCCGCCCATCGGGGCGTTCACCCTCGACGACCCCAACGCGCTGGTGGCGGTGGGGGTGTTCGCGGTGGTGGCCGCCACCGTGGCCGCCGTCGTCGACCGTTCCCTGCGGCTGTCGCGGCGGGCGGCGCGGGCGACCGCCGAGGCGGAGACCATGTCCTCGCTGGCGGGCAGCATCGTGCGCGGCGGCCAGACGATCCCGGCCCTGCTGGAACGCACCCGCGAGACCTTCGGCATGGACTCCGTGGAACTCGTCGACGAGGTGCCCGACACCGATTCGGCATCCACCGTGGTCCCCGCGGGCCCCGGCAACCACCTGGTGCTGCGCGGCCGTACCCCGTCCTCCTCCGAGCGGCGGGTGCTGGCCGCGTTCGCCGCGCACGTCGGCTCCGCCGTCGAGCGGGCCCGGCTCGCCGAGGCAGCCGCCGAGGTCGAGCCGGTCCGGGCCGCCGACCGGATGCGCACCGCGCTGCTGCGGGCCGTGGGCCACGACCTGCGCACCCCGCTCGCCGCCGGCTGGGCCGCGGTGACCTCGCTGCGCAGCCGCGACGTCCAGTTCTCCGCCGAGGACCGCGACGAACTCCTCGCCACCGCCGACGAGTCCATGGCCAAGCTGAGCCGCCTGGTGGAGAACCTCCTCGACCTCAGCCGCCTGGAGGCGGGCGTGCTCACCCTCAATCTGCGGTCCACCGCGCTGGAGGAGGTCCTGCCGGCCGCGCTCGCGGACGTCCCCGACGTCGATGTGCGCGACCTGGAGGACCTGCCGCCCGTGCTCGCCGACCCGCCCCTGCTGGAGCGCGTGATCGCCAACCTGGCGGGCAACGCGGCCCGGCACAGCCCGTCCGGCACGCCGGTGCTGGTGACCGCGAGTGTCCTGGCGGGGCGCGCCGAACTCCGCGTCGTGGACCGGGGTCCCGGGCTTCCGCCGACGGGCCGGGACCGGCTCTTCGAGCCCTTCCAACGGCTCGGCGACACCGACAACACCACCGGACTCGGGCTGGGCCTCGCGCTGGCCCGGGGGCTGACCGAGGCCATGGACGGCACGCTGACCCCCGAGGACACGCCGGGCGGAGGCCTGACGATGGTCGTGTCCCTGCCGCTCGCCGAGCGTGCCCGACCCGCACCGGACCCGCACCCCCGTGGTGCGCAGAGCGTAGGAGGTGCCCCATGAGCACCCTGACCGGCATCCGGAGCCCGCACCGCGTCACGCGCCGGCCCCGGGCGACCGCCCGGCCGCCCCGGGACCTACTCGCCCTCGCGGCGGGCATGGTCCTTCCGCTTCTGGTGGCACTCGCCCTCGTGCCCTTCCGCACCGGCCTGTCGCACACCAACGCCGCCCTGGTCCTCGTCGTGGCGGTCGTCGCGGTCGCCGCGCTGGGCAGCCGTACGGCGGGCGTCGTCGCGGCGCTGTCGGCGGCGGCCTGGTTCGACTTCTTCCTGGCCAGCCCGTACGGCACGTTCGACATCGGCGCCGGCGCCGACATCGAGACGGCGGTGCTGCTGCTCGTCGTCGGCCTGATCGTGTCCCAACTCGCCGCACGCGCCCGCCGGCTGGAGGTCGTCACGGTGACCGACGCGGGCTACCTCGCCCGCATCCACGCCACGGCCGACCTCGTCCGGTCCGCCAAGTCCACCGACACCGTGGTCGACCACGTCCGCGGTGAACTGACCGGACTCCTCGGCCTGCGCTGCTGCCGCTTCGAGTACGGCACGCTCCTCGGGCAGCCGCAGCGGCTGCGCCAGGACGGCGGCGTCACGGTGGGGCGCAGGCCGTACGACATCGACGCGCACGGCTGGCCGGCGGGTGAGACCGAGCTGCGGGCGTACGGCAACGGGCACTACCTCGGCCGCTTCATGCTCACCCCCGGGCCGGGCCCGGTGCCGCCGCCGCAGGCCCGCCTGGTCGCGGTGACCCTGGCCGACCAGACCGGGGCCGCGCTGGACACGGCGGGGCCGGTGCGCTGACCGACGCACTTGGCGTGATCTTGACATAACGGGAGGGTGGTCGGCGGAACCGCCCGCGCCCCGGCCACCGTTCCCTCTGGTGTGACGTCACCTCCCCCTCCCCGTACGGAACCCGGCCCGCGCTCCCAGCACATGGTGATCTGCGGCGACGACGGGCTCGCCCACCGGCTCGCCGTCGAACTGGACGCCGTGTGCGGCGAGGCGGTCACCGTCGTGCTGCCGTCCGGGCACGACGAGCACGGCGCGGAGATCGCCGCGCTGCACCGCGACCCGGACTCGTCCGTCGAACTGCTGGTCGCCGCCCGGCCGGACGAGCGGACGCTGCGGGCCGCGGGCGTCGAACGGGCCGCGGCGCTCGCCCTCACCTACGGCGACGACCAGGTCAACATGACCGCCGCCCTGGTGGCCCGCGCGCTCAACCCCACCGTCCGGCTCGTCGTCCGGATGTACGACCGCGAGCGGGGCCGGCACCTGGAGCGGCTGCTCGACCGAGCGGCCCAGCTGTGCGACGACGCGGCACGGGACATGTCCACCACCGTGCTCTCCGACGCCGACACCGCCGTACCGGAACTCGTGGCGGCCGCCGCCGTCGGCCACGGACACACCCTCCAGGTCGAGGGCAAGGTCTTCCGCGGCGTGGTACGGCCCGCGGGGACGCCGCCGCAGCCCACCGACCTGGCCACCCTCGCCGTGCTGTCCGGCGCCCACCAGGACGACCCGGCGAGCCAGGACAGCGCGGAGACACCCGGCGAGGACGGCACCCAGCTGCTGCCGGACACCCGGACCGCGTACCACCGGCAGTTCACGCACGGGCGGCTGCTGCTGGAGGAGATCACGCACCACCACCCGACCGAACCGGCCGCCCGCGCCCGGCGCGGCCGCGCCCGGAGCTGGCTGCGGGCCCGCCTGGCCCACCTGCCGTGGCGGGTCTTCCTCTCCCACCAACTGGCCGCCGTCTACGGCACGCTGGCGGCGATCGTCGTCGCGCTCTCGACCGCCACCGCGCTCTTCGCCGACGAGCACCCCTGGTGGAAGAACACCTACCTGCCCCTGCTCGACATCTTCACCATGGGCGACCCGGCCACCGACGAGTCGGTCGCCCGGCGGGTGCTCCAGCTGATCGCCGGCTTCGTGGGCCTGGCCATCCTGCCGATGGTCGTCGCCGCGACGATGAACGCCACCGAGGCCTTCCGCGCGGCCTCCGCCGGCCATCCGCCCGACGACGACGTGACCGGCCACATCGTGCTGGTCGGGCTCGGGAAGGTTGGCACCCGGGTGCTCGTCCGGCTGCACACCACGGGCCACCAGGTGGTGGTGATCGAACGCGACCCGCACGCCCGCGGCATCGCCCTGGCCCGGGAACTCGGCGTCCCGCTGATCCTGGAGGACGCCACCGCCCCGGGCGTGCTCGACCGCGCGCGGGTCCGAGAGTGCGGCTCGCTGCTCGTCCTCACCCGCGACGACGGGCAGAACCTCGACATCGTCATGGCCGTCCGTGAGCAGAATCCCGCCGTGCGGGTGGTGACCCGGCTCTACGACGACGACTTCGCCGCGACCGTGCAGCGCACCCTGCGCGCCTCCTACCCCGACGCGCTGACCCGCAGCCGCAGCGTCTCGGCGCTGGCCGCGCCCTCCTTCGCCGCCGCCATGATGGGCCGCCATGTGCTCGGGGTGATGCCGGTGGAGCGGGGCTCGCTGCTGTTCACCTGCGTGGACGTGGCCGGGCATGCCGAGCTGGAGGGGCGGTCCGTGCACGAGGCGTTCCGGGAGAACGAGTGGCGGGTGCTGGCGGTGGGGGCCGCCGCCGGGCCCGTGCCGTCGTCGGAGTCGGACACCCTCGCCGGGCTCCGCCTCGACCGGCAGGGCTTCGACTGGCGGCCGGTGCAGGGGCGGGTGCTGCGGTCCGGCGACCGCGTGGTCCTCGCGACGACCCGGCGGGGCCTGGACATCCTGATGACGGGGGTGCAGCCGCATCCGACGGGGCGGCGGGGCTGACGGGACCGAGCGGCCGGGGGACTACCCCAGGCCGGACGCCCGGAACACGCTCAGTGCCGTCTCCCGGTCGACGCGCTCCGCGACGCGGCGCAGCGCGGTCGTCCCGCACATCAGGAACCCGGCCTCCGAGGACCTGCGGGCGTCCTCGTCGAGCCGGAACCAGAGGTCCGGGTTGTTCACGAAGACCTCGGGGTCGAGCTCGACCCGGTCGCCGAAGGCGTCCCGCAGGACGAGACGCCGGGAGACCCCGTCCAGACAGCGCACGGACACGAGTATGTCGGTGCGGACCCGCCGGGTGCGCAGCAGACGGCGGGAGGCGAGCCAGCCCTCGCCCGCCGAGACCCGGGCCGGGAACAGCACCACGAACAGCAGCAGCGCGAGCGTGGCCCACAGGGTGCCGCGCCACCAGCTCAGGTCGCCCGTGCCCCAGTCGATCAGGAACAGCAGGCCCAGCAGCACGCCGGAACAGCGGACCGAGCTGTACAGATCCTCGGCCCAACGGCGGTCGTACAGCACGCGGCGCTCCATGCGGGCGAGCGTAGAGACCCCGGCAGCCGGGACGGCACGGCTGCGCCGCGCATTGACGGGACTCTGACGAGCCCGCCTCCGTTCTTGACGCGACCGGAGCGAAGACGGGCCGTTGCCCGCGTCACACACCCGTCAAGGACACGTCAAGGTCATCGGGTTCGGCGCGAAGAACGCGCAAGGAGCCGCGGGGGCCGGCCGGAACGGGACAGAACCTTGGTGCACCGCGCGCGGTCCTCGGCGCGCGGCCGTTCGTCCCGTACTAAGGAGCAGCCGCTCATGTCCCAACTCACCGTCGAACCGGGCGCCGTCCCCTCCGGCGAGGAGCCGCCCGATACCGGCGAGCGGCACCGTCTGACCGCCGTCACCGGCCTCGCCGCCCTGTCCCTGGACGCGATGGCCTCGGTGGCGTACGGCCCCGAGGCCATCGTGCTCGTCCTGGCGGCGGCGGGCGCCCACGGCCTGGGCTTCACGCTCCCCGTCACCCTGGCGATCGCCGCCCTGCTCGCGGTGCTGGTCGCCTCCTACCGCCAGGTGATCGCGGCCTTCCCGGACGGCGGCGGCTCCTACGCGGTCGCCAGGACCCACCTGGGTGCGCGGACCAGTCTGGTGGCGGCCGCCTCCCTGGTCCTGGACTACGTCCTCAATGTCGCCGTCGCCGTCACGGCCGGCGTGGCCGCGCTGACCTCCGCCTTCCCGGCCCTGTACGACGACCGCCTGTGGCTGTGCCTGGCGGTCCTCGTCCTGATCACGGCGGTCAACCTGCGCGGCATAGTCGAGTCGGCCAGGGCATTCATCGTGCCGACCGTCGTCTTCGTCGGCTCCATCTTCGTGCTGATCGTCGTGGGCCTGTTCCGGTCCGCGCCGGCGAGCACCGCCACCGCGGCCGGACACGCCTCGGTCGTCGCGGACAACGCCACCACCGTCGGCGCGCTGCTCCTGCTGAAGGCCTTCGCCTCCGGATGCAGCGCCCTGACCGGGGTCGAGGCCATCGCCAACGCCGTCCCCTCCTTCCGGGTGCCGCGGGCCAGGCGCGCCCAGCGCGCGGAGGTCGCCCTCGGCGCCGTGCTCGGCGCGATGCTCGTCGGCCTGTCGGTGCTGATCTCCCGCTTCCACCTCCAGCCGGTCGCGGGCGTCACCGTCCTCGCCCAGCTCGCGGACGCCTCGCTCGGCCACAACTGGGCCTTCTACGTGATCCAGTTCGCCACCATGATCCTGCTGGCGCTGTCCGCGAACACCTCCTTCGGCGGCCTCCCGGTCCTGCTGAAGCTGCTCGCCCGGGACAACTCCGCGCCGCACGTCTTCGCCCTGAAGGCCGACCGCCAGGTCCACCGGCACGGTGTGCTGGCCCTTGCCGCGGTCTCCGCCGCGCTGCTCGTCTTCTCCGGCGGCGACACCAACACCCTCGTGCCGCTCTTCGCCATCGGCGTGTTCGTCGGCTTCACCATCGCCCAGGTCGGCATGGTCCGGCACTGGCGCCTGGAACGTACCTCCGGTTGGCGCGGAAAGGCGCTGCTCAACGGCTTCGGCGCCGTTCTGACCGGCGTTTCGACCGTCGTCGTCACGGCGAGCAAGTTCACCGCGGGCGCCTGGCTGATCGTGGTCGCGCTGCCGCTGCTGGTGGCGGCCTTCGTCGCCGTCCACCGGGCCTACGCACGCATCGGACAGCGCCTGGGCCTGGGCAGGATCCCCGACGTCCCGCACCGCGAGCGCTCGGTCGTGATCGTGCCCGTCTCGTCCCTGTCCCGCCTCACCTCCGAGGCCCTGAGCGCAGCCAGCTCCCTGGGCGACGAGGTCCGCGCCGTCACCGTCTGCCACCCCGACCCTGAAGACCGGGCCCAGCTGCACGCACTGGAGCGCGCCTGGGCCGAGTGGAACCCCGGCGTGCCGCTGGTCCGGCTGGCGTGCGAGCGCCGCAGCCTGGGGCGCCCCATCGCCGCGTACGTCCGTGAGGTCGCGGCGACGGAGCCGGCCACCCAGGTCACGGTGCTGATCCCGGAGACCGAGCCGGAGCGGCTGTGGCAGCGGCTGCTGCAGAACCAGCGGGGTGCCGTCGTCGCCCACGCGGTGCGGCGGGAGACCGACGCGGAGATCTGCCGACTCCGGTTCCGGCTGTTCTGAGGCGCCGGTCACGGTCTCCGTATGGGTCCCGTCAAAGCCGTATCGGCCGCCGTAAGGGACCCGTCAACGGCGCTCGAATCCAGCCGGTCAGGCGGTTTCCTCTAAGCGTCCGGACTTCCCCGTCCTCATCCGCACCTCATCCCAGGAGTTCACGATGGCCGATCTGGCCTTCGTCGTCACCACGCTCGCGGTCTTCGCGCTGGTGGCCCTCGTCGCCAAGGGGGTGACGAAGCTGTGACCGCCGAGAACATCGTCGGCCTCGTCGTGGCCGTCGCCCTGCTGGGCTATCTCGTCCTCGCCCTGATCTTCCCGGAGAGGTTCTGACCGTGACATCAGCTGCTACCGCAGCGGGCGACATGGGTCCCGTACTCGCAGGCGTGCTCCAGCTGCTCGCCCTCATAGGCGCCCTGGCGCTCTGCTACATCCCCCTCGGCAACTACATGGCCAAGGTCTACACCTCCGACAAGCACTGGCGCGTCGAGAAGTGGATCTACAAGGGCATCGGTGCCAACCCCGACACCGAGATGCGCTGGCCCGCCTATCTGCGCGGCGTCCTCGCCTTCTCCGCCGTCGGCGTCCTCTTCCTCTACCTGCTGCAGCGGATCCAGGGCTCTCTGCCCGGCTCGCTCGGCTTCAAGGCCATCGACCCGGACCAGGCGTTCAACACCGCCGCGTCCTTCGTGACCAACACGAACTGGCAGTCCTACTACGGCGAGCAGGCCATGGGCCACGTCGTGCAGACCGCCGGTCTGGCCGTCCAGAACTTCGTCTCCGCGGCTGTCGGCATCGCCGTCGCGGTGGCGCTGGTGCGCGGCTTCGCGCGCTCGCGCACCGGTGAGCTCGGCAACTTCTGGTCGGACCTGGTGCGCGGCACGATCCGCATCCTGGTGCCGGGCGCCGTGATCGCCGCGGTCGTCCTGGTCGCCTGCGGCGCGATCCAGAACTTCTCCGGCATCCACGAGGTCGGTCAGTTCTTCAATGGGCACAGCATGGGCGGCTCGCAGCAGTGGAACGGCGGCGCGGTCGCCTCTCAGGAGGCCATCAAGGAGCTGGGCACCAACGGCGGCGGTTACTTCAACGCCAACAGTGCCCACCCGTTCGAGAACCCCACCCCGTTCACGAACCTCTTCGAGATCTTCCTGCTGTTGGTGATCCCGTTCGCGCTGACCCGCACCTTCGGCATCCTGGTCGGCTCGGTCAAGCAGGGCTACGCGATCCTCGCGACCATGGCCACGATCTGGCTCGGCTTCACGGCCCTGATGATGTGGACCGAGTTCGCCCACCACGGCCCGGCGTTCCAGATCGCCGGCGGCGCGATGGAGGGCAAGGAGACCCGCTTCGGGGTCGGCGGCTCGTCGATCTTCGCGGTGGCGACCACGCTCACCTCGACCGGCGCGGTGGACTCCTTCCACTCCTCGTTCACCGGGCTCGGCGGCGGCATCACCATGCTCAGCATGATGCTGGGCGAGATCGCGCCCGGTGGTACCGGCTCCGGTCTCTACGGCATCCTGATCATGGCGATCATCGCGGTGTTCATCGCCGGTCTGATGGTCGGCCGTACGCCGGAGTACCTGGGCAAGAAGATCGGTACCCGTGAGATCAAGCTGGCGGCCTGCTACATCCTGATCACGCCGGCGCTGGTGCTCATCTTCACCGCGTTCGCGATGGCCCTGCCGACGCCGGCGAACTCGATGACCAACAGCGGGGCGCACGGGTTCGGCGAGATCCTGTACGCCTACACGTCCGCCGCCAACAACAACGGCTCGGCCTTCGCCGGCCTGAACGCGGACACCCAGTGGTTCAACAGCACCCTGGGCCTGGCCATGCTGCTCGGCCGCTTCCTGCCGATGGTGTTCGTGCTGGCGCTGGCCGGCTCGCTCGCCGAGCAGAAGCCGGTCCCGGTCACCGCGGGCACCCTGCGCACCGAGAAGCCGCTGTTCACCGGTCTGCTGGTGGGCGCGATCCTGATCATCACCGGTCTGACCTACTTCCCGGCCCTCGCGCTGGGTCCGCTGGCCGAGGGGCTGGCGTCATGACCACTCGCACAGAGAAGCAAGAGGACTCGATGTCCACAGCCACCCCGACCCGGGCGCCGCACAGCGACGTGCCCACCGGTCACAAGCCCGCCGAGGGACGTGTCGGCGCGGGCCTCTTCGACCCCAAGCAGCTGCTCAAGTCGCTGCCGGACGCCGTCCGCAAGCTCGACCCGCGGGTGATGATCAAGTCCCCCGTGATGTTCGTGGTGTGGATCGGGTCGGTGCTGACCACGGTCTTCTCCTTCAAGGACCCGGGCGACTGGTTCGGCTGGGCGATCAGTGCCTGGCTGTGGCTGACCGTGATCTTCGCCAACCTGGCGGAGGCCGTCGCCGAGGGCCGCGGCAAGGCGCAGGCCGACACCCTGCGCAAGGCCAAGACGGACACGGTGGCCCGGCGTCTGGTCGGCGACCGCGAGGAGCAGGTGCCCGGCACCGACCTGAAGATCGGTGACCTGGTCGTCTGCGAGGCGGGCGACATCATCCCCGGCGACGGTGACGTCATCGAGGGTGTCGCCTCGGTCGACGAGTCGGCGATCACCGGCGAGTCGGCCCCGGTCATCCGCGAGTCCGGCGGCGACCGCTCGGCCGTCACCGGCGGTACGAAGGTCCTCTCCGACCGCATCGTCATCAAGATCACGACGAAGCCGGGCGAGACGTTCATCGACCGGATGATCAACCTCGTCGAGGGCGCGGCCCGGCAGAAGACGCCGAACGAGATCGCGCTGAACATCCTGCTCGCGTCGCTGACGATCGTCTTCCTGCTGGCCTGCGCCACGCTGCCGCCGTTCGCCGACTACGCGGGCACCCACCTGACGATGGTCGTGCTGGTGGCCCTGCTGGTCTGTCTGATCCCGACCACGATCGGCGCGCTGCTCTCGGCGATCGGTATCGCGGGCATGGACCGTCTGGTCCAGCGCAACGTCCTGGCGATGTCCGGCCGCGCGGTCGAGGCCGCCGGTGACGTCTCCACGCTGCTGCTCGACAAGACCGGCACCATCACCCTCGGCAACCGTCAGGCCGCCGAGTTCGTGCCGGTGCGCGGCACGACGGAGGCCGAGGTCGCCGACGCCGCCCAGCTCTCCTCGCTCGCCGACGAGACGCCCGAGGGCCGCTCCATCGTCGTCCTGGCGAAGGAGAAGTACGGCCTGCGCGAGCGCCACCAGGGCGAGCTGGCGCACGCCGAGTGGATCGCCTTCACCGCCCAGACCCGTATGTCGGGTGTGGACGTGGACGGCAGGAAGATCCGCAAGGGTGCGGCCGGTTCGGTCATCGCCTGGGTCAAGGAGCAGGGCGGGGCCGTCGCCGACGACGCGGACGCGATCGCCGACCGGATCTCCGAGTCCGGCGGTACCCCGCTGCTCGTCGCGATCCACGACGAGGAGGGCGCCCGGATCCTGGGCGTCATCCACCTCAAGGACGTCGTCAAGGAGGGCATGCGGGAGCGGTTCGACGAGCTGCGCCGCATGGGCATCAAGACCGTCATGATCACGGGTGACAACCCGCTGACCGCCAAGGCGATCGCCGAGGAGGCGGGCGTCGACGACTTCCTCGCGGAGGCCACTCCCGAGGACAAGATGGCCCTCATCAAGCGGGAGCAGGCAGGCGGCAAGCTCGTCGCGATGACCGGTGACGGCACCAACGACGCGCCCGCGCTCGCGCAGGCGGACGTCGGTGTGGCGATGAACACGGGTACGTCGGCCGCCAAGGAGGCCGGCAACATGGTCGACCTCGACTCCAACCCGACCAAGCTCATCGAGATCGTCGAGATCGGCAAGCAGCTCCTGATCACGCGCGGCGCGCTGACCACGTTCTCCATCGCCAACGACGTCGCGAAGTACTTCGCGATCATCCCGGCGCTGTTCGCGGCGGTCTACCCGGGCCTGGACAAGCTCAACATCATGGGGCTGTCCTCGCCGGACTCGGCGATCCTGTCCGCCGTCATCTTCAACGCGCTGATCATCATCGCGCTGGTGCCGCTGTCCCTGAAGGGCGTGCAGTACCGGCCGGTGAGCGCCGACAGGATGCTCCGCCGCAACCTCACGATCTACGGCATCGGCGGACTGATCGCCCCCTTCATCGGAATCAAGATCATCGACATGATCATCTCCATCGTCCCCGGGATCGGCTGAACGCCATGAACAACTCCGCTATCAACACGGCCCGGTTGCTCTGGGCGGGCCTGCGTGCCCTGCTCGTGCTCACCCTGGTGACCGGCGTCGTCTACCCGCTGGTCGTCACCGGCATCGCCCAGGGGCTGTTCAACGACAAGGCGAACGGCTCCGAGATCAAGGCGGACGGCAAGGTCGTCGGCTCCTCGCTCATCGGCCAGGCCTACAACCTGCCGCTGAAGAAGGGCCAGGAGACCCCGGAGCCCGACCTGAAGTGGTTCCAGGGCCGCCCGCAGAACGGCCTCGGCACGAACTCCGTCAACACCCAGTACAAGCTGATCCTGTCCGGCGCCACCAACCGTTCCGGTGACAACGCCGACCTGATCGAGTGGGTCAAGGACGCCAAGGCCGCGGTGATCAAGGACAACTCGGTGGCCGGCTACACGGTCAAGCCCTCGGACGTCCCCGCCGACGCGGTGACCTCCTCCGGCTCCGGCCTGGACCCGGACATCTCCCCGCGGTACGCGCAGATCCAGGTCCACCGGATCGCCGACAAGAACGGCCTGCCCGTGGCCGAGGTGGACAAGCTCGTGAAGGACCACACCGAGGGCCGCACCCTCGGCTTCATGGGCGAGCCCCGCGTGAACGTCCTCGAACTCAACATCGCGCTCAAGGAACTGATCAAGGGCAACTGATGACCCGGGTGCTGGTCGTGGAAGACGACCCACAGCTCGTACGGGCACTCGTGATCAACATGCAGGCACGCCAGTACGGAGTGGACGCGGCGCCCGACGGCGCCACGGCCCTCCGGCTGGCGGCCGCGCTTCAGCCGGACGTGGTGATGCTCGAGCTCGGGCTCCCCGACATGGACGGGGTCGACGTCATCAAGGCACTACGCGGCTGGACCCGCGTACCGATCCTGGTGCTGTCGGCGCGTCAGGCGTCCGACGAGAAGGTCGCTGCGCTCGACGCGGGCGCGGACGACTACATCACCAAGCCGTTCAGCATGGACGAACTCCTGGCCCGGCTGCGGGCCGCCGTGCGCCGGACCGAGGACGCGCCCGTCGCCCCCGGCACGACGCTGGGGAGACGGCCGACTTCACGATCGACCTGCTCGCCAAGAAGGCCGTGCGGGGCGGACGCGACATCCGTCTCACCCCCACCGAGTGGCATCTGCTGGAGATCCTGGTCACCAACCCGGGCCGGCTCATCACCCAGAAACACCTGCTGCGCGAGGTCTGGGGCGTGTCGCAGAGCAACAAGACCAACTACCTGCGGGTCTACATGGCCCAACTCCGCCGCAAACTGGAGGCGGACCCCGCACACCCCAGGTATCTGATCACCGAGCCCGGCATGGGCTACCGCTTCGAAGGATGACATGGCACGCGGCAGACTCCGGATCTACCTCGGTGCGGCGCCCGGCGTCGGCAAGACCTACGCGATGCTGTCCGAGGCGCACCGCCGAGTGGAGCGGGGCACCGACTGCGTGGTGGCCTTCGTGGAGCACCACAACCGGCCACGGACCGAAGTGATGCTCCACGGGCTGGAGATGATCCCGCGCAAGGAACTGGAATACCGCGACGCCGTCTTCACCGAGATGGACATCGACGCCGTCCTCGCGCGCCGCCCGCAGGTCGCCCTCGTCGACGAGCTGCCGCACACGAACATCCCCGGTTCCCGCAACGCCAAGCGCTGGCAGGACGTGGAGGAGCTGCTGGCGGCCGGGATCGACGTGATCTCGACCGTCAACATCCAGCACCTGGAGTCGCTGGGTGACGTCGTCGAGTCGATCACCGGGGTGCGCCAGCAGGAGACCGTCCCGGACGAGGTCGTACGCCGTGCGGACCAGATAGAGCTGGTCGACATGTCGCCACAGGCGCTGCGCCGCCGCATGGCCCACGGCAACATCTACAAGCCCGACAAGGTCGACGCGGCCCTGTCCAACTACTTCCGGCCCGGCAACCTCACCGCCCTGCGCGAGCTGGCGCTGCTGTGGGTGGCCGACCGCGTCGACGAGTACCTCAACGAGTACCGCAGTGAGCACCGCGTCTCGGCGATCTGGGGTTCGCGCGAGCGGATCGTGGTGGGCCTGACGGGTGGCCCGGAGGGCCGGACGCTGATACGGCGGGCCGCCCGCCTCGCCGAGAAGGGCGCCGGCGGCGAGGTGCTCGCCGTCTACATAGCCCGCAGCGACGGCCTGACCTCCGCCTCCCCGAAGGAACTCGCTGTCCAGCGCACCCTCGTCGAGGACCTGGGCGGCACCTATCACCACGTCGTCGGCGACGACATACCCGCCGCCCTCCTCGACTTCGCGCGCGGCGTCAACGCCACCCAGATCGTCCTCGGTGTCTCCCGCCGCAAGACCTGGCAGTACGCCTTCGGGCCCGGCGTCGGCGCCACCGTCGCCCGCGAATCCGGCCCCGACCTCGACGTCCACCTGATCACGCACGACGAGGCGGGCAAGGGGCGGGGCCTGCCCGTGGCGCGCGGCGCGCGGCTCGGCCGGTCGCGGATCATCGGCGGCTGGCTCGCCGGCGTGCTCGGCCCGGTCCTGCTCACGCTGCTGCTCACCGGCGCGGCGCCCGAAGTGGGCCTGGCCAACGACATGTTGCTGTATCTGTCGCTGACGGTGGCGGCCGCCCTGGTCGGTGGCCTCCTCCCGGCGCTCACCTCGGCGGTCGTGGGCTCGCTGCTGCTCAACTGGTACTTCACCCCGCCCGTCCACACGCTCACGATCGCCGACCCCAAGAACATCGTCGCCATAGCGATCTTCGTCGGGGTCGCGGTGTCCGTGGCCTCCGTGGTGGACCTCGCGGCCAGGCGCACCCACCAGGCCGCCCGGCTGCGCGCCGAGTCGGAGATCCTGTCGTTCCTCGCCGGCAGTGTGCTGCGCGGCGAGACCAGCCTGGAGGAACTCCTGGAGCGGGTCCGGGAGACGTTCGGGATGGAGTCCGTCGCCCTCCTGGAGCGGGACGGCGACGTGGCGCCGTGGACCTGCGCGGGCAGCGTCGGGCCCCGGCCGTGCCGGACGCCCGAGGACGCGGACGTCGACATGCCGGTGGGCGACCACCTGGCGCTCGCGCTGTCGGGACGGGTGCTGCCCGCCTCCGACCGGCGGGTGCTGGCGGCCTTCGCCGCGCAGGCGGCGGTCGTGCTGGACCGGCAGCGGTTGCGGCAGGAGGCGGACCAGGCCAAGGAGCTCGCCGAGGGCAACCGCATCCGCACGGCGCTGCTCGCCGCCGTCAGCCATGACCTGCGTACGCCCCTGGCGGGCATCAAGGCCTCGGTGTCGTCGCTGCGTTCGGACGACGTCGAGTGGTCGGAGGAGGACCGGGCCGCACTGCTGGAGGCGATCGAGGCGGGCGCCGACCGGCTGGACCACCTGGTCGGGAACCTGCTCGACATGTCCCGGCTGCAGACCGGCACCGTCACGCCGATCGTCCGCGAGGCCGACCTCGACGAGGTGGTGCCGATGGCGCTGGGCGGGGTGCCCGAGGACAGCGTCGAGCTCGACATCCCCGAGACCCTGCCCATGGTCCACGTGGACAAGGGGCTGTTGGAGCGGGTCGTCGCCAACATCGTCGAGAACGCGGTCAAGTACAGCCCCGCGGACACGCCCGTGCTGGTGCGGGCGAGTTCCATCGCCGAGCGGGTGGAGGTCCGGGTGATCGACCGCGGGCCGGGCGTCCCCGACGAGGCCAAGGACCGCATCTTCGAGCCCTTCCAGCGCTACGGCGACTCCCCGCGCGGCGCCGGCGTCGGCCTCGGCCTCGCGGTGGCCCGTGGGTTCGCCGAGGCGATGGGCGGCACGCTGAACGCCGAGGACACCCCGGGCGGCGGCCTCACCATGGTGCTGAGCCTCAACCTGGCACCGGGCCGCCGACCGGAACGCCCGGACCTGTCGGCCGCGGTGACGTCCTGACACTGCCGCGGGCTTCGGGGGCGTACGGAGTACGGACGCGAGCGAGGCCTTCGGCATCGTACGGACGCGAGTGAAGTCGCCGGCATCGTACGGACGCGAGTGAAGCCTTCGGCGTCGTACGGACGCGAAAGCCGGCGCCGTACGGACATGCGCCGGCCTGCCTCCGTCCCGGACGTGCGCTAGGCCCGCCCCGCCCGGTCTCACACGCCGGGCGGTACCGGCTCCTCCCTCAGCAGCTGCCGGGGGTCCAAGCGCATGCGCCACGCGTTGCGCCGGTGCACCGCGGCCAGTTGGGTCTCCAGCGGTGACGGGGGAACCGCGAGGACCGGGCAGGCGGCGTGGGTGAGGCAGTAGCGGGAGACCCAGCCGGAGAACGCGCGCGGGCGGTGGCCGCGCCGGCCCGCGCCGACGACCAGGATGTCGTGCTCGCGGGACGCGGTCTCCACCAGCGCCGGGCCGGGGACGCCGCGCACGACGAGCGCGCGCATCGGCAGCCCCGGGCCGTCGTCGCCGAAGACCTCGTCCAGGACCGAGACCAGCCGCTGCCCCGCGAGGCGCTGCCACTCGTCCACCATCAGGCACGCGGCCGGCGAGCGACGGGCCGCGAGCTCTCCGCCGGGCGGCTCCCAGGCCAGCACCGGCCAGAGCTCGGCCCCCCTGGTCCTGGCCTCCGCCGCGGCCCGGCGCAGGGCCGTGACGCTGCCGAGGGATCCGCTCACGCCGACCACGACACGAGCGGTCGCCGAGGCGTCGTCACCGGACATCACTCCACCGTTCGTCGCGCGTGCCCCCGAGGTCCGTCGAGGGCGGCACCAGATGTGGGACCGCTTCCATCACACTCCCGGCCGGACCCCACGACCAGCCCCGCGACCACTTTTTGGCACGCCTCTGACGGCCCGCGCCGGTGCTCGCGGCCCGGCCGTCAGCATCCCGTCAGCGTCGACCCGATCGCCGTCAGCATCGCGTCATGAGGCGTCGGAAACCCCGGGGGCCCGGGCATAGCGTCGAGGACGAGTCCCGGTCCGCCTCCCCGCGTCCGGGGCCTCAGATCCAGTTCACGTATCACCCGGATCCTCCAGGAGGCATCCCATGGCAGAACTCTTGTGCGGTGAAGACCCGGAGCCTTCCGATCGCTCCCCGGCCGGGCCACTGTTCGTCCCCGTCCGGCCGGGACCAGCGGGATGTGCGGCCCGACTCTTCCGCACCCCGCTCGGCGAACGCACCGCCGTCGGTTTCACCTCCGCCCGCAGGCTCGCCGAGACCCTCGGCCCCGACCAGGCGTGGATCCGGCTCGCCGAGCCCGCGCTGCGCGCGCTGACCGCACCGCTCGGCGTCACCCGCGTCACGGTCGACCCTCCGTTCTCGGCGCCGGCCCCCGCGCCGGTCACGCCCGTCCCGTCCGTCACGCCCGCCGTGGCCCTGCGGATCGCATGAGAGAGGGAAGCCCGCGATGACGACCCTGCACGAACCCACCGTCACCACCACCCCGGACGAGCTGTCGGTGTGGCCCGCGTCCACCACCGAACTCCGTCCGGGCGACCTGGCCGTGGGCGGCGTACCGCTCGCCGAGGTCGCGGAGCGCTTCGGCACCCCCGTCTACGTCCTCGACGAGGCCGAGGTCCGCGAACGCTGCCGCACCTACCGGCACGTCTTCCCCGACGCCGAAGTCCTCTACGCGGCCAAGGCGTTCCTGTGCCGGGCCATGGTCCACTGGGTGGAGGAGGAAGGCCTCGGCCTCGACGTCTGCTCGGCCGGCGAGCTGGAACTCGCGGTCACCACCGGGTTCCCGCCCGAGAAGATCGTGCTGCACGGGAACGCCAAGTCCCCGCGCGACCTGGAGACCGCCCTGCGCCTGGGCGTGGGCCGCATCGTGATCGACAGCCCGTCCGAGATCGCCCGGCTGGCCGCCGCCGTCGGCCCCGACGGCCACCAGAAGGTCATGGTCCGCGTGGTGCCCGGCATCAGCGCCGGCGGCCACGACAAGATCCGCACCGGCACCGAGGACCAGAAGTTCGGCCTGTCCATCCGCGACGGCTACGCCCAGCACGCCATCGCCCGGATCCTGGACCAGCCGCAGCTCGAACTCACCGGCCTGCACTGCCACCTGGGCTCGCAGATCACCAGCGTCAAGCCGTACCTCGCCGCCGTGCGCCGCGTGGTCGGCCTGATGGCCCGCCTGCACGAGCAGCACGGACTGGTGCTGCCCGAACTCGACCTGGGCGGCGGCCACGGCATCGCCTACCGCCCCGGCGAGGAGGCGCTCGACCTCACCGCCCTGGCCCGCAAGGTCCGCACGGAGCTGACCGAGGCGTGCGGAGCGGCCGGGATTCCCGTGCCCCGCCTGGTCGTCGAGCCGGGCCGGGCCATCGCGGGACCGGCCGGCATCGCCCTGTACCACGTGCTCGCCGTCAAGCGCACGGGCGACCACATCTTCGTGGCCGTCGACGGCGGCATGAGCGACAACCCGCGGCCCGCGCTGTACGGCGTCCGCTACGCGCCCCGTCTGATCGGCAGGGCCAGTGCGGAGCCGATGGCCCCGGTGACCGTGGTGGGCCGGCACTGCGAGGCGGGCGACGTCCTCGCCGCCGACGTCGAGCTCCCCGCCGACGTACGCCCCGGCGACCTGCTCGCCGTCCCCGTGGCCGGTGCCTACCACCTGTCCATGGCCTCCGGCTACAACCTGGTCGGCCGCCCGCCGGTGGCCGCCGTGCGCGCGGGCCACGCCCGCCTCCTGGTGCGCCGCGAGTCGCTGGACGACATCCGCAGCCGGGACGTGGGTCTGTAGCCCGTCCCCTCTTTTCTGCCGGCCGCCCCTGGGCCCGCCGGCGGAGGGGCTGCTGCAGAGACTCCCGGGCGGGCCGGCTCATCTCCCTCACTCACGCGGGGCCGGCCCGCCCGGGCCACCAACGGACGCGCAGGGCCGCGCCGGGGCGGACAGACTGGTGCAGATCGTCCGATCCGTTCGACCGACCCTGGTGAGGTCCCGATGGCTTATGGCCTGGCGCATCGTGAGCTGCGACCCAGAGTTCCGCTGCGCCCCGGTGAGGGGGAGAAACACCATCTCACCAGCCTGGAGGGCCTGGCCGCCCTCTCCTTGGACGCGCTCAGTTCGGTCGCGTACGGTCCCGAGGCGATCGTGCTGGTGCTGGTGGTCGCGGGCACCGGAGCGCTGACGGCGACCCTGCCGATCACCCTGGCGATCGTCTTCCTGCTCGCGGCGCTCGTCGTGTCGTACACCCAAGTGATCGCCGTACACCCGGACGGCGGCGGCGCCTACGCCGTGGCCAAGAAGGACCTCGGCCCGACCGCCAGCCTGCTCGCCGCGGCCAGTCTGGTCGTCGACTACGTCCTCACCGTGGCCGTCAGTCTCACCGCCGGGGCCGACGCCCTCGTCTCCGCGTTTCCCTCCCTCGCCGGGGACAAGCTCTGGGTCTGTCTGATCGGCCTGGTCCTGCTGGCGGCCGTGAACCTGCGGGGCATCACCGACAGCGCCCGGGTGCTCATGCTGCCCACCGCGCTGTTCATCGTGGCCATCCTCGGCATCGTCGTCCTCGGACTCCTGCGCGGGCACCCGGTGGCGGTCGTCGGCACCGCGGAGTCCTTCCCGGCGCAGGAGTCGCTCGGCCTGCTGCTGATCCTCAAGGCGTTCTCGTCCGGCTGTTCCGCCCTGACCGGCGTCGAGGCCATCGCCAACGCCGTGCCCACCTTCCGCACCCCGCGCGTCAAGCGGGCCCAGCGCACCGAACTCATGCTCGGCGCGCTGCTGGGCCTGATGCTGATCGGCATCGCCGTACTGATCCGCCGCGACCACGTGGCCCCGCGCGGAAACGTCACGGTGCTCGCCCAGCTGACGGCGGGCGCCTACGGCGACGGCTGGGCCTACTACGCCACCAACATCATCGTCACCCTGGTCCTGCTCCTCGCCGCCAACACCAGCTTCGGCGGACTGCCGGTCCTGATGAGCCTGCTCGCCCGCGACCACCGGCTGCCGCACCTGTTCGGGCTGCGCGCCGAGCGCCCCGTCTACCGGTACGGCGTGCTGGCCCTGGCCCTGCTCGCCACGCTGCTGCTCATCGCCACCGGCGCCGACACCCACCGGCTGATCCCGCTGTTCGCGATCGGCGTGTTCATCGGTTTCACCCTCAGCCAGGTCGGCCTCGTCCGGCACTGGGCCACCCAGCGGCCGGACGGCTGGGTGCACCGGGCCCTGATCAACGGCACCGGCGCGGTGCTGACCACCCTGGCCGGGCTCATCCTGCTCACCACCAAGTTCCTGGAGGGAGCCTGGGTGGTGGTGGTCGCCGTACCGCTGATGATGCTGATGTTCGCCCGCATCGAGCGCTACTACCGGGCCGTCGGCGCGGAGCTCGGCCTGGGCCGGATCCCGGAACCGCCCGACCGGCGCGCCGGCAGCCTGGTGATCGTCCCGCTCGGCGAGGTCAGCAAACTCGCCCGGCACGCCATCACCGCCGCCCTCGCGCTGGGCGACGAGGTGGTCGCGGTCGCGGTGCACGCGGACCCGGCCAAGACCCGTGCGCTGGAGGAGGACTGGGACCGCTGGAACCCCGGGGTACGCCTCGTCGTCATCGACAGCCCGCACCGCTCCCTGGTCCAGCCGATCGTCGACTACGTGCAGCGGGTCGCCCGGGACGGACGCCAGGTCGCCGTACTCATTCCCGAGGTGGAACCGCGGCACCGCCGCTACGAGATCCTCCAGAACCAGCGCGGCCTGCTCCTCGCGACCGTGCTGCGGGCCCGCACGGACGTGGTGGTCTGCATGCTGCCGTACCGGCTCCACGTCTGAGGCGACTCGACCGACTACGGGGAGTAGCCGCCCTCACTCGTGCGTCGGGGCCGGAGCGCACCGTGTGCGTGCGAGCCGGCCCCTTGGATCGCCGGGCGGAGCGGCGGAGCCGCCCGGGGGTGGTGCTCAGGCGGCGGTCATCACCCGGGCGGCGCCCACCGGGCGGTGCGGGGCGATGATCTGGCCGTCCGGCAGGAGCTCACCGGTGTCCTCGAAGAGCAGAACGCCGTTGCACAGCAGGCTCCATCCCTGCTCCGGGTGGTGCGCCATGAGTCGGGCGGACTCCC
This sequence comes from Streptomyces olivochromogenes, assembly GCF_021538895.1. Classification (GTDB taxonomy): domain Bacteria; phylum Actinomycetota; class Actinomycetes; order Streptomycetales; family Streptomycetaceae; genus Streptomyces; species Streptomyces olivochromogenes_A. The sequence goes on along the minus strand of NZ_JADDRL010000011.1, from coordinate 92,917 downwards.
GGTCGGCGGATTCGGCTGTCGGGCACGGTGGCTGGTGCTGGCACATGGGTGGGATCTTTCGCTGTGTCGTGGTCATGGCCGTCCCCCGTTGTGATTCGTCGGTCGGAACCCAGTGTTGCTCTCCGGGCGTCAATCCGCAGGGATTTCGCGGCACCGCTTCTTCACAGATTGATGACGCGTCGGCCACGCGGATGGTTCATCCCAACTGGGCGGCCACTTCGGGTGGTTCGTGATGGCCGGATGGGGCTAGTCCGGCCGGTACCAGCCGTTTTTCGGCTCGTCGGAGCAGTGAATTGCTCGTACGAGCGGAATGCTTCCGGAAATACGAGGTACCCCGTCTCCGAAAAGGGAGACGGGGTACGAAAGGGTCGGATCAGGCGGGCGAGCCGAGCAGGGGCAGGGGTGTCGCGCGATGGGTCAGGACCGGGAGCAGTTCGGCGACCCGGAGCGGGCGGTGCGCCGCGATGCCGGGCGGTGCCGGGGCCAGCGGGACGAGCAGGTCGGTGGCCGCGGGATGTCCCTCGGAGCCGTCCGCCGCGCAGTCGCCGTGCAGCCACAGCGTCAGCATGTACAGGCCGGGCACGGACAGCAGGCGCGGCTGGTACGCCTGCGGCATCGCCTCGGCCTGGCGCAGGGCGCGTTCGGTCGAGGAGACGTAGGGGCCCTCGAAGAAGTGCGAGAACGCCCAGCCGTCGGGGGTGAGCATGGTCTCGGCCGCGGCCACCGCGCGGTCGCCGCAGCGGATCAGGAAACGCCAGCCGGCCAGCCGGGTGGCCGACACGCCCTTGGCGGTGATCCGGTCCAGCACATGGACGGGGAGCGGGAGTTCGGGAGTGGCGGGTCCCTGAGCGGCACGCAGGGAGGGAGTTCGGGCCTCGCGGACCGCGGTGGGGGAACCGAGGGCCGTGAGGACGGAGCGCAGGGCAGGCGCGGGGGCAGGGGGGACTTGCAGCGGCATGGTGGGTCGCCTCTCGTTCGACAGGCGCGGTGGCGCGAGGGAGGGGGCGGACGACGCTGTCAGCTCATGTGGTCAGGGAGGCGGGGGCCCGAGGCGGTGAACGAGGGTGCGGACGAGGCCTGCCGTACGTCACCTTGACGGCAGGAACCAGGACCATGGGCGCCAACCTTCTGCCTTGGTAGCGGAGTTTATACGACGCGTGTTCAGACGTTGTTTCCACTAGCCGTTTCCGGCGAACAAAACAAGGCGCTATTCGGCCGCTGATTCGCGGGAATCATCCCGATTTCCCGGCCGGCGGGACCGTGCTGACCTCGAAATACGCTCCGGTGGCGGTCGGCCGATTGTCGTCGGCGTTTTTCACGAGGCCATCGGGGCACCCGAAGTTGCGTGATGCCCCATGCCCCGTGAATGTGCCCCGGGACACATTCCAACAGAGTATCGGGCGACGGGTCGGCGCGGGACGTTATCGATCGCTTCGGCTGGGCATCATCCCACCTGACCCGGGACACCGGCGGCCGGATCTTCGGCCCGCCCATCCGAGGAGGGACACTTCGATGGGGGAGAAGGTCGTGGCGGGGCCGTTCGACCTGTCCGATCGCCAGCGCTACCGTGAGAAGCTCCGTATGTGCCTGACGGGGCTGGAGCGGTTGCTGGTCGAGAAGCGGTTCGACCGCCCGAAGAACCTCATGGGAGTCGAGATCGAATTGAATCTCGCGGGCTCCGACGGCATGCCGAGAATGCTGAACGGACAAGTACTGGAACGCATCGCGAGCCGCGATTTCCAAACAGAACTCGCCATGTTCAACCTGGAAGTGAACATCGCCCCACACCGGTTGGGCGGCCGGGTATTCGACCGGCTCGCCGAGGAACTGCGGACCTCGCTGGCCTACGCCGACCGCAAGGCGCAGGAGGTGGACGCCGGCATCGTGATGATCGGCATTCTGCCCACGCTGGAGCGGGACGACCTGGTCTCCGCCAACCTCTCCGAGGTGGACCGCTACACGCTGCTCAACGACCAGATCGTGGCGGCCCGGGGCGAGGACTTCGTCGTCGACATCGAGGGCGTGGAACACCTCACCTGCACATCGAAGTCCATCGTGCCGGAGGCCGCGTGCACCTCCCTGCAACTGCACCTCCAGGTCACCCCGGGCCGCTTCGCCGACGTGTGGAACGCGGCACAGGCGGCCTGCGCGGCGCAGATCGCCGTGGGCGCCAACTCGCCCTTCCTCTTCGGACATGAGCTGTGGCGCGAGTCCAGGCCGCCCCTGTTCCTGCAGTCCACCGACACGCGCCCGCCCGAGCTCCAGGCCCAGGGGGTGCGGCCGCGCACCTGGTTCGGCGAGCGCTGGATCTCCTCGGCGTACGAGCTGTTCGAGGAGAACCTGCGCTTCTTCCCGGCGCTGCTGCCGATCTGCGACGAGGAGAACCCGCTCGCGGTCCTCGACGCGGGCGGCGTGCCCAAGCTCGCCGAACTCGTCCTGCACAACGGCACGGTCTACCGCTGGAACCGGCCCGTGTACGGCATCGCGGACGGTGTCCCGCACCTGCGCGTGGAGAACCGGGTCCTGCCGGCCGGACCCACCATCGCCGACGTCATCGCCAACGCGGCGTTCTACTACGGCCTGGTCCGCGCCCTGGCCGAGGAGTCCCGGCCGGTGTGGACGCGCCTGCCCTTCGAGACGGCCGCCGCCAACTTCGACGCGGCCTGCCGGTACGGCATCGACGCCCGCTTCGTGTGGCCGCGGCGCGGACGCTACTCCGGTACCGCCGAGGTCGACGCGGTCTCGCTCGTACGCGACGAACTGCTGCCGCTTGCCGCGGCCGGACTGGACGCCTGGGGCGTGGAGTCCGCCGACCGCGACCTCTATCTGGGGATCATCGAGGAGCGCTGCCGCCGTCGCACCAACGGGGCGAGCTGGCAGGCGGCGACCTTCCACCGTGCCCTGGAACAGGGCATGAGCCGCCCGGCCGCCCTCGCGGCCACGACCCGCCGCTACCGCGAGCTGATGACCCTCGGCGAGCCGGTGCACACCTGGCCGGTGGGCCTGCCCGAACCGGTGCCACTGGGCTGAGCGCCGGTCACCGGGTCCGCCGTCGGCCTCGGACCGGGGTCGGTCACGCATGTCCCGCACCGATCGGGCAAGCTGTGACGACCCATGACCGTGGCGCACCTCCCTGTCCCGCGACAGCCTGTGGCGCACGATCCCCGTCACGTCCTACGGGATGCCGACGGGCGAAGATGTGCATGGGGCGGGACTACCCAAGGAGGCAGGTGTGCACGTGGAGGCGGACTCGGTGGCCGATTCACAGCCGCTGGAGCGGCCCTCGCGACGGATCTTCCGGGACGAGACGCTGCTCGTTCTGGGGCTCTCGCTCGGCGCGAGCGGAGTCTCCGCCCTGATCAGCTTCGTCGGATCGGTCACGAAACCGGGCGGCCTCAAGGACCAGGCGGCCACCCTCAACGCCTCGGCCGCGCCCGGCCGCCCCTGGCTGGACCTCGCCTGGCAGCTGTTCGGCATCGCCTCGGCGCTCGTGCCCGTCCTGCTCGTCGCGCACCTCCTGATGCGCGAGGGCCACAGCATGCGCACGCTCGGCTTCGACCGCACCCGGCCCTGGCCCGACCTCGGCCGCGGAGCCGCCATCGCGGCCGTGATCGGCAGCACCGGCATCGCCTTCTACCTGGCCGCACGCGGCCTCGGCTTCAACCTCACCGTGGTGCCCGAGGCCCTGCCCGACGTGTGGTGGAAGTACCCCGTGCTGATCCTGTCGGCGCTGCAGAACGCGATCCTCGAAGAGGTGATCGTGGTCGGCTATCTGCTGCGCCGACTGGGTCAGTTGGGCTGGACACCCGGCACCGCCCTGGTGGCGAGTGCGGTGCTGCGCGGCTCGTACCACCTCTACCAGGGCGTCGGCGGCTTCGTCGGCAACATGGTGATGGGCGTGGTGTTCGTCCTGCTGTACCGGCGCTGGGGCCGGGTGGGTCCCCTCGTGGTCGCGCACTCCCTGCTCGACATCGGGGCGTTCGTCGGCTACGCCCTGCTGGCCGGCAAGGTGGGCTGGCTGCCTACGGCGTGAGCAGCTCACCGTCGATCACGGTGACCGCGCGGCCGGTGAGCAGGGTGCGGTCGCCGCGCAGCCCCGTACGGACGAGACCGGAGCGGCGCGAGGCCTGCAGACCGGTGAGGTCGGCGCGGTCCAGACGCCCGGACCAGAACGGGGCCAGCGCGGTGTGGGCGCTGCCGGTGACCGGGTCCTCGTCGATGCCGACGTTGGGGAAGAAACAGCGGGAGACGAAGTCGTAGCCCCGGGACGGGTCCTCGGCGCGGGCGGTGGCGATGATGCCGCGCGCGGAGTGGACACCGAGCGCCTTGTGGTCGGGGGAGAGGCCGAGCACGGTCTTCTCGTCGGAGAGCTCCACGATCAGGTCGCCCACGTTCGGCCCGGTGTCGAAGGCGACGAGCGGCTCGGCGCCCAGCGCCTCGGAGATCCCGGCCGGGATCTCGACGGGGGTCAGCGGGGCGGTCGGGAAGTCCAGGGTGATCCAGCCGTCAGCGCCGGGCGTCGCGACGAGCACGCCGCTGCGGGTGGCGAACCGCACCGGGCCCTCGTGCGCGCCCGTGGTGTGCAGGACGTGGGCCGTGGCGAGCGTGGCGTGCCCGCACATGGCGACCTCGGTGGCGGGCGTGAACCAGCGCAGCGCCCAGTCCGCCTCGCCGCCCTCGGGCAGGCGGTGCGCGAACGCCGTCTCGGCGTGGTTGACCTCCAGCGCGACGCTCTGGAGCCAGTCGTCGTCCGGGAACGCGTCGAGGAGCAGGACCCCGGCCGGGTTGCCGGCGAAGGGGCGGTCGGTGAAGGCGTCGACGATACGAATCCGCATGCGCCGACGCTAGACGTCGTGCCGCCCGCCCGGCCAAGGCCAATTCCGGGTGACTGGCCCGATTCCTCCTACCGGCGGCCGATGCTCGCCGCGCGGGGCGCTCACCGCGCGGGGCGGTCCCCAGGGCTCGGCTGGTCCAGGTGGGAGGCGAGCACCGCGGCCTGGACCCGGCGCTGGACACCGAGCTTGGCCAGCAGACGGGAGATGTGGTTCTTGACCGTCTTCTCGGAGAGGTAGAGCTTCTTGCCGATCTCGCGGTTGGTCAGCCCGTCCCCGATCAGCGCGAGGATGTCCCGCTCACGGGGCGACAGGCTCGCCAGTTCGGGCGCGACCTCCGGCGTTTCCGCGGGATCGGCGCGCAGCGAGCGCATCAGCCGGGCGGTGGTCGCGGGGTCCAGCATCGACTGGCCGGAGGCGACCGTGCGGACCGCCGAGATCAGGTCGGAGCCCTTGATCTGCTTCAGGACGTAGCCGGAGGCCCCGGCCATGATGGCGTCGAGCAGGGCCTCCTCGTCGTCGAACGAGGTGAGCATCAGGCAGGACAGCTCCGGCATCCGGCTGCGCAGCTCACGGCAGACCGTGATGCCGTCGCCGTCCGGCAGACGTACGTCGAGGACGGCGACGTGCGGGCGCAGGGCGGGGCCGCGCACCAGCGCCTGCTCGACGCTGTCCGCGTCGCCGACCACGGAGATGTCCGGCTCGGCGTCGAGCAGGTCGGTCAGACCACGCCGGACGACCTCGTGGTCGTCGAGCAGGAACACGCGGATGGGATGGTGCTCCGTGAAAGTGCCGGTGTCGGCCATGACGACCTCTCGCTCCCCGATGACGGACGGACTGCGGGTTGTCCGCGACGACGATCATCACCCGCCCGGGGCCGGACGCACTAGGGCCGACCGGCCCAACCCTCAGCTCGCCGGGCGCGCGGTCGAGGCGCCGTCCAGGTCGAACTCGACGTCGACGACTCCCTCGATCGCCCGGATCAGGCGGGCGGCGACGGGCACCAGCGAGGTGTCCCGTACCCGTCCGGAGAGTTTCACGACGCCGTTGCCGACGTCCACCCGGACGGCCGAATCCGGCCTGGGGAACAGATAGGACACCAGCTCGCGCCGGACCTGCTCGGCGATGTCCTCGTCGTCGCGCAGGAACACCTTCAGCAGGTCCGCCCGGCTGACGATGCCCTCCAGCACACCCTGTTCGTCGACCACCGGCAGCCGCTTGACCTTGGACTGGGCCATGATCCGCGCGGCCTGCGCGAGGGTCGTGTCCGCCTGGACGGTCAGGGCGGGCGCGTTCATCAGCTCCTCCGCGGTGACGGCGTCGGCCTTCGCGCTGCCGGGCAGGTCGCGCAGCCGCCGGGCGCGCTCGGGGTCGCTGTCGCCGTCCCGGAACGCCTCCTTGCGCAGCAGATCGGCCTCGGTCACCACACCGACGACCCGGCCCCCGCCCGCCAGGACCGGAACGCCGCTGACCTTCCGGTCCTGCATCAGCCGCACGATGTCCTTGAAGGCGGCCCCGCGGTCCACGGAGGCGACCGTCCGGCTCATGACGTCGCCGACGATGTGCGGAGTGCCGTGCATCGTGACTCCTTCCTCGCTCGGGTCCGCCGGACGGCTCAGGCGACCGATCCGGCCCCGTACGGGGCGTACAGGTCCAGGAGCCGGGTCCGGGCGGCGCGGAGGCGGTGGGCCAGGACCTCGCCGACCCACTGGGTGACCGCGTGGCCCAGTGCCGGGTCCTCCTCGCACATCAGGCGGACGGCCGTGGCGTCGAACTCGTACGCCCGTACCGGTGTCGTCGCCTCGGCGCCCAGGTACCAGACGCGCGGCGGGAACAGCCAGGAGCAGCCGACGAGCTCGTTGTGCCGCAGGGTCTCGATGACGGCGGCCCGCCGGCCCGGCACGTGCATGTCGAGCTCGATCGTGCCGGTGCGGATGACCCAGAACCGGTCGGCGCGCGCGCCCTCGTCGAAGATGCGCGTCCCTTGCGGGAAGGACACCTCGCGGGCGATCCGCAGCAGCCGCTCCCGGTGCTCGGCGGGAAGGGCCTGCAGCATGTTGCGGGTGGGGGTGATCGGCATGGCGTGCCTCCCGGCGGCGAGTAGGAAGTGCCGAGACCAGCGTGTGCCCGTCCCGGTCCGCCCGACCAGGGGCCACCCGGCCCCCCGCCCGGGCCACTCGGCTCTCGCCCGGCGCGGGCCGGCCCAGGGCCGCGAGGCGGCCCGCTGCCGCCCTGGGCCGAACGGGACGTCCGCGGTGGGGACCATCGGTCCGGACCGGGACCTTCGGCCGCTGACCCCGCCCGGCCGGCGCGCTGAATGATCGCTGCGCATCGCCCCATCCACAGCGATCCGCACCAGGAGCACAGCCATGTCCAAGGCCGCCAGGAGCGGGGGAAGAGCGGCGCCGTCGGCGTCGCTCGGCCTCCCCGCCGCCTCCGCGCTCGTGATCGGCAGCATCATCGGGACCGGCGTCTTCGCCCTCCCGTCCGCGCTCGCCCCCTACGGTCCCGTCGCCCTCGTCGCGTTCGTCGTCGTGACCCTCGGCGCGCTCGCGCTGGCGCTGACCTTCGGCGCCCTGTCCGGGCGCGTCCCGGCGAGCGGCGGACCGTACGTCTACGCCCGCGAGGCATTCGGCGAGTTCGCCGGATTCCTCACCGCCTGGTCGTACTGGATCACCGCCTGGGCCGGGAACGCGGCCATCGTGGTCGCGTGGGTCGGCTACGTCGAGGTCTTCGTCAACACCGGCCACCGGACCGGGGTCTCCCTGCTGATCGCGCTGATCGGGCTGTGGATCCCCGCCGGGATCAATCTCACCGGGGCGCGGAACACGGGCGCGTTCCAGGTGATCACCACGGTGCTGAAGTTCGTCCCGCTGGTCTTCATGGCCACCGTCGGGCTGCTGTTCGTCGACCCGTCCAATTTCGGCGCCTTCAACGCGAGCGGGCAGTCGGACCTCGGCGCGATCTCGGCCGCGGCCGCCATCGCCCTGTTCAGCTACCTCGGCCTGGAGGCCGCCTCGGTGGTCGCCGGCCGGGTCCGGGACCCGCGACGGAGCGTGCCGCGCGCCACCGTCTACGGCACCCTCGCCTGCGCCGTCATCTACATCCTGGGCACCCTCGCCGTCTTCGGCACCGTCTCGCACGCCGACCTCGGCTCGTCCACGGCGCCGTTCACCGACGCCGCCAACAACATCTTCGGCGGCACCTGGGCCGGTGACCTCGTCGCCGTCGCGGCCGTCGTCTCCGGCATCGGCGCCCTCAACGGCTGGACCATGCTGTGCGCCGAGATGCCGTACGCCGCCGCCCGCGACGGCCTCTTCCCGGCCGCCTTCGCCCGGCTGCGCGGACGGGGCGGGGTGCCCGCCTTCGGCATCGTCGCCTCGACCGTGCCGGCCTCGCTGATCACCGTGTTCAGCTACACGCGCTTCGACGACGTCTTCACCAAGATCGTGCTGCTCAGCGTGCTCACGGCCGTGATCCCCTACCTGTTCTCGGCCGCCGCGCAGCTGTACTGGCTGCTGGTGCGCGGCCGCGAGAGCCTCACCCCGCGCCGCCTGGCCCGGGACGTCACCGTCGCCGGCCTGGCGCTCGTCTTCTCGTACTGGTCGATCCAGGGCAGCGGCTACCAGACCGTCTACTACGGACTGTTCGTGCTGCTCCTCGGCCTGCCGGTCTACGTCTGGCTGAAGCGCGGCCAAGGCGCCTACGGCGACCAGGCCCCGGTCGTCCCCGGCCCCCGCGGCGCGGACGAACCGCGGGCCCCCGAGACCCCGGCCCCGGCCCGGCGGACCTCCCGCGGAGCGCGCCCCGGCCCGTTCGGCGGGAGCCGGCTGCCGCACATCTCGCGGCGGCGGGCGGGCTTGGCCATGGGGTTGATGGACAGCGGCTGCACGCCGAGGCCATCTACCGCTTCCACCCGATGTTCGCCGACGCCGCCACCGAACCGCTCTTCGACGGCGCGGTCGGCACCCTCGAAGGCGGCGACGTGCACGTCCTCGGCAACGGCGCCGTCATGGTCGGCATGGGGGAGCGCACCACCGCCCAGGCGGTGGAGAACCTGGCCGCGCGGCTGTTCGCCACCGGCACGGCGCGGCGGCTGATCGCCGTCCAACTGCCCGCCCTGCGCGCCTACATGCACCTCGACACCGTGCTGACCATGGTCGACCACGACGCCTTCACCATCTACCCGGGCCTGGCCGACTCCCTGCGCTCGTGGACGCTGCTGCCCAGCACCGCCCGCGCGACCGGCTTCGACGTCGTACCCGACTCCGACCTGGCCACGGCGCTGGCCGAGGCCCTCGACCTGGACAAGGTGCGCATGCTGTCCGCCCCGCAGGACAACCGGGGCGCGGAGCGCGAGCAGTGGGACGACGGCAGCAACTTCCTCGCCCTGGCCCCCGGTGTCGTCGTCGGCTACGAGCGCAACGTCACCACCAACACCTACCTGCGCAAGCAGGGCATCGAGGTCGTCACCGTGGCCGGCGCCGAACTCGGCCGCGGCCGTGGCGGCCCGCGCTGCATGAGCTGCCCGATCGAACGCGGCCCGGCCGCCTGAGCCGAGAAGGGCGAACCACCATGACCGTCGACCTGCGAGGCCGCTCCTACTTGAGCGAACTCGACTTCACCGCCGCCGAGATGCACCACCTCCTCGATCTGGCGGCCCACCTCAAGGCGGCCAAGCGCGCCGGCACCGAACGGCCGCGGCTGACCGGCCGGAACCTCGCGCTGATCTTCGAGAAGACCTCCACCCGCACCCGCTGCGCCTTCGAGGTCGCCGCCGCCGACCAGGGCGTGAACACCACCTGCCTCGGCCCCGGCGACACCCACCTCGGCCGCAAGGAGTCCCTCCCCGACACCGCCCGCGTCCTCGGCCGCATGTTCGACGCCATCGAGTACCGGGGCTCGGCCCAGACCCTCGTCACCGAACTCGCCGCCCACGCCGGCGTCCCCGTCTACAACGGGCTCACCGACACCGCGCACCCCACCCAGAGCCTGTGCGACGTCCTCACCATGCACGAGCACAGCCCCAAGCCACTGCCGGACATCGCCTACTGCTACCTCGGCGACGCCCGTAACAACATGGGCAACTCCCTGCTGTCCATGGGCACCCTCCTCGGCATGGACGTCCGTATCGCCGCCCCCAAAGCCCTGTGGCCCGACCCCGCGCTCGTCGCCACCTGCCGCACCCTGGCCGAGCGCAGCGGCGCCCGCCTCACCCTCACCGAGGACGTCGAGACCGCCGTACGCGGCGCCGACTTCCTGCACACCGACGTGTGGGTCTCCATGGGCGAGCCCGCCGACACCTGGGCCGAGCGGATCGAACTGCTGCTCCCGTACCAGGTCAGTGACAAGACACTGGCGCTCACCGGCAACCCGGACGTCCGGTTCATGCACTGCCTGCCGTCCCTGCACGACCGGCGCACCCGCCTGGGCCAGGACCTCTTCGACACCTACGGCCTGGACGGTCTGGAGGTCACCGACGAGGTCTTCGCCTCGCCCGCCTCGATCGTCTTCGACCAGGCCGAGAACCGGCTGCACACCATCAAGGCCGTGCTCGTCGCCACCCTGGAGGACTGACCCATGCGCATCGTCGCCGCCCTCGGCGGCAACGCCCTGCTGCACCGCGGCGAACGCCCCGACGCGGCCGTCCAGCAGGCCAACATCGACCGGGTGGCCACCGCCCTGGCCGCCCTCGCCCGCGACCACGACCTCGTCATCACGCACGGCAACGGCCCCCAGATCGGCCTCCTCGCCATGGAGAGCGCGGCCGACCCCGCCCTGAGCGCCCCCTACCCGCTGGACCTGCTCGGCGCGCAGACCCAGGGCATGATCGGCTCCCTGCTGGCTCGCACCCTGCACGACGCCCTGCCCGGCCGCCGGGTCGCCGCGCTCGTCACGCACACCCTCGTCCGCGCCGACGACCCGGCCCTCGCCCGGCCCACCAAGTTCGTCGGCCAGGTCTATCCCCGGGACGTGGCCCAGGCGCTGGCCCGCGAGCGCGGCTGGCACATCGCCCGGGACACCGGCGGCTGGCGGCGGGTGGTGCCCTCCCCGGTGCCGGAGCACGTCGTCGAGACCGACACCATCCAGGCGCTGCTGTCCGGCGGCACGCTGGTCGTGTGCGCCGGGGGCGGCGGCGTCCCCGTCACCGCCGACCGCGACACCGGGGCGCTCGGCGGCCTCGAAGCCGTCATCGACAAGGACCTCACCGCCGCCCTGCTCGCCGAGGACCTCAAGGCGGACTTCCTGCTCATCCTCACCGACGTGCCCCATGTGTACGAGGCCTTCGGCACCCCCGGGCAGCGCGCTCTGCTGGACGCCACGCCCGCCGAGCTGCGCCGCGGACGCTTCCCCGAGGGCTCCATGGGGCCCAAGGCCGAGGCGGCGGCCCGGTTCGTCGAGCGCACCGGAGGCCTGGCCGCGATCGGCGCCCTGGACGCGGCGTACGAGATCGTCCACGGCAGGTCGGGCACGCTGATCCGCCCCGACCTGATGGGCGGCTGACCTCGGGCCGGAGTCGGTCGGGCCGGAGTCAGTCGGGCCGGGTCCCGGTCCAGCGGCGGTAGGCGGCCACCGCCGTCGGCAGCGTCGGGAAGACGAGATCCGGTCCGACGGAGTTCATGAGGCCGTATGCCGTCAGGTCGTCCAGCAGGTCCTGCTTGACCCGGGCGAGCGCGAACACGATGCCGCGGCCGGTGAGTTCGCGGCGCAGCTCGTCGACCGCGTCGAGGGCGGTGATGTCGACCTCCACATTGGCCTCGGTGTTCAGCACGAACCAGCGGACCGGTTCGGTCTGTTCGTCGACGGCGGCCAGGGCCCGGCGCCGGAAGTCCTCCGCGTTGGCGAAGAACAGCGGCGAGTCGTAGCGGTAGACCAGCAGCCCGGGGATCGTACGGGCCTGGGGGTAGTCGTCCACGTCGTGCATGCCCGCCATCCCGGGCACCAGCCCCTCGACCGCGTCGTGCGGGCGGGCCACCCGGGCCAGCAGCTCCGCCACCGACAGACCGACGGCGACCAGCACGCCGTACAGGATGCCGAGGACCAGCACCCCGGCCAGGCAGCCCAGCGCGAGCAGGAGTTCGCGACGGCGGAAGGACGCGAGCCGGCGGAAGCCCGCGACGTCGATCATGCGGGCGGCGGCGTAGATCACGAGCGCGCCGAGGACGGCCGAGGGCGTACGGCTCATCAGCGGGCTGAGAAAGAGCAGGACGGCGAGCACCGCGGCGCCCGCGACCAGGGAGTACGCCTGGCTGCGCGCGCCCGCCGAGGAGGCGAGCGCGGTGCGGCTGGCGCTGCTGCTCACCGGGAAGCCGTGCAGCAGACTCGCGCCGAGATTGGCCGTTCCGAGCGCGAGGAACTCCTGGTTGGCGCGGAGGGTGGGCCCCTCGTCCTCGTGCCCGGCGAACGCCCGCGCGGTGAGGATGAAGTCCGTGTAGCCGACGATGAGCACGCCCAGCGCGGGCAGGACCAGCCGGGGCAGCTCGCTCAGCTCCGGGACGGCGAGGTCGGGCAGCCCCGACGGGATCTCACCGATGACCTTGATGCCGTACCGCCCGTCCAGGTCGAAGGCCACCACGGCGGCCGTGCCGAGGACCACGGCGAGCAGCGGTCCCGGTACGGCGGGGAGGTACCGGGCCACCACGAAGAGGAACACCAGCGCGACGGCGGACAGGACGACCGTGGCCGGATCGGCGTCGGACAGGTGCGTGACGAAGGACCACAGTTGCGGGAAGAACTCGGCGCCCGTCGTCTCGACGCCGGTGAGCTTGGGCAGCTGGTCCACCGCCATGATGAGGGCCACGCCCGCGAGATAGCCGATCAGCACCGGCCGGGACAGCAGGTCCGCGAGGAAGCCGAGCCGGACGGCCCACGACACCACGCACAGCAGGCCGACCGTGATCGCGAGGGCGGCCGCCAGCGAGGCGTACCGCCCGGGGTCGCCCGCCGCGAGCGGGGCGACCACGGTGGCGGTCATCAGGGCGGTCGTGGACTCGGGGCCCACCGACAGCAGCCGCGAGGAGCCGAACAGCGCGTACAGCCCGAGCGCCGGCAGGATCGCCCACAGCCCGGCGACCGGCGGCAGCCCGGCCACCCCGGCGTACGCCATGACCTGCGGCACGAGGTAGGCGGCCACCGTCACGCCGGCCAGCAGGTCGCCCCGCAGCCAGGAGCGGCGGTAACCGAGCAGGACGCCGAGCCCGGGCGCCAGGCGGTGCCACCCCGCGACGCGCTCGGCCGAACCCTGGGTCATGAGCCGCCTCTCTCCGTGCCTGACCTCATGATCCACCGAGGTACGGCGCCGTCGCCAGCCGTGCGACGGGCTTCGCGCCCGGCACATGGCCCCTGTGCCGCGGAGCGTCCAAGGGCCGGTCGGGCCCCTTCGGGGACCTGCGGCCCCTGCCCCCAACTCCGTTCGCGCAAGAGGCTCGTAGCAGATCCCCGATGCAGCCCGACTCAGGAGGTTGGAGATCATGACCCGGACCGTCACGGTGGGCCTCGACGGCTCGCCCGAGAGCCGTGCCGCCGCAGAGTGGGCGGCCCGCGAGGCCGAGCTGCTCGGGCTGCCGCTGACGCTGCTGCACATATGGGAGCCGGTGCCGGAGCCCATGGCCCAGGCGCCGCTCCTCGGGGCCGAGACCCAGCAGCACTGGAGCGAGAGGATTCCGCGCGAGGCGGCCGAGGGCCTCGCCCTGCGCCATCCCGGCCTCGACGTCAGGACCGAGCAGCGGCCCGGCCGCCCCGCCGACCTCCTGGCCGCCGCGGCCCGCGACACCGAACTGCTGGTCCTCGGCTCGCGCGGACTGAGCGGCATCGGCGGGTTCCTCGTCGGCTCGGTCGGACTCGCGGTCGTCGCCCACGCCGAGCGGCCGGTCGTCCTGGTCCGCGCGGGCGAACAGGCCGCCGACGAGCACCGGATGGACCCGGCCGGTATCCCGTCCGCCGCGACCCCCTTCCGGCCGGTCGTCCTCGGCCTCGACGCCGACTCCCCGAGCGCCGAGCTGATCGAGTTCGCGTTCACCGCGGCCGCCCGCCGGGGTACGGCCCTGCGCGTCGTCCACGGCTGGAACCCGCCGCCGTCCTACGCTTACGGCCTCTCCGTGGACCTCGAACTCCACGGGGCCCTGGCGCTGCGGGAGACCACCCTGGTGACCGAGGTGCTGCGCCCGTGGCGGCAGAAGTTCCCGGACATCGAGGTCACCGAGGAGTCCCACTGCGGCACCCCCGCCGACCACCTCGTCGACGCCGCCCGCGCGGCCTCGCTGGTCGTCGTGGGCCGCCGGGTCCGCCGCGCTCCGCTCGGCACCCGCATCGGGCCCGTCACCCACGCCGTCCTGCACCACTCCACCGCCCCGGTCGCGGTCGTCCCGCACGACTGAGCCCCCGTCGGCCCACCCCCTGAGGAGCAGCCACCATGACGAACCCTCCGGACCGCCCGCTGGTCGTCGGCGTCGACGGGTCCGAGCCCAGCCTGCGGGCCGTGGACTGGGCGGCCGACGAGGCCGCCCTGCGCGGCGTACCGCTGCGGCTGGTGTACGCCTCGCTGTGGGAGCGGTACGAGGGTGTCGCCCTCGGCCAGGACCGGGGCAAGCCGTCCGAGCAGGTCCTGGCCGAGGACATCGTCGCGACCGCCGCGCGGCGCGCCGAGCGCCGCCACGCCGACCTGAAGACCTCCACCGACATCCTGCCCGAGGAACCGGAGTACGCGCTGGTGCGGGCCGGCCGCGACGCCGCTGCGCTGGTGGTGGGCAGCCGCGGGCGCGGCACCCTCGCCGAACTGCTGCTCGGCTCCGTCAGCCTGGCCGTGGCCGCCCACGCGGACTGCCCGGTGATCGTCCTGCGCGGCAGCCACGACAACCGGGCCGCGCCCGCCACGCGCGGCCGCGTCGTCGTGGGCGTCGGCGAGGAGCCCGGCGTCTCGGCGGCGGCGGTGCGCTTCGCCGCGCGGGAGGCCGCACTGCGCGGGGTGCCGCTGGAAGCGGTACGGGCCTGGCGGTGCCCCGCGCACGAGAGCGCCGGCCGTCCCCCGCTCACGGGCGAGCCCGCCCGGTTGCACGAGCGGCGGGCCGCCGAGACGCTGGAAGCGGCCGTGCGCGAGGCGGCCGAGCGGTACCCGGACGTCGACCTGCGGCGGCGCACCGTCGAGGGCCAGGCCCGCCGGGCGCTGCTGGACGCCTCGCTCGACGCCGACCTGCTGGTCGTGGGTGCCCGGCGCGATCCGGGGCACCACGGACTCCAGCTGGGACGCGTCACGCACGGCGTACTGCACCACTCCGCCTGTCCCGTCGCGGTCGTACCCCACCGGGTGTGAACGCGACGGCCGGCCGCTCAGAGGCTCGCCGCGTGATCGGGGACGTATGTCTGCAGATCCCGCGGCGGACGCTCGTAGCCGGTCGACTGCGGCCGCTCGGGCAGGGCGAGCACGTTCGGGGTCACCTCGTGGTACGGAACGGAGCCGAGCAGGTGGGCGATCATGTTCAGCCGGGCACGGCGCTTGTCGTCGCTCTCGACGACGTACCAGGGCGCGTCGGAGACATCGGTGTGCACCAGCATCTCGTCCTTGGCCCGGGAGTAGGCCTCCCAGCGGGTGATCGACTCCAGGTCCATGGGCGACAGCTTCCAGCGCCGCACCGGATCGTCGAGGCGCCGCCGGAACCGCTCCTGCTGCTCGGTGTCGCTCACCGAGAACCAGTACTTGCGCAGCAGGATCCCGTCCTCCACCAGCATCCGCTCGAAGATCGGGCACTGGCGCAGGAAACGCTGGTACTCCTGCTGCGTACAGAAGCCCATCACATGCTCGACGCCGGCCCGGTTGTACCAGGACCGGTCGAACAGCACCATCTCCCCGGCGGCCGGCAGGTGCTCCACATACCGCTGGAAGTACCACTGCGTGCGCTCGCGCTCGGTCGGCCTGGGCAGCGCCGCGACGCGTGCCACACGGGGATTGAGGAACTGGGTCACCCGCTTGATCGCGCCGCCCTTGCCCGCCGCGTCCCGCCCCTCGAAGACGACGACCAGCCGGGCGCCCTCCGCCCGCACCCACTCCTGCATCTTCACCAACTCGGTCTGCAGGCGCAGCAGTTCCTTCTCGTACACCTTCCGCGGCAGCTCCGCCGCCTGTTTGTCGGCCATGCCGCCTCCACCGCCCGATGACCCCTACGTCGACGACTTCCGGAGTCTCACCCATGTCCAAGGTCGAACACCAGGACGCCACCGTACTTTCCGACGCCGAACTGCGCACCCTGGACGCGCACTGGCGCGCCGCCAACTACCTGGCGGCCGGTCAGATCTATCTGATGGCCAACCCGCTGCTGACCGAGCCGCTGAGGCCGGAGCACATCAAGCCGCGGCTGCTCGGCCACTGGGGCACCTCGCCCGGCCTCAACCTCGTGTACACCCACCTCAACCGTGTCATCAGGGCGCGGGGCCTGGACGCGCTGTGCGTCTGGGGGCCGGGGCACGGCGGGCCGTCGGTGGTCGCCAACTCCTGGCTGGAGGGCAGCTACAGCGAGACCTACCCGGACGTCTCGCGCGACGCGGCGGGCATGGAGCGGCTGTTCCGTCAGTTCTCGTTCCCCGGCGGGGTGCCCAGCCACGTGGCCCCGGAGACGCCCGGTTCGATCCACGAGGGCGGTGAGCTCGGCTACTCGCTCGCCCACGCCTACGGCGCCGCCCTGGACAACCCGGACCTGGTGGTCGCCTGCGTGATCGGCGACGGCGAGGCGGAGACCGGGCCGCTGGCCGCCTCCTGGCACTCCAACAAGTTCCTCGACCCGGTGAACGACGGCGCCGTCCTGCCGATCCTGCACCTCAACGGCTACAAGATCGCCAACCCGACCGTGCTGGCCCGGCTGCCCGAGGCCGAACTCGACGCGCTCCTGAGGGGATACGGCCACCACCCGATCCAGGTGAGCGGCGACGACCCGCACCAGGTGCACCGCGCGATGGCCGCGGCGCTCGACGAGGCGCTGGACCGCATCGCGGTGATGCAGCGCACCGCCCGGGAGGAGGGGGTCGGCGAGCGCGTGCACTGGCCGGTCATCGTCCTGCGCACGCCGAAGGGCTGGACCGGTCCGGCCGTGGTGGACGGCGAGCCGGTCGAGGGCACCTGGCGGGCGCACCAGGTGCCGCTGGCCGGCGTCCGGGAAAACCCGGAGCACCTGCGGCAGTTGGAGGCGTGGCTGCGCTCGTACCGGCCCGACGAGCTCTTCGACCCGTCCGGCCGCCCCGTGGCCGACGTCCTGGCCTGCGTGCCCGAGGGCCGCAAGCGGCTCGGCGCCACCCCGCACGCCAACGGCGGTGTGCTGGTACGGGACCTGCCGATCCGGTCCCTCGACGACTTCGCCGTACCGGTCGACAAGCCGGGCGCGACGCTGCACGAACCGACCCGGGTCCTCGGCTCCCTGCTCGAACAGGTCATGAAGGACACCGCAGGGCGCCGCGACTTCCGTCTGGTCGGACCCGACGAGACCGCCTCCAACCGGCTGCAGGCCGTCTTCGACGCCAGCGGCAAGGCCTGGCAGGCCGAGACCCTGCCGGTGGACGAGCATCTGGACCGGCACGGCCGGGTGATGGAGATCCTCTCCGAACACCTCTGCCAGGGCTGGCTGGAGGGGTATCTGCTGACCGGCCGGCACGGGCTGTTCTCGTGCTACGAGGCGTTCGTGCACATCGTCGACTCGATGGTCAACCAGCACATCAAGTGGCTGAAGACCTCGCGCGAGCTGACCTGGCGGGCCCCGATCGCCTCCCTCAACTACCTGCTGACCTCGCACGTGTGGCGCCAGGACCACAACGGCTTCTCCCACCAGGACCCCGGCTTCGTCGACCACGTCCTCAACAAGAGTCCGCAGGTCGTCCGCGTCTATCTGCCGCCGGACGCCAACACCCTGCTGTCCGTCGCGGACCACGCCCTGCGCAGCCGGGACTACGTCAACGTGATCGTGGCCGGGAAGCAGCCGTGCTTCGACTGGCTCTCCATGGACCAGGCCCGCGTCCACTGCGCGCGGGGCGCCGGGATCTGGGAGTGGGCCGGCACCGAGAACGGCGGCGAACCGGACGTGGTGCTGGCCTGCGCCGGCGACGTGCCGACCCAGGAGGTGCTGGCCGCCGCGCAGTTGCTGCGCCGGCATCTGCCGCGGCTGGCGGTGCGGGTGGTGAACGTCGTCGACATGACCACGCTGCTGCCGCGCGAGGACCATCCGCACGGGATGACCGACGCCGAGTTCGACGGCCTCTTCACCACCGACAAGCCGGTCATCTTCGCCTACCACGGCTACCCGTGGCTGATCCACCGCCTCGCCTACCGCCGCACCGGTCACCACAACCTGCACGTCCGCGGCTACAAGGAGTCGGGCACCACGACCACACCGTTCGACATGGTCGTCCGCAACGACCTCGACCGCTACCGGCTCGTCATGGACGTCGTCGACCGCGTCCCCGGCCTCGCGGTGCGCGCCGCCGCCGTACGCCAGGAGATGGCCGACGCCCGCACCCGCCACCACGCCTGGATCCGCGAACACGGCGTCGACCTGCCCGAAGTCGCGGACTGGAGCTGGCACGGCTGAGTCCCACGGCCACGGTCGTCGAAGAGGGTTGTCATCCGAACAGTTCCGATATATCGTTGACGCATCGCGACAGATCAACGATGGAATGGAGTGATGGCGATGCGTTCCCACGGACACGAGCGTGGACATCGACACGAGGGCTTCTCCCGGCGCGACCGGGGCGACTTCGAGGGGCTCCGCGCCGCCTTCGGACCCTTCGGTCCGGGCGGCCCCGGTGGTCCCGGCGGTCCCGGTTTCGGACCGGGCCCCTGGGGGCATCGAGGGCGCGGCGGCCCGAGGGGGAGGGCGCGGCGCGGTGACGTACGGGCCTCGATCCTGGCCCTGCTCAAGGACCGGCCGATGCACGGCTACGAGATGATCCAGGAGATTGCCGAGCGCAGCGGCGGCGCGTGGAAGCCGAGCCCCGGCTCGGTCTACCCCACGCTCCAGCTGCTGGAGGACGAGGGCCTGATCGCCAGCGCGAGCGAGGGCGGCAAGAAGCTGTTCTCGCTCACCGAGGCGGGCCGCGCCGCGGCCGACGAGGGTCCCGAAGCCCCCTGGGAGGAGGCCTCGCGCGGGGTCGACTGGGAGGCCCTCGGTGAGATCCGCCAGGCCGGCTTCGGCCTGATGGAGGCCTTCGGCCAGGTCTGGAAGACCGGCAGCAAGGAGCAGCGCGACAAGGCGGTGACCGTCATCAACGAGGCCCGCAAGAAGCTGTACCTGATCCTCGCCGACGAGGACTGACCGTACGAACAGGGCGCCCCGCGGACTCGTCCGCGGGGCGCCCTGTTCGTGGGTGAGGGGTGGTCCGTCAGGCCACCAGCCCGGCCAGCTTGCGCAACGACTCGTTCAGCGCGGCCGTGGCCGAGTCCTTGAGCTTGCCCGCCATCAGGGAGACCGCCGCGCCCGTGAACTCCCCGTCGATGCGCACCGTCGTCGCGTCGCCGTCCGGGGTGAGCGTGTAGCGCGTGAGGAGGCTCACCGCCATCGGACCCTTGCCGCGGATCACGAACAACCGGGCCGGCTCCAGCTCGTCGATGGTCCACTCGACCTCGGCCGGGAAGCCCATCAGCTTCATGTTCTCCTGGAAGGTGCCGCCCGCCGCCAGGGTCTCGGGGCCGCCCTTGGGGAAGCTGGTGTGGGTCGCGTTCCACTCCCCGTACGCCGACCAGTCCGTGAGCCGGGCCCACACCTTCTCGGCCGGTGCCTGGATGCGTGCCTCCGCGCTGACTTCGGCCATGCGACCACCTCTTCGTGTCGGGCTGACGTGTCGCGGAACGTAGCCGCAGGGCCCCGAACATTCAATACTGATGAACCGTCAGGAAATGTGGAGAGGTGTGGACGGGCATCGACGGCCGTGGAGCGGCGCGGAGGGCCCTGTCTCGGCCTGATCTCCTCCGCAAGGAGGATATTCCGATCGGTGATGTCCACTTCTCGTGGGACGTGAAAATGCTTCCCCCCGTGGATGACCGGCGCCGGTGAGGCTGATGAGCTGGGAGCGTGCCACCGCGTATTCCCCACCAGTCCGCCGAGGACCAGGGCAGCCGCCGCGCGGACGACGTCGCCGGGCTCAGTGCCGAGCTGGCGGCGGTGGTCGCCGGTGCCCGCCGCCGGGCCGTACGGGACGGGGACCGGCAGATCGACACCGCCCACCTCCTGCACTCCCTGCTGGAGTCCGACCCCGACGTGCGCGCCGTCGTCGGTGACGTCCCGCAGCTCGCCCGCCTGCTCGGCTATCTCGTGCAGCGCAGCATCGGCTACGGCCTGCGCTGGCAGGGCTCGGTGGAGGACTCGGGCGCGCTGTCCGTCCTGAAGGGCGTCGACGGCTGGTCGCCGCTGGCCGCGGCCGCCATGCGGCAGGCCGCCGAGCGCGCCGGACTGCGCGGGGACGACGAGGCGCGGGGCACCGATCTGCTCGCGGCCATCGTCGTGGACCCCGAGGCGCGCGCCGTCGAGGTGCTCGACCGCGCCGGAGTCGCGGTGCCCGAGCTGCTCGCCCGGATCGCCGGCCACTCGGGGGAGTTCGCGGGGGACGGCGGCGCGGCCTGCTGAGTGCTCGGGCCCGGCGGGTCGAGCGCGGGCGCGGGCCCGGCCCCGTCCAGCCGATGAGACAGGTGTCATCGGGGGTGACGGTCATGTCGTCGCCTGTCATCATGTGCCGGTGCATACGTCAGACAGCAGTCACAGCGGTCGCGGCAAGGGCGTCGGGCTCGGTCTCGCGCTCGTCTCGTCGCTGGCCTTCGGGGGATCCGGTGTCGCGGCCAAGCCGCTGATCGAGGCGGGGCTCGACCCGCTCCATGTGGTGTGGCTGCGGGTGGCCGGCGCCGCCCTGGTGATGCTGCCGCTCGCCGTGCGCCACCGCGGCCTGCTGCGCCGGCGTCCCGCGCTGCTCGTCGGGTTCGGACTGCTCGGTGTGGCCGGTGTCCAGGCCTGCTACTTCGCCGCGATATCGCGGCTCCCGGTCGGCGTCGCGCTGCTCGTGGAGTACCTCGCCCCCGCCCTGGTGCTCGGCTGGGTGCGGTTCGTGCAGCGGCGGCCGGTGACCCGGGCCGCCGCGCTCGGCGTGGTCCTCGCGGTCGGCGGCCTCGCCTGCGTCGTGGAGGTGTGGTCGGGGCTCGGCTTCGACGCCCTGGGACTGCTGCTCGCGCTCGGCGCGGCGGGCTGCCAGGTCGGCTACTTCGTCCTGGCCGACCAGGGCAGCGAGTCGGGGGAGGAGGCGCCGGACCCGCTCGGCGTCATCGCCTACGGACTGCTCGTCGGCGCGGTCGTCCTGACCGCCGTCGCCCGCCCCTGGACCATGGACTTCTCCGTCCTGGCCGGCACCGCGCACATGGACGGCACCCCGGTCCCGGCGGCCGCGCTGCTGGCCTGGATCGTCCTGGTCGCCACGGTGATCGCGTACGTCACCGGTGTGGTGTCCGTGCGGCGGCTGTCTCCGCAGGTCGCCGGTGTCGTGGCCTGTCTGGAGGCGGTCGTGGCGACCGTGCTGGCCTGGGTGCTGCTCGGCGAGCACCTCTCGGCGCCGCAGGTCGTCGGCGGCGCGGTCGTCCTGGCGGGCGCGTTCATCGCGCAGTCCTCGACCCCCGCCAAGGGCTCCGCCCAGCCGGTGGCGAGCGGTGCCCCGGAACGCGAATTGTCCGCCCGTGAAACCATCGCCTAAGCTCACGTCCATGCCGTCGAACGCACTCGTCCTTCCGCCTCCGGCCGCCTGAGGCGGGCCTCCGGCGACACGCCCGGCCAGTGGCCGGGCAAGACGGTGCTGCCCGCAGAAGAAGTCCGCGCGCCCCGCTGATCCGGGGTCGCCTTCCGAACTTCTGCACATCTGCGGAGACAATTCGTGTCGAATGCTTCTTTCGGTCTGCCCGTCGGGCGTGGCCTCCTGTATCTGATCGTCGCCGGTGCCGCCTGGGGCACCGCGGGCGCCGCCGCCTCGCTGGTCTACCGCGCCGGCGACATGGGTGCCGTCACCCTCTCCTTCTGGCGCTGCGCGGCCGGGCTCGTGCTGCTGCTGGCCGGCCGCCTGCTGCGCCCCCGGGTCCGTCCAGCGGCCACGCCCGAACCGCTCGGCCGCAGGACCTGGAAGGCGGTGGCCACCGGCCTCGCGCTCGCCGTCTTCCAGACGGCGTACTTCGCGGCCGTGTCCACCACCGGTCTCGCCGTCGCGACCGTCGTCACGCTCGGCGCCGGACCGGTCCTCATCGCCCTGGGCGCCCGGCTGGCCCTGGGCGAGCACCTCGGCCGGGGCGGGGCCGCCGCCGTCACCGGGGCGCTCGCCGGGCTGGCGGTGCTGACGCTCGGCGGCTCGGGCGCGACCGTCCGGCCCTCGGGCGTGCTGCTCGCGCTGCTGTCCGCGGCCGGCTACTCCGTCATGACGCTGCTCACCCGCTGGTGGGGGCGCCACGGCGGCACGGACTCCTCGGGTACGACCGTGGGGGCGTTCGCGGTCACCAGCCTCTGCCTGCTGCCGTTCGCCCTGGCCGAGGGCCTGCTCCCGCACACCGACCACCCCGGCCGGATCCTGGTGCTGCTGATCTACATCGCGGCGGTTCCCACCGCCCTCGCCTACGCGCTCTACTTCGCCGGTGCCGCCGTCGTACGGTCCGCCACCGTCTCCGTGATCATGCTTCTGGAGCCGGTGAGCGCGGCCGGCCTGGCCGTCGCCCTCCTCGGTGAACACCTCACCGCCTCCACCGTGGCAGGCACCCTGCTGATGCTGGGCTCGGTCGCGGGGCTGGCGGCGGCGGAGGCCCGTGCGGCACGGGCCGTCGCCGTACCTCGGCCGGTGTCGGACCGGCCTCAGAGCGCCTTGAGGTAGCCCGGCAGTTCGACACCGGCGGAGAGGTCGGCGTTGTAGACCGGGGCCTCGTACCCCTTGCGGAGCGGCAGGACGCCCGCCCAGTGGGGGAGGTCGAGGTCCTCGGGCTCGTCGATCGCGCCGCCGGTGCGGACCTTGGCCGAGACCTCCTCCAGGTCGAGGCGGATCACCGAGGTGGCGGCCAGTTCCTTCCGGTTGGCGGGCCGGGAGTCGGCGGAGCGGCCCGGTACGGCCTGGTCCACCAGGGCGTCCAGGGCCAGCCGCCGCTCCTCGGGGTCGGTGACCTGGTGGGCGGTGCCGTGCACCACCACGGAGCGGTAGTTGACCGAGTGGTGGAAGGCCGAGCGGGCCAGGACCAGGCCGTCGAGGTGGGTGACCGTCAGACAGACGGCGAGCCCCGGGTTCGCCTCACCGGTCATCCGCAGCGGGCGCGACCCGGTGGAGCCGTGCACGTACAGCCGCTCGCCGACCCGGGCGTACAGCGTGGGCAGCACCACCGGCGCGCCGTCGCGCACGAAGCCGAGGTGGCAGACGAAGCCCTCGTCGAGTATCGCGTGCACCAGTTCCTTGTCGTACGACGCCTTGTGCGCGGCGCGCGTGGGGACGGTGCGGTCGGTGGGGGCGTAGGCGGCGGGCTGCGACGGCGTCGGCTCGGTGTCCTGCATGGTGCTCTCCTGGCGGTCTGGCCGGCGAGATGGCTGGCGTGCTGACTGGCGTTGTGTATTGCACTAGTGCATAATGTGCTTTGTGCTAGGAGAGTATCCGATTCAAGGGCGTGGTGCGGCGGAGATCGCGGCCAGCGTCGAGTGCGCGGTGAGCGCCGGGGACCTGGAGCCGGGGCAACTGCTGCCGCCGATGCGGGAGTTGGCGACCCGGCTGGGGGTGAATCCCAATACCGTCGCGGCCGCCTACCGCAGCCTGCGCGAGCGCGGGGTCATCGAGACCGCCGGCCGCCGAGGCAGCCGTATCCGGTCGAAACCTGCCACGACGGGCCGCGAGCGGCCGCACGTCGTGCCCGTCGGGGTGCGGGACCTGTCCAGCGGCAACCCCGACCCCGCCCTGCTCCCGGCGCTCGCGTCCGCCCTGGCCGCCGTGGCGAAGGAGGGGGACCGGGAGCCGATCCTGTACGGCGCGGAGCCCGTGGAGCCCGAGCTGGCCCGGATCGTGCGGGCCGAACTCGACGCCGACGGGGTGCCCGACGGCCCGCTCACCGCGACCTCCGGCTCGCTGGACGCCGTCGAGCGCGTCCTCGCGGCCCATCTCAGGCCGGGGGACGCCGTCGCCGTGGAGGACCCCGGCTGGGGCCGGACCCTCGACCTGATTCCGGCGCTCGGGCTGCGCACGGTCCCCGTGGGCGTCGACGACGACGGGCCGCGCCCCGAGGACCTGCGGCGCGCGCTGGAGTCCGGCGCCCGCGCCTTCGTCGTCACGGACCGCGCGCAGAACCCCACCGGCGCCTCGGTGAGCGGCCCCCGCGCGCGGGCCCTGCGCGCCGCCCTGCGCGAGCACCCGCACACGCTCCTCGTCGAGGACGACTACGGCCACGGCACCGTCGACCTGCCCCTGCACCCCCTGGCGGGCGTCACCCACCACTGGGCCTTCGTCCGCTCCGTCGCCAAGACCTACGGCCCCGACCTGCGCCTCGCCGTCCTCACCGGCGACCCCGTCTCCGTCGACCGGGTCCGCGGACGGCAGCGGCTGGGCCCGGGATGGGTGAGCCGGCTGCTCCAGCGCACCGTGGTCCGGCTGTGGACGGACGGCGCGGTGGACGCGGCGGAGGTGGCGGCGGCCTATCGCGGCCGCCGGGAGCTCCTCGCCGGGGCCCTGGCCGAGCGCGGTGTCCGCTCCCACGGCCGCAGCGGCATGAACCTGTGGGTGCCGGTCCCCGACGAGACCGCCACGGTCGCCGCCCTGCTGCACGCCGGCTGGGCCGTCGCCCCCGGCGCCCGCTTCCGGCTGAGCTCCCCGCCCGCCGTTCGGATCACGGTCTCGACCCTGACCGAGCCGGAGGCCGTGCCCCTGGCGGAGGCGGTGGCCGCGGCGGTGGGCCCGGGACCGGCGCGGAGTTACGTGTAGTCGAGGGGGTCCGTGCGCTCACGCACCCCGCTTCGGCCGGGCCTGGGTGAGCGCCGCCCCCGCCAGCACGATCACCGCGCCCACCGGTGTGGTCCAGCGCAGCGACTCCCCGAGGATCGCGACGCCCGACGCCGTCGCGATGACCGGGATGAAGTACGTGACCATCTGGGCCGTCGTGGGGCCGACCTCGGCCACCAGCCCGTACTGGATCAGCACCGCAAGCCCCGTGCCGAGGGTGCCCAGGGCGGCGATCGCCAGCAGCGGGACGAGCGAGACATGGGCGGGAAAGTCGGTGAACAGCGGGGTCACGAAGGCCAGTTGGACCGTGGCCAGCAGGAGCTGCGCGCCCGTCATGGACAGGTGGGAGCGGCCCGAGCCGGCCAGGGTGCGGCGCACGTAGATCCAGCCGACCGGGTAGCTGAGCGAGGCCAGGAGGGCCATCGCCGTGCCCGTGGCGTCCAGGCCGCTGAAGCCCTGCCAGGCGCCGAGGACCGTCAGCACGCCCAGGAAGCCGAGGCCGAGCCCGGCCACCCGCAGTCGCGTCGGCCGGTCCTCGGACAGCGCCACCAGCGACAGGGCCATGCCCCACAGCGGGGAGGTGGCGTTGCAGATGCCGGCCAGCGTGGACGGGATCGTCAGCTCCGCGTAGGCGAAGAGCGAGAAGGGCAGGGCGTTCAGCAGGAACGCGGCGACGGTCAGATGGCCCCAGGTGCGGGCGCCGCGCGGGAGCCGTTCCCGCTTCACCGCCATCGCCGCCGCGAGCACCGCCGTACCGAACACCAGCCGGCCCAGGGTGACCTGGAACGGCGCGTACCCGTCCGTGCCCACCTTGATCAGCAGGAAGCTGAAGCCCCAGATCAGGGAGAGCGCGCCGAACCGCAGTCGCCAGTCGAGGCGCGGGCGGGTGTGCGGGGCGGTGGGGGACTCGGTGCGGGTCGCGGCGACGGTCGTCATGACCCCAACGATGCGGGACCCGACCTCGTAGCACAATCGAGAATTCGCACGCGATACCTCGTAGTATCGCTTACATGTTGAACCTGGAGCGCCTGCGCACCCTCGACGCCCTCGCCCGGCACGGTTCGGTCAGCGGCGCGGCCGAGGCCCTGCACGTCACCACCTCCGCGGTCTCGCAGCAGCTGGGCAAGCTGGAGCGGGAGGTGGGCCAGCAGCTCCTCGCCAAGAACGGGCGCGGTGTGCGCCTTACCGACGCCGGGCGGCTGCTGTCCGAGCACGCGGCGCGGATCCTGTCCCAGGTGGAGCTCGCCCGGTCGGAGCTGGAGGCGCACCGGGGCCAGGTCGTCGGCGAACTCAGGCTGTCCGCGTTCCCCACCGCCGCCCGCGGCCTCTTCCCCACCGCGCTCGCTGCCCTGCGCGCCCAGCACCCGGCGCTGCGCGTGCGCTCCAGCGAGCTGGAACCGGAGAGCGGGATCGCCTCGGTGGTGCGCGGCGACCTCGACCTCGCGGTCGTCCTCGACTGGTACAACAAGCCGATGCCGGTACCCGACGGCCTGGTCAAGGCGTCCCTGCTGGACGACCCGGCCGACGTGGCCATGCCCGCCGGTCACCGGCTGGCCGGCCGGGACGAGGTGGACCTCGGGGAGTTCGCCGAGGACGAGTGGATCACCTGGGGCGAGGGCGAGTTCTGCCACGAGTGGCTGATGTTCACGCTCCGCTCGCGCGGCGTCGAGCCGATCGTCGGCCACCGCGCCGCCGAGACCCACACCCAACTCGGCCTCGTCGCTGCCGGGTTGGGCGTGTGCATCGCGCCCCTGCTGGGCCGCTACCCGGTACCGCCCGGAATCGTCACCGTCCCGCTGAAGCAGGGCGTACGCCGTCATGTGTACGTCGTCTGGCGCGCGGACGCCGACCGCCGCCCGTCGATCCGGGCGGCGGTGGAGGCCCTGCGCGCGGCGGCCGCGGCGGTCGGCTGACCGTCGAGCGGCCCGTCGGGCCGTCCGTAGGCTGCGCCGCCGCGCCGCTGGCTGCGCTGATCCCCCGTCAACTGCCCTACGGTGCACCGTCCTGTTCAAGCAGGCGTATGCCGCCATGTGTACGTCGTCTGGCGCGCCAACGCCGACGCCGCCGCCGACCGCGCCCGTCCATCCGGGCCGCGGTTGAGGCACTGCGCGCGGCGGCCGCGGCGATCGGCTGATCGTCGAGCGGTCCGCCGGGCTATCCGTCGGCTGTGGCGCCGCGCGGCCTGCCGCGCCGAGACACCGTCAACTGCCCTATGGCGCACCCAGTTTGCGGAAGTCCCAGGAGACGATCTTGTCCGGCCTGAGCCGTGCCCAGGCGTGGCGCCCGTCGTGCGGCATCTCGTCCAGGCCGAAGTTCTTGCGGGCGAACAGCGTCTCCGCGGTGTCGAGTTCGGCGCACAGCTGCCCGGTGCGCGGGATCTCGCCCACGAACTCCACGGAGCCGGACAGCTCGACGCCGCGCAACTGGTCGTACTCCTCACCGGAGTCGACCACGATCGCCACCCGTGGATCCCGGCGCAGGTCGGTCCACCGCTTGCTGCGCACCACCGAGTAGAGCCACATCGCGCTGCCGTCCCAGGCGAACCACAGGGCGCTGACGTGCGGGGCGCCGCCCGTGGTCACGGTGGCCACCCGGCAGGTCCGCTGGGTGGTCAGGAACTCGTCCAGCTCGCCCGGCGTCATCATGATCTTCCGGCCCCGGCGCTGCTGAGTGACTGTCATGCGGCCCCCTCTTCTTCCCCTCGCACGCAATGCTGGTTAGTCTCGCCCGCTCCGCATCCCGGCGAAAGGGGGCGTCATGGCGTCGCACGAACAGCTCACCGAACTCCTCGACCCCGCGAGCACCGTTCTACTCACCGTGGAGTGCCAGCAGGGGGTCGTCGGGCCCGAGAGCGCGCTGCCCGAACTCGCCCAGGAGGCCCGCGCCTCGGGCGCCCTGGGCAATGTCGCCCGGCTGGTCGCCGCCGCGCACGAGACGGGCGTCCAGGTGATGCACGCGATCGCCGAGCGCCGCCCGGACGGCCTGGGCGCGAACCGCAACGCCCGGCTGTTCCGCGCCGCCGAGCGCCTTCCCGTCCAGCAGTTGACCGGCACCACCGCGGTGCGCGTCGCACCGCCCATCGAGGTCGCCGACGAGGACCTGGTCGTACGCCGGCTCCACGGCCTGTCGCCCGTCCAAGGCACCGACGTCGACGCGCTGCTGCGCAACCTCGGCTGCCGCACGCTGATCGTCACCGGGGTCTCGGCCAACGTGGCGATCCCCAACACGGTGTTCGACGCCGTGAACCGCGGCTACGGCGTCGTCGTGCCGAGGGACGCCATCGCGGGGGTGCCCTCGGACTACACCCCCGCGATGATCCGTCACACCCTCGCGTTGGTCGCCACGGTCGCGACCACGGACGAGGTGCTCGGCTGCCTCAAGCGGCCGCGCCGCCGGGCCTGACGGTCAGGCGAGCTTGATGTCTTCGCCCGACACCGTGATGTTCGCGGCCGGCAGCGGCTTCGTCGCGGGCCCCTTCTTCACGCTGCCGTCCTCGGCGGAGAAGTGGCTGTTGTGGCAGGGACAGACGATCACGCCGTCGGCGACGCTGCCCACCGCGCAGCCCTGATGCGTGCACTTGGACGAGAACGCCTTGTAGGTGCCCGCCTTCGGCTGCGTGACGACCACGCCCTGGTCCTTGAAGATCTTCCCGCCGCCCTCCGGGATCTCGGAGGTCTTCGCGAGCGCGGTGCCCCCGGCCGCGGCGTTGTCGCCGCCGCCCGAGCCACCGGCGCTCGACGCGTTGCCGTCCTGCGAGCCGCCGGAACCGGAGACCGAGGAGGAGTCGGACGAGTCGTCGCCCGACCCGCAGGCGGTCAGCGCGGCGGCGAGCCCCGCCGCTCCGGCCGCCGCCACGACGGTGCGGCGGGCCGGTCCCGTTGCGGGCCTGAACGATGCGCTGCTCATGAGGGGTTTCCCTTCCGCGAAGCTTTCCTGATCCGTCCAGGGGTACGGGCCGCGGGCACCACCCGTTCAGACGGCGTCGAGATCTTGTCGACTTCGAGATGGTGTCGCCTTCGAGATCAGGCGACCGTAAGCCAGAGCTGTCGTTCCGCTGTCGGACACCCGCCGACTCCCCAGTAACCTGGGGCGATGCTCAAGGAAGTCATCGCGACCCGCTACATCACGCCCCTGCGTGAGGGCGGCTCGCTGCCGGGACTCGTCGAGGCCGACGACTTCGGGACGTACGTCATGAAGTTCACCGGCGCCGGACAGGGCCGCAAGACGCTGGTCGCCGAGGTGGTCTGCGGCGAGCTGGCCCGCCGGCTCGGATTCCGGATGCCGCGCCTGGTGACCATCGAACTCGACCCGGTCCTCGGGCTCGGCGAGCCGGAGCAGCAGGTGCAGGAACTGCTGCGGTCCAGCGGCGGCACCAATCTCGGCATGGACTTCCTCTCCGGCGCCCTCGGCTTCGATCCGCTCGCCTTCCCGGTGAGCCCCGAAGAGGCCGGGCGGATCGTCTGGTTCGACGCGCTGGTGAACAACGTCGACCGGTCCTGGCGCAACCCCAACCTGCTGATGCACCAGGGCGAGTTGTGGCTCATCGACCACGGGGCGACCATGATCTGGCACCACAACTGGCCCGGCGCCGAGGCCTCCGCCGCCCGCCCGTACGACGCCTCGGACCACGCCCTCGCCCGCTTCGGCCCCGATGTCGCGGGCGCCGCCGCCGACCTCGGCCCGCGCGTCACCGAGGACCTCCTCGCCGAGGTCACCGCCGAGATCCCGGACGCCTGGCTGGCCGACGAGCCCGGCTTCGACACCCCGGACGACCTGCGGCGGGCGTACGCGCGGCCGCTGCTGGCGCGGGCCGGCACCGTCCACGAACGCGTCACCGGCATCGAGGAGGGCAAGTGAGCGAGCGGCTCATCCACATGGCCGGCCATGTGACCGAGCGTCACATCACCCGGACGGATCAGGGCGGCGACCGGGACGTGTTCGAGTACGCCCTGCTGAAGGTCGTCCCGCGCGTCGAGCGCGGCGAGTGCATCAACGCGGGCGTGATCGTGTACTGCCGCGCCCAGGCGTACCTCGGCGCCCGCACCCATCTGGACGAGGCCAGGCTGCTGGCCCTGGACCCGGACGCGGACGTGGCCGGTGTGCGCGCCGCGCTGGGTGCCGTCGAGGGTGTCTGCGGCGGCGGGGCGGCGGCCGGTCAGGCGGCCGACGACGACGCCGGGCGGCGTTTCCGCTGGCTGATCGCGCCCCGCTCGACCGTCGTGCAGCCCGGTCCGGTGCACACCGGGCTCACCGCCGACCCGGCGGCCGAGACGCGACGGTTGCTCGACCTCCTGGTGAGGTAATGGATCACATGCACCGGGTGTGCCGTTGACACCGGGTGCCAGGGCTTCTAGCGTCACGTCTGCTGAAGGTACTAAGCGGTCGCTCACCGCAGATCAGGCTTTCTCAAGGGCGAGGAGAAACAGCAATGTCCACCACTGAGCAGCGGGTCGCCGTCGTCACCGGTGCCGCGCGCGGCATCGGCGCCGCCACCGCCGTACGACTGGCAGCCGAGGGCCGCGCCGTCGCCGTCATCGATCTCGACGAGGCCGCCTGCAAGGACACCGTCGAGAAGATCACCGCGGCCGGCGGCCGGGCCGTCGCGATCGGCGCCGACGTCTCCGACGAGACCCAGGTCGAGGCCGCCATCGCCCGGGTCGTCGAGGAGCTCGGCGCGCCGACGATCCTCGTCAACAACGCGGGCGTGCTCCGCGACAACCTGCTGTTCAAGATGACCGCGTCCGACTGGGACATGGTCATGAACGTGCACCTGCGCGGCTCGTTCCTGATGACCAAGGCCATCCAGAAGCACATGGTCGACGCCGGTTTCGGCCGCGTCGTCAACCTGTCCTCCTCCTCGGCGCTGGGCAACCGCGGCCAGGCCAACTACTCGGCCGCCAAGGCCGGTCTGCAGGGCTTCACCAAGACCCTCGCCATCGAACTCGGCAAGTTCGGCATCACCGCCAACGCCGTCGCCCCGGGCTTCATCGCCACCGAGATGACCAAGGCCACGGCCGAGCGCGTCAAGATGGGCTTCGAGGAGTTCAAGGCCGCCGCCGCCACCCAGATCCCCGTCCAGCGCGTCGGCGAGCCCGAGGACATCGCCAACGCCATCGCCTTCTTCACCGGCGAGGCCGCCGGCTTCGTCTCCGGCCAGGTGCTGTACGTCGCCGGCGGACCGCTCGACTAGGGATCACGGACATGACTGAACTCTCCGGCAAGGTCGCGCTCGTCACGGGCGCCAGCCGAGGCATCGGCTACGGCGTCGCCGAGGCGCTCGTCGCGCGCGGCGACCGCGTCTGCATCACCGGCCGCAACGAGGAAGCCCTCAAGGAGGCCGTCGACCGGCTCGGCGCCGACCGGGTCATCGGTGTCGCCGGCAAGGCCCACGACCTGGACCACCAGGCCGAGGCCGTCGAACGCACCATGGAGGCCTTCGGACGCGTCGACTTCCTGGTCAACAACGCCGGTACCAACCCGGTGTTCGGACCGATCGCCGACCTCGACCTCGGCGTCGCCCGCAAGGTCTTCGAGACCAACGTGATCTCCGCGCTCGGCTTCGCCCAGAAGACCTGGCACGCCTGGCAGAAGGACAACGGCGGCGCGATCGTCAACATCGCCTCGATCGCGGGCCTCGCCCCGTCGCCGTTCATCGGCGCGTACGGCGTCAGCAAGGCCGCGATGATCAACCTGACCCAGCAGCTGGCGCACGAGTTCGCGCCCAAGGTGCGGGTCAACGCGATCGCCCCGGCCGTGGTGAAGACCAAGTTCGCCCAGGCCCTGTACGAGGGCCGCGAGGAGGAGGCCGCCTCGGCCTACCCGCTCGCCCGGCTCGGCGTGCCCTCCGACATCGGCGGCGCCGCCGCGTTCCTCACCTCGGAGCAGTCCGACTGGATCACCGGCCAGACGCTCGTCGTCGACGGCGGCATCTTCCTGAACGCCGGCGTCGTCTGAGCAACCGCTTGGGCCGACCGCCGCGCGGCATAACGATCGGGCGCACAAGGGCGCCGTTTCCTTGACGGAAACGGCGCCCTTGTCATCGTTTCAGGGGATCACGGCCCCATGACAACGTAGTCAGAAACAAGCTGATCAAGCCCGTGTACGAAGCAGGTTGACCCGGCGTGTTGCTGCGGTATGGTCGGCCGACCCTTGGTATGGCAGATCGAGGAGCGTGCGCGTGTTCAACCGGAACCGATGCCTGCAAAGTGCGGCGGCGGTTGCATCCATAACCCTGGTGGCCGGGTGCAGCGTCTTTTCCGACGGTGGCCCGGACAGCAAGGACCCGATCGTCGTGGGCACCACCAGTGCCCCCAGCACGCTGGATCCTGCCGCCTCCTGGGACCAGTCCTGGGAGCTCTTCCGCAACATTTACCAGACCCTGCTCAGCTACCCCGACGGCGCGACCACCCCGCAGCCCGACGCGGCCGAGAAGTGCAGCTTCTCGCAGTCGAACACCGTCTACACCTGCGAGCTGCGCGACGGCCTGACCTTCTCCAACGGGAACAAGTTGGACGCGCAGGCCGTCAAGTACTCGATCGACCGGATCGAGAAGATCAACGTCAGCACCGGCCCCGCCGGCCTGCTGGGCAGCCTCGACCGGGTCCAGGCGCTGGGCGACCGCCAGGTCGTCTTCCACCTGAACAAGCCGGACGCCACCTTCCCGTTCGTGCTGGCCACACCCGGCATGTCGATCGTGGACCCCGCCGAGTACCCGGCCGACAAGCTGCGCAAGGACGGCAAGGTGCTCGGCTCCGGGCCGTACAACCTGCAGTCCTACCAGGAGGGCAAGCAGGCCGTCCTGGTCGGGAACAAGCACTACAAGGGTTTCGCGGACCGCAAGAACAACGCGGTCACCATCCGCTACTACCAGGACTCGGGCGCGCTGGCCGACGACCTGCGCAACAAGAAGCTCGACCTCACCTTCCGCGGCCTGGCCGCCGACGACGTGATCGCCTTCCAGGGGCAGGGCGCCAAGGACATCGACCTCATCGAGGGTCCGAGCATCGAGATCGAGTACCTGGTGTTCAACCCGAAGGACCCCTGGGTCGGCAAGGCCGCCGTCCGCCGGGCCATCGCGCAGCTGATCAACCGCAGCGAGATCGCGCACCGGATCTACAAGGACACCGTCGAGCCGCTGTACTCCATGGTCCCGGCCGGCCTGACCGGGCACAGCACCGCCTTCTTCGACGACTTCGGCGACCCCAGCGTCACCAAGGCCGCCAAGATCCTCAGCGGCGCGGGCATCCACCAGAAGGTGCCGCTCACCCTCTGGTACACCACCGACCGCTACGGCTCGGCGACCGCGAAGGAGTTCCGGGAGATCAAGCGCCAGCTGGAGGCGTCCGGCCTGTTCACCGTCACGCTGCAGGGCCGCCCCTGGAACAAGTACGTGGTGGGCTACCAGAAGGGCGAGTACCCGGTGTTCGGCCGCGGCTGGTCCCCCGACTTCCCCGACGCCGACAACTTCATCGCGCCGTTCGTCGGCGAGCAGAACGCCGTCGGCACGCCCTACGCGTCGCCCCGGATCACGAACGTCCTGCTGCCCCAGTCCCGCCGGGAGAGCGACCGTGCCCAGGTGGTGAAGGAGTTCCGGGAGGCACAGTCGATCCTGGCGGACGACGCGCGGCTGCTGCCGCTGTGGCAGGGCAAGCAGTATCTGGCCGCGAGCGCCGACATCTCCGGCGCGGAGCGCTCGCTCGACCCGTCGGCCATCATGATGATGTGGGACCTGTCGAGGAAGACCAGCTGGTAGCCGGGCTGTTCCTCGGGCAGGAGGGCGGTTGTCAGTGGTCGCCTGTAGGTTCTGAGACCTGCACCAACCGCAAGTGACCGCACACCGTAAGGACGTTGACGTGACCGACATCGCCATGCTGCCCGAGTCCTGGCGCGGGGTTCTGGGCGACGAACTGCAGCAGCCCTACTTCAAGGAGCTGACGGAGTTCGTCGAGGAGGAGCGGGCGAAGGGTCCCGTCTACCCGCCGCGGGACGAGGTCTTCGCCGCGCTGGACGCCACGCCGTACGACCAGGTCAAGGTCCTCGTCCTCGGCCAGGACCCGTACCACGGCGAGGGCCAGGGCCACGGCCTGTGCTTCTCGGTCCGCCCCGGGGTGAAGACCCCGCCCTCGCTGCGCAACATCTACAAGGAGATGCAGGAGGAGCTCGGCACCCCGATCCCGGACAACGGCTATCTGATGCCGTGGGCCCAGCAGGGTGTCCTGCTCCTCAACGCGGTGCTCACGGTGCGCGCCGGCGAGGCGAACTCGCACAAGGGCAAGGGCTGGGAGAAGTTCACGGACGCGGTGATCCGGGCCGTGGCCGGCCGCCCCGATCCGGCGGTCTTCGTCCTGTGGGGCAACTACGCGCAGAAGAAGCTCCCGCTGATCGACGAGAGCCGGCACGTCGTGGTCAAGGGCGCGCACCCCTCGCCGCTGTCGGCCAAGAAGTTCTTCGGCTCCCGCCCGTTCACCCAGATCAACGAGGCCGTCGCCCGGCAGGGCCACGAGCCGATCGACTGGACCGTTCCGAACCTGGGCTGACCGGCCCTTCGGCGGCGCGGCCTTGTGTCGTACGGGGCCGCCTGACCGGGTTTGCCGGTGCCGCCGGATAGCGTCGGGGGGACAGCCGACGAGGTGGCGGAGGGCGCGGTGGCGGAACGACAGGAGCAGGCGGCACCGGATGCCGTACTGACCCGGATCGGGCAGGTCGTCATGCTGCATCACGCCGGGGACCGCGAGGAGGCCCGGCGCCGTCTGCTGGACCTGTGGGCGGAGATCGGCCACGACGGCGAGCCGCTGCACCGCTGCACCCTGGCGCACTACCTGGCCGACACCCAGGACGACCCCTCGGACGAACTGGCCTGGGACCTGCGGGCGTTGTCGGCGGCACAGGACACGACCGAGGAGCGCACGGCGCAGGAGACCGCCGCGCTGCGCGCCTTCTACCCCTCCCTGCACCTGAACCTCGCCGCCGACTACATGAAGCTCGACCGCCCCGAAGCCGCCCGCAGCCATCTGCACCGGGCCCGCGGCGCGGCCGTGGCCCTGCCCGACGACAGCTACGGCGACGGGGTCCGGGCGGCGATCAGCCGACTGGAACTGCGCCTGGGCGAGGACGGCCCCCAGCCCTGGGGGCCGCCGCGCCAGCGGCCTACGTAGGCACTCACCGCGTGCCCGTCCGCGCGGCCTCGGCGCCCGTACGTCCGCGCGGCCTCAACGCCCGTACGTCCGCGCGCAGATCGCCGCCTCCGGGCTGTCCGGCCGCCAGCCGCCGTACTGCCTGCCCAGCGCGCACACGTCCGACGGCGCGGGCAGCGCGGGGGAGACGTCGGGGATCTCGGCCTGCGGCCGCGGGGACGCCTGCCGGTGCGGCTGCGGACGGGGGTGTGCGCGCGGGGGCGAGAGCCGGTGGGGTGTCGCGCTGGTCGCGGGCCGGCGCGACTGCGGCGTCTCGGCGCGCGTCGGCCGCCGGGCCGGGCCGACCATCTCCAGCGCCTCCCGCGCCGGCGCCTGCACGACCCTCGGCTCGGCACTGCCGTCCGGCCGGGGCGCCGAGGCCGGCGACGGTACCGTACCGACGGAGGGACCGGGGGCCGGCGGGCGCTGGACGGTCACGCAGCCGGAGAGGGCCGAGACGGCCACGGTGACCAGAAGCGTTGCGGTGGTCGTCGTTCGATGCACCCGCGCAACTCTGCTGCGTCGGCGCCCGCCGGGGTACAGCACACAGGCGGATGATGCCCCGCACGGGTGATCTCCTTCCCCGTACGAGGGGCGCCGCGCCGCCCGGGCTGACGTCAGTCGCCGGTGGCGCCGTCGATCCGCTCGCGGATCAGGTCGGCGTGGCCGTTGTGCCGGGCGTACTCCTCGATCATGTGGGTGTAGATCCAGCGCAGACTGAACGGCTCGTCGGTGAAGTGGCTCGACCCCGTGGAGAGATCGTCCAGGGCGAGTCCGGCCGCGTGGCGCCGGGCGACGGCGATCTCCGCCTGCCAGGTGCCGTACGCCTCCCGCCAGGTGTCCGCCTCCGTGAGATGGAACTCGCCGTCCCGGTCCTCGTCGCTGTAGTAGATCGGCCCCGGGTCGTCGCCCACCAGCACCTTGCGGAACCAGCCCCGTTCCACCTCCGCCATGTGCCGCACCAGCCCCATGAGCGACAGCGGGGACGGCTGAACCGACGCGGTCCGCAACTGCTCGTCGGACAGGCCCTCGCACTTGTGGGCCAGCGTCTGCCGGTGGTAGTCCAGCCAGCCCTCCAGCATCGCGCGTTCGTCGGCGTTCTGGGCGGGTTCACGGCGCTCGGTCGTCATAGCCGCATCCTGACCCACCTCGCTCCGCCCCACCAGGCAATTACGGCCGCCGTATGCTTCCAGCAGACATCGTCGGTCAACCGCTGGGGGAGGGCACGTGAAGGTCGGCTGCATCGGACTCGGCGACATCGCGCAGAAGGCGTACCTGCCGGTGCTGGGCACGCGGCCGGACGTCGAGCTGCACCTGCAGACCCGCACGCCCGGGACGCTCGCCCGGGTCGCCGACGGCCTCCGCCTCCCCGAGGACAGCCGGCACACGACCCTGGACTCCCTGCTCGCCCAGGACCTCGACGCCGCCTTCGTGCACGCGCCCACCCCCGCCCACCCGGAGATCGTCACCCGGCTCCTGGAGGCGGGCGTACCGACGTACGTCGACAAGCCGCTCGCCTACGAACTCGCCGACTCCGAACGCCTCGTGGTGCTCGCCGAGGAGCGCGGCGTATCCCTCGCCGTCGGCTTGAACCGGCGCCACGCGCCCGGCTACACGCAGTGCGCCGACCATCCGCGCGAGCTGATCCTGATGCAGAAGAACCGCATCGGGCTCCCGGAGGACCCGCGCACGATGATCCTCGACGACTTCATCCACGTCGTGGACACCCTGCGCTTCCTGGCGCCGGGCGCGATCGACGACGTCGGCGTGCGCAGCCGCGTCGAGGACGGCCTGCTGCACCACGTCGTGCTCCAGCTCGCCGGGGACGGCTTCACCGCGCTCGGCGTGATGAACCGGCGCAGCGGCTCGGCGGAGGAGATCCTCGAAGTCTCCGGGCAGGACACCAAGCGTCAGGTGGTCAACCTCGCCGAGGTGATCGACCACAAGGGCCAGCCGACGGTGCGCCGGCGCGGCGACTGGGTGCCGGTCGCCCGGCAGCGCGGCATGGAGCAGGCGGTGTGCGCGTTCCTCGACGCCGTGCGCGCGGGCAAGGTGCTCAGTGCCCGTGACGCACTGGAGACTCACGCACTGTGCGAGCGGGTGGTACGCGCGGTTCAGGACCGGTCCGGCGCAGCCTGAGCGCCCGCACGCCCTCGGTGCCGCACAGGGCCACCAGCACGAGCAGCGCGCCGTGCACCGGCCAGTCGCCGAAGCGGACGTACGGCGTGATGCCGTGCGCCAGCGGCACCTCGTACACCCGGGCGGTGCTCGCGTCGGTGCCGAGCCACGGGCCCAGGCGCTGTCCGCTCGGCCCGTAGACGGCGGAGACCCCGGTCAGCGTCGCGTGCACCATGGGCCGGCCGGTCTCGGCGGCGCGCAGCGCGGCGAGCGAGGCGTGCTGCTCGGGCGCCCAGCTGCCCTGGAACGTCGACGTGGCCGACTGGCCGATCAGCACGTCCGCGCCGTCCTCGGCGAGATGGCGGCTCATGTCCGGGAACGCGGTCTCGAAGCACACCAGCGGGCCGACCCGCATCCCGTGCCCGACGTCCATCACGACCTGCTCGGTGCCGCGCCGCCGGTCCTCGCCCGCCGCCTTGCCGACGGAGGTCGCCCAGCCCAGCAGGGAGCGCGCCGGGATGTACTCGCCGAACGGGATCAGCCGCATCTTGTCGTACCGCGCGCCGGTCGGGCCGTGCGGGCCGATCAGGACCGAGCTCTTGTAGATGCCGGGCCGGTCCGAGCGGCGGGCGTCCACGTTGACCAGGATGTCCGTGCCGGTCTCCCGGGACAGGGCCGCGACGCGCCGCGCCAGGTCGGGCCGTTGACCGAGGTCGAAGCCGATGCTGCTCTCCCCCCACACGATCAGGTCGAGGTGCTGCCCGGCGAGCCGCCGGGTCAGCTGCTCCTCCCGGTCGAAGCGCAGCCCCGCGCTGTCCGGACCGCCGATGACGCCGGGCTGGACGACGGCGATCCGCACATGCCCGTCGACATCGGGCCGGGGCGACCAGACCCAGGCCGCCGAGGTCGCCGCCGCCGTGGCGGCGAGCGCGGCGACGGCGGGTATCCGGGCGGCGCGCACCGCCACCAGCGCGGCGACCGCGACGTTGACCGCCACCACCAGGAAGCTGAGCAGCCACACACCGCCCACCGAGGCGAGCCGCAGCGCCGGTTCCAGCTGCCACTGGCTGGAGCCGAGCATGCCCCAGGGGCCGCCGAGCCCCTGCCAGGACCGGACGAGCTCCACCGCCAGCCAGGCGGACGGCAGCACCAGCAGCGCGGCCGCGCACCGGCCGGGCGAGGGCACGCCGCCGAGGAACCGCCGCGTCAGCCAGCCCCAGGGTGCCCACAGCGCGCCGAGCAGCGCGGCGATCAGGAAGATGAAGACGTGCAGGCTAGGCAGCAGCCAGTGGTGCATCGCCACCATGAACCCGAACCCGCCGAGCCAGCCGTCGTACAGCGCCCGCCGCCCGGTCGGCGCCGAGCGCGCGAGCAGCAGCCACGGGACCAGGGCGACGTACGCGAACCACCACAGCGCGGGCGCCGGGAAGGCGAACACCGGCAGGGCACCCGCGAGCGCGGCGACGACGCAGCGACGCCACGGGGAGGTGAGCCACCGGTCGAACGTCTTCATACGTCGCCTCCCTACCCGGCTGGTCCCTCCAGTGTGCGCACGGGAAGCGGATCTCCGACAGGGGGCCTCGGATCATTCGGCCGGGGCCTGGGCCGGGCGGCGCGGCGGCTCATTCGGCCGGGGCCGGGCGGCGCGGGCCGGTTCCGTCGAGCCGGCGCCACTTCTCCTGGACGACCACCTCGCGCAGCCGCCACCCCTCGGCCGTCCGCAGCAGCCCGAAGGAGTACCGGCCGCCGCACACGAAGTCCGGCGCCGTGGAGCCGCCGTCGCCGTCCCCCGCGAACCGCATCGGATTGACGTAGTCCGCCAGCACCCGCGCGGTGTCCCCGGTGTCCTGCTCCAGGATCCCGAACCGCAGCCGCCGGTTGACGATCAGATGCTGGCGCATCGAGAACAGCCCCAAACTCTCCGTCAGCCACGCGGCGACCTGCCCCGCGTCCCCCTCGATCCCGCCGGCCGAACGGTAGTCCGCCCGCCCGTCCGCCGTGAACAGCCGTCGATACGCCGCCCAGTCACCGTCGTCCACCGCCACCGCGTACTCCGTGACCAGCCCGTCCACGGCCAGTCGGTCCAACACGGTCGCGAGCTCCACGCGCTGCGTCATCGGCACAGTGTTGGGCACGGCGCGGGCGGAGCCAAGAGGCTTGCGCCGATATTGAGTGGTGTTCGAGCCGGGGGAGCCCCGACCCTGTTCGAGATGGGTGATGCCGCCAGTTGTGCCCGGATTGCCGGTCAGGGACGCAGGTGGGCCAGGAGTTCTGCGCCGGCGGGGTAATCCTGCTCCTGGGGGAGCAGTCGGGTGGCTGAGTCCAGTTCCCCGTCCCGGACGAGTGCGTGGATCTCGTCGGCGAGCGGGGTCACGTCGCTGATGGACACGATCCACTCGTCCGCGTAACGCGACGATGCCTCACCCGAGAGGCCCAGTTGCAACGAACGGTGCGGCAGGGGACGCAGGTGCAGATCGCGTTCGGGATCCCACTGGACACGGGCCGGTGCGCGCTTGAGGTCACGCTGCCAGGTGCCGCGATCGGGATGCAGTGCGCGAACGTAACTCGACAGGCAGGCATGGCGCAGCGCCCAGTCGAAGCCGTCGCGAGTGATCTCGACGGCGAGGACGGTCTCCTGACCCTCCTTCGTGCCCCAGCCGGAGCGGTACATCATCCACAGGAAACTGGGTTTGATCCACGTCATGCGGTCAGGCTTCCACGCGGCCGGAAA
The DNA here is from genome assembly GCF_021538895.1 of Streptomyces olivochromogenes. Taxonomy (GTDB): domain Bacteria; phylum Actinomycetota; class Actinomycetes; order Streptomycetales; family Streptomycetaceae; genus Streptomyces; species Streptomyces olivochromogenes_A. The sequence goes on along the minus strand of NZ_JADDRL010000011.1, from coordinate 53,111 downwards.
GCGGCCGTCTCGGATGGCGGGCAGTCCGATCTCAGGGGAGTACGCCTGGTAGACGGTGAGCGTGGACGCCGTGTGGAGCGCGCGGATCCTGCGGTGCGGTTCTTCCATGGCGTCCAGCGTGGGCTCGGTCAGCTCAGGTGACCACCGATTTTCGACCTGTTGCTCGATCCGACGGAGTACGCCGGACGCGGGCGGCGGGCAGTCGCCCGTGCGATCCACATCAGCGTCACACACGGTCTGGCCAAAGGGTCTGTGAGCAAGGCTTGGCCTGGGTCATCAAGCCGCGTCACAGCCTCTTCCGTGCTGCGGGCAGCCGCCCAGCCCAGGCTGCTCCACTCCACGTCGAGGCTGTCTCGTGGCTCACCCGCGGAGGGCCTTGCGTCCGGGTCGGCGGCTGCCGTTCGGATCACCCAAGGCTGCCCTTCAGGTGATTGCCGGACGTCTCATGGGCCAGGCAGCTGTCGCAGGGGTACGCCGTCTCAGCAGAGGACGAACCCAGAATGCCGTGAGGAGCTTGGGAATGTACGCAGCAGTCCGGCGATACGAAGGGGTGACCGATCCGGCCGAGGCGGCGCGTCTCGTGAACGAGGGGTTCGTGCCGCTCATGCGCCAGGTCTCCGGCTTCGTGGCCTACTACTGGATCGATGCCGGGGACGGGGTGGTGGTCTCGACCAGTGTCTTCCAGGACCAGGCCGGTGCCGAGGAATCGATCTCCAGGGCTGCGGACTTCGTGCGGGAGAACCTTGCGTCCGTGCTTCCCAACCCTCCCGAGGTCATGGCCGGCGAAGTGGGGGCTTCCGGGTGACAGCGTTCGGACCGGCCACGTGAACGGGAGTCGGCTGGATCCGGGAACCGCCGGAGCCGCCATCGATCAAGGCAGCGCGGAGGTCCCGGACCAGCGGCCCGGGGCGGGAACAACCGCTCGCGTCGGACGGTCGTCAGCTCAGGCTCTGGGACCGGCGGCGGCGCACGATGACGAGCAGGCCCGCACCCGTGACCACCGCCGCGGCAGCCACGCCCGTGATCGGCAGCGCCGAGGACCCGGTCTCTGCCAGGCTGCCGCCATTCGCCGTCGTCCCGTCGTCGCCTGTCGACGACGATCCGTCGGCCGATCCGCCCGAGCCACTGGTCGAGCTGCCCGTCGAGCCGGTCGGCCCCCCGTCCGTGACGTCCAGCGTGATGTCGGCCTTGTCGTTGCCCTTGTCGGGGTCGAACGGCCGCGCCTCGGTGCTCAGCGCCACCGAGCCCTTGGTGTGCGCCACCCGCTTGTCGATCTTCAGTTCGAAGGTGTAGGTCTCTCGTCCGCCCTCGTAGAGAGCCCGCTCGCTCGTGCCGCAGTCGTACGCCTCACCCTTGGCCTTGCAGAACCCGGGGGTCTTGACGACCGACGTTCCGGCGGGCGGCTTGATCATGACCCTCACGGACCGGTCCCCCACCTTGACCATGACCCAGGCGGGCCCGGCGTTGGTGAACTCCACCTTCATCGGCACCGTTTCACCGACACGCCCCTTCAACGCGGCACCCGTCACCTGGTAGTCGGCCGTGTTGATGGAGGTGACGGGCACATCGATCACTTGCGCGGACCCCTCGCCCCCGGCCTGTCCTTCGACCAGTTTCACCGCCGGTGCGGTTCCCGCCACCGGCGGAGTGCCGTTGTCGTCCGCCCCCGGATCGTCCTCCCCGACACGCAGGCGCAGCTCGTCGTTGAGCGCGCGGTCCAGTGCCTTGACACGGAGAGGCCTGTCGGGCGTGTAGACGACGCCCGGCTCCACCGCCTGGTCGAACGCGCACACCATGGTCCACCTCTCGGGCATCTCGTCGTAGGGCCGGACGTGCTGTGTCCGGCAGTTGGAGGGAACCTCCGCGAAGTCGAGTCCCCGGGTGACGGAGTAGGTGACCCACACCTTCTCGGCGGCTCCGGCGCCCTTGTTCGCTACGGTGACCGGCAGATCGAAGGTGCTCCCCGGTTTCACCCCGTCGATCGGCCCGATGCCTCCAATGACCAATTCGGGTGCGGCTTCATCGGCGAAGGCGGCGGGAGCCGCGGCCAGCGCGATCAGGCCAGCAGCGCCGAAGGGGGCAACAGCGACACGGAAGGCGCGACGGATGTGCGGGGGCATCGGCATCGAGAGCACCTCTGTTGGAGCGCGGGTAATCGGACGGTGTCTTCCAGGGGTACATCGCTTCGATCGCTAGACTCCTGCCGGTCCCGAACAGTTGCATGTCCGGTGCCTCCTCCGCTTGGCGATCGCACCCTCCGGACGCCGTGAGTCCCGATCCGATGTCGGCATCGCTCGCAGCGCATGCTCGGAACTTCGAGCCTTCGGACTCCCTCCCTCCGGGGGAACCGTCGCCGGCACGACGAGCGGCGACAGACCGCTGTGAGGGTCAGGAGACCGTCCTCGCCGTCGAGATCGACCGTGCGGGCTTCGGGTGGGCGCTGCGTCATGCCTGTCTGTCGCATCACGTGCCCGTCGGCAGTGGGACCCGGAGCGCGATCTGCACCTCAACGCGCTGCCGTATCGCTCCCTCCAGCTGGGCCTCGCCGGTGCACGCTCTGGTGAGGGCGGGTGAACTCGGCCGGGCGACCGCGTTGTTGCCGGTGGAGCGGCCCTGTCCGTTGGGCGACGACGCGGTCGGACACCTGCGGGCCTGAGCCCCGAACCGTTCCGGACGGGGCGGGTCCCGCGGTCGTAGAGTGAGTCGATCTTCGTGTCCGTCCGCCGCACCAGGAGGTCTCCATGAAACGTCTCGTCACGGTCGTCACCGGCGGCAGCCGGGGGATCGGCGCCGCGACCTGCCTGCGGCTCGCGGCCGACGGGCACGACGTGGTGGTCGGGTACGTCCGTGACGGCGAGGCCGCCGAGACGGTGGCCGAGGGCGTGCGCGCGGCGGGGGCGCGTGCCGTGACCGTGCGGGTGGACACCGCCGTCGAAGCCGATGTGGAACGGCTCTTCGCCTCCGCGGAGGAGCAGCTGGGGCCGGTCACCGGTCTGGTGAACAACGCGGCGGTGACGGGACCGCTGGGACGGCTGGCGGACACCGACCCCGCCGTCCTGCGCCGGGTCCTCGACGTCAACCTGCTGGGCACACTGCTGTGTTCGCGCCTGGCCGCCCGGCTCATGAGTGCGCGGGGGAGCGGCGCGATCGTGAACGTCACCTCGGCGGCCGCGACCCTCGGCAGCCCCGGCGAGTACGTCCACTACGCGGCCACCAAGGCGGCCGTGGACGCCCTGACCCTGGGCCTGGCCAAGGAACTCGGCCCCGACGGCGTCCGCGTCAACGCGGTCGCCCCCGGCGTGATCGACACCGAGATGCACGCGGCGATGGGCGACCCCGACCGCGCGCACCGCATGTCCGAGACGGTCCCGCTGCGCCGCCCCGGCCGGGCGGAGGAGATCGCCGCGGCGATCTCCTGGCTGCTGTCGCCGGACGCCTCCTACACGACGGGCGCGGTACCGCCGCGCCGGACGGTTCAGCCGATGCCGAACGCCCCGTCGGGCGGCACGGGCGACGGCACGGCGTCCTCGTCGCGCACCGGCCGGGCGCCGCCGATGAACTCCCTGAGCGCGGTGCCGTGTTCGACGCGGGCCGGGAACGCGTCGGAGGCGGCGCGCCGGGACAGGGCCGCCGTGTCGACGGGGTGGTGCGAGGCGACGAGGACCGCGTTGCCGAACCGGCGGCCGCGCAGCACGCCCGGCTCGGCGATCAGCGCCAGTTCCTCGAACACGGCCCCGAAGGTCGCCAGTTGGGAGCGGAGGAAGGCGAAGGGCGCCGCGTCGGCGAGATTGGCCAGATAGACACCGTCGGCCCGCAGGACGCGCTCGGCCTCACGGGCGTACGCGAGCGAGGTGAGGTGCGCGGGGACCCGGGAGCCGCCGAAGACATCGGCGACCAGTACGTCGGCCGAGTCGTCCGGCGCGGCCTCGATCCAGGCGCGGGCGTCCGCGTGGTGCAGCGCGATGCCGGCGCCCCGCGGCAGCGGCAGGTGCTCGGCGACCAGCTCCAGCAGTTTTCCGTCGGCCTCGACGACGTCCTGCCGGGAGCCGGGGCGGGTCGCCGCGAGATAGCGGGGCAGCGTGAGCGCGCCGCCGCCGAGGTGCACCAGCTCCAGCGGCCGCCCCGGCTCGCCGACCGTGTCCAGCACGTACCCGAGCCGGCGCGTGTACTCGAATTCCAGATGCGTCGGCTCGTCCAGGTCGACGTAAGACTGCGGCGCCCCGTCGACCGTGAGCAGCCAGGCCCGCTCACGGTCGACGTCGGGCATGAGTTTGGCGGTGCCGTGGTCGGTGGTGCGCAGTACGGGTATCGGGTCGCTCACGTCCCCATTGTGCCGGTGACCGGTGACATCGCGTGCGGGGGAGCCGCGTGACCGGCCGCGCGGCTCCCCCTGGTGCGACGGTCAGCCCACGGACGTGACCGTCCCCGCACCGACCGTCCGCCCGCCCTCACGGATGGCGAACCCGAGCCCCGGCTCCAACGGCACGTCCCGCCCCAGCTCCACGGTCATGCTCACCGTGTCCCCGGGCCGCGCGACGGCCACCTCACCGAGGTCGACGTCCCCGACCACGTCCGCGGTACGGATGTAGAACTGCGGCCGGTAACCGCTCGACACCGGTGTCGTACGGCCGCCCTCGCGCCCCGACAGCACGTACACCCGCGCCGTGAAGTGCCGGCGGGGCTCCACGCTCCCCGGCGCGGCCACCACGTGGCCGCGGCGCACCGTGTCCCGCGCGACGCCCCGCAGCAGCAGCGCCACGTTGTCCCCGGCCTGCGCCTCCTCCATCGGCTTGCCGAAGGTCTCGATGCCGGTGACGACGCTCTCCAGGCCGGCGCCGAGCACGTCGACCCGGTCCCCGAGCCGGAGGGTCCCGCGCTCGACCGCGCCGGTGACGACCGTGCCCCGCCCAGTGATGGTGAGCACGTTCTCGACGGGCAGCAGGAACGGCGCGTCCAGATACCGCTCCGGCATGGGCACATAGGTGTCCACGGCGTCGAGCAGCGCCTCGATCGACGCCGTCCAACGCGGGTCGCCCTCCAGGGCCTTGAGCCCGGAGACCCGTACGACGGGCACGGAGTCGCCCCCGTAGCCGTGCGAGGTGAGCAGCTCCCGTACCTCCAGCTCCACCAGGTCGGTCAGCTCCTCGTCGCCCGCGTCGGCCTTGTTGAGCGCCACCACGATGTGGTCGACGCCCACCTGCCGGGCGAGCAGCACGTGTTCGGCGGTCTGCGGCATGATCCCGTCGAGCGCGGAGACGACGAGGATCGCCCCGTCGAGCTGCGCGGCGCCGGTGACCATGTTCTTGACGTAGTCGGCGTGGCCCGGCATGTCCACGTGCGCGTAGTGCCGGGTGTCGGTCTCGTACTCGACGTGCGCGATGTTGATCGTGATGCCGCGGGCGGCCTCCTCCGGGGCGCGGTCGATGCGGTCGAACGGCACGAACGTGCCGGTGCCGCGCTCGGCGAGGACCTTGGTGATGGCGGCGGTCAGGGTGGTCTTGCCGTGGTCGACGTGACCCATCGTGCCGATGTTCAGGTGCGGCTTGGTGCGGACGTATGCCGTCTTGGGCATGGCTCTACCTCGAAGCCTCGTAAGTGGTGACGGGGACCCCAAGGACTCGCCGACCCTCCCCCTGCGGGGTCCGCCGGACGTTCCGGAGAGGGTCAGCTTCGGGCGCCGTCGACGGCGGCCAGGAAGATCGGCACGGCAGCCTTCGGAGCATCCGCGACCGCGGATGCTGCGAGGACGAAGGCGTACCGGAACATGACGCCGATCATCGCCGACGCCCGGCCCCCCGTCGAATGGTTTTTCGCAGCTCCGCGCAGCCCGGCGGCGCGCCCTCGCCCCGGATGGCCGCCGCGATGCGCGGGGTCAGACCCCGATGTTCTTCAGGGCCTCGCGGACCGTGAGCGGCGCGAACCGGCCCCGCTCGCGCGCCAGGAAGTCCCGGACGGCCTCCGGGTCGGTCTTGGCGTACTCGCGCAGGCACCAGCCGATGGCCTTGCGGATGAAGAAGTCGGGGTGGCCGGACTGGAGCAGGCAGTAGGCGAAGAGCCGGTCGGCGTCGGTCCGCTCCTTGTGACGCAGCTGGTGGAGCAGGGCGGTGCGGGCGACCCACAGGTCGTCGTCCGCGATCCACCGGTCCATGTCGGCGACCAGCTCGGGGTCGGCGGCGACGAGGGCGCCGACGAGGTGCGCGGCGAGCAGGTCGACCGTGTCCCACCAGGGGACGGTGGTGACGAGGTGGCGGGCCACGGGCAGGAAGCCGGACGAGCAGCGGGCCGCGTGCCGGCGCAGGTAGTCGACGGCGAAGTAGTGGTACTCGCGCTCGGGCAGCTCCCAGCAGCGCAGCGCGAGCGCGGTGCAGTCGCTCTCGTCGGGGCGCGGGGTGCCCGCCAGCACCGCGCGGGACAGCGCACGGCGGTCCGGGGTGGGGATCCCGAGGAAGGGGGCCACGTCCTTCATGTACGCCCGCATGGCCGCGGCGCGTTCCGGGTCGGCGGCCGCGGAGTACGCGCCGGTGAGCCGCTCCAGCAGCGTGTCGGCGAGGGCGCTGTGGGGCACGTCCACCGGGCCCGCACCTGTGACGGTCATGAGACGAACCATACGGCGATCAGACATCTTCGTCGGTTAGTGTCACCGGATGCTCGATGCCACCAACCGCTCTGGGGGCACCGCGACGGCCTGTCCCCGGGCCGCCGTCACGGAGCTCACCGCCGCCGTCGCCACGGCGGCGCCCGTGCCGCGCGCGACTCTCGCGGCGCGCTGCACGCGCGTGCTGCTGTCGCCCTGGTCGCGGCTGTCCCTGCTCGTCGTGCTGCTCGCGGCCGCCGCCTCCTCGGTGCTGCTGTTCGAGCCGCAGAAGCTGATCACCCACGGGTGGCCGCCCCAGTTCGGCGGGAGCGCGGCGGTGGCCGCGTTCGTGATGCTGTACGGGGTGTGCACGGTGGCGTTCGTGCCGCGGCCCCTGCTGAACCTGGCGGCGGGCGCGCTGTTCGGCTCCCAGCTGGGACTGGGCGCCTCGCTCGCGGGCACCGTGCTGGGCGGCGCGGCCGCCTTCGGGCTCGGCCGGATGCTCGGCCAGGAGGCGCTGCGACCGCTGCTGCGCGGCCGCTGGCTGAAGGCGGCCGACGGCCAGCTCAGCCGGCACGGCTTCCGCTCGATGATGGCGGCGCGGCTGTTCCCGGGCGTGCCGTTCTGGGCCGCGAACTACTGCGCCGCCGTGTCCCGCATGGGCTGGTCGCCGTTCCTGCTGGCGACGGCGCTCGGCTCGGTACCGAACACCGCCGCCTACGCGGTCGCGGGCGCCCGCGCCTCGTCGCCGACCTCGCCGGCCTTCCTGATCGCGATGGCGTGCATCGCCCTACCGACCGTGGTGGGCGCGGTGGTGGCCTGGCGCAAGCGCCACCACCTGCGCGCGAGCTGACGTTCCGTCACACGTTTTCGAGGATCATGGCGTTGGCGAGTCCGCCCGCCTCGCACATCGTCTGCAGGGCGTAGCGGGCGCCGCGCTCGCGCAGGGCGTGCACCAGGGTGGTGGTCAGCCGGGTGCCGCTCGCGCCGAGCGGGTGACCGAGGGCGATCGCGCCCCCGTGCACGTTGACCTTGGCGAGGTCGGCGCCGGTCTCCTGCTGCCAGGCCAGGACCACGCTGGAGAACGCCTCGTTGACCTCGAACAGGTCGATGTCGCCGATGTTCAGGCCGGCCCGGCGCAGCACCTTCTCGGTCGCCGGGATCACGCCGGTGAGCATGAGCAGCGGGTCCGAGCCGGTGACGGCGAAGCTGTGCAGCCGGGCCAGCGGGCGCAGGCCGAGGCGGGCCGCGGTCTCGCTGGAGGTGATCAGCACGGCGGAGGCGCCGTCGTTGATCGGGCTGGCGTTGCCCGCGGTGACGTTCCACTCGATCTGCGGGAAGCGCTCGGCGAAGCCGGGGTCGTAGTAGGCCGGCTTGAGGCCGCCGAGGATCTCGGGGGTGCTGCCGGGCCGTACGCACTCGTCGCGCGCCACGCCGTCCAGGGGCGCCACCTCGGCGTCGAACAGCCCCGCGTCCCAGGCGGCGGCAGCCCTGTGGTGCGAGGAGACGGCGAAGGCGTCCATCTGCTCGCGCGTGATGGACCACTTCGCGGCGATCAGTTCGGCGCTGATGCCCTGCGGGACGAGGCCCTCGGGGTAGCGCTCGGCCACTCCGGGGCCGAAGGGGTCCTTGCCGGGCGGCACGTTCGACCACATCGGCACCCGGCTCATCGACTCCACACCGCAGGCGACGACCAGGTCGTACGCCCCCGAGATGACGCCCTGGGCGGCGAAGTGCACGGCCTGCTGGGAGGAGCCGCACTGGCGGTCCACCGTGGTCGCCGGGACGGTCTCGGGGAAGCCCGCCGACAGGACGGCGTAGCGGGTGGTGTTCATGGCCTGCTCGCCGACCTGGTCGACGGTGCCGCCGATGACGTCGTCGATCAGCGCCGGGTCGACGCCGGAGCGCTCGACGAGGGTGCGCAGGGTGTGGGCGAGGAGCTCCACGGGGTGGACGTGTGCGAGGGAGCCGTTCGGCTTGCCCTTGCCTATGGGGGTGCGTACGGCTTCGACGATGACTGCGTCACGCATGGTGCGGGCCTCCTTGGCCGCCGGGCGGTGACCGGCGCGATTACCGGTGAGTAGGAAATTCAAACTCACCATAACTCGATGAGTTGGAAAATCAAACCCTCCCCTAGACTGGGCGCCATGGCCGCCACGAAGGATCCGCGCCCCTGCTCCATCGCCGACGCCCTCGCCCTCGTCGGCGAGAAGTACTCCCTCCTCGTGCTGCGGGAGGTGTGCCTGGGCAACGGCCGCTTCGACCAGCTGGTCCGCAACATCGGCGCGCCGCGCGACATCCTGGCCACCCGGCTGCGCCGGCTCGTGGACGCCGGGATCCTGACCAGGTGCGCCTACAGCGAGCGGCCGCAGCGCTTCGAGTACCGGCCCACGCGCGCGGGGCTCGAACTGGAGCCGGTCCTGATGACCCTCATGGCGTGGGGCGACCGCCATCTGCGCAAGGACGACGACCGCCCCATGGTGATCGAGCACATCTGCGGCAACGAACTGCTCCCCGTCGTCACCTGCTCGGTCTGCGGCGACGAGGTGCGCCACGAGGACGTCTCGGCCCACCCGCAGGCGCCGGGCTGGACGGTGGCGGGGCCGACGGCGGCCTGACGGTGAACGCGACGGGGTGAGCGCTCCCGTCAACTCCGCGGCCGTGGGCGACCGGTGAACCCCTGTGTCCGGCCCGTCACAGCGGGGCGCTACGCTGCCCGGGGACACGAATGATCACCATATTCATGATCATCGCACGTCCGTTCGTCGTTCGACCCGCCCCTTCCCCGATCAGCAACTGGACGCCGTACCTCCATGTCTTGGTTTGAATCCCTCGTCCTCGGACTCGTCCAGGGGCTGACCGAGTTCCTCCCGGTCTCCTCCAGCGCGCATCTGCGGCTGACCGCGGCCTTCTCGGGCTGGGAGGACCCCGGCGCGGCCTTCACGGCGATCACGCAGATCGGAACCGAGGCCGCGGTGCTGATCTACTTCCGCAAGGACATCGGCCGGATCATCGCGGCCTGGACGCGGTCCCTGGTCGACAAGTCGATGCGCGGCGACCACGACGCCCAGATGGGCTGGCTGGTGATCGTCGGCTCCATCCCGATCGGTGTGCTGGGCGTGACGCTCAAGGACCAGATCGAGGGGCCGTTCCGGGATCTCAGGGTCACCGCGACGATGCTGATCGTCGTCGGCATCGTCATCGGCATCGCCGACCGGCTGGCGGCGCGCGACGAGACGGGCGGCCGGCACCGGGCGCCCAAGCAGCGCAAGACCCTGGAGAACCTGCGCGTCAAGGACGGCCTGATCTACGGCCTCTGCCAGGCCTGCGCCCTCATCCCGGGCGTCTCCCGCTCCGGCGCCACGATCAGCGGCGGCCTGTTCATGGGCTACCGGCGCGAGGCGGCCGCCCGGTACTCCTTCCTGCTCGCCATTCCGGCCGTACTCGCCTCCGGGCTCTTCGAGTTGAAGGACGCGATGGAGAGCGACGACGTGTCGTGGGGCCCGACGCTCTTCGCCACGGTGATCGCCTTCGTGTCCGGGTACGCGGTCATCGCCTGGTTCATGAAGTGGATCTCCAACAAGAGCTTCATGCCGTTCGTCTGGTACCGCGTCGCGCTCGGCGTCGTCATCATCGGACTGGTGACGGCGGGCGTGCTGAGCCCGCACGCGGCCGAGGTGGCGGAGTAGCGGCGCCGGGAGCCGTGACCAACCCCATACGGTCTGCGTAGCGGTCCGGTAGCGCAGTGTCAGCCCCTGCGCCTACCCTTGTCCGCATGTCCCCCGAATCCGCGACCCCTGGTTCCGTGCGGTCTGCTGCCCAGGTGAACGAGCAGATCCGGGCCCTGTGGCTGCGTGCGGGCGGATACCTCTCGGCCCAGGACCGCGCGGAGTACGAGCTGCTGGTGGTCGAGTGGGCCGAGGCGGTACGGGACGAGATCATCGAGGCGGCCTGACCCCGCCGACGGACCCCGACGCGCGGCCGACGCCCGCTGCTCGACCCCCCGCCTCTCGACCGTCCGCTACTCGACCCGGGCGTCGGCGCGGGCGGCCCCGCGGCTGTCCGTGGCGTGCTTGGTGCGCAGGGTCAGATTCCGTACGTCCGGCACGGTCAGCACCGACGCCGTGACCAGTACGACCAGCCCCGAGCAGCCCCACAGCGAGGCCGTGCGGCCGAACGCCTGCTCGGCGGGGCCCGCCAGCGCCATCGCGAGGGGCAGCAGGGCGACGGAGCCGAACCAGTCGTAGGCCGAGACGCGGGAGAGTTTGTCCTCGGGTATCTCCTGGTGCAGCGCACAGCACCCCTGCGAACGTAACCTCTTTGTATGTCTGACGACTTGGTACAGCGAGCGCACTGGGGAAACCTCGAAGGCCAGAACTGGGCAGGGCTGGCCCGTCTGTCGACCGAGGAAGCTGAGGGCGAACTTGCTTCTGACGACAGCTTAGAAGGGCGTTCCGGCCCCAGGTTCATGACCGGCAGGGACATCAAGAGCACCGAGGAGCAGGAGAGGGACGGCCGTCAGTTCGTCGAGAGCCGAGGCGGACGGTACGTGTACACGTACATGGAGCCGGACACCTCGGCATGGAAGCGCCGGCGCGTGCGCCTGCCGGACGGCAGCATCGGGTATCGCGTCGTACGGCCCGTGTACGAGGGCGCGTTGGAGGACCTGAAGCAGGCGAAGGCCCCAAATGGCGAGCGCATCGACGGCCTGATCGTTTACGACATCGACCGTCTGACCCGCGACCCCCGGCACCTCGAAGACGCGATCGAGACCGTGGAGCACTACCACCGGCCGATCATCGACATCACAGGCACCTTGGACCTGCTGACCGACAACGGGCGAGCCATGGCCCGCGTAGTGGTCGCCATGGCCAACAAGCAGTCCGCCGACACGGCCCGCCGAGTGCGCCGCAACCACAAGGCGAGGCGGGACCGGGGCATACCAGTAGGCGGCACTCGCCCGTTCGGGTGGGATGAGGACAAGCGCACCCTGAACCCGCGCGAGGCTCAGCACATCCGGGAAGCGGTGAAGCGCATCATCCTGGGCGTTGAGTGGCACGCGATCGTAGCCGACTGGAACCGCCAGGGGATCACCACGTCCAAGGGCAACCCGTGGACGTGGATCGGTCTCAGGGACATGATGCGGAATCCGCGGCTGTGCGGCTATCGATCTCACGTCGTGATCGAGTTCGATCCGGAGTCAGGCCGAGAAATCAGGCATCTGACGACCGCGCACGATGACCAGGGCGAGCCGGTCAAGGGCCAGTGGACGCCGATCTTGGAGGTGGCCGAGTGGGAGGCTATCCAAGAGATCATCGGCGACGGTCCGATGCGTGGGGGCAGCCACAACACACGCGTCTACCTTGCCAGCGGCACCCTTCGCTGCGGCAAGGAGGGCTGCGGCTCGTTGCTGCGCGCGATGAAGGCTGCGCCGAGCCGGGGCAAGCCGGAAGGCTACTTCTATTACGTCTGCCCGGCGAAGACCACGGGCAGGGGATGCGGCGGGGTCAAGCTCCCCGGGCCAGAGACAGACGAACTAATCCGCAAACTGGTGATCGCGAGGTACGAGGAAGAAGCCAGCCAGCGGCAAGCCGTCAAGGCGCCGGAGGTGTGGCCGAAGGAGGCCGAACTGGCGTTGGTCCGTGAGGACCTCTCCGACCTCAAGAAGGCCCGCCGTGATCGGAAGATCAGCGCCGAACGGTACTACTCCGATCTCGCCGAGTACGAGGCCGAGGAGCAGCGGCTAAAGAGGGAGCGCAACGCGTGGCAGCGCAAGATGCTCGTGGACCAGGGCGAGCCCGTGGATATGGCCGAGGAGTGGGACAGGGACGGAATCACACTGGCTGAGCGTCGGTCATACGTCGCGAGGACGCTGACGGCCCTGGTTGCGCTGCCTGTCGGGAGTGGACGGCGAGTGCCCCTGCGTGACCGGTTGGTTCCGGTCTGGGCCGAGGAGTAGGAGTCAGGAGCAACAGGTGCCCGTCATCGCGAAGGTCGGCGGTGACGGGCTCCGTCGCGTGTGGAGACCTCCAGGCCGAGGGCAGCATTCATGCGACGCCACTGCGCATCTGACCAACGGGGAGCCCTACGCGCGTGTGCCCGAGCCCAGACCATGTCCTGATCTTCGTGGTCGTCATGCGGACGCGGCACCCAGCCACCCCCACTCAGCCGCCAGGGACTTGGTGATCTCTCGATTCGTGGCGATGTCTTCGGCGACACCGGCAGCAATGAGGGCTGCGCCGGGGGTGTGGCCAGAGCCCGCGTAGCGCCATTGCCGTTCGGTGACCGCGCCGGGGACGTGGTCGTGGCCCATGTGGTGCGCTCGTTCGGCGCGGAGTGCCGCGTAGGTGGTGGAGTAGGCGCGGGATTTGGTGAGGATGTGGCCGCGGTAGCCCAGAGTGTGAGTCCAGGCCCGGAGGCGGAGGGGTTCGTACTCGGGTAGGCCGCCGAGGCGCCAGCAGGCGCGCATGAGGGTGCGCACGTGTGTACTGACCGATGCGGTGGTGATGTCGGTCCAGGTGGTGAGCGGGTGGTCGAGGCCGGCGCCTGTCTCACTCGCTCCCTTGGTGACGTATTTGGCCACGTACGCGGCCACGGCGTCGTCATCGGGGCCATTGCTCTTGGCGCGAAGTGGCCGGACGTCGAGCTGGGCGCCCCAGCGGAGTTCCAGTTCCCCCACGGCGGGGTTGTAGGGCGTGCGGACCAGGACGCGCCGGGCGGAGGCGCGTACGGCGTCGATGAGCAGTTCCGGGGTGCCCCAGACCGGGGGTTCGTCGTCGGGCCCAGACGGGCCGTCGAGGCGAACCACGGCGTGCACGTGGACGGCCGCCCGCTTCTGGTATTCGGCGACGCGGGCGAAGGACAGCCGGGCGTGTCGGGCGAAGTGGGACTGTACGAGGCCGACGGATGAGGCGAGGCGCCGCCGGACGTCGATGACGAATCGGTCCCACAGTTTGGAGGCGTGCGCGTGCCACAGCACATGGGCGGAGTAGTCATAGCAGTCGGGGCAGAGCGGTTGGCCGACGAGCAGGGCATCCGGGGCGTGGACGACGCCGCAGCCGAGGGGCCAGCCGTGCTCGCAGACGCCGCCATTCCTGCGGGGATGGCACGGCTCTCCCGCGCGGTGGACCGGGCCGAAGGAGGGGGCGGTCAGAGTGACGAAGAGCCGGGGACGGTGGCGGACTGCGGCGGGGATGTTCTTGCCGCCGAGGAGGCCGGCGCGGACCAGCTGGAAGGTGTCTCCGGCGTGGAGGCGGGAGCAGGCTGGGCAGACGGTTGCTCGTCGGTTGCGGCAGCGGACGAGGAGGCGTTCCCCGGGTTCGTCACTGGTGTCGTAGTGATGAAGGAGCTCGCCGGTCGTGCCGTCCAGGGTGGTGGTGGAGCCGGATAGGTGGACGGGGTGGGAGCAGCCGCCGGTTGCGGTGATCTGCTCCAGTAGTCGGGGAAAGTTCGGGCCTTGGGCGAGGTGGATGGCGTCGCGGTCTGTTTCCGGGAGCTGACGCAGGCGCGCCGCGCGATCGAGGGCGGCGCGCCTGTCAGCCGGGGTGAAGTCCGGGGTGATGGTGGTGACCTTCCGGGGTGGGCCGCCGAAGCGGCATGGTCGGTGGTGGGTGGTGGTGCGCCGGTGTCCATGGGGATCACCTCCGGTGGGTGGTCGGGTGGTGCTGGTTCAGCGGATGGTGCCGGTGCCCCGGCAGACACGGCAGCGCCTAACGCGGCCGGTCCAGGTCTTGCGGGCTCCGTCGCCCTTGCAGTGCGGGCACCTCACGCGAGGCATAGGCATAGCCGTGCGTCCTTCCGGATCAGAAGTGGGCGAAGCCGCTGAGGACCCAGGTCATGAAGCCGTTGATCGTGAGGCTGACCGGGGTCTGGCCGAGGTACATGCCGAAGAGGGCGATGCAGGCCGCTTCCCAGGTGCGTACGTCGCGGGAGCGGACGAGGAGGAAGGTGATGATCCCGAAGACCACCACGAGGGACACGGCCGTACCGGTGCTGATCACTTGCCGTCTCCTTCCAGGGCCGCGAGGGCGGCGCCGACTGCGGGCAGGTTCGGGGTCATCCCCGCGTACTTCCTCGTGATCGCCACGGCCTCATCCGTGGAGGTGAGGTGGGAGCGAGCGCGGCTCCAACCGCCGTCCGGCCCGGTGCACACGGCCACGCCGCGTTCCTGCGCCGTGATCGACTGGGCGACAGCCACGGCGTCCTTGTTCAGATCACCCAAGGCCATTTCGGCGGTGCCGGGGTCGTTGACGCGGTGGCAGATGCGGCCGCCGAGTTGGGCCCGCAGGGCGGTGACGCCGGCGCCGAGGTCGGAGCCGACTCGCTGGCCGGCGACGACCAGGTGGATGCCGAGCGCGGCACCGAGCTGCGCCAGGCGGAGCAGGAGCGTCGAGCACTGCTCCGCCTCTGCCTTGCCTTCGCGGGTGCCGTCGGCGAGGTACAGTTCCGCGATCTCGTCGACGATCACGACGACCGGTACCGGCCGCAGCTTGTCCGGGAGCTCCCAGATCGAGCGGACTCCGGCCGACCGGCACGCGCTCATCCGGTCCTGCATGTCGACGACCAGGGCCGAGAGCACGGCGACCGCTTCCCTGCGGCAGGTGGCCAGCGCGCTCAACCTCCCCGCGAACAGGCCGAGTTCCATGCCGCCCTTGCAGTCGATGCCGACCAGAGCGACCCGCTGCGTCGCGAGTTGGGTGATCAGCCGGGCCAGCAGGGTGGACTTACCCGAGCGGGTGGCCCCGGCGATGAGCCAGTGCGGCACGAGCCGCAGGTTCATCACCCAGGCCCCGCCGCTCTCCAGAACACCGATGAGCGCCGAGAGAAGTTCGGCAGGAGCCGTGGCTAAGCCCGGCCGCTGAAGCGGATCCGTCGCCGTGGCAGTCAGCAACACGAACCCACGTTCCGGTGAGGTGACCCGGACCGCGTGGACCTTCCACGCGTGCACCAGCGCGTCCGCCGCCTTCATGTACGTCGCCGGAGTCTGACCCGCGTGCAGGCGCACAGCCACGGTCAGGCCAAGGCGGTTCGCCCTGGGGAAGGACAGCCGCGGAGTCACCGGCCGCAGCGGATCGCCCTTGACGACCAGGTCCCCGAGCAGCCCACGCGACGGGCGGTGGGAGACGGTGAGGTCGTTGAGCAGCGCGACCTTTCGCCAGGTCACCAGCACCCGGAACGTGGTGGCCGGGTAGCCGATCAGGTACCAGTGCCAGGCCGGACGGTGCCGGCGCACCAGGTCACCGAGGACGAGCAGCCAGGCCAGTACGGCGAGCGCGAAGGCGAGCAGGATCGGCCCCATCACGCGTCACCGCCCTTCGCGTGCGCCGCCGGGCCGCCGTGTACGGGTGTGATCGCGTCGGCGCGGAAGCTGACGCCGTGCCGGTCGCCCATCGACCACATGAACGCCGTCAGGCCGGTGACCTTGACGATCTGCCCCTCTTCGATGCCCTTGGGCTGGCCGCTGACGGCGATCTCGATGACAGAGATGCGCCGGCCGTCCTGGCGGACGGTGACGGCGACGGTCCAGACCGGGTTGCCGTCCCGGTCCCTCTTCACCTCCTGTGTCTCGGAGTTGGTGATCTTCGCTTCGGGCGCGATGGCGCACCGCAGTACGCCCAGGCGCGCCGTGTCCACGGGAATGGACTGCATGTTCTTTGGCCTCCTTGGCCACTCACGACGTCAGACTCGACCTGACGTCACTTGTCCTAACGAGTTATGACTATGAAGTCCTGTACGACGGGGATGCAACTACTTATGCTGACGAGTGATGTCGCGCGTGCGACGTGCCTACGACCTCACCCGGAGATGCCGAGATGTCAGAGATCCAGCGCCCCGGAGCCCTCTACCAGCAGGTGGCCGCCGCGATCCGCGAAGCGATCCTGTCCGGCGAGTTCGCGCCCGACTCCCTGCTTCCGTCCGAGGCCCAGCTCATGACGCGTTACGGGGTATCGCGCCCCACCGTCCGCAACGCCATCGCGGCCCTGCGCGCGGAAGGGCTCATCGACGTCCGCCACGGCAAAGGCAGCTTCGTACGCTCCGACGGACAGCCCGCCCTCACCATCGAGCGCCGCATCAGCCGCACCACCGACGGCCGCTTCGTCATGCCCAACGGCGACATCTGGCAAGAGGCCGAGGAGCCCAGCACCTACCGCACCCGCACCACCAAGGCCACCGGCCGACTCCTCCAACTCGCCGAGGAGGAGGCACTGTTCGGGTGCGACCGACTGCTCGTCGACCCGACCACCGGGACGCGGGCCATGCACCGCACCCTGATCCCCTTCGAGGTCGCCGAAACCGTCCCCCTGCTCGCCGAGGAGCCCTGCAAGCGCCCAGCCGCGATCTACCGGCTGCTCACCCAGGACGGACAGAAACTGTCCTGGACCGAGACGGTACGAGCCCGCATGCCTCTGCCCGACGAACGAACCACGCTCCAGCTCCCGGACGCGACCCCGGTCCTGCATGTCTTCCGCGTCGCGCACGGCAGCGACGACCGCCCCCTGATCCTCGAAGAGCTCCGCTTCGGCGCGGACCGTGCCGAACTCGCCTACCGGATCACCGCCGACAAAGAGCCCACGCGACGCACCCGCGCCTGAGCAGCAACGGGCATCGGTCGAAACCGCCTTCACTTCCTCAAGGGCGCGCCTGCGGCGCGCCGGGACGCCCGGCCGCCCCGGCCGGGCGTGCGGCGTGACCGCCGGTCCCGTCCGGACGGCCAGCGCCCCCGACCGCAGCACGCCCAACGAGTCAAGGCACTGACCAACCATCGGTGCCGAGACTCGGGCGGTACCGGCCCCGACGATCCAGAACGGCGAAGCGTGGTTGCCGCCGGTGGGTGCCTGAGCGAGACATACGCGCGCCAGCCCGTTCGTCACATGGCATCGTCGTGGCTGACTGTCTATGGCTGAGGCATCGGGCACGGCAGGAGTTGAGCCAGGCAGCCGAATACCAGCAAGAAGACCCCTCACGCTGCACCACCGTGACCACGGCTGCCCTCCAGGAGCCGGGTGAGCCGCTCGACCGCACCGGTCCGGCCCGCCAGTCGCACGACCCCACGCCCGCCTTCGTCCGCGGAGGCAACGGCCCGCACGGCGGACAGCTCGAAGCCCACGGCCAGGAGGGCCCGGTTCAGCCGATCAGCAGCCTCATGTGCCTCGCGCCACCCCGCGATGTAGTCAACGCCGGACACCCAGAGACCGGAGTCCGAGCCCGCCATGTCGAGACCGTCGTTCAGCCAGTCCTCACCGGAGCCAGTCACCTTGTCCACCTCTGCCCTGATCTAAGTAACGGGTCATCAACTTCCTTGGACCAGGGCCAGAACGCAGCACGACGGCCCCGGTACCATCAGGCACCGGGAACCGCCGTGTTCCCAGCCGGGCCACCCTTCGCTTTCCAGGGCAGATGGGGTGGCCCGGTCTCGGTATGGGGTTGTGAAGCGCGGCCCCTCACCAAGGAGGAGTGCGAGGCTCCAGGGAAGGGGCCGCGCCCTATCGGCCGGAGTGGTCAAGCTCCGACCAGTGGCCGGGGAGCCGCCGCTCCCGATCGCGAGGGAGCTCAGCAGGGCGACGCCCCGGCGTCCGTCAGGCCGAGTAGTCGGCTCTCAGCTGGTCGAGATCGAAACGGGACCACACGGTCTTGCCGCCCCTCACTCCGGAGGACCACCACACCGACTCGGCCAGACGCTGAGCGATGAGCAGCCCGCGGCCCCGATCCGGCACCAGCGCTTCGACAAAGTCGCCCGTCAGCTCAGGTGAAACGAAGTCACCCGGCGGAAGATCGGGAGGCGTGGAGTCCTCATCCGAAACGCCGAGGACCAGCACCTCCGGCCACGTCATCAGGCAGACATCGATGCGACGTCCGGCGCCGGGCTGCGCCAGGTGGTTGTCCGGAACCGCGTGATGCACGACGTTGCCAACCAGCTCCGACACGACGAGCTGCACGGCATCGACTGCGTGTGCCAGACCCCAGGTTTGCAGATAGCAACCGACCATGTCCCGAGCGGCTTTGGCGCAGTCTGGCGACTCGGCGTAGACAGTCAGCGAGCGGAAGTGTCCGTTCGCCGGGTCGTGGATCGAGCGATGATGAGCACCCACCGTCGAGGCGTTCGCTGCGTGTTTGCTCTGCTGCGCTTCCACCGCGTTCCCTCCTGGCCGCTGACGGGCTCTAACGCCCGTTGATCTGTGCAGACCAGTGAACGACGCGGGAGGCTAGGCCGGGAGCGTTCACCCAGGGGTTCAGATGAACACGGGCAAAGGCAAAGGGGGTTCAGCAATGAACCCCCCAGAGCGATACTGCTGTGACAAGATGAACACTCGCCGTCATTCTCGGGTTGGCAGGGGAGCATGAGCCGAGAGCCGAACGCGCAGTTGATCGCTGTCATGGACGAAGCGCAGGTCTCCAACAAGGGGCTGGCCAAGCGCATGACGGACGAGGCCGCCGAGCGCGGCATCGACCTCGGGACCACGCACATTGCCGTAAAGCGATGGCGCGACGGAGCCGGCATCAAGCCTCAGACATCGGCGATCATGGCTGCCGTCCTCTCGGTCAAACTCGGACGCCGCATCACGCCGGGCGATCTCGGGTTCTTCGATCACACCAACTCGACTGCACCCGAGCCGGTCGGATACCCGCGTATGGTTCCCGATGTCCTGTCCATGCTTGACGGACTCGCCCAGGAACGTGCCGACGTCCCCGCACCGGACCAACTGACCATCGCCGACGCCGATCTGAGTTCCGCCGTCCTGTCATGGATGATCTCCCGACCTGACGGCATCCAACAGGACAGGCCCGCTCACCAACGCGTCGGCATCCGTGACGTCCGCGCGATCAGAGATGCCGCCGGAACGTTCATGGCACTCGACTTCAAGTACGGCGGAGGCCACGGCCACAAGGCCCTACGCCACTACTTCCGCCACGAAGTACTGCCCCTCCTGGGCGCGAGCTACAGCGAAAAGGTCGGCACCGCGTTATACGGCGCCGCCGCCGAAGTCTCCCAGCTGCTCGCGTGGACGGCCTACGACGCCGGAAACCACAGGCTCGCCCATCGCTACCTCATGTCCACACTGCGCCTGTCCCAGGTCATCGACGACCGTATGTTCGGCGCGCGCATCCTCGGCAACCTCAGCCACCAGGCCAACTACCTCGGCAACCACGCCCAGGCCATCCAACTGTCCCGCGCCGCAGTCGAGGGAGCCAAAGGCCGAGCCACCCCACGCGCCATGGCGAACTACTCGGCCATGGAAGCCCGCGCTCTGTCCAACGCAGGCGACCCAATCGGAGCAGGCCGCGTCATGAACGAGGCGGAACGCCACTTCGAACGCGCCGACACCGCCGAAGACCCGGCATGGCTCAGCTACTTCGATGAAGCCGAACTCATGGGCGAACTCTGCCATTGTTTCCGCGACTTAAAGATGCGCCGAGAGGCGGTTGAGCAAGCCCAGCGAGCCGTCGACAGTACAGACCCAAAGTACGCCCGAACACTCGGGTTCTGCCGAATGGTGCTCGCCCAAAGCCAGCTACTGAACGGTGAGTTGGAAGCTGCCGTCACCACCGCGAGCCTCGCAGTCGACGGCGGAGACTCCCTCCAGTCCACCCGCTTTCAGCGCTACGTGACCGACTTCCAGAACGAGGTGAGCGTCCATACGACGGACCCCGCCGTGGCCGCCTTCCAGGAGAAGGTGCACGACGCGCTCGCCCGCCTGGACGAAGACGACGACTAGTAGCTACCAGGGCCGCCAGTCTCGAGGCGCGTCATCGTTGCGCAACCCAGCGATGCGCCGGCGGTACTCGGCTTCTGTTTCCTGGTCTTCCTGCACGTTCTGCATGAGCCAGGTCGTCATGCCGAACTCTTGCAGCCTGCGAAGCGTGTCGTATCCGTACCAGTCGTACAGGTCCCGGCCGTACGCACGCACGAAGTCTCTGTACTGCGCTTCCGTCTGCCACCCAAGGCTGTGATGCTCTGTGGCCGTGACCATCAAGTCCCATTCGGGGTGATCGAAGCAGAATGCCTCGAAGTCGATCAGGATCACTTCATCCTGGTCGTTCACCATGAGGTTCTGCACATGAGCATCACCGTGCACTGGCCCCTTGTGCGTCACGAACTCCAACGCCTCGTACTGATCGCGCAGTTCCTGCCACCGCTTACGGAGGAAGAGCTTGTCGTCTTCCGGGATCACGGCGCGGCTGACCCGCAGTTCTTGCTTGTCGAAGGGATTGAACGAAGGCAACTCAAGTCCATCCGGTAACGCCATGGAGTGCAGGTCACGCAGGACGCCGCCCAGTTCCCCGTAGGTCGCCTTGCGGCCGCCCTCGACGATGAGACGCCAAAACGTAACCGGATGACCCTCGACCAAGAACGGCTGCTCCAAGCCATCGACCAGGCGAGCGGCAGGAAAGTCCTCGCTGGCCAGCCACCGCGACACGCCCACCTCAACCCGAGCCTTGGGTAGCCACTCCTCCCCGCGGGCCACACGCACGATCACCGGTGCTGATGCCAGACGAAACAGAGCGTTCTCCCCTAGGCGGATCAGCTCCGCCCCTCCGTCATCCAGACCGGCCAACCGACACGCGGCACTCATCACCCGCGCAGCCCTCGCCGACGTGAACCCCTCTTCCGACCGAGCAGCGTCAACCGCCATGCCCGTACCAGCTCCCCTAGTCGCGCGCGATCAACCAGCGCACGCCTACGGGTGACCAACCCACGTGCGCCAGACACTCCACTGACCGTACAGAGGTCTGGCGGCACGGTGCGAGAGCGGATCAACTCGACCGCTGCGACGCCTGCCCCAGCCCCGAAAGCCTCGGAGAGATCTGCGGCCTTCGACCGCCCAACTGCATAGCGATGCGAGCCATCAGCTTGGGAAGCTAAGGGCATCTAGGGCTGGCTCCGATCCTGAACTGCGGCGGAGAGATGTAGACGCTTGGTGGACGGTGGACGGGTTGCCCGCTGTTCCCCGTGGCTCCCCGCACGATCTGGCACGAGTCATTCGTCGTCGCACCTTTCCAAGACCAGGCTTGCGGAGCCCCCTTCGAGTCCGTCGTGCTCCTCCAGGTGGAGGTGAGCGCCATCCGGTGTGCCGTCCTGGGCGAGTGTGAGGAGATGGCCGGCCAGGGTCTTCAGCCCGGCGGCGTTGGCTTCGATGGCGATCTCTCGGCCGAGGTCGCGGACCTCGATGCGTGCGTCTTCCTCCCAGGTGAAGACTCTGGTGGTTCCGTCGGTCACCGCACTCAGCTGAGTGGTCATCGACGGTGCGGCGCTAGGTTCTGGGGCCATACCTAAGCATCGCGTACTCAGGGACCGTCAGGCACCGAGGGCGCACGCTTTCCAAGTTTGTTGGCGGGGAGGCAGGGTGCGGCCGTGGCCGTTCACCTGCGTTCATGGGCGGATGAGTGCCGGTGCGGTCGCTGCCGATGGACCCGTCTGTACGGCGGTGAACGTGGCTGAATGAGACGGAAACTGAGACGGCCTGGCACGAGGCCCGAACTGTCTCTACCGGGTGCAACCTTTTGATCCGTAGCTCTACAGAGATCGGTCAGTGGAGGTCATACAGGTTGCCCGGAGGCCCATGACGGCCAGTGCGGGGTGCTGCCAGTTGCTGGGGTTGCTGTACTTCGTTGCTGTACCGCAACTCCCTGCCGCCGTCCCGTTGTCAGTCCCCCTTGCTAGCTTGCCTGGCGGACGACGTACTCAGGGCTGCACAGCCGCTCGATGCGCGCCCCCCACGCTCTGCGCAGGGGAAGCTTGGGTGTCTTAAGACGCATCGGTGGCCAGACGGCCGCGTGCATGACGAGATCAGTGATTGACCCATCACTGAGCGGCGTCTGACGCTACGATCAGCGCAAGTCGACCCGTCAGAGGAAGCGCGCTCGTGGACTACAACTACGAAACTCTTTTGGACCAGCGATTTCAGATGCTGTGCCAGTCCCTTCTTCTGACTGAGTACGAAAACGTTCAGTGTTTCCCCGTAGGTAAGGCTGATGGCGGCCGTGATGCTACCTCTCGGGCAGAGGGACGCCTTGAAACCGTATTTCAAGTGAAGTATTCGCACAATCCGAGCGCCATCAAGAAACCGGCAAAATGGATTATTGACTCGCTAGAAGGAGAAAAAGAAAAGATCAAGCGACTCAAAGATCGCGGAGCCTCACGTTACGTACTTATCACCAACGCATTTCCCACCTCAAACCTTGATTCGGGCGCCATCGATCAGGTCAATGAGTACTTGGATAAAAATATCCCTATCGAGGCATATTGTTGGTGGCGAGATGATCTCGACCGTCGCCTGGATAGCAACTTTGACCTCAAGCTGAAGTATCCCACATTGCTATCCGGAGCCGACATGTTGCGGCTCCTGTGGGAAAATCTTGGCAATAAAGAAGAAACGGCGCGTCGGAAGATGGCCTTGAGTGCTTACTTCGCGCATCAAGCGGAGCAAGATTCAACCATCCGATTCAAGCAGGCGGAGCTGCTCCCTAGCTCGCTCTTGGATCTTTTTATCGATGTTCCTGCACTTCCCCGAGGGGCAGGGGAAGGACAACTTTCCGGCGTCTTCAAGGGTTACGTAGACCATGTGATGCGGAAAAGCCAAAAGGGCATCGGCAGTCTTGAGGAACGGGAAAACCTCCTAGAATTGCAGCGCCTTGTCGAGTTTGGATACTTCGAGCCTGGCAGAAAGGTGGCGAGCGGCTTTTCTCTCAATTACCTTAACCGTCCTGGAGTGTCAATCGGTGCAGCGGAACTTCTCCTAGATTCCCGCTTCAATGATAACTACCCATTCATTGTACTTGAGGGGGCACCGGGACAGGGAAAAACGACGCTTTCGCAGTATCTAGCCCAACTGCAAAGGCTTCGTATCCTTGATCGTAAAGAAGACCTGAAGCGGGTCCCTGCTGAACATGAGGGGACTGCGGTCATGCTTCCACTGAAGATTGAACTACGAGATCTAGCCTCCTGGATTAAAGGAGTAGATCCTTGGGCCGGTGCCCCTAACACCACCCATGCGAAGCCGAGTACCCTCGAAGGCGCCGTAGCAGGACACGTAGAAAAGTACTCCGGTGGATTCTCTTTCAACGTTGCCGATTTGGCCTTTGTGATCCAAGCGCGTCCAGTCCTGTTGATTCTTGATGCACTCGATGAAGTTGCGGACATGGACGATAGACGGGCTGTCGTCGAAGAAGTGGTGGCAGGGGTAGCTCGTCTCCGCCAGGGCGCTGAAAATCTGAAGGTTTTGGTTACAAGTAGACCTACTGCGGTCGCCGGGGCTCCGTCTTTTCCGCACAATCTATTTGAGTACCTTTCACTTGCTCCGATCCCGACAGGGCTCGCCTCGACGTACGCACAAAAATGGGGAAAAGCCAGAAAGCTACGAAAGGCCGATATCGAAGATATCGGGAACACTCTTGATCAAAAGCTGTCGGCTCCACATATGGCTGAGTTGGCAAAGAACACCATGCAACTATCCATTTTGCTGAGTCTCATTTACCATCGGGGATCAAGTCTTCCTGACAAGCGTACAGAGCTCTATGACGCCTATATCGATAGTTTCTTTAATCGAGAAGTTGAGAAGAGCGCTGTGGTGCGGGAGCATCGGGTTCTGCTCGTCAACCTCCACCAGCATCTTGCGTATTACATGCACTCACAGGCTGAGAGTAGCCGCACCACAGGGCGGATCACGCAAGAAGAACTGACACGAGTCGTAAAAGAGTACCTAGTCCGGCATAAAGAGGCCGAGGGGGCACTAGACTCACTTCTTACCGGAGTAGTTGAAAGGGTTGTGGCTCTCGTATCGCGTGTTGAGGGCACGTACGAATTCGAAGTTCAGCCACTTCGTGAATATTTTGCCGCGAGATACCTCTACGATACGGCTCCCTACGTGCCGGCCACCAGTGTTGGCCACGGTACGAAGCCTGACCGATTTGATGGCATCGCCCGTAATCCTTATTGGATGAACGTAACTCGATTTTTTGCTGGTTGCTTTACGCAGGGCGAACTTCTTGATCTAGCTGAACGTGTTTGCTCTCTCTGTGATGCACCGGAAATGCAAGGAAACTACTACCCTCGTGCGCTAGCGCTGGCGCTCTTGCAGGACTGGGTATTTTCTCAGTCGAACCTAGCAACGGAAAAGGTCATCGATAAGGTATTCGATGATTATGGCATCCGCTCTAGCTACCTGGCGGATGTGCAACTTGGTAGGTCGCCGTGGCAAGCTATTTCATTCGATTTGGCTCTGTCGAAAAAAATCGGCAGTAAGTACTTGGTGGAGACGAAGGTTAGTCGACTTTTTTCAGCTGCTCAGGTAGAAGATGTAAGGGCGCTGGCACACGTTCTAGGCAAGCAAGTAGACATGCGGGATTCCTTGCGAGATCGGTGGCAAGAGGAGTATCGATCAGCCAGAATCAGTGAGAGGATGAAGCTCCTCGACATCGCTAGATGGATGCGACTACAGAAAGCTGATATTGCTCCAAGTACCTTCTCTTCTGATGAGGATTCCGAGCTGCTCGCTGCTTCACTGAATTCCCCCTGGGCGGGCCCCACGGTACCTGACGCGCGAGAGCGAGAAGTGGTACTAGCTGTACTCAACAGCCCGAACCAGTACTCCACCAGCTCTGATGATTCACCACTCTCTCGAGTTCTCGGTATTACTTCTACAGCTCTGTGGTCGTATGCGCTGCAAAGCATGTCCCCTGGGGTTTTCGTGCAGCTACCCCGCCGTGAACAGATCCAGGACCAGTCCTGCACTGCTTCTCTGTTTGAGATTGCCGAATTCGTGGTTAGTAGAAACCCTGATTCACTTCAAGAGAACCTAGACGCGTGGCGCTTCTACGTCGAGCACATGGAGCGGGAATTCGGCCCGACGTGGAACACCTGGCTGATTTCATTGATGTCAGGTCACGTAAAGGCGAATGATGAACGTGTAGTTGGGGTTGACGGGTTGTTCTCCCAAGAGCATTCTTCGTGTGACTGCATTCGATATGCAAAACGGAAATCGAAGCAGGCTGATTGGTGGCTAGGTCAGCTTGAGCTGGCAAGTACTGCTGAAACGCGTGAGCGATGGCTGTCTGCTGCCTATTGCTGGGCTAGTGCTACCACTCTCAGCGAAATCTGGGTGCAGTTCGAAGCCTGCTTGAATGCGGTCTCGCAGGCATCATTCAACCGCTTGTTCCGGCTAGCGGAGAAAAGTCGTTTCGTAATGCGAGACCGCCTGCGAGAGGAAGTGCGTTGTCCGGCCTCATGGTTTCGGTCAGTCAATCTTTCCTCGCGCATGCTGTCTATTTTCTTCCAGAGATTCCCGGCTGGGGCTGCTAAGGACCGAGTGTTGAGTAAACGCGCCACTCAAGACATGGCTCCGGAACTGGCAGGTCGGCTGATCTCGTACGCCTGGCAAAGACTGGCAGCAAGTCATATTAGCGAGGACGAGTTCTTCCGGGCTGTGAAGAAGTTTTATTTGCCCGAGGTTTTGACTCAAGGTGACTTGCCCTCTCCCTCATCGGCGGCCGACAAGAGAATGCTTCGACCCGTATGTATGCAGCTCGTTCAGCCGGGGCAGTTGACAGCGGATATCGTTATGCGTTCGGCCGAGACAATCTTGCGCTCCACTGCTAAGAAGAGTAGGCCTGTTCTTCGTACAGCGAACCGAGAGAAATGGTTCGCTCAGTGAGGGGAACCCTCATGATACGTCAGTGGAGTCTCAATGAGTGCGGCAAGCGCCGGCCATTGTAGGCAGCAGGACAGCCCTTGCCCTCTCGCCCGAAGACGTGAGGGTGCGACGCTGGTGCATGGCAGGCCCAGATGCTGCATAGCAACAACTGATCTACGCGGCCGGACCTGAGGTCGCTTTATCGATCATGCTGCCTGCTGCTGAGCTATCGCAGTGGTTGGCGTAAGCCAGTTCAATCCGAGTGCGGCTCCGCGAGACCACCACGTAGTTAGGGTGAGCTCGCAGGGCCGTGCGTTGGGTGCCCCCGCCCGGAGCTGTTGATGTCATCCGTGCATGTCAGCTCGCAGCTCGCACTCCCTCCTCGGCTGCGGCATCACTGAACCTTCCGGCCTACGGCGGCTACTTGCCATGCCGCATTCACTCGAGTTGCCTAATACAAAGTGCGGTATCGAGAGCGGTACGGCTCACTGAGGGCATGAGGATAGACATTCCATCGTTCGGCCAAAGCGAAGTGGATCGACTGCAGAAGGTCCTGGGATCGCAGATTGATGCGTCTAGGCTCGCGAAACTCATCGCTGAGATTGTGGCCAAAGAGGCGCTAGAGCAGGCGGCCGGTATAGTACCCCCAGCCTCAACGATGACTGAGCAGCGCCAAAATCGAGTTCGATCGATTTTGAAAGAATTGGACGCTGATAATGCTGAGATTGTAGTAACGGCACTGTTCAAGATCCCGCCTTCGTCAGCCAGGAGGCTCATTGAGACAACTGCAGCGCGTTTTGACATTGAGATGCTCGACAAGATTGTGGGATCCGTCAGGGCTGCATTTAGAGATTCCCGAGTTCGATGGCTGCCGGAAAAGACGCAAGCCTGGGAAATCCCCTTGTCGTCCTCGATGGTTCGAAAGTGGATCCAGGAACAGATCAGCTTGGGCGGGCAGCCTCCTTTGCGCAACTCGGGGCGAGGAGGATATGTGCTACTTCCCGATGGTTCTTACCGTTTTATTTGCGGCGTAGTTGAGGTCACGCCAAAGCCTAGGCCGAAGAAATGAAAGTAGATAGCCTGATATCGGGCGGCTTGTTTGGGGTGGTCAGCGCCGTAGTGGCAATCTTGGCGATCTCGTTTTCCGCATTGTGGGCCTATTATGAAAAGGTGGGGGACTCTCCTCATCCGCCTGACTACCCGGTGCTGGAAGCGATTGCGAGTAAGTATCGCCGGTGTAGGATCGGTTTCGTTTGCCTTGCTGTGGGGGTTGCAGCGATCTTGATATTGCTGCTCCCCGCGTTCATTCAAATTGTGGGCTCAATATCGCCAGGCAAAGAGGTTAACATCCCTCGCGGCGCGCTCTTTCTGTATTATCTTCTCCTGCTCTGCGTGGAAGTTATGGTGTGGCTATTCGTGCGTCGCATCGGTGGAAAGGTCGCACGGCTGGAGGCGAGGGTTGCCGAACTGAAAAGTGCGTAATCGCTACCTTCGGGAAGCGGAGGATAGGTCGGTGGAGCGGCTTTGGGGTGGCGCTGCTTTGGCGCGGGTGATCATGGCCCCGTAAGCTTCCGGCGCGTCGGGCAGTCTGTGGACCTGCCCGGTAAAGCACGACGTTGGGGCCATGGTCTTCGAGGCTCGCGCCAAAGTGGCTCCGTAAAGCCGTGGAGCCGACCGCCCCAGCCACGACGTACCCCCCTCTGGCATCAGGTGGCTGATTGCTGTGCGCGGCATGGGCGCCGGCCGGGCTGGAGCGGGGCGGAGATAGGAGCGCAGGCCCGGCCGGGGGCCGGGCCGCGCGCGGTGAGCGGAGCGAGCCGCCTTGAACCAGTAGGGAAAGTTGCAACTCAGCTGGTGTGAAGGTCGGTGTGAAGGTCGGTGTGAAGGTCGGGGCGCGAGGCAAGGGGTTACTTTCACCGAGGTGTTGCGCGCGGGGCCAGGACATCCCAAGGATCAAGAAGTCGGCTGCGAGCGTGGCTGGACGTGGATCATCAAGCGACGTTCACAGACTTAACTCAAGTGCGGATGATCTACTCCACTTCGACGCCGTAGTCCACGACGAGTTCCTCCAGGCCGCCCATGTAGCCCTTGCCGCCGAGGACGAAGTCCCAGTCGCCGTTGGGCCTTCGGCGGAAGGAACCGAGTACCAAGGCGGTCTCGCGGGGCCGGCCGTCGGAGACCTCAAGCCGTCCCAGTTCGGTCATCCTTGGATCGAGAAGCCGGATGCTCGCGTCCGTGAAGCCGGAGAGGTCCGCGTCCGGGTTGATCTCTGGGTCGATGGCGGCCACGAGTACGAATCGGTCGGCAGCCTCTGGCAATCCGTCGAAGGCGACGCAGATCGCGGCCTTGTCAGGTGCAGTAGGAGGTAGGGCCCGCACCATGCCCTCGGGTGTCTGATGGTTGTTGAAGAAGACGAAATGATCATCGCTGAGGACGCGGTTGCCGTGGCAGACGAGAGCGCAAACGTCCAAGGCGACGCTTCCGGTCCATGACATGCCCAGAATGTTGTAGTCGGCGGGCAGTGGCGTGTCCGGGCCTGTCGGGGTCTGTTGCACCGTGGTGGGGCGGCTTCCTTCGCCCAGTCGCCCACGCAGTCCATGACGGTGCAGTAGGTCTACGAGCTCCGTTCCTGAGATCAGTTCCAGCGGTTTGCCGTTGGCGAAGGTGCGTGAGCCCGGGCCGAACCCTGACGTTGTCACGAGGACGCCCTTGTTGGCGCCGGCATCCTGCACGGTTCCGTACAAGTCACGCACAGCGGTGGGCGGCACTGTGTTGCGGTAGCGCTTCACCTGCACGACGATCTTGCCGCCGCGAATCGGGGTCGGGTCCAGCGCGTCGACGTCCACACCGCCGTCGTTGGAGCGCTGGGTGGTCACCGCCTGCATCCCCATGGCTCGGAAGAGGTCGGCCACGAGGTTCTCGAATGCGATCGGATCCATGTCGTACAGGTCCGGTTCCTCGTCGCTGCCATGAGCGACAACGCGGTTGCCGACGTCTCGCGGCCGGCGGCTCGGTCGTACTGGGGTGAGCTGGTCCGGCCGTGCCGAAAGCTGCCCTCGCAGTCCGTCGGTCAGGCAACTGACCGCGTCCACCTGCGCCAGGTGCAGATCACGGAACGACGACCGCGACGCCATGACAGTCGTGAGGACGATGCGGCCGCGTCGGCCGGTCGTAGGGTCGTGTTCATCCACAAACCCGTTGAAGGCCACGGACTCAAGTGCCCCCTGCGCGTCTGCGGCGAAGAGCTCATGCAGGACGAGAAGCACGCACTGCGCGACGACCTCTCGGTACAAGGCCCGACGCTGGCCCACCGGGCGAGGGGACTCCTTGTCCTGGTCGAGGGAGGACACATACCGCACGGACTTCGCTTCGGGGACCACGCCGTACCCGGGGAGCTCCCAATCGAGGACCAGCTGCCGCGCTGCTGAGTCGTAGGCCGCAGACACCTGTCGAGGGAAGTCCTCAGGCCATGCGGTCGACGAGTAGAGAGCGGCGGAGAAGAACTCGACCACCGATTCCGGGTCTTTGCGTCTGACCCCCTCGGTCACCTCGCGAACGCCGGCATTGTGTCTGCGAACCTCCGCCAGCTGGGTGCCGGCCCACTGCTCGTACTCCCTCTGAGATGCAGCAAGCTGCTGCTGGCGCTGAGTCTCTGCGGTCTGTGCAGCCTGCCAGTCCCGTTCGAAACGCGCCTGCGCTTCTGCCTGAGCTTGCGCGCGGCGGCTCGCAGTCCAGCCACCCTGTGCCTGGTACTGATCCGGGCGTGGCATGGGCACGGGGTAGGCCAACGCTCCCGGCGAGAAGGGCTGAACCTCCTCGGTCCGCATCAGTGCGGCCGCTGTGAAGGCTGGTGCCTGGCTCCCGGCAGCGAGAAAGCTTTGGAGTGACACCACCTGAGAGTCCAGCTCTTCGGTGCGACGTTGGGCTTCTGCCTGACGATATTCGCGGTGGCTCTGCGCGGCTCGGCGCTGGTAGGCCCGGGCCTGCTGCTCCTCTTGTCTCCGCCGTCTGGCCTCGGCTTCCAGCTGGCGCTGCTGCTGTCGTTGCATTTCTGCCCAGACACCAACAAGACCGGTAGAGCGACGACTCATGTGCTGCAGGCCCTCCCCAGGACGGTGGCAGCCGAAAGGCAGCTTGGTTGTCCCCACAACCAGCTGTAACGAGACGACTCTATCCAGCAATCGCCGTCTCGCATATCCACTCGGCAAAGGCAGCACTCTCAGGCCATCCCCGCAGGTCAGCGTAACTGAAGGGTAGCGATCACCGCTCCGGGTCGCAGCGCCCATGCAGTCGCCCTTTCCAGCGTTGATCCCGCCGGGTTCACCAGTCGCAGCAAGGTCTGTGAGCGCCGCTTGACATGGATCAAACCGTCGTCCCTCAGGAGTGCCCACCCGCAGTTCGTTGGGCTCGTCGGGGTCGGGAACGGAGGGATCAAGGAGTTCGTTCCAGGAGTGATCGTTCCTGAGAGAGCACTCGGGCTGCACGGTCCCCTGCCCCGTCGTGGTGTCTGCCGTGCGCCTGGATCATCCATAGGAACGGCGACTTGATCCATGTCAAGCCTCGCTCACAGACCTTTCGGGACGGGGCTACCGGCTTGATGGTCCTGTCAAAAGCAGGAATACCCGCCGGCGCAGAACTCCTGGCCCACCTGCGTCCCTGACCGGCAATCCGGGCACAACTGGCGGCATCACCCATGGGGTACAGGGCGGCACAGGTCTGTGAACGCTGCTTGATGATCCACGTCATACGGTCCCGCTTGCACACGGTAGGAGAGCGGCGTCGACACACTGCGTGTGCGCCGATCTCGGGAGTGCCGATGTCCCGTGCCATCGAACCTTGAGCCTCTGCCACCGGAGTTTGATTGGCTCGCACTGAAGCTCAGCGGATCTCCAGCGGACAGGCCTCACTACGGAGCAGTCTCGAAGTACTCAGCAGCAGCGACCGGAGGGCCGTCGGCGACGGCGAGCGCGTAGCGTTCGCCAGCAATCTCGACAAACTGGCGCCGCATCGGGTCCGCGGAAAGGTCGGCCGAGAGCCCCCACCCACGACCGCCGGTCACCCAGTGCTCGCGTGCGATCTCACCGCGGAAGTGGCCGTCGAACATGTCCCGGAGCGCGGCCTCGTCTAGGTTCCCGAGCCTGAAGTCGGACTCCCAGTTGGTAACGATGAGGTTGGCGAAAAGGATCTGCTTCCTCCGGATGGCCGTCATTCGCGTATGCGGCGGCTCCCAGCACGGAAGGAGCGACGGGTCGCCGAGCGCCAGGACGATCAGCTCTCGATGCGCATCGCGCCGCGCGGCTTCCTGGGCTATCTGAGTCTGTCGAGCCTGGTACCACAGCGAGGCAGCCACTCCGGCCAGTGCAGCTGCAGAAAAGAGCACGGACAGCGCACCGTAGGACTGACTGACGTTGCTCAGCCGCCCCCAGTCCAGATCATCTGGGGCAAGCACGTTCAGGATGAACGGGGTCCCGAGGATGAGCCCCAAGGTGGACAAGGCGCAGGAGACGACCACAAATGTTCGGCCTTTCTGAGACGGCCTTCCCCGAAGACTGAGCATGATTCCCCCACTGTGAGTCGCTGGCCAATCCGAACATGGTGGCAACTGGCAGGCAGCCCATCAATTGGGCAGGTGAGCAGTGTCCGGTCGGCACTGCCCAAACTTCCCTACGGCACCCGCTCAAGATCCGATGGCACAGGACAGCCGGAGCTGCACCAGTCGAGTGGGAGGCTCCCTGATTCGTTTCGAACAGGTGATCTAACTTGGCTATCGCTCCCTGAGCCCGCGTTGCCCGTTCGGATTTTGGCGTCCGAAAGATACTGCTGATGGCAGCGCGAGGCCGCGCAGGAGTCCACGGGCGGGAGATTGCCCGTCGTGGCCGCGGGGACCCCGGTGGCCGCCCGGACACTCTGGGTATCCAGGATCACCAGGGTCGGGTCCTCTCATCGCCGGTTCCTCTCCCGCACCTGGCAGCGCAGGAGTTCATGGATCTGCTGGTCGGTGCCGTCGTCCCGCCAGGCGGCGAAGTAGTAGTACGTCGCGCTCTTCGGTGGCAGGTCGTTCGGCAGGAGAGCCCACTGGCAGCCGGTCCGGGACTGGTAGAGGATCGAGTTCACGATCTCCCGCATCGAGTAGCGGCCCTGGTGGCCGCTGACGGAACGGTGCTGGTTCTTCCAGGCCGTGAGCACCGGCTCGATCAACGCCCATTACTCGTCCGTCAAGTCGCTCTGGTACGGCTTGCGTTCACTCGCCCCACCGATCCCAGCAGGCCACCGGCATTGGACCAGCACGTTCCGTCTCCGTCCACACCGTCAGGCGACACCAGAATGACCCATATAGTCAAGAACCGCTCACTCATATCGGGAATGACGGTTTGATCCACGTTAAGCTGTGCTCACAGACCTGTTGATGGTGTCGACTCAGCGTTGATGGCGATGCAGACTCTGGATCATTGGGGCACAGCGTGGATGCATGTGTTCTGTTGCACATCAGTTGCCTGAAAACGGGCTTGCGGGCGTGATGGTTTCGGAATCATGTCTGCATGACGTTGTGGCAGGTATTGCGCTGGGTGGGGGCTGCTGTCGGCCTGGTCGCTCTGATTGTGTTCTTCGCCCTGTTGGGGCTGGATCGGGCAGATCAGTTGAGCAGCGTGCTGAGTCTGTTTTTCACGGTGGCCGGGTTCGTGCTGGCGGTGGTGGGTCATCTGCAGCAGCAGCCTGTGAATGGGCCCCCACCTGTCGCGCGTGGTGGGTCGATCGCCTCGCGTGGGAGTGTGCGTGGTTCGAAGGCTATCGACACTGGTTCGGGTTCCGCTCCGTCCGGTTCGCCGTCTCCGCCGCGAAGAGGCATCGGACCGCTGGCTGACGGTGGGTCGATCGCGGCAGACGGTGACGTCCGGGATTCCGAGGCTCGGCGAGGTTCGTAGTGGGACGCCGGAAACCGAGCCGAACAAAGCGCGGGGGTGGGACACCGGGTCTGTCGGCCGACAAGGGCTCGATCGTGGCGGGCCGTGATGTCAAGCGCGCCACGTCTTTTCACACCCACAACATGGTGTTGCCCACGGGAGCACTAAAGAGCGCACCGAGGGTGAAGGCGCAGGCCGGTCTGAGCAATGTGCCGCGGCCGCACGGGTTCGTCGGGCGTGATCGCCAACTTGACGCGCTGGATACGGCGTTCGCCACATCGGGAGAAGTGGTCGTACAGGCTCTTCACGGCCTGGGAGGTGTCGGTAAGTCCACGCTCGCCGCATACTGGGCCAGGACGCGATCACGGAGTTCCCCGCAATGGTGGATCACCGCTGAGTCACCCGCCACCCTGGACGCCGGGCTGGCGGACTTCGCAGTCGCTCTTCATCCCGTTCTCACGAGCATGGAGATGGGAGCCGACGATCTACGAGGATGGGCCCTGTCGTGGCTCGCTACTCATCGGAACTGGCTGATCGTGCTGGACAACGTCGACGACCCTCAGCATGTCCGTCCGGTCATTGAGCGGGCCGGACACGGTGGACGCTTCCTCATCACCAGTCGCCGTGCCACCGGCTGGCACCAGTTGTCCTCCACTGTCCCCTTGGACGTCCTGGAAGAAGCAGAAGCGGTGGAGTTGTTCACCGGCATCCTCACTCACGAGAAGCAACGGGACAGCACCGGTGCCGCCGAGGTGTGCGCGGAGGTAGGCTTCCTGCCCCTTGCAGTGGAGCAGGCAGCCTCGTACTGCGCCGAGACCGGCGTGTCTCCCCGCGCCTACCTGGACCTGCTCACCAGCAAGCCAGCCGAGATGTTCGCCACGACCGCAGAGGGCGGAGACGTGGACCGCACGATCGCCCGGATCTGGAGCATCACCCTCGACCGGCTCAAGGACACCCCGCTGGCGGGAGAGGTACTACGAGCACTGGCCTGGTACGCGCCCGATGGTATCCCCCGCAACCTCCTCGACGACCTCGCCTATCCATCTCTCATACGCAAGCCGGCCGCACAGCTACGGTCTCAAGCCGCAAAGGAGGTCACTGGCCGACGTCTCCGGCTTCTCAAGCTCGCCCGCTCCCATATGGAGCAACTCGCTGACCCGCAGGCGCTGAACACCGCGATTGGCAGGCTGGCCGCCTACAACATGATCAGCGAACAGGACGGCATCATCACCGTGCACCGGCTGGTCCAAGCCCTCGCCCGGACACCCGATCCCAAGGATCACCACCGTCGCGCCAAAGACATCACCAGCGCACAACAAGTAGCAGCGAACGCCCTGTACTCCCGCCTTCCTGTAGACGCCGACGACCCCGGCGCCTGGCCGACATGGCATGCCTTGCTGCCCCATGTCATCGCCCACACCGATCACACCCCGCCGGAATCGGAAACAGCCGCCACCGCTCGGCTTCTGGCGAAAGCGTCCCAATTCCACCTCGAACAGGGAGCACTGGCCCGCGGCACAGCCGCTGGAAGCCGAGCAGCCCAAATTCACGAACGCCTGCTCGGAAAGAGACACCGCACCACCCTGACCAGCGGCACCAACCTCGCGGCCGTCTACCAGGCCGCGGGGGACCTCAGACGCGCCATTCCCCTGTCGGAGTCCGTCCTCGCCGACAGCGAACGCATCCTCGGCACCGACCACCCTGACACCCTCACCCGCCGCAACAACCTCGCAACCGCATACCTGGACGCCGGGGACCTCAGACGCGCCATTCCCCTGTCGGAGTCCGTCCTCGCCGACAGCGAACGCATCCTCGGCACCGACCACCCCAACACCCTCACCCGCCGCAACAACCTCGCCTCCGTCTACCAGGCCGCGGGTGACCTCAAGCGCGCCATTCCCCTGTTGGAGTCCAACCTCGCCGACAGCGAACGCATCCTCGGCACCGACCACCCCGACACCCTGACCAGCCGCAACAACCTCGCCTCCGTCTACCAGGCCGCGGGTGACCTCAAGCGCGTCATCCCTCTGTTGGAGTCCGTCCTCGCCGACAGCGAACGCATCCTCGGCACCGACCATCCCGACACCCTGACCCGCCGAGGCAACCTCGCCTCCGTCTACCAGGCCGCGGGTGACCTCAAGCGCGCCATCGCCCTGTTCGAGTCCGTCCTCGCCGACAGCGAACGCATCCTCGGCACCGACCACCCCAACACCCTGATCAGCCGCAACAACCTCGCCTCCGTCTACCAGGCCGCGGGTGACCTCAAGCGCGCCATCCCCCTGTTGGAGTCCAACCTCGCCGACAGCGAACGCATCCTCGGCACCGACCACCCCAACACCCTGATCTACTGCAACAACCTCGCAACCGCCTACCAGGGCGCCAAAAACCTCAAGCAGGCCATCGCCCTGTTCGAGTCCAACCTCGCCGACAGCGAACGCATCCTCGGCACCGACCACCCCGACACCCTGACCCGCCGAAGCAACCTCGGCCGCGCCTACCAAGACGCCAAGAGACTGCACGGGCCACTTGGATGAACTCGTTCAGGGCTGCCACAGCAAGGTGAACAGCATCGCGTCTGCTCTGGGCGCGAGTATCGACTGTCCCCTTGGCGCCGACCAAGGCGCGACGAAATTTGACATATTTCGGACATGGCTAGAGCAGTGGCTTGCCTCCGAAAGAAGTGACCCGGCGAAGCAGAAATCGAAATTTGCATGGAAGGTTACGTTCATCAAGGCGTTGCGCGGTCATCCAGGAGACCCCGAAGATCTCCACGGTCGCCCCGGCCGCGAACATGACCGCGCACAGGGCTCCGGCCGACACCGGCACCGCCAGTGCGGCGGAGGGCAGGGCCAGCGGGAAGACGCAGAGGGTGCCGGCGAGGAGCAGTCGGCGCGGTTTCCAGCGGGTCATGACCAGGGCGCCGGCCACCGTGCCCGCGCCGAACGCGCCCAGCGCCAGACCCCAGGGGCCCGCCCCGCCCAGGCTGTCGCGGGCCACGAGGGGGCCGTAGACCGCGTCCGCCGCGCCCACGACCGCGTTGGCGACGGAGAACTGGACGACGATGCCCCACAGCCAGGGCCGGCCCGCGAACTCCCGCCAGCCCTCCCGGAGATCGGCGAGCAGGCCGTCGCCCGGTGTGCGCGGCCGAATGTGACTCACGTCGAGGAAGGACCGCAGCAGGGCCGCCCCCTGCATCCCCATCCGGAACACCGCGAAGGCCCGCCCGGCGTGTTCCCCGTCGACGGACGACATCAGCATGCCCTCCGCGGCCGGGCTGAAGAACGCCTGACCGGTGCCGCCGAGCGCGGTGAGCAGCATCATGTGCCAGAGCCGCGGCTCACCGAGCAGCACGAGCAGCGCGAAGGCGCCCTGCGAGAGGAAGTTGAGGGCGTTGGCGGCCACCATCACCCGGTGCCGGGGGAGCCGGTCGGCGACCGCGCCGCCGATCAGCAGGAAGAGCACGAGCGGGAGGGTGCGGGCGGCCGCCACCAGTCCCACGTCCCCGCCGTTGCCACCCGCGTCCAGCACGGCGAACGCGGCGGCGACCAGCGCGCCGTTGCTGCCCAGACTCGTCACGATGGCGGCGGCGGTCAGCAGCGAGTAGTTGCGGCCCGCCCAGGCGGGGCGGCGAGAGGGTACGGGGGAGTCGGAGGAGGAGGTCACCGGCCGACTATCGCCGCCCGGGACCCCCGTGCCAAACCATTTGCCCAAGGGGCGTGCCCGGTGCCTCTCAGCTCTCGGTCGGGTCCCCGTGGAGCCGTACCGTGCTGAGGATCTTCATGATCGTCTTCGTGTCGACCTCGCCCTTCACGCCCTTGGCGCCGTAGAGGTCGAAGGACACGATGTCACCGGCCGAGTTCATGAAGGCGAACGAGATGGCCTTGCCGTCGCTCGCGCACTTGCCCTTCTGCGGGGTGTTCGTCGAACGTGCCCAGGCGTAGGCGCCCTTGACGCCCGACGCGGTCGTGTACGGGGTGGCCTTCTTGTCGAAGGAGACGCTCTTCTTGTCGGGCTGGGTGTAGCCGCCGTAGATGTACCACGGCACGCGCGTGACCGCGGCGTCGGACGGGCTCTTCGCGCCGCTCTCGCCCCGGGTGCCCACCACGGCCAGCGCGGTGTCCTCGTTCTTGCCGTCCCGGTCGATGTCGGACGTGCACCACTTCGACTTGTACTCGGCCGGGCCGGACACGGAGGTGAGCAGCTTGTTGTCGGCCTTGCGGTCCTCCATGGCGATGGAGATGCCCGGACCCTCGACCTCCCAGTCCGCGGGGACGTCGAACGCCGTGCCGAACTTGGGGTTGGCGACGACCTTCCAGCCCGGGACGGTCGGCTTGTCGGTCTCGTCGCCGCGCGGGTTGTCGGTCGAGCCGGACGACGAGGGGGAGGGCGCGGACGAGGTCGGCGACTGGCTGGGCTTCTTGCCCGAACCGCCGCCCTCGTCGTCCTTCTTGCCGCCCAGGACCAGGAATCCGGTCACGCCGGCCGCGACGACGACCGCCACGGCCGCGACGATCGCGATCACCTTCGTCCGGTTTCCGTCCCCACCGCCCTGCGGGGCCTGCGGCGGCTGGGGCCCGCCCGCGGGGGACGGAGCGCCCCACTGCCCCTGCTGCCCATAGGGGTTGGGCTGCGGATACTGCTGGTAGCCGGGCTGCTGGTACGGATTCGGCTGTTGGTAACCCGGCTGCTGATACGGGTTGTTCTGCGGGTTCTGCTCGCCCCCGGGCGGCTGCTGTCCTGGCCACATGGGCAGTTACCCTAGCCGCGCCGGGGACACGATTCGGTCACTGCCCCTTGTCAGGGACGTACCGAATCAGGAGTCGGACCCGGTGTCGTACAGCCGCACCGTACGCAGGATCGCCCGGATCGTCGTGTCCGGAACCTCGCCCTTGACTCCCTTGGCACCGACGAAGGACCACGAAAGCGGCCTTCCGGCCGCGTTCTTGAAGGCGAACGTCGTCGCCTTGCCGTCCGAGTCGCACTTCTTCTTCCTCGCGACCCCGGAGGACTGCGAGCTTGCGACGCTGCCCTCGATGCCGGAGGCCGTGGTGAACGGGGTCACCGGACCGGTGGTGACCTTCTTGCGGTCCGGCTGGGTGTACCAGCCGTAGACCCACTCCGCCGAGTCCTGACGGGCGACCTGCTGCGAGCTCCGGCCGGCGGCGATGCCGCGCGTGCCCACGTTCGCCAGGGACGTGTTCTCGCTGCTGCCGTCCTTGTTGTCGTCGGAGCTGCACCACTTCTCCTTGAAGACCGCGGGGGCCTTCATGGCGATCAGGATGTCGTCGTCGGAGCCGGCGTCGTCGGTGACATAGGTGACCCAGCTCTTGGAGCGCGGGGACCAGTCGGGCGGCACGTCGAAGGCCACGCCGATGTCCGGGTTGACCACGACCTTCCAGCCCTTGACCGTCGGCTTCAGGGCGTCGTCCTCGGAGCGCGGGTTGTCGGTGGCGGAATCCGAGGAATCGGTGGAGTCGGCGGAGTCGGACGGGCTGCCGGACGCCGATGTCGAGGGGGTGGCGGGACCGGCCTTGTCGTCCTTGCCGCCGCCCAGGACGAGGAATCCGGTGACGCCCGCCGCGACGACCACGCAGGCAGCGGTGACGATCGCCACGAGTCTGGTGCGCCGTCCTCCGTCGCCCGGCCCCGGCGTCGGTGGCTGCGGCGGCGCGCCCCACGGGGCCGGCTGCGGCGCACCCATGTACGGGTTGGGCTGCTGGTAGCCGGGCTGCTGGTACGGATTCTGCTGCGGATGCGTCCCGCCCGTCGGCGGCTGTTCCCCTGGCCACATGGGCCGAAACGATACAGCGATCATCACACCCGCTCTGGCCAGCCCTCCTACTCGTGAGTAACATGTCGGCATGAGCGCAGATCAGATGTCGATCGGCGAGTTGCTCGCCGCTACGGTGCCGATGGTTCGAACCCTGAACCTGGAGT
Organism: Streptomyces olivochromogenes; assembly: GCF_021538895.1. Taxonomy (GTDB): domain Bacteria; phylum Actinomycetota; class Actinomycetes; order Streptomycetales; family Streptomycetaceae; genus Streptomyces; species Streptomyces olivochromogenes_A. The sequence continues at coordinate 14,070 of NZ_JADDRL010000011.1, read as the reverse complement.
ACCTGGAGACCACTCCGGAGCGGGCCGTGCTGTCGCTGCCGGACCAGAGCGAGTACCGCAACCACGTCGGCGGCCCGCACGCCGGGGCGATGTTCACCCTCGGCGAGTCCGCCAGTGGCGCGATCGTCCTCGCCGCGTTCGGCGACCAGCTCTCGCGCGCCGTGCCGCTCCCGGTCACCGCGGAGATCGCGTTCAAGAAGATCGCCCTCGGCCCGGTCAAGGCCACCGCGACCCTCGGCCGCCCCATCCCCGAGGTCGTCGCCGAACTCGACGCGGGCAAGCGCCCCGAGTTTCCGGTCAGCGTCGCCATCCAGCGCGAGGACGGCGCGGTGACGACGGAGATGACGGTGATCTGGACCCTCCGTCCCAACAGCTGACACCGGTCCGCCGAGCGGCGGACCACGCGCGGGGCCCGGCCGGGTGCGGTCGGGCCCCGTTGGCGTGCTCGAAGCGTGCCGTGAACCGCCTCCCGCCTTGCGGGGGTGGGAAGTTGGAGATTCCGTGTGCCATCGGGCTTTCCTCGTGCACAAGTTGGCCCTTCCGCGAGGGTGATTTCGAATGCGGGTGCGGATACCGTCGGTAACTTATTGGAATTTCCCGCGCGTTGGGCCTGGGGCGTTCGAACTTCTTGTTTCCCTTGAGTCGCATGTGCGAAAGTGAGCCTCCTCTTGACGGGGCCGGGCCGGGACCGTACGGGAAGCCCGACTCCGACAGGTACGCACCAATCAGGCACTGCATTCCGACGGGACGCCATTCCGTATGCCGTCCTGTGGCTTGGAAGGAAATGGTTCAGTGCAGCCCCCCACACCCCCACATCCGCCCTACCCACCCCACCCCGGCGCGACCCCGGGAGACTCCGACCGTGAACTGGTCGCCCGCCTCGCCGGTCCGGGCGAGGGCCGCCACTGCGCCGTCGCCCTGCTGCTCGCCCGGCACTGGCGCGCGACGTGCGACTACGCGGTCGTCTGCCTCGCCTCCGCCACGGACGCGGTCCACTACGTGGCCGCCGCGGCCTTCCACCGGGTGCTCGGCCGAGCGGCGGCCGGCGCCGTCGTCGGCGCCCTGCGCCCGCAACTCCTCGTGGCCGTACGGGAGACGGTCCGTGAATGGGCCGCCGACGACGTCGTGCGCATCGTGCTCCCGGAACTGGGCAAACCCACCGGTGGCCGCGGTCTACGCGCGGTGCCCCCCGGTGTGCCCGAAAGGCGACACCTCACCGAGCGCGCTTTCTCGGCCCTTCCGGGAACCTCCCAATGCCTGCTGTGGCATACCGAGGTGGAGGCGGAGCCGATATCCATACCCGCTGGTCTGTCGGGTGTGGACGCCACCACCGCGGCGGCCGAACTGGAGCAGGCGCGCGAACAATTCAGGGCGGGTCTCGTACGCGCCCACCGGGAACTCGCGCCGTCCAGGGAATGCCGTTTCTACAATCGTCTCCTCGATGTCCCCATTCGCCGCGGCGGCACTCTGCTGCCGGATGTCCGCCGGCATCTGACGCGGTGCCGGTACTGCCGTCATGCCGCCGAACAACTCGGCCACGTCGATGGGGGCCTGGACGCCCTGCTCGCGGAGACCGTGCTCGGCTGGGGTGCCCGCCGCTACCTCGACTCCCGCCCGGGGCGAGGCGCCGCGGTGCAGTGGCCGCCCGTCCACGAGCCGGCGGCCCCGCCGAGCGGCGGCCGCCACCGCACCGCACCCGAGGGCCGACGCCGCACGATGGTGGCCTTCGCCGTCGGCCTCACCTCCCTCGTGCTGCTCGCCACCGTGCTCGCGGCCCGGAGCTGGTCCGACGACCACGGCGACGGCGGGCCGCACGTCGCCTGGGGAGCCCCCGCCGGGGCCTCGGCCCGGCCGGGCACCGCCGATGCGTCCTCCTCCGCCGGCTTCCCGTCGACCGTCGACGCCGAGGGCGAACCCGTCGAGGTCGCGCACGGCAGGCTCCGCAGCCTCACCACCGGACTCTGCCTCGATGTCGAAGGCGGCCGGGCCGAGGAGGGGGTGCGGGCCGTCGCGGTGGCTTGTTCCTCCGCGGAGTCTTCCGGCAGGGTTTCCTCCGGCTCTTCGTCCGACTCTTCGTCCGGGTCTTCGTCCAGGTCTTCGTCCGCCGGATCGCAGCAGTGGAAGTACGAGAGTGACGGGCGGCTGCGGAGTGCCGCCGACCCCACGCTCTGCCTCGCCGCCGACCCCGAGTCCCGCACGGTCGTGCTGTCCGGCTGCCTCGTCCACCCGGGCGAGGTGGCCTACGACCTCACGGCCCGCGGTGAACTCCTGCTCCGGTGGCGGGACGGGCTCGCCGTGGCCCCGGGCTCCGGCGCGGCGCGCGGCCAGGTCGTCGTGGCGGACCGGAACGGCTCCGAGCGGCAGCGCTGGGCGCTCGACGCCGGGTCCGGCCCGGCGGAACGCGGAGCGGTACCGGGGGAGGGGGAGGGGCGAGGTGCGTCCCCGGCCCCGATCGAGCGACCCACCCGGAAGCCTTCGGGGCGGGAGACGCCCCGCGAGGAGTCCGGGCAATCCGAACCTCGGCGCTACGACACACGGGTCGCACAGGTCGGTTTCGACAACGGCGCGGCGTGGCGGCCCGCTGCCACCGACGTCGTACGCGCCCTGCCGGCCTCGGTCGACGAGGTGACGTCCCTGCCGGCGCGGGCGGTCGGCGGCTTGCCGTCCCGGGTGGCGGCGACCGTCCCGTTCTACGGCGAGGGATGATCCCCGGCCGTTTCTTCAATGGTTTACTAGAATTTTTCCCGGTTCGCGTTTCGCCGGAGGGAATTGGTTTCCGGTGCGCCCCGTTCGAGCCAGTTGGCCGAAGTCATGCGGATTTTACAGTTCCCCTTGGCGCGACCCTTCGCGTTGCAGCCGGGTGAGTGCGGGGTGAATGCGCCGGACGCTTTGACGGGCTTGTGGCGTTGTGGCGTCCGCGGGCGGTGCCTGATGCCGCGGGGAGACTGAAGGGAATTGCTCGGATTTTCGGCTCTTGCGGCGAGTCCCGGCCGCTGGCCGGATCGATTCCACAGGTCGCGGAGAGTCGGCGCGGTTATTGACCCGTCAGTAGGCAGTCGCTAGTTTCCGGGGGCCGCACCAGAGTTTGCATGTCGCACAACCCCCCACCGTGCTGTCTTGCCGATTCTTTCGGAGCATCATGACGCCTGATGTGCGCGCCCTGGAATTGATCATTTGTGTCACCCCTTTCGGAGAACCGGACGCCCGGCTCGCCACGGCTGCCTGCCGCGCCGGCGGACTCGGGGTCCTCGATCTGGGTGTGGGAGACCGAAGAACCCGTGAGGCGCTCGGGCGCATGAGACGAGCGGCATCGGACCCCTACGGAGTGCGGGTCACTGGCCGCTGCCGTATGCGCCCCGAGGAACTCGAAGCGGCGGGAGAGCGGGGTGAGGGCGGTCCCGACACGGTGATCCTGGCCCCGGACGCGCCCTGGCCGATCGGCGAAGTCGCCGCACGCCACCGTGTGTTGGCCGAGGTCACGGACTTGGTCCAGGCGCGGGAAGCCGTCCGCGCGGGGGCGCACGGACTCATCGCCCGGGGCAGTGAGAGCGGCGGCCGCGTCGGTGAGCTGAGCACCTTCGTGCTGCTCCAGCACCTGCTCGCCGAGGCGGGGCCGGACGTTCCGGTCTGGGCCTGCGGTGGCATCGGTCCCCGGACGGCGGCGGCCGCCGTGGCCGGCGGGGCGGCCGGTGTCGTCCTCGACAGTCAACTGGCCCTGCTGGCCGAGTCGGGTCTGCCGGAGGCGACGGCGGCCGCGCTGCGTTCCCTGGACGGCTCGGAGACCGTCGTGGTGGCGGGCCACCGGGTACTGCACCGACGCGGCCCCCACGTCCCGAGTCCCCAGGCCGACGACCCGGACGCGGTCGCGTCCCTGCTCGGCGCGCAGGATCCGCACACCCAGTTCCTGCCGGTCGGCCAGGACGGCTTCCTCGCTGCCCGCTTCGCGGAGCGCTGGCGGGACGTGCGCGGGGTGCTGCGCGGGCTGAGAGCCGCCGTGGAGGAAGCGTTCGCTGGGGTTGAACCGATGGGCGGCGCACAGGGTGTGTCGCCGGAGGTCGAACGCAGCGGCTCCGCGCGGGGCTTGGCCGTGGGGCCGGTAGCGGCGGGGGCTGAGCAGGGTTTGGTCCCGAGTCCGGAGGTGGCGGGGGCCGCGCAGGATGTGTCGCCGGAGTCCGAACCCGGCCGCTCAGCACAGGGCTTGGTCGCGAGGTCCGAAGTGGCAAGGGCCGCACAAGGCTTGGTCCCGAGACCCGAAGCGACGGGGGCCGCGCAAGGCTTGGTCCCGAGGCCCGACGCGACGGGGGCCGCACAGGGCTTTAGGCCCGCAGCGACCGGGGCCACGCAGGACCTGACGCCGGGGCCCGAACCCGCCCGCTCCGCACAGGACATGGCCACCAGGCCCGCGCCCACCAACTCCGCGCAGGACCTTGCGGCCGGGCCCGATCCCGCCTCGGCCGCCGACACACTGGCCCCAGCCCCGGCCTCAGCCCCGACCTCGGCCTCAGCCCCGGCCCCCGCCCGAGCCCTGCGCCCCGGCTCGCCCATGAGTCGCGCCCTCGGGACCCGGCTGCCCGTGGCGCAGGGGCCCATGACCCGGGTCAGTGATCAGGCCGGATTCGCGGCCGCCGTCGCCGAAGAGGGTGCGCTGCCCTTCCTGGCGCTGGCCCTCGCGGACGGCGTACAGGCGCGGGCGATGCTGACGCGCGCGCGAGCCGAACTGGACGGGCGGCCCTGGGGTGTCGGCGTGCTCGGGTTCGCGCCCGAGGAGCTCAGGAACGCCCAGCTCGAAGCCGTACGGGAGCTGCGCCCCAGCCACGCCATCGTCGCGGGCGGGCGGCCCGCCCAGGCCGAGGCGCTGGAGCGGGCCGGTATCCGCACCTTCCTGCACGTGCCCTCGCCCGGGCTGCTGCGGCAGTTCCTGGAGGCCGGGACACGCCGGTTCGTCTTCGAGGGCTCGGAATGCGGCGGCCACGTCGGACCCCGCGCGAGCTTCCCGCTGTGGGAGGCCCAACTCGCCGTCCTGGAAGACTTCTTGGCCGACGCGGACGACGCGACGGCGCGCGCGGTGGAGGTGTTCTTCGCGGGAGGGATCCACGACGAGCGCTCGGCGGCGATGGTCGCCGCGCTCGCCGCACCGCTCACCGCACGCGGCGCCGCCGTCGGCGCCATCATGGGAACCGCTTACCTCTTCACCGAGGAGGCGGTGGGCCGGGGCGCGATCCAGCCGCTCTTCCAACGGCAGGTTCTGGCCGCCACCGAGACGGCGTTGCTGGAGACCGCGCCCGGGCACGCCACCCGCTGTGTCCCCAGCCCGTTCACCCTCGACTACCACCGGCGCGAGGCCGAGTTACGCGCCCGGGGCGTCCCGGACCGGCGGATCTGGGAGGAGCTGGAGCGGCTCAACGTCGGCCGGCTGCGCATCGCCGGCAAGGGCGTCGAGCGCGCCGCCGACGGTGAACTCGCGCCCGTCACGGAACAACGCCAGCTCGACCAGGGCATGTTCATGGCCGGGGAAGTGGCCGTCCTGCGCTCGGCGACGACCACGATCGGCGCCTTGCACCGCTCGGTGACCGACGGGGCCGCGGACTTCCTCACCGCGCGCGCCCACGCACTCGGTCTGGAGACGGTCGCGGACTCCGCCGCCGTCCAGGAACCGCCCGCGCCTCTCGACATCGCGATCGTCGGTATGGCCTGCATGTTCCCGCAGGCCCCCGACCTGGCCACCTTCTGGGCGAACGTCGTCGCCGGACACGACGCCGTCACCGAGGTCCCGCACGACCGCTGGGACCCGGCCGTGCACCACGCCGATGGCGCTACGACGTCCAAGTGGGGTGGCTTCCTGCCCCGTATCCCCTTCGACCCGCTGCGCTACGGCATCCCGCCGGCCTCGCTCGGCAGCGTCGAGCCCGTCCAGCTGCTGTCCCTGGAGGCCGCCCGGCGCGCGCTGGAGGACGCCGGATACGGCGATCAGGGGCGGGAGTTCGACCGCTCGCGGACCTCCGTAGTCTTCGGCGCCGAGGCGGGCAGCGACCTCTCCAACGCCGCCACCCTGCGGGCCGTACTGCCCTCGTACTACGGCAAGGTGCCCGACGCCCTGGACGAGCAGCTGCCCCGGCTGTCCGAGGACTCCTTCCCCGGCATGCTCGCCAACGTCATCTCCGGCCGGATCGCCAACCGGCTGGACCTCGGCGGGGCCAACTACACCGTCGACGCGGCCTGCGCGTCCTCGCTGGCCGCGGTCGACGTCGCCTGCAAGGAACTCGTGGCCGGCACCAGCGACGTCGTGCTGTGCGGGGGCGCCGACCTGCACAACGGCATCAACGACTACGTCCTGTTCTCCTCGGTGCACGCGCTCTCCCCGACCGGCCGGTCGCGGGCCTTCGACAGCTCGGCCGACGGCATCGCGCTCGGCGAGGGCGTCGCCTGCGTCGTCCTCAAGCGGCTGGCGGACGCCGAACGCGACGGCGACCGTGTGTACGGCGTGATCAAGGGGCTCGGGTCGTCCAGCGACGGCCGCTCCCTGGGCCTGACCGCACCCCGGCCCGAGGGGCAGCGGGCGGCGCTGGAGCGGGCGTACGGCAACGCCGGTGTGTCGCCCGCCGAGGTCGGCCTGGTCGAGGCGCACGGCACCGGGACCGTGGTCGGCGACCGCACCGAACTCACCATCCTCGGCGAGGTGTTCACCCGGGCCGGGGCGCGGCCGGGCGGCTGCGTCCTGGGCTCGGTCAAGTCGCAGATCGGGCACACCAAGTGCGCCGCAGGACTGGCGGGTCTGATCAAGACCACGCTGGCCCTGTACACCGGCGTGAAGCCGCCGACCCTGCACATGGAGCGGCCCAACGCGGCCTGGAAGGAGGAGGACAGCCCCTTCGCCTTCCACACCCGGGCCCAGCCCTGGGCCGTGCCGCCCGGCGAACGGCTTGCCGGGGTCAGCGCGTTCGGCTTCGGCGGCACCAACTTCCATGTGGTGCTGGCGGCCCACGGGGACGGCACACCGCCCGAGCAGGGGCTCAACGCCTGGCCGGCCGAACTGTTCATGTTCCGGGGCAGGGACACGGCCGCGGCACACCGGGCGATCGAGGAGCTCCTGCGGGCCGCCGAGTCGGAGGGCCGCCCGTGGCGGCTGCGCGACCTCGCGCTCGGCGCGGCCCGCCGCTCCGACGCCTCACCGGACCCGGTGCGCGTGGCGGTCGTGGCGACCGATGTGGAGGGCCTGACCGCCCAGTTGCGCAGAGCCCTGGCCGGGGAGCACGATCCGGCCGCCGGGATCCATACCGCCCCCGACGACGACGGCGGCAAGGTCGCCTTCCTCTTCCCGGGGCAGGGCAGCCAACGGCCCGGCATGCTCGCCGACGTCTTCGTCGCCTTCCCCGAGGTACGGCACTGGCTGGAGCTCGGCCGGGCCCACGCCGAACGCCTCTATCCGCCGGCCGCGTTCGACGACGCGGGCCGGGAGCGGCAGCGGATCGCGCTCACCGACACCCGGGCCGCGCAGCCCGCGCTCGGCATCACCGGCCTCGCCGCCCACGCCCTGCTGACCGCCGCGGGCATACGGCCGGACATGGCGGCCGGGCACAGTTACGGCGAACTGGTCGCCCTGTGCGCGGCCGGCGCGATCGAGCCCGAGACGCTCCTGGAGCTGAGCGGCGAGCGGGCGGCGGCCATCCTGGCGGCCGCGGGCGACGAACCCGGCACCATGGCCGCGGTCTCCGCCGGCGCCGAGGACGTGGCGGACGCCCTGCGCACCACCTCAGCCCCCGCCTCCGTCGTCGTCGCCAACCGCAACTCGCCCGAGCAGACGGTGATCTCCGGCCCGACGGACGACGTCACCACCACCGTACGGCTGTTGCGCGAGGCCGGGTTCGGCGTCCGGCGCGTCCCCGTGGCCTGCGCCTTCCACAGCCCCGTGGTGGCCGGTGCCGGGGAGCGGTTCGCCGAGGTCCTCCGGGACAGGACCGTACGGCCGCCCGAGTTCCCGGTCTTCGCCAACCGTACGGCCGCTCCGTACGGGTCGGACGCGGACGCCGTGCGCGCCGAACTGGCCGCCCAGATCGGTGCCCCGGTCGCCTTCGTCGCGCAGATCGAGGCGATGTACGAGGCCGGGGCCCGGACCTTCGTCGAGGCCGGACCCGGCACGGTCCTGACCCGGCTGGTCGGCCGGATCCTCGGCGACCGCCCGCACCGCGCCGTCGCCTGCGAGCCCCGCCCCGACGGCGGACTGCACGGCTGGCTCGACGCGCTCGCCCAACTGGCCGTGGCCGGAAGCCCCGTGCGCGCCGCATGGCTCCTGCGCGGCCGCGACGCCGTCGACGCGGTCCGCACCCCGGCGCCGAAGCGGCCCGGCTGGACGGTCGACGGACATCTGGTCCGCACCGCCGCCGGCGAACTCCTTCCCGGTGCCCTCGCACCGGCCCGACGAGTCGTGGAGACGACTGTGACGACGAACCACCCGTACGGCGTCCCGGCCGGTCAGGACGCGTTGATCTCCGAATTCCTGCGCACCGGCCGGGAGATGGTCGCCGCCCAGCGTGATGTGCTGCTCACCTACCTCGGGGCGGTTCCGGGTGCCGCGCCGCTCCCGGCACCCCCGGTCCCCGGCGTTCTGCCGGAGCCCCGGATCCTGTCCGCCGCACTCGTCGCGGCCCCGAATGCCGACCCGGAAGCGATCCCGCAAGCGGTCCCCGAGGTCATCCCGTCGGCCGCCGACGGCGGCGCGGGGACGGACGTGGCGCGCGTCGTCCTGGAGATCATCAGCCAACGCACCGGCTACCCCGTCGACATGATCGAGCCCGACCTCGACCTGGAGGCGGACCTGAGCATCGACTCGATCAAGCGGGCCGAGATAGCGGGCGAACTCGCCAAGCGCCTCGGGATCGGCGCCGGGGCGGACGTGACGGCCCTGGACGACGCCGAGGTGGAGGAACTCGCCAAGGCGCGCACGGCGGCCGCGGTCACGGCCTGGCTGGCGGCGCGGATCGGACCGGCGGCCGGGGAGCCGACGCCCGCACGGCCCGACGTGGCCGCTTCCGTGGGCGAGAACGGGAATGTGAACGAGGATGCGAACGAGGCCGAACTCAGAGGCGTCGCGCCGAAGCGCTTCGAGCTCCGCCCGGTGCTCCTCGACCGGGCGGACGAAGACCCGGCGGATCCCGCCCCCGTTCTGTCCGGTCGGCGGTTCGTCGTCCTCGGTGACGGCGCGGGCGCCGCGCCGCGGATCGTGGAGCGGCTCGCCCCGTACGGCGCCGACGTGGTGACCCTCGACGCCGGGCACCTGCTCAGCGAGGCGGACGGCGTGGTCGACGGCGTGCTGTACCTGGGCGCGCTCCCGGGCGCCGAGTCGCCGGTGCTGCCGGACGCCTTCCCGGTGTTCCGGGCCGCGTTGGCCCGCGCCCCGCGCTGGCTGCTGGCCGCGCGCCCCGCGGACGGTGACGCCGACGCGCCGCGGTCGGCGGGCCTGGACGGCCTGTTCCGCACCGTCGCACGGGAGTACCCGCGGACGGTCGCCCGGACCGTGGTCCTCGACGACACCGGCCCGGCCGCCGTGGCGGACGCCCTGCTCGCCGAACTGCTCGCACCGGAGCCGGCCCCCGTCGTACGGCGCACCGCCGCAGGACGCCACGGCTTCGAGCTGGTCGAGGCACCCCTCGGCCCGCTGGGCAGCACCGGTGCGGGACCGGCCGCCGACGGCGCCGCCGAGGCCGCCGCGCTCGGCCTCGACCGGGACTCCGTCGTGCTGCTGGTGGGCGGGGCCCGCGGGATCACCGCCAAGGTCGCCGCGTCGCTCGCCACGGCCTGCCGCTGCCGTGTCGAACTGCTGGGCAGGACACCCGCACCCACCGGCCCCGAGGCCCCGGACACGGCGGCGGCCCGCACCCCGGCCCAGCTGCGCGCGGCCGTCGCCGCCCGTGGCTCGCTCACCCCCGCCGAGGTCAACCGGACCGCCGAACTGATCCTCGCCCAGCGGGAGATCGGCGAGACCCTCGCACAGCTCACCGCGCTGGGCAGCCAGGTCCGCTACCGTTCCGTGGACTTCCGCGAGCAGGACGCCGCGCTCCAGGCGGTCAAGGAGATCCACGCCGAGCACGGCAGGCTCGACGGGGTCGTGTTCGCGGCCGGGGTGATCGAGGACCGGCTGATCGCCGAGAAGTCCGACGCGTCCTTCCAGCGGGTGTACGGCACGAAGACCGGCGGCGCCGCGACGCTGCTCGCGGCGCTGGAGGAACTGCCCACCGGGCCCGCCTTCACCGTCCTGTTCGGCAGTCTCTCCGCCGTGCTCGGCAACCGCGGCCAGGCCGACTACGCCGCCGCCAACGACGCCCTGCAGAGCCTCGGTGCCGCCTGGGCCGCCCGCACCGGCAACCGGGCGCTGACCGTGCACTGGGGGCCATGGGCGCCCACCGGCGGGCACACCGGGATGGTCAGCCCGGAGCTGGGCCGGGAGTACGCCCGGCGCGGCATCCGGCTGATCGACCCCGAGGAGGGCACCGCGGCCCTGCTGCGCGAACTCGCCTGGGGCGACGCGGCGGTCCGTGCCGTCGTCCACACCTCCTCGAGCTGGTGACATGACCACCCCACAGACGCCCGTCGCCATCGTGGGCATGGCGGCGCTGCTGCCCGGTGCCGCGGACCTCGACGCCTACTGGCGCAACCTGCGGGACGGCGTGGACGCGATCAAAGAGGTCCCCGCGGGCCGCTGGGACGCCGACTACTACCGCCCCGGTTCGGCCACCGGGCCCGCCGTCGCCGACCGGGTCTACTGCCGGCGCGGCGGATTCGTGGACGACCTCGCCGAGGTGGAGGTCACCCGGTACGGCATCATGCCGACCTCGGTGCCCGGCACCGAGCCCGACCAGCTCATCGCGCTGAACGTGGCCGCGGCCGCCCTCGCCGACGCGGGCGCCGGGGAGCGGCTGCCCGACCGGCACCGCGTCGGCGTCGTCCTGGGCCGGGGCGGCTACCTCACCCCCGGCCTGGTCCGGCTCGACCAGCGGGTGCGTACGGCGGGCCAGCTCGTGCGCACCCTGGGCGAGCTGCTGCCCGACCTGGACCCCGGTCAACTCGCCCGAGTCCGGGAGGCGTTCACCGAACGCCTGGGCCCGGCGAGCCCCGAGTCCGCCATCGGCCTGGTCCCCAACCTCGCGGCCTCCCGGATCGCCAACCGGCTCGACCTGCGCGGCCCCGCGTACACCGTGGACGCCGCGTGCGCCTCCTCGCTCGTCGCCGTCGACCAAGCGGTGCGGGAACTCGTCTCGGGGCGCTGCGATCTGATGCTGGCCGGGGGAGTGCACCACTGCCACGACATCACCCTGTGGAGCGTCTTCTCCCAACTGCGCGCGCTCTCCCCGAGCGAACGCATCCGCCCCTTCCACCGCGACGCCGACGGCATCCTCATCGGCGAGGGCACCGGCATCGTCGTACTGAAACGCCTCGCGGACGCCGAACGCGACGGCGACCGCGTCTACGCCGTGATCCGGGGCACCGGCGTGGCCAGCGACGGCCGGACGGCCGGACTCGTCACCCCCGACCCGGGCGGCCAGACACATGCCGTCCGTCAGGCCTGGGAAGCCGCCGGACTCGACCCCGCCGCCGCGGGCTCCGTCGGCCTCCTGGAGGCGCACGGCACCGCGACCCCGGCCGGCGACGCGGCCGAACTCGCCACACTCACCGAGGTGTTCGGGCCCGGCGACGCCCACGGCGAGGAGCGGGCCGTGATCGGCTCGGTGAAGTCGATGATCGGCCACACCATGCCGGCCGCCGGGGTGGCGGGCCTGATCAAGGCCGCCCTCGCGGTCCACCACCGCACCCTCCTGCCCACACTCCACTGCGACGATCCGCATCCGGCCCTCGCGAACACCCGGTTCCGGGTGCTGGAGAAGGCCGTTGCCTGGGAGACCGGCGCGGAGCGGCCGGTGCGGCGGGCGGCGGTGAACGCGTTCGGGTTCGGCGGGATCAACGCGCACGTGGTGCTGGAGGAGGCACCCGGTGCGGGCGGACCCTCCGCCGTGGACCGGGTGCCGCGTCCCACGGCGGTGGTCGCCGAGCCCGAGCGCGTCCTGCTGCTCGCCGCCGACAGCCCGGGCCGGCTCGCCGCCCTGCTGGACGCGGACGACACCGCCGTCCTGGCCCGCGGTCTGGACACCGACCGTACGCACCCGCAGGCCGGCCCGGCCCGGCTGGGCATCGTCGACCCGACCGCCAAGCGGCTCGCGCTGGCCCGGCGGGCGGTCGCCAGGGGCCGCGCCTGGCAGGGCCGCAACGACGTGTGGTTCCGGCCCGGACCCCTCCTCGGCACGGGAGCCGGGCGGCTCGCCTTCCTCTTCCCGGGCCTGGAGGGCGAGTTCACGCCCCGCGTCGACGACATCGCCGCCCACTTCGGCCTGGCCGGACCCACCGGCGACGGCGCGGAGGTGCGCGTCGGTGACGTCGCCCGGCACGGCTTCGGCGTGATCGGCGTGGGGCGGCTCCTCGACACCGCGCTGCGCCGCATGGGCGCGGTGCCGGACGCGGTGGCCGGGCACAGCGTCGGCGAGTGGACGGCCATGGCGGCGGCAGGGCTGTACTCGGCCGAGCAGGTCGACGCCTTCATGGTGGATTTCGACCCCGACGCGGTGAGCGTGCCCGGCCTGACCTTCGGCGCGGTCGGGGCCTCGGCCGAGCGCGTCCTCGCCGCCCTGGCCGACGGCTGGGCGGGCACCGGGATCGTGCTGTCCCACGACAACGCGCCCAACCAGTCCATGGTGTGCGGTCCGGACGGGGCCGTGGACGCCTTCGTCCGGGCCTTCAGGGCCCAGGGCGTGGTGTGCCAGGTGCTGCCCTTCCGGTCCGGGTTCCACACCCCGATGCTGGCGCCGTACCTGACGCCCATCAAGGAGGCCGCCGCCCGGTTCCGCCTGCACCGGCCGACCGTGCCCGTCTGGTCGGGGACGACGGCGGCACCGTTTCCCGAGGGCGAGGCCGCGGTCCGCGAACTGTTCGTCCGGCACCTGCTGGAACCCGTCCGCTTCCGGACCCTCGTCGAGTCCCTGTACGCGGCCGGCCACCGCACCTTCGTCCAGACGGGCCCGGGCCGGCTCACCTCCCTCGTCGACGACACCCTCGGCGACCGCGACCACCTGTCCGTCGCCGCGAACTCGCCCCACCGCTCCGGCCTGGCCCAACTCCGGTGCGTGGCCACGGCGTTGTGGACGGCGGGCGCCCGGGTGGCGCCCGCGCTGCCACGCACCGGCGACGGCGAGGCGTCGGCCCGGGAAGGCGTTCGCCGGGCGGCGGGGCGTTTGCCCGTCCGGCTGGACCTGGGTGGCGCGCTCGTGTCCCTCGACGGCCGCGTCCTCGACGGGCTCCGGGCGGAGCTGCGCGCCGGGGCCCCGGGGGCGGCGAGCGGCGTCCGGATCGGTGCACCCGAGTCCGTCCCGGCCGTCCCCGTCTCCGCCCTCGCCCCCGGGCACGACGCCCTGAGCGCCCTCGCCGGCCGCCATCCGCTTGCCGCCGAACTGAGCGCCCTGCTGCGGGACACGGCGGACACGGCGGCGGCAGTGATCAGCGCCGGGAACCGACGTCACCGGACCGACAGCGCCGCCCGTGCGGCGACCGTCGCTCCCACGGCAACGGCCACTGCCACGGCTACGGCCACTGCCACGGCTACGGCCACTGCCACGCCACCCGCCGCTCCCACGCCACCCGTCGCCCCCGTGCCGTCCGCCACCGCTCCGCCCGCGCCCCCGGCACCGCCCGGCCACGAGGGCCCCCGTACCGCCCCGGCGGCCCCGGCCGCCCCCGACACCTGGCACACCACCGTCCAGGTCTCCCCGGACACCATGCCCCACCTCCTCGACCACTGCTTCTTCCCCCAGCGCCCCGGCTGGCCGGACGTGGCCGACCGCTGGCCGGTGGTCCCGGCGACCACGATCGTGCGGCACATGACGGACGCGGCCGAACAAGCCGTCCCCGGCACGCGCGCCATCGCCGTGCACGGCGCCCGGTTCGACCGGTGGCTGACCGCGACCCCGGCCGTCGACGTCCCGGTCACCGTGCGGCGCACCCCCGAGGACCCGAACCGTGTCGCCGTCTCCT
>NZ_JADDRL010000109.1 GCF_021538895.1 Streptomyces olivochromogenes | reverse complement strand
GGCCTCGTCCAGGACGTAGACCTCGGTCGCGGCGACGGGGCCGCCGATGGTGACCGGTTCGCCGGGGCGCAGGAAGGTGCCCGTCGCGCACACCGTCGTCTCGGTCGGGCCGTAGGAGTTGACCAGGGTGTGGCGGGCGGTCCAGGTCTCGACCAGGGCGTCCGGGCACGCCTCGCTCGCGGTGATGATGACCGCGCCGGAGGGCAGGGTGTCCGCGGGCAGCGCGCTGAGCAGCGAGGGGGTCACCGTGACGTGGGTGATCCCGGCGGTGAGTTCGGCGTCGGGGCCGGCCGCGAGCAGGCGTTCCGCGTCGCCGACGACCAGGGTGCCGCCGGTGAGCAGGGCCATCGCGATCTCCCAGACGGAGCCGTCGAAGCCGATCGAGGCCTGCTGGAGCACCCGGTTGCCGGGGCCGGAAACGTAGTCGTGGTGGCGGCGGACCATGCGGGTGATGCCGGTGTGCGGGACCGAGACGCCCTTGGGGCGGCCCGTCGAGCCGGAGGTGTGGATGACGTAGCAGGTGTTCTCGACGCGCAGCGGGGCGAGGCGTTCGGCGTCGGTGACCGGGGCGGCGGACAGGCCGCTCAGGTCGAGCGTGCCGAGCACGGTGGGCTCGTGGTCGAGGCCGTCCGTGCGGGCGGGGTCGTCGACCAGGACCACGGCGGGCCGGGTGTCCTGGAGCATGAACGCGCGGCGGGCCAGGGGGTAGGCGGGGTCGACGGGGACGTAGGCGCCGCCGGCCTTGAGGACGGCCAGCAGGGCGACCACCAGGTCGATGCCGCGGTCCATGCAGACAGCGACCGGGACCTCGGGGCCGACGCCGTGGCCGATGAGGTGGCGGGCCAGCCGGTTGGCCCGCTCGTCGAGTTCGCGGTACGTCAGCCGGTCCGGCCCGTCCACCAGGGCGGGGGTGTCGGACTCGGTCTCGACCCAGCCCTCGAAGAGCTCGGGCCAGGTGCGCGGCGGCACCTCGGCGGTGTCGTTCCAGGTGTGCAGGATGCGGCCGCGTTCGGCGGCCGACATCAGTTCCAGGGCGCTCAGCCGGGTCTCCGGTGCGGCGGCGACGTGGGTGAGCAGGCGGGCCAGGCGGTCGGCCAGGGTCTGCACGGTGTCCTGGTCGAAGAGGTCGGCGGCGTAGGTCAGCCGGAGGTCGTAGCCGTCGCCGCGCTCCTTGAGGACCACCAGCAGGTCGAACTCGGAGGTGGTGACGGGCGCCGGCAGGAGTTCGGTGTGCGCTCCTTCGAGGCGGACCGGGGTGAACTCCTCCTCCACGCCGAAGGCGATCTGGTAGAGCGGGTTGCGGGCCAGCGAACGGGCCGGCTGAAGGTCCTCGATCAGCAGGTCGAAGGGGAGTTCCTGGTGCTCCGTCGCGGTGAGGTCGGCGTCGCGGACCCGGTCGAGGAGGTCGGCGAAGGTGGGGTCGCCGCCGGTGTCGGTGCGCAGCACCAGGGCGTTGACGAAGAAGCCCACCAGGTCGCTGAGCGCCTCGTCGTCGCGGCCGGAGACGACCGTACCGAGGGGGATGTCGGTGCCGGCGCCGTGCCGGGTGAGCAGGGCGGCGAGGGCGGCCTGGGCGACCATGAACCCGGTGGCGTTGTGCCGTACGGCCAGGTCCTGGAGGCCCTCGACGACGTCCGGGCGCAGGGACCGGGTGACGGCGCCGCCCCGGTAGGAGGCGAACGCGGGCCGCGGGCGGTCGGTGGGCAGCGCCAGTTCCTCGGGCAGGTCGGCCAACGCCTCGCGCCAGTAGGCCAGTTGGCTGGCGACGGTGCTGTCTGGCTCGTCGGCGGCGGCGAGCAGGCCGCGCTGCCACAGCGCGTAGTCCGCGTACTGCACGGGCAGCGGCGCGAACTCGGGGGCGGTGCCGCGCGCCCGGGCCGCGTACGCGGCGGACAGGTCGGCGGTCAGCGGGGCCATGGACCAGCCGTCGGTGGCGATGTGGTGGACGACCAGGACCAGAATGTGCTCGGCGTCCTCCGCTTCGCCGGTCCGCAGGAGCTCCGCGTACAGGGGCAGGTCCCGCTCCAGGTCGAAGGGGTGGGCGCAGGCTGCCGCGATCGCCGCCTCCGTCTCCCCGGTGGCGACCGAGCGGGTCACGAGTTCCAGTCCCGTCCGCCCGGCGTCGGCGATCCGCTGTGCCGGCTCCCCGTCCACCTCGGCGAAGCGGGTGCGCAGCGACTCGTGGCGGACGAGGACGTCGTCCAGCGCGGCGGCGAGCGCGGCGCGGTCCAGCGGGCCGCTGACGCGGGTGACCACCGGGACGTTGTAGGTGGCGCTGGGGCCGTGCAGCCGGTGCAGGAACCACAGCCGGCGCTGGGCGGCGGACAGCGGGAGCACGGCGGGGCGGGGCCGCACCGCCACCACCGCTCCGCGTGCCGGTGCGGCCTGCTCGGCCGCCGCGCCGATCCGGGCCGCCAGCCGGGCCGGGGTGGGTTCCTCGAAGACCGCCCGGGCCGGGAGTTCGACGCCGAGTTCGGTGCGGATGCGGTTCACCAGCCGGGTGGCGAGCAGGGAATGCCCACCGAAGTCGAAGAAGCTGTCGTCGCCCTCGATCCCGTCCACGCCCAGGATCTCCCCGAACAACCGGCACACCGTGGCTTCGATTCCGGGCATAGCTGTATACCTGCCAGTCTTTTGGAAATGGCGATCTGAATGCGGGTCAGCGCGACGACATTGCTGCGTTGTGCACGCCGGAAATCGCACGGGCGATGACCGGACCGATCTGGGACATCGATTCCGACTTGACGATGTTCACGTGGTCGAATTCCACCTGGCTGCTCTCGGTGGAGCCGCTCAGGTACGGCTGCCAGGCCCGGGAGAGGGGCTGTGCCTGTGGGTCGGGGGCGGTCGCGTCGAAGATCAGGACGGGACAGGAGGTCGGCTCGGGGACATGGCGGGACTGGGCGCGCAGGTTCTCCCGGGCGATGTGCAGCAGTCGCTCGACGGCGGCGCCGGGCAGGCTGGCGAGGGGGCTCTCGGCGGCGGTCAGCGCCTTGGCGAGATCCTCGGGGCCGGGGAACTCGCCGTCCGGCCGGCCGGGCAGGTCGACGCCGTCGAGGGCGACGTGGGCGACCTCCTCGGTGCTGGGCTCGCCGGTCCGGCCGTCCACGGCGCCGGGGGCGGCGTCCAGCATCACCAGCAGGGCGACCCGCTCGCCGGCGCTCTCCAGCAGTCGTGTCAGCTGCTGCCCGAGGGTGCCGCCGAAGGACCAGCCGATCAGCAGGTAGGGGCCGGCGGGCTGGAGTTCGCGGATCTGCCGGAGATAGCCGTCGGCCAGGTCGCCGGCGTCCAGCGGGCGGACCGGTCCGGCCTCGGTGAGGCGGGGGTCCTGGAGGGCGTACACCGGGTGGCCCTCCGGGATGTGCCGCAGCAGCGCGGAGTAGCCCCAGCCGAGGCCGCCCGCGGGCGGCAGCAGGAAGACGGGGGTCAGGTCGCCGTGGCCGCGGTAGCGCAGGATCGCGCCCAGGCCGTCGCCCTGGGTGTCCTCGCGCAGCCGCCGGTCCAGCTGGGCCACGCTGGGCGCCTCGAAGAGGGTGCGGACCTGCGGGCCGACGCCCATGACCGCGCGGATCCGGTTGACCAGGCGGGTGGCGAGCAGTGAGTGGCCGCCGAGGTCGAAGAAGCTGTCGTCCACGCCGACCCGGGGCAGCGCGAGCACCTCGGCGAACAGCTCGCACAGGATCTCCTCGCGCGGGTTGCCCGGGGCGCGCCGTTCGGCGGCCGGGAGCCGCGGCGCGGGCAGGGCGGCGCGGTCGAGCTTGCCGTTGACCGTGAGCGGCAGGGCGTCGAGCGGGACCAGGGCGGAGGGGACCATGTGGTCGGGCAGCCGGGCGGCCAGGTGGTCGCGCAGGTCGGCCGGTGTGGCGGTGGCCCCGGGGTGCGGGACGACGTAGCCGACCAGGGTGCGTCCGGCGCCGGGCAGTTCGCGGGCCAGCACGACGGCCTGGCGTACGGCGGGATGGGCGGTCAGTGCCGACTCGATCTCGCCGGGTTCGATGCGGAAGCCGCGGATCTTCACCTGGTGGTCGGTGCGGCCGAGGTAGTGCAGGCTGCCGTCGGCGGACCAGCGGGCCCGGTCGCCCGTCCGGTACATCCGCTCCCCCGGCCCGCCGAAGGGGTCGGCGACGAACCGGCCGGCGCTGAGGCCGGGCCGCCGCCAGTAGCCGCGGGCCACCCCGGCTCCGGCGATGTAGAGCTCGCCGGCGGCGCCGACCGGCACCGGGCGCAGCGCGTCGTCCAGCAGGTACACCCGGGTGTTGGCCACGGGTTCGCCGATCACCGGGGTGGGGTCGTCCGGCGGGAGGACCGCGCAGGTGGAGTAGACGGTGGTCTCGGTCGGCCCGTAGAAGTTGACGACCTGTGCGCCGAGCGCGGTCATCCGCTCGGCCAGCCGGTCGGGCAGGGCCTCGCCGCCGGTCAGCAGCCGGCGGCCGCGCACCGCGTCGGGGGCGGTGGACAGCAGCATCTCCCACAGACTGGGGGTGCCCTGCATCACCGTGATGTCCTCGGCCGCCAGCAGCCCGGCCAGCTCCGCCGGCTCGCGCACCGTCTCCCTGGGTACCAGCACCAGGGTGGCGCCGGCCAGCAGCGGCGGGTACAGCTCCAGGACGGAGGCGTCGAAGGCGACGGTGGTGACCGCCGCGAACCGGTCCCCGGGGCCGAGGCCCAGCCGGTCCCGCATGGACAGCTGGAAGTTCAGCAGGTTGGCCTGGGAGACCAGCACGCCCTTGGGGCGTCCGGTGGAGCCGGAGGTGTAGATCAGGTAGGCGGCGCCGTCCCCGGTCACGGCCGGCTCGCCCGGGTCGGTGTCGGGCTGCCCGGCGAGGGCGGCCTCGTCCAGCCGGAGCCGGGGGCAGGTGCCCGGCACCCGGGGGTGGGTGTCCTCGTCCACCAGCAGCAGCACCGGGTCGGCGTCCGCGAGGGTGAAGGCGAGGCGGTCGGCCGGGTAGTGCGCGTCCAGGGGCAGGTAGGCGGCGCCGGTCTTGAGGACGGCGAGGATCGCCACGATCAGGTCGGGGCCGCGTTCCAGCGCCAGGGCGACGAAGCGTTCCGGGCCGGCGCCGTGCGCGCGCAGGCGGTGGGCCAGCCGGTTGGCGCGGGCGTTCAGTTCGGCGTAGCCGAGGGCGCGGTCGCCGCAGATCACGGCCGGGTGGTCGGGGGTGCGCCGGGCCTGCTCCTCGATCAGCCGGGCCACGGTGGTGTCCGGCAGCTCGCGCGCGGTGTCGTTCCGGTCGGTGAGCAGCAGCCGCCGCTCCTCGGCCTCCATCAGGTCGACGGCGTCGATGCCGCGCTCCGGATGTGCCGCCACCTGCTCCAGGACCCTGAGCAGCCGCCTGCCGAGGCGTTCGGCGGTGCCGGGGTCGAAGAGGTCGGGGCGGTACTCCAGGAGCAGTTCGATCCCGGCGCCGCCCGTCGGTTCGACGAAGTAGAAGGACAGGTCGAACTTGGCGACCTCGGCCGGGGTAAGCGCCACGTGCTCGCCCAGGTCCGGCCGGTCCGGGACGGGGCCCTGGCCGCCGCCGCCCTCGGTAAACGCGAAGTAGACCTCGAAGAAGGGGTTCCGGGCGGGCGAGCGGACCGGCTGGAGGGCTTCCACCAGCTGGTCGAAGGGGAGGTCCTGGTGGTCGTAGGCGGCCATGTCCGTCTGCCGCACCCGGCGCAGCAGTTCGTCGAAGCCGGGGTTGTCGGAGGTGTCGTTGCGCAGCACCAGGGTGTTGACGAAGCAGCCGATCAGCCCGTCCAGGGCCTCGTCGTCCCGGCCGCTGACGACGGTGCCGAGCGGTATGTCGGTGCCGCAGCCCAGCCGGGTGAACAGGGTGGCCAGCGCCGCCTGGAACACCATGAAGAGCGTGGCGCGGTTGCGCCGGGCGAGGGCGCGCAGGTCGGCGCACAGGGGTGCCGGCAGGGACAGCCGGAGCGTGGCCCCGCGGTAGGAGGCGTGCGGCGGGCGGGGCCGGTCGGTGGGCAGCGCGAGTTCGTCCGGCAGGTCGGCCAGGGCGTCGCGCCAGAAGGCCAGTTGCCGGGCGGTCTCGCTGCCGGCGTCGTCGGGGTCGCCGAGCACGTCCCGCTGCCACAGGGTGTAGTCGGCGTACTGCACGGGCAGCGGCTCCCACCGGGGAGCGTGGCCGTCGCGGCGGGCGGCGTAGGCGGCGGACAGGTCGGCCCACAGCGGGCCCATGGACCAGCCGTCGCAGGCGATGTGGTGGAGGACCAGGATCAGCAGGTGCTCGTCGGGGCCGGTGCGGACGATCCCGGCCCGGAACGGCGGTTCCCCGGCGAGGTCGAAGTGGTGGTCGCAGGCGGCGGCGAGCAGCGCGTCGAGGTCGGCCCCTTCGATGCCGTCGCGCACGAGGTACGGGACGTCGGGCCGGGATTTCTCCACGGGCAGGATGAACTGGGCGGGCTCGCCGTCCTCTTCCCGGACCATGGTGCGCAATATCTCGTGCCGCTCCACGAGATCGGCGACGGCGTGGGTGAAGGCTTCCCGATCGAATGTCCCGCGGACCCGGCGAACGGTCGGAACGTTGTACGTCCGGCTCGGCCCTTCCAGGCAGAATTGAAACCACAGCCGACGCTGGGCGAACGAAAGCGGAATCAACGGAACATCCTCTCCCCGCCAGTTGGGCTCATCGGTTCCGACCGCACACTAGAAAGGGCCTCGAATACGGGACAAGGGCCAACGGAAAGGCTGGCACCTTCATGACAAGGCCCCCTCATTCCGGCATGTCCTCGGGCCAGACGGCCTTCCGCAGCGGGCCGCTCGTCAGGGCCACGAGCACGACCGCGGCCTCGAACGCGGCGAGCGCCAGGGCCACCGCCGTGGGAGAGAGGAACTGCAGCAGCTGGCCGCCGGCGAACACGCCCAGCGAGGATCCGGCGCCGAACACCGTCATACAGGCCGCGACGGCCCGCCCCCGCTGCTCGTCCGGCACCTGACGGAAGATCAGGATGTCCACCAGCACCCGCACCGACGGCCCGTTGAGCCCCATCAGGAAGAGCAGTCCCGCCACCCACCAGGGCCCGTGCTCCAGCCCCAGCAGGGCGATCAGTACGGCCTCCACGGCGCCGACCGCCAGCAGCAGCACGCCCGGGGCCAGCCTCTGGTGCAGCGGTTTGACCAGCAGGGATCCGGCCAGACCGCCCACGCCCATGCCGATGGTGGCCAGGCCCAGCACCCCGGAGGAGACGCCCTGGTCACGCAGCTGGACGACCACGACCAGGATGATCGGGGCGCCGACGACGTTCATGGCGGCGGCGAAGAGCATGCCCGAGCGCAGCAGCGGGCTGCTCCACAGCACGTGCAGCCCGGTCAGCATCCGCCGCAGGAGCGGGAGTTCGTCCTGCGGCGGCCGCTGCGGTCCGCCCGCCGCCCGGTCGGCGGCGCGGGCGGGCGGTCGTACGAAGAAGGTGCAGGCGGCGGCGACGCCGAAGCCCGCGGCGGCCACCACGAAGGGCAGGCCGTGCGCGACGCCGTACAGGAAGCCGCCCAGCGGCGGGCCCGCCATGGCGGCGGCCTCGCTGCGCACCTCCTCCTGGGTGAGCGCCTGGGTGAGCTGCCGGCCCGGCACCAGGGAACGGATCAGCAGCATCCGGGAGGAGCCGCCGACCGGCTGGACCGCGCCGATCACCACGGCGACCAGCATCAGGTGGGCCAGCGTCAGCCGGTCGGCGAAGTAGGCGACCGCCACACCGGTGGTGGCCACCGACCGGATCAGCTCGACCAGCAACAGCAGTTTGCGCTGGTCGTAGCGGTCGGCCAGGGCGCCCGCAGGCATCCCGCACAGCAGCATCGCGAACAGCTGGACGCTGCCGAACGCCCCGGCCCAGCCCGGGGATCCGGTGATCGCCAGCACCACCAGCGGATAGACCAGGCCGGCGATCTCCCGGCCGAGGAAGGCCGGCACCGAGCCCAGCCAGAGCAGCTGGAAGCCGACGTTGCGCCGCAGCGGCGGATCCGCCGGGACCTCGGGCCGGTCCGCCTGGGTCAGCGTGTCACGGGAGTCGCTCATCTCGCCCTTCTAGCGTGTCGGGTGGCAGCCGCGGCGGGCCCTACCGGGCCTGCCACTCGGGTGTGCGGCCCGCCGCGAAGGCGCGCGGGCCCTCGACGGCGTCCTCGCTGGTCATCCGCCGTTCCTCCCAGACGTAGCGAGTGGCGAAGGCCTGCTCCAGCGGCAGGTCGACGGACCGCATGACGGACTCCTTGATCGCCCGCACCGACAGCGGGGCGGCGGCCACCAGGTCCCGCACCCACGACTCGACACAGGCGTCCAGGTCCGCCGCCGGGACGACCTCGTTGACCAGGCCCAGCTCCAGCGCCCGGGCCGCCGTCATCCGGCGGCCGGTGAGCAGATGGCCGAGCGCCGTCTTCAGCGGCAGCTGCCGGGCCAGCCGGAAGGCGCCGCCGGCCCCCGGGACCAGGCCCAGCTGTGCCTCCGGCAGCGCGAACACCGCGTCGTCGGCGGCCACGACCAGGTCGCAGGCCAGGGCCAGTTCGAAGCCGCCGCCCAGGGCGTAGCCGCGCACCCGGGCCAGCACCGGCTTGGAGAGCGCGAACCGCTCGGTCAGCCGGGGCCAGCCGGGCAGGCCCCGGCTGCCGAACGTGGTGGGGGCCGCGCCCTGTGCGTTCAGCCGGGCCCGCTCCTTGAGGTCCTGGCCCACCGAGAACGCGCGCTCGCCCGCGCCGGTCAGCACGGCCAGCCACACGTCGTCGTCGGCCTCCACGTCGTCCCAGACCCCGGCCAGCTCCTCGTGCATCGCCAGGTCCATGGCGTTGAGGACCTCGGGCCGGTTCAGCGTCACGTACGCCACATGGCCCCACTTGCGGTAGTCGACACGGTTCACCGGGCGCGGTCCGCCCGGGCGAAGCGGCCGACCTTGCCGATGACGTCCTCGCTGTACAGGCGCAGCGCCTGCTGGAGCGCGAACTCGGCCATGTAGGCGCGGAAGGCCTCCGGGGGCTCCTCGGCGAGGTTGAGCATCCGCCGGTTGGTGAGCACCGCGGGACTGTCCATGCGTTCCAGGGCCACGTCCACGGCCGCGTCCAGCTCCTGCGGTTCGACGACCTCGTCGAGAAGCAGCCCGGCGTCCGGCTCGGTGGCCCGGATCCGCCGGCCCCACAGCACCACCTGGCGGGAAATGCGGCCCCCGGCCAGCCGGCCGAGGCGGAAGTTGCCCGCGCCGGGGACGATGCCCTCCTGCGCGGCGGGCAGGCTGAGATAGGAGTCGGCCGCGGCCAGCACCCGGTCGAAGACCATCAGCAGCTGGCAGCCGCCGCCGATGGCGAAGGTGTCGACCGCCGCGACCCAGGGCTTCTCGATGGTGGGCGACTGCCAGGACGCCTCGTGCTCGACCAGCACCCCGCGCACGATCTTGTGGATGTAGCCCAGCTCGCGGCGGAGCAGGAAGTCCACCAGGGAGATCTGTCCGGCGTGCAGGCTCTTCAGGTTGATGCCGGCGCTGAACACCCGGCGCCCCCGGTAGCGGGGGTGGGTCATCTCTCCGCCGCGCAGCAGGCACACATGGACGCCCGGGTCGAGCAGGGCGAGGTCGACGGCCGTCTCCATGTCGTCGACCTGCTGGTTGTCCTCGGCGTTGAGGCAGTCGTCCCGGCACATCGTCAGATGGGCCGCGGTGCCGCGCCGTTCCAGGAGCACCGAGTCCAGCTGGAGCACGCCGGTGCGGCGGAACTCCGGCAGCAGTCTGAGGGCCCGGTCGGTGGGCCGCAGCATGCTGTCCATCAGGTGCGGTCCGGCGACCGGGTCCCGCAGCAGGGCGCGGAGCAGGATGCCCTGGTCGATCTCGTGGCCCTCCTTCGACGCCTGGGGCCGCGCCTGCTCCTCCTTCATCTGGTCGGCCGTGGGGACCAGACCGGGGAAGTTCTCGGCGGCCACGGACAGCAGCTCGGGCAGCCGCAGATGGACCGAGCGGCCGTCGGTGAGCCGGTCGTACACGGCCTGCGCGTGGCCGCGCAGCAGCGCGAGGCGGGCGCCTCGCGCCTCGCTCTTGGCGGCCGTGGCCCGCGCGCGCTGCTCCGGTACGCGGCCCGGGGGCCGCGGCAGCGCGGCCACGACCCGCTCCGTGCGGGCGGCGGCCTCCGCCACCGCCCGCACGGCGGACTCGGGGACGCCCCCGCTCACGACGCGGCCCCGGCCGGCTCACGGCGCAGCACCCGGTCGCAGGCGGCCAGGTGGCTGCCCAGGGCGTCCTCGAAGGAGGTGGTGGTGGCGTCCAGCATCAGCTGGCGGCGCATCGCCATGCCGCCGCCCGGGACCGCGCCCATCTGCGCGGCCGCCTGGGCGAGCGCGGCCTCGGGGTCCACCGCGACCTCGTCGACCAGCTGCAGCTCCAGCGCCCGCGGGGCCGGCACGGGCAGGCCGCGCAGCACGATCCGGCGGGTGACGCCCACGCCGATCTGGTTGGCCAGCCGGTACAGGGCCATGCCGGGCCACGCCCCGTCGGGGCCGGCCGGCAGCAGCATCCGCAGGCCGGGGCCGGCGATGCGGTAGTCGGCGGCCAGCAGGGCCTCCAGGGCCGTACCGCCGCAGTCGCCGGTGGCGACGGCGAGGGTGGCGATGTCCAGGCGCTCCAGCCGGCGCAGTGCCCGTTCCCACTTGTTGACCAGGGGAACGGCCAGGTCCTGGGTCCACTGCGGGTCGGGTGCGCCGCTGAGTCGAAGGACGGCGACGCCGGGCTCGGCGGTGTCCTCCACGCGGGCGCACAGGGCGTCCAGTTCCGCCACGAGCTCGGCGGTCAGCGGGCGGGAGCCGTCGATCCGCAGCACCAGGGCCGGGTCGATCTGGCCGGGGACGGCGGAAGGGGTGGTCATGGTGGGTTCTGCCTCTCTGTCCGGACGCCTCGGGTCGGACGGCGGTTGCGGGGTCACCAGCGGACTAGGGCGGTCTCGATGGTCGAGCCCGGCCCCATGGTCATCAGCACGCAGTACTCCCCCGGGTTGGCGACGCCCTCGTCGAGCAGCCGCTGGTAGGAGAAGAGGAAGGAACCGCTGGAGAGATTGCCGTAGTCCCGCAGCACCCCGGTGGTGTGCCGGACGTCGTGCCGGGTGAGGCCGAGGTTGACCATGACGGAGTCGATGACCTTCTTGCCGCCCGAGTGCACCAGCCAGTGGCCGATGTCGGTGCGCCGCAGCCCGGTCCCGGCCAGCAGCCGGCCGATGACGGTCTCGGCGTTCGCGCCGACGACGTAGGGCACCTGGGGGTCCAGATAGAAGCTGAAGCGGTCCTGCGCCGGATCCCAGTCGTAGCGCATGGCGTCGAGGGCGTCGGTGATGATGTGGCTGGCGAACTTCAGCAGGCGCGGGCCGGGGACGGTGTCGTCACCGGCGACGACGGCGATCGCGGCGGCGCCGTCGCCGAAGAGGCTGTTGACCACCGAGGTGCGCATGGTGCCGTCGAAGACGTAGGCGGCCGAGCAGGACTCGTCGCAGACCATCACGGCGAGCTTGCCGGGATGCGCCCGGGCCCAGCCGGCGACCGCGTTGAGCGCGTTCAGACCGGCGTTGCAGCCCATGCCGACCACGTCCAGGCGGCTGCAGCCGGGGTCGATGCCCAGCTCCTTGATGATCAGCGCGCTCAGGCCGGGCGTGAGGAAGCCGGTGGAGGTGACGCAGCACAGGTAGCCGATGTCGTCGAGGTCGCGGCCGGCGTTCTTCAGGCACTCCTGCACCGCGCGCACGCCCATGTCGATGCCCTGGGCCTTGTGCTTGGCCAGCAGCTCGCCCTGGACCTCCATGATCCGGGTGCCGTCGGGGCCCTCCGGGGGAAGCGTGAGATAGCGGCGGTCGATCGCGCTGTTGAGGAAGACCGATCGGATCCTCTGGTCTTCGATGCCGAAGATGTCCAGCACCTCGCGCTGCGAGTACGAGGTGGGCGGCACGGCCGTGCCGATGCCGGTGATCCGGGCGGCCGCCACGGAGTCGAGGCCGATGGGCGGGGCGCCGGCGAGCACGCCGGGGTGCGGAAGGCCGAGGGTCGTGGTCGTCATCGGAAGGTCCAACCCCACATCCTGGGCTTGCTCCGGTAGCGCGGAGTGAAGGTTTCCATGGCTGAGTACGGTCCCCTTTCGGTGAGTTGATGCCTGGGCGCGGCGGGTCAGCGCGCGGCCCGCTCGCGGACGAATCCCGCGAGCCGGTCGAGGCCCTCGTCGATCTCCGCGGGCAGGAGATGGCTGTAGGAGAGCCTGATCTCGTGACGCGGCCGGGTCTCGGCGTAGAAGTGGTGCAGGGGCGTCCACAGCACGCGGTGCTTGTGGGCGCTGAGTTCGAGCAGGTCGTCGCCCGCCGGGAAGGGCAGGGTGAGCAGCATGAAGAAGCCGCCGGTGGGGCTGTTCCAGGTGACTTCCGGGCCGTCGCCGGCCGGGAAGCGCTCGGCCAGGCCCACCCGCATCCGCCGCAGGTTGCCCAGGTAGACCTCGGTCTCCCGGGCGTTGGCGGCGCGCAGGCTGCAGCCGTGGGCGAGCAGCTTGCCGCCGATCACGGCCTGGGCGATCGGTGACGTGTTCACCGTGAGCATGCTCTTGAGCTTGGCCAGCTGGTCGGCCAGGGACCGGGTGACCCCGCCGGGCATGCTCACCCGCTGGCCGGCGACGGCGAAGCCGACCCGGGCCCCGGGCACCCCGGTCTTGGCGTAGGTGCCCAGGTAGACCACCCGGTTGTTCTCGTCCAGCGCCTTGAGGGTGGGCGGTCCGGAGCCGTCGCTGAACAGGCCGTACGGGTTGTCCTCAAGGAGGAGGATGTCCAACTCCTCGGACAGCCGCAGCAGTTCGCGGCGGATGTCCGCGTCGAGGCTCACCCCGCTGGGGTTGGCGAAGTCGGGCACCAGGTAGCAGGCGCGCGGGCGCAGCCCGGCGGCCCTGGCCCGGCGGACCGCCTCGGCCAGGTCCGCCAGGTCGATGCCGGCCGCCGAGTCGCGCACCGGCAGCACCCGCATGTCCGCGAGCTGGGCGGCGCCGTGCACCCCGACATAGCTGGGCACCACGGCGAGCAGCACGTCGCGGTCGTCCCGGCGCAGTGCCCGCAGGGTCAGGTAGAGGGCCTCCTGGCAGCCGACGGTGACGACCACGTCGTCGGGGTCGGCGGTGATGCCCTCGTCCACCCGCAGGTTCTCGGCGATCAGCTCGTGGATGATGCCCTTGGTCCGCCCGTACTGCAGGATCTCCCGGCGCACCGCGGTCTCGTCGCCGCCGAGCCGCCGCCCCGCGTGGGCGCGGTAGGTCTCGATGTACTCGTGCACCAGGTCCAGGTCGAAGAATCCCTCGTAGGGGCGGCCCGCCGCGAAGGAGATCGCGTCCGGGAAGCGCTGGGCCACCTCGTTGAGGAAGTTCATCGACTCGCTGACGGGGGAACTCAGCGACGCGTGCAGCGCCGCGAGTTCCAGCCGTGCTTCAGGAGGCAGCGGAGCGCGCATCGGCTTCCATCGCCGTGACGAGACCGGCCGGGCGCATGTCGGTCCAGTGCTCCTCGACGTACGCGAGCGCCTCGGCGTGCCCGGCGTCGCGCAGGCGCACCTCCCAGCCGTCGGGTACGTCGATGAACGCGGGCCAGATCGAGTGCTGTTCCTCGGCGTTGACGAGGACGTGGAAGCGGCCGTCCACGTCGTCGAAGGGGTTGGCCATGCCAGTAACCTCCGTGGGGCTCAGTGCTGGGGGTTGGTGTAGAGGCGTCCCTCGGACCACACGTACTTGGTGTGACCCCAGCGCGCGGCCGAGGCGACGTCGGGGAAGAAGCCGCTGCCGTTGAGGTTGGCGCTGGTGTTGCACAGCACGGGGATACCGCTGATGCGGTCGTACTCGAAGAGGATCCGGGCCGCCGCGCAGTCCACCGAGGTGTCGATGGTCTGGAGCCGGGCGGTGTCGTCCAGGTGCACGATGGCGGGGACGCGCTCGGCCCAGCCGGGCCGCATCTTGTGGTCGAAGAGCATGTAGCGGTCCGGGGTGCCCGGGTCGAAGATGTCCGCGGCCCGGTCGGTCAGGCACAGCGGGGCCACGGGGCGGTAGTCCGCGCGGTTCTTGACCTCGTTGAGCCGCTTCTTCATGCCGGGGTCCACCGCCGGGGCCAGGATGGAGCGGTTGCCCAGGGCGCGCGGGCCGAGCTCGGCGCGGCCGGAGAGGACCACCACGGGCTCGCCCTCGGTGTGCAGCAGCTGGGCCAGCTCGCGCTCGTCGCACGCCCGGACGGTCCAGCCTGCGGGCAGCTCGCCCTCGGTCACCAGCGGGCCGCTGTAGACGTTCCACTCCAGCGCCAGGTGGTCGGTCTGCCGGTACAGCTCGCACGCGGCGGTGCCGATCGCGGCGCCGGCGTCGTTGGGGAACGGCGGCACCCAGACGTCGCGGAAGAGCCCGCTGTTGCGGATGACGCTGTTCCACTTGATGTTCAGCGCGCAGCCGCCGCCGAGGCACAGATTGAGCTTCTGCCCCATGAAACGCTTGCGGACCACGTCGGAGAGCCGGGCGAGAAGCAGTCGGCCCAGGTACTCCTGGAAGGTGGCGATGATGTCCGCGTTGGTCATCCCGGGGAAGAGCCGGTCGCGTTCCGCGGTCACCCTCTGGCCCAGTTCCGCAGCGTTGAAGGTGGAGATCTCCGGCAGGCTCTCCAGGAGCTCGTCGAAGGTGGCGAACGCCGACTCCTCCACGGTGCCGAGGGCGGCGTAGGCCATCGCCTTGCCGGCCACGCCCAGGTGGTGCAGCTCGCGCGCCTCGGGGGCGACGTCGTCGTGCCGGAAGGGTTCGAAGAAGGCGCAGAAGTCCGCGAAGATGTTGCCGGTCGTCGCGAACAGCGGCGCCACCGGCTTGACCGCCCGGGTCCGGGCGCTCACCTGGTACAGCCGGGGCGAGATGCCGCCGTCCCAGACCAGGACCAGCGAGTCCTCGCCGCGCTGCGCGAACGGGCTGGTGCAGTACGAGCCCAGCGCGTGGTTGCTGACGTGGTGGTAGCTGGCGTAGCCGCGCGCCGAGGAGTTGAAGTCGTGCGCGGTGAACTCGTAGCGGTGCAGCGGGTCGAGGGAGTCGATGCCGTCCACGTACGGCGCCACCGGCAGCACGAACCGTTCGCCGCCCCGGGTGGTGGCCACGCTGGGCACGTCCGCGCCCTTCTCCGGCCACCAGCCGTCGACGACGAACTGGTCGACGTCCCGCACGTCCACACCCTGGGAGCGCAGGATCTCGGCGACCTGGTCCAGGTCCCGCAGCATCGAGTAGCGCACGTTGTTGTCGAGCTTCTCCACCTCGACGCTGAAGACGAGGCGGTTCCCGTCGATGAGGGCGACACCGCCGTCGTGCGAGGCCTTCACACCAACTATCAGCACTTGCGCTACCTCTCTAGGTCGCCGAAGTCCGTCGCTGTAGTCCGCAACAGGTCCGACAGCAGCCTGAGGGGGTCGCGCGGCGCCGCACCAGACGCGACGGCGAATGATGGCAAGTTCCGGTCAAGCACGGCCCCGGCGGCATCCGAGCGGGAATCGAGATCTGTACGGTCTTCGGTCGAGCGCCCCTGGACGGCACGACGGCGTCGATCTGCCAACCGGACCTGGGAGGAATCGAATTGGGGATACTTCGGGGTCCCGGCACGCCTGTTCCGGCACCTACGCCGAGTTGGACGCGCGGTCGGCCCGGCCGGCCGGGCCGCTGCGGGCTCGGGGGGTGGGCACGCAGACCCGGGTCGCGGTGCCGCTGGAGCGCGGCCACGAGCTGGTCACGGCCGTGCTCGCGGTGCTGCGGGCGGGCGGGGCCCACGTGCCCGTCGACCCCGGCCACCCGCCCGTGTACCGGCGGCAGTTGCCGGCCGACGCCGAGGCGTCGGTCGTGGTGACGGCGGACGACGTGCGCCGGGCGACGGCGGATCGCGACCCGGTGGCCGAGCCGGTGCCCGTGGACTCCCGCGCCCTCGCGTACGTGCTGTTCACCTCGGGGTCGACCGGCCGGCCCAAGGGGGCATGGTCGAGCACCGCTCGGTGCCGCGCCTGGTCCGCGACACCGACTAGGACGGCTGCCCCGGCTCAGACATAGTTGTCCTTGCGCCGCCAGTCGGGGGTCGGCAGCGCGGGCCGGTCGACCTTGCCGTTGGCGGTGATGGGCAGTTCGTCGACGATCGCGAACACGGTCGGGATCATGTACTCGGGCAGTCGCTCGCGCAGGTCGGCGCGCAGCGCCCGCCGGTCCAGATCGCCGGCCGTGGTCACCCAGGCCACCAGCTTCGGGTCGCCGACCAGGTTCTCGCGTACCCCGACGGCCGCCTGCCGGACTTCGGGGTACGTGGTCAGGAGGTTCTCGATCTCGCCGGGTTCGACCCGGTGTCCGCGCAGCTTGAACTGTCCGTCGATACGCCCCAGGAACTCCAGCACGCCGTCGGCCCGCCGCCGCGTGAGATCACCGGTGCGGTACCAGGTCAGGCCCTCGGCGTCGGCGACGAAGCTCTCCGCCGTCAGCTCGGGGCGGCGCCAGTAGCCGTGCGAGACCCCGGCTCCGGCGATCCACAACTCGCCCTCGGCGCCCTCGGGCACCGGTGCGCCGGACTCGTCGCGCAGCTCCACCAGCGCGCCCTGGACGGGAGTGCCGATCGGCACCGAGTGCGTGAACTCCTCCTGCGGCGCGATGCGGTGGCAGGCGGTGAAGGTGGTGGCCTCGGTCGGGCCGTAACCGTTGACGATCTCCAACTCCGGTGCGGCCGCGCGGAGTTTGCGGATGTGGTCCACGGACAGCACGTCTCCGCCGGCCAGGACGACCCGGGCCCCGCCCAGCGACTGAGGAGAGAAGTCGATCTGCCGGTGGAACAGTGCCGCGGTCAGCCACAGCACGCTGATCCGCCGGTCGTCCAGGAGTACGTCGAGCTCCTCGGGGCCCATGGAGGAGGCGGGCGCCAGCTC
Organism: Streptomyces olivochromogenes; assembly: GCF_021538895.1. Taxonomy (GTDB): domain Bacteria; phylum Actinomycetota; class Actinomycetes; order Streptomycetales; family Streptomycetaceae; genus Streptomyces; species Streptomyces olivochromogenes_A. The sequence goes on along the minus strand of NZ_JADDRL010000109.1, from coordinate 14,596 downwards.
CAGCCTGGCCCCGTTGAGCAGGGCGCCCCAGATCTCGAAGGTCGCCGCGTCGAAGGCGACCGGCGCGAGGTGCAGCACCCGGTCCTCGGGGGTCAGGGTCACGTAGTTGGGCTCGGTCACCAGGTTCAGGACGGCCCGGTGCGGCACCATCACGCCCTTGGGCCGACCGGTCGACCCGGACGTGTACATGATGCAGGCCAAGTCCTCGGGGTCGCCGGGGACTTCGGGGGCGGCCGGGGTGCCGGTCGCGTCCCCCAGGTGGTGCAGCACCGGCACGTCCTGGTCCCGCAGCAGCTCCGCTCCCGCGGTGTCGCACAGGGCCACCCGGACCTCGGCGTCGGCGAGGATTCCGGCCAGCCGCGCCGGGGCCTCGCCGAGGTCCACCGGCAGATACGCCGCACGCGCCTTCAGCACCCCGAGCAGACCCACGACGAGGCCGACGGACCGCTCCTGGCACACCAGGACGCGGTCACCGGCACGGACCCCGGCCGCCGCCAGCTCACGGGCCAGGGCGTCGGAGCGGGCGTCGAGTTCGGCGTAGGTCAGCCACTCGCGGGCCGTGGCGACGGCGACCGCGTCGGGGCGCGACGCGGCCTGCCGCCGAAATGCCTCGGGAATCGTCATCGGACCGTCACCGCCCCCGCGGCCGCCCCGGTTCCGACGCAGAGACTCGTCATGGGCATCCGTCATCCGTTTCTGCCGTAGGACGCGTCCATACGCGCCGGAGAATGGCGCGAAGATACTGTTGACCGGCGATCCGGCAGAACAACTTAGAAGCCGGATGACACCCCGGCAAGCGTTCTTCTAGAGAAAACTCGGCATCAACCTGCCACCGTCGCGTTCCGATTCCTGGGCGGACGGGCGGCGTTTGCTCAGGAGACCCAGTTCGGCCGCTTTCAGTCCCGCCTCGAATCGGGTGTTGACATGCAGGGACTTCAATATGGCGGCGACATGCCGGCGATAGGTGCGAACGGACACGTTCATCTGGCGCGCGGCGGCGTCGTCCTTCATACCGGAGCCGAGCAGCTTCAGGACCTGCACCTGGGTCTCGTCCAGCGCCGCCGGGCGGGCGGAGTGACAGAACTGCTTCGGCTCGGAAGCGTGCTCCCACAGCACCAGCTGGTACTGGTCCAGCGCGGTCACGGCCTCGTGCCGGGCCACCAGAGCGGCCTGGGACTGCTGCCCGTCCCGCGGGAACGCGTACACGACGGCGAGCTCGCTGCCGCAGATACCCAGATTGGGCAGGGGGCCGGAGGAGACGCGGACCCGGGCCCCCTCGGCGACGAGGCGGGCGACGAGCGTGCGAGCGACGGGCTCCTCCGCGCCGGCCGGACCGACCAGCAGCCGAAGCTCGTGACCGCGGCGGACGACCTCGTCCCGTACCAGCCGCGACAGGTCGGAGCCGGGGCGGCCGAGCGCCTCGACGGCGAAGCGCCCGGTCAGCCGGACCAGTCCGCCCCCGCCCTGGCGCGGAAGTTCGAGAAGTGCCTGACACAGCGTGGCGTAAGCCTTGGCCGGATCACAGATGGTGACCAGATCCGGATTCCGTTCGTTGCCGACGTTCCTTGCGCTCTCGCCTATTTCCAAACGCCGCAAGACGTATTCCCCCGTCGAAACAGCGAGTCCGGTCGGGACTCGGCACGATTCAACCGCCGGGACAGCGCGGAGTGTGCAACCCCTTTGGTGTGAATGTGAGAGTAGCGTGCAGATCACTTACGGCAATGTGACGCGGATCACATTTTACAAACCATTACGCCACGGTTAATCGACCCAAGACGCAAACGCAAAAATCCAGCCATTCTCCCTCCCCGGGAAAGGCTGAAACCTTTCGCGTGCCGAATTGCCCCGGGCTGGACGAAGAGAAAGGGCCGGACCGAAAGGTGCCGGTCTGCCCCCGCGCTCCGCGCGGGCTCACACGTCGAGATCGTCGAACTGGTCGAGCAGGAAGTCGACCGGTGTCTGGCTCATGGCGGCGGACGGGCCGTCGTGGAGAACCTGTTCCGCCCAGATGACCTTGCCGCGCGTCGTGTACCGCGTCCCCCAGCGCTGGGCGAACTGCGCCACCAGGAACAGTCCCCGCCCGCCCTCGTCCAGGGTGGCGGCCCGCCGCAGGCGTGGCGAGGTGCCGCTGCCGTCCGCCACCTCGCAGATCAGACAGCGTCCGTACAGCAGCCGCACACGGACCGGCGGCAGGCCGTACCGGATCGCGTTGGTGACCAGCTCGCTGAGGATCAGCTCCGTGGCGTACCCGGTCTCCTCCAGTCCCCACTCCCGCATCGTCTCCCGGCACCGCGCCCGTACCGAGGGAACCACCGCCGCGTCCGACGGCACGTCCCACTCGGCAACGCGCGAGGGCGGGAACAGCCGAGTGCGCGCCACCAGCAGCGCGATGTCGTCGGAGGAGTGTTCCGGCTTCAGCACGTCGATCACCGCCTGGCACGTCTCCTCCGGAGTGCGGCGCCCGGAACCGTCCAGCGCCCGGCGCAGCTTCTCCATCCCGACGTCGATGTCGTGGTTGCGGTCCTCCACCAGACCGTCGGTGTACAGCACCAGTTGGGAGCCCTCCGGCAAGGAGAACTCGGCGATCTCGAAGGGGTAACCGCCCAGACCGAGCGGCGTCGAGGCCGGCACGCCGGGACAGGTGACCGTTCCGTCCGGACGTACCAACACGGGTTCCGGATGTCCCGCACGGGCCATCGTGCAGACCCCCGCCACCGGGTCGTAGACCGCGTAGAGACAGGTCGCCCCGGTCACCCCCTCCCCCTCGCGGCCCTCCGCGACATCGTCGGCGCTCTTCTCGTTGTCCATGCGGGCGACGAGGTCGTCCAGGTTGCCGAGCACCTCGTCCACGGGGAGGTCCAGGGTGGAGAAGTTGTGCACCGCGGTGCGCAGCCTGCCCATCGTCGCCGCCGCGTGCAGCCCGTGACCGACCACGTCACCCATGACCAGGGCCACCCGCGCGCCCGGGAGCGGGATGACGTCGAACCAGTCCCCGCCCACCCCCGCCTCAGCGGGCAGATACCGCCAGGCCACCTCCAGCGCGTCCTGCTCCGGCTGGGCCCGCGGCAGCAGACTGCGCTGCAGCGTCACCGCCATCGCGTGCTCCCGGGTGAACCTCCGGGCATTGTCGATGGCCAGGGCCGCCCGCGCGGCCAGTTCCTCCGCGAAGGAGAGATCCTCCGGCTCGAACGCCGGGGAGTCCGCCGTCCGGTAGAAGTTCGCCACGCCCAGCGGTACGTTCCGCGCCCACAGCGGCACGGTCATCAGCGCGCGCAACCCGTACTCCAGGGCCCTGCGGGCGCGCTCCGGATCCTGTTCCCGCCAGCCCTGCGCCTGCCGCAGGTCCTCCTCCAGCATGACCCGGCGCTCCTGCAAGGTCCGCATGTGCGGTGTGCGCTGCGAGAACGTGATCAGTTGGCCCACCGGATACACCGGGATCATCCGCTGCTCGCCACCGATCGCGGCCCGGCGCAGATGGCGCCAGCCCTCCGCCGTCGGCTCCCACCCCCGCAGCACCGCGTCGAGCAGGTCCACCGTCACCAGGTCGGCGAACTGCGGCGCCGCGACGTCGGCCAGTTCCTGGGCCGTACGCCCCACGTCCAGCGTCGTGCCGATCCCCACCCCGGCCTCGTACAGCAGCTTCAGCCGTTCCCGCGCGACCTCGGCCCGCCCCGAGACCGCCTCCAGCTCCGTGGTGTCCCGCAGGGTCACCACACTGCCTCCCCGGTCGGCCTGCGGGTACGTCGGCCGCTTGTTCACCGCCAGCAGCCGGTCCCCCACGAGATGCACCTCGTCGGTGACCACCCCCGGCGACGACAGCGGGCCGGTGATCTGCTCCGGCAGTCCCAGCTCCCGCACCGGGCGCCCCAGCGCGTCCGCCGACAGCCCGAGCAGCCGCCGCGCCTCGTCGTTGGCCAGCAGCAGTCGTCCGTCGTCGTCGGTGATCAGCACGCCTTCCCGCACCGCGTGCAGGACCGCGTCGTGGTGCTCGTACTGCTGCGCCAGCTCCGTCGGGCCCAGGCCGTGCGTCTGCCGTCGCAGCCGCCGGGCCACCCCTATCGTTCCCGCCGTGGCCAGCGCCAGCGCGGCGGCGCCGCTGCCCAGGATGATCGGCAGCTCCGGCATCCACTGGGCCGAGACGTTCTTGACCGTGATTCCGGCGGAGACCAGGCCGACCACCTTGCCGTGCGCGTCGTTCACCGGGACCACCGCCTGCACGGCCGTCCCCTTGCCCGTGGGCAGCGGCGGCCCGCCGGCCTGCTCGACGACGGTCTGGCCCTTCAGCGCGGGCGCGAAGTTTCCGACGAACTTCTTCCCGATCTCCCCCGGATAGGGATACGTGTAACGAATCCCCTGCGTGTTCAGGGCGACGACGAAGTCCACGCCCGCGCGTTTGCGCGCCTCCTCGGCCTGCGGCTGGAGCACCGCCGTCGGATCATGGCTCCGCATCGCCTCGGCCGTGCCCGGGGCGCTCGCGAACGCCTGGGCCGCGACGACCGACTCGCGGCGCCCCAGCTCCAACGCGCCATGTGCCGCCTGCAGCACCACGGCCGCCACCGCCGCCACGACCAGCAGGACCACGATGGCGACCTGGAGCAGGAACACCTGACCGGCCGTGGTGCGCGGATCCAGCAGGGAGGCGCGGTGGCGCGAGTGCCCGATGGGCGGCTGCCGTTCCGGGCCCCGAGGGCGCCCGGAAAATACCTCCATACACCCTTGATAGCACCGCTGCGGCGAAGCCGACGCCTTACCGCCCGAAGCACCCCCCGGACACCCTGCACCGAACGCGGCCCGACCGGTGCGGCCGGCTTCGGCCCCACCGGTCGTCGAAGGCCGACGAGGCCCGGTTACGGGGTGCCGGTCGTGTTGAAGCCCCGGTCGAGGTAGGGGTACTGGTCCGGGACGTGACCGTCGGCCGCGACCAGGCGGGCGATGCCGCCCGTGTCCCGCCAGACCTGCTGGGAGGAGCCGAAGGAGAATCCGCCGAATTCCGGGTGGGCCTCGTTCGTGTAGATCCGGTAGCGCTGGCCGGGCTGGATGACCGTCCCCGGGGGGAAGGGGAAGTCGCGCCCGGTGGGCTTGGACTCCACGACCCAGCCGGTCAGGTCCTGCGGCGCACCGCCCTGGTTGAAGATCTCGACGTACTCGTCGGACTGGCCCGGGCCCGTGCCCAGGTAACGCAGGTCGGAGATGATCACGTCCGGTTCTTCGGCGGTGAACATGCAGACGACCTCGGCGAAGTTGACGCCGCCCTCGGGGCTGCGGAACTGCCGGACGATCTGGCCGCCCTGCTTGAACCCGCTCAGGACGGCCCGGTACTGCTTGCCGCCGATCGTGACGGGCTGGGGGTGGACGAACGTCTCCAGGTCGACCAGGTCGTCGTCCACGGGACTGCTGCCGGTGCTGTTGGGCGTCTCGAAGTGGTGGAAGCTGAAAGTCAGGTCGGTGCTGCTGCCGTCCTCGAACAGGACGTCGATGGTGAGCCGGACGTCGAACTGCGACGGGCTGACGCTGGTGGGCAGATTGCGGTGCACGAAGGTACCGATGACGAACTCGGTGCCGTCGAGCTCGACGTCCGCGGCCGAACCGCGGAACTGGTACCCGCTCTGGGAGCCGCTGCTGCCCCACCGGACATCCGCGGTGCCCAGACCGCTGATCGGCGAGGCGGCGGGATCGGTGGACGGGAAGACGCCGGAAGTGACGACGGTGGTCATGGTGTCTGGCTCCTGCTCTCGCTTCTCGCTAGTCCTCGTCCTCGATGACCTCGGCCTTGAGCTTGACCGGGGGCGCGGTGCCGATCTGTGCGACGCCGTCGGTGAAACGGCCGGGCCTGGCGCCGTCCACGGCTTCGAGGCCGCAGGTGTAGACGATGCAGTCCTTGTCCTCACTGCCCGTGTTCAGATGTACGTGGTAGGTGAAGGTCAGCGTGCGCCCGTCGTCGCTGACCTTGGCCTGGACGGGGGGCAGGTTGCCGCCGGTGGTCTGGTCCATGCGCTTGTACTGGGCACCCACCATGCCGTTCCAGCGGAAACCGGTGGGGGCGGTGAAGACGTGCTCGCGTTCGCCGGCGTCGACGGTCTCGTCCCAGTTCGGCGTGCGGACACAGATGTTGATGATGGTGCCGAGGCCACCAGGGGCGTCCTCGACGCCGCCTTCCTGCCACACCACGAGGTCCAGCTTCTGCGCACGGCCCTGCTCGTAACCCCAGTCGTAGCCGTTCGCGTACTGGTCCTTCTCAGCTCTCTTGCCGTCGCGCGGCGGGTCGGCGTGCGGGCGCCCGGCGAGCGCGTCGGCGCGCCCCTGGTCCTCGCCGCGTTTGTAGGCTTCCTTCTTGGACTGCACCTCGGTGGCCATCTCCGCGTCCTCCTGGGCTTGTGGTCCGCCTCCCACGGCCTCGAAAAGGGGCGCTCACGCAGGCGTTGCGGCGCGCACCGGGCCGTCATCCACGTCCATCGTTGGCCCGGGCCCACAGGATGTATGCCGCGATTCCCCCATCTGCGAATGCGGGATCGATCCTGCGTCACTTGTTCGAGTGGACCTGAAGCACGTGAGGGCACACGGATGCGGGGTACGGCGGCCCCGCGCCCTCCGAGTGCGCCGCCACTGCCCGCCCTTCGCCCCCTCGGGCCCGCCGACGCCCGGCCCGGCTCCTGCCGCCTGACTTCTCCCTCGTGCGGGTGGAGCGCGCGGTGCGCTGCTCCCGCGCTGCCGACCCGGCCGGTATGCAGGGGGAGGCCAACGACGCCTCGGAAGGAGACGGACATGCGGGAGACGAGGGCAGGGGAGCGGGCAGGGAAGCGGAAGCGACCGGACACCGCCGAGGCCCGACCGCGACGGCGCCGGGTGGTGACCGGGTGACGGCGAGGACCGCGTCCCGGCGGCGTAGGGCGGCCTCCCCGGACAGGCCCGGCGAGCCGGTCACCGTGGCGGGGAACGGCACCGCCGGATTCTCCGGGGACGACGGGCCCGCACCGGAAGCACGGCTGGCCTTCCCCGCGGACGTGGCAGTGGGGGGCGGGGCGGTGTTCATCGCCGATCACGCCAACCACCGGATCCGGCGGATCGACGGCTCCGGCGTACTGACCACGGTCGCCGGGGACGGGCTGCGCGGCTTCGCCGGGGACGGCGCCGACGCGGTACGCGCCCGGCTGGGTTTCCCGAGCGCCCTCGCGGTCGGCCCGGACGGAGCGGTGTTCTTCGCCGACGAGATGAACCACCGGGTCCGCCGGATCGACCCCTCAGGCGTCGTCGACACCGTCGCGGGAGACGGCACCCGAGGCGGCGACGGTGACGGCGGCCCCGCCGACCGAGCTCGGCTGGACGCCCCCTGCGCCCTGGCCGTGGACGGCACGGGAGCGCTGTACATCGGCGAGGCGGGCAGCCCCCGAGTGCGCAGGATCGACGGCGACGGCGTCATCAGCACGGTCGTCACGGCATCCGGACGATCCGCCGACGCCGGTACGGCCGGCTCCGGTACGGCGGACGCCGGAGACGCGTTCGTGCCCGCCGGCCTGGCGACCGACGCCGCCGGACAGCTGTACATCGCCGATCCGGCGGGCCGGCGGGTGCTGCTGCTGCGCAGGGACGGGACGCTCCGGGTACTGGCGGGACCGCCGGGCGGCAGCGGCGGCGCCCTGGAGGTCGACTGGAGCGCACCGTGCGCGGTGGCTGTCGACGCCCAGGGGGCCGTCCACGTCGCCGACCTGAACGGACACCGGGTGTGGCGGCTGGCCGATGGAGCCGCCACGGTCATGGCAGGGCCGGATCCGGCGACGGACGCGGCCGTCGAGGCCGACGCCGTGTCCGAGGCCGCCGCCACGTCGCTGGCCTACCCGTGCGGTCTCGCGGTGGACCCGGCCGGGCGACTGCTCGTGGCGGACAACTTCCACCACCGGATCGCCGCCCTGCCGCTCACCGCCGCTCCCTCCCGGGGGGCCGGCAAGCCGGGAAACGAGAAGAAGCCGGGAGGCAAGAGGAAGCCCGGAGGCGAGAAGAAGCCGGAACCAGAGCCGGAACGGGTGAAGAAGCCGGAACCCGAACCGGAAGGAGAACGCGCGCCGCAAGGACACCCCGTGCCGCAAGGACACCCCGACCTCCTGGTCCGCCAGGAGGTCGGGGTGGAAATCCCGCGCGGAGCGAGCGAGTTGATCCATGTACGGGTCTCGTCCACCGACCCCTGGGTCCCGGGACGGGTGGAGCACCGCTTCACGGCTCCGACGGGTTTCGTCTTCGACGGCCGGGCGACCTGCGCGTACTACCGCGCGGACCGCACGGTGCTCCCCGGCGGGACGGCGACGGCGGCCGTACGGGACGGCGGCAGGGAGCTGGCCGTCACGGACGAGCCCCGCCTGAACACCCCGGACCATCCGGCGGCGGCCCTGGTCTACACGCTCGGCATCCGGGCCCTGCCGGACGCCGAACCGGGCCGGTACACCGACGGGCGGGCGGTCGTCGCGGGCGCGCCGGAAGTGCGCTTGAAGGCGAGCGTTCTGGAGGACGACGAGGACTAGCCGAACCGGCACGGTCCTCCGAGGCCGCCTGTGACGGACGTTCCGCCACAGGCGGCTCTTTGCGTTTTCAAACCCCGAATATGCAAGTAAACGATTCTCTGCCCCCACGTCACCCGCCCGATCATCACAAGTTGTAATGAGGGCAATGCAATGAGTTAGCTTTCGAAACGTGTTCGTCCCGCCCCTCCCAAGACTCGGTCCCCCGGGCCCCTTCCCGGGCACTCCGCTCACCCATCCGCTCGACCGGAAGTGGCTGCACTACGCGTTCCTGTCCCGCTGCGGCCGGCAGGCCCTGATCGCCAACCTGTCCGTCCTGGGGTCCTCCAGCGGAAGCGTCTTCGCGGATCCGGGCGCCCCGGCCACCGGACGGCGAAGCGGCACCGGCACGGCCGCCGAGGGGCAGCACATGGCCATCCTCCTCATCCACGAGGAGGGGCACGGCTGGAGCGCGACACAGTTCAACGCCGAGCAGCCCGAACTGCCCTGGTCGGCGTTCCGGTTACCGCATCCGCACGGCGAGCCCGGCGCGTTCCGGGTGGCGGCCCGCTCGGCGGTGCCGGCGGCGGACTTACGGCTGACCCGGACCAGCAGGCCGTGCACCTCGCAGTGCGCGCCGTTCGGCGGGGACGAGCACCTGCGGTGGCAGTCCGAGCCCGGTGTCCTCGGCACCGGAACCCTGTGGCACGGCGACGGCACGGCCACGGAGACGGACCTGCTGGGCTACCACGAGCGGGTACGCGGCCGGTGGTCCTGGCCCACGCTCGGCGGCTGGGTGTTCGGATTCGTCAACGACCCCTCCGGCCCCGCCGACGCCGCCCCGCCCTCGGCGGTCGTCTTCACCCTGATCCAGCCCAGGTTCCCGGCGGACGCGGCCAACGGGTCGGTGATGCTGTGGCGCGAAGGACGCATGATCCGCCACTTCCCCCGCCGCAACCTGCGGGTCGCGGTCAGCGGCAGCCTGGACCGCGACCGGGTGGCCGTGGTGCCGCCACTGGCGGACATGCTGGGCACGCCGCCGACGGCCGCGGTGCCCGGCCGACTGCTGATCACGGCCCGGCTCGGCGACGACCGTCTCGTCCTCGACTTCCGCTCGCACACGTCGGGCCGGATCGCCAACCCGTCCGAGACCAGCCTGCACCCGTTCAGCGTGCACGAGACCCTCGGCCCCTGCACCGTGGAGGGCCGGGTCGGCGGGCACGGCATCGGCTTCCGCACCAACGGCATCGTCGAGTTCGCCGGAGGTGCCCATGACTGAGACCCCGCCCGCGTTCACGGGTGCCCGGCTGCTGGACGAGACCGTCGCCGCCCTGTCCGACCGGGCGCCGGCGATCCTCGCCGCCGCGGCGGATCAGCTGCGCGGCATCCGGCTCGGCCTGCACTTCAACGACGGCAGTCATGCCACGCTCACCGCGCGGCACAGCCGTATCGCCGTGGACCAGGACCGCTGCCCGGATCCGGACGTCGAGGTCGCCTTCGACGACCGGGCCATGAACCTGCTGTTCGACCTCCAGCGCGCGCCCATCGGCCAGGTCCTGCCCGAAAGCCTCGACGTCCGCGGCTCCCGCGACGACACCCTCGCCGTGTGGCGCGCCTTCACGCTGCTGTCCCAGCGCGCGGCCGGCCTGCGCAGCATGCAGGAACTCTGGGGCACCTACCGCGAACAGGCACCCCAGCTGTGGGGAACCGCGGTCCCCGCCGCCGAGCCGGCCGCCGACCCGGTCGACTGGACGGCGCTGGACTTCCTCGCCCGGCGCTCCCCCGAGGACGCGCCGGCACCGGTCCCGCTGATCGGCGACACCACCGTCACGGCGCCGCGCCTGCTGTGGGACGGCCGCACCAGCACCGACTGGTCGCTGGAGGACACCGTCCGCGACGCGGACCTGCTGGAGACCATGCACCGGTGCCGGGCCCGCACCAACGAGGAGATCGAACGGCTCCTGCCCGACCGGGAACCCCGCGCCGAGCTGTACGACCTCATGCGCTCCTACCCCGCCCGGCAGGGCAAGGGCCTGCGGCCCACCCTGACCATCGCGGCCTGCGCCGCCTTCGGGGGACGCCCCGACGACGCCGTACGCGCCGCCGCCGCGCTGGAGCTGTTCCACAACGGCTTCCTCGTGCACGACGACATCGCCGACGAGTCCACCCACCGGCGCGGCCTGCCCACCATGCACGAGGAACACGGCCTCGGCCTGGCCGTGAACGTCGGCGACGGACTGAACCTGCTCGCCGTCGACGCCGTCCTGTCCAACCTCGAAACGCTCGGCCTGGCCCGCACCCTCGGCCTCATCCACGAGGCCGTGCACATGTGCCGGGAGTCCATCGAGGGGCAGGCCATGGAACTGGGCTGGATCCGCCACGACTTCGTGCCCGAGGCCGACGACGCCTACTTCACCATGAGCACCAAGAAGACCGGCTGGTACACGTGCATGAGCCCGTGTCGCATCGGCGCGGTCTGCGCCGGCGTCACCGACCCTTGCGTACTGGGCCGGTTCGACGAGGCGTTCCGCCTCATCGGCATCGCCTTCCAGATCCAGGACGACATCCTGAATCTGGTCGGCGAGGAGGCCCTCTACGGCAAGGAACCCCTCGGCGACCTGCTCGAAGGCAAGCGCACGGTGATGCTGATCCACCTCTTCCGCACCGCGTACACCCACGAGCGCCCCCGTCTCTTCGACGTCCTGCGCAGGCGCCGTACCGACAAGACCCAGCAGCACGCCGAGGAGCTCCTCGCCGCCATGCGCCGGCACGGCTCCATCGAGTACGCCACCGCCCTCGCCGACCGGCTCGCCGCCGAAGGCATCGCCCGCTTCGAAGAGGACCTCCGGATCATCCCCGAGAACGAAGGCAAAGCCGTCCTGCGTCAGATCGCCCACTACGTCACCTCAAGGCCACTGTGACCACGACCCCACCGCCCCCGCCCGGCCCCGTCGACACCGGCCCGCCGACCCCGACCGACCTCCGCGCCTTCGCCTTCCTCGGCCAGGTCAACGGCTGTCTGCGTCAGTGCCTGTGCACCCTGGCCCGACACGGCGTGGCCCTGCGCCACCGCGACCCCGAACGCGCCCGTCTGCTCCTCGACACGGTCCGGCCCTGGCCCTTCTACAAGGGAGGCCAGTTCCTCTTCGACCTCATGGAGTGGGAGGACCTCATGGTCGACGGCGACCCGCCGCCCCCGGTGTCCACCGAGCGGATCGTCTCCGCCTGCACCCTGCCCGTCCAGTGGCTCGCCGCCGCCACCGCAAAGGCACCCGCCGCGACGAAACTGATCCCCGGTCAGCGCACCGCCGCCGCGCTCGACCTCCCCCTGCGCCTGTTGGCCACCACCGCCCGCACCGCTTTCCTGGGCGCCGCACTGGACCTCACGGATCTGCTCGGCACGCCCGCTCCCCAGGCCGAGGCCGACGACGACACCGGATACGCCACCGCCACCGGCCCGGAAGCCGATCCGCAGGGCACCGAAGCCGAACTGCCGCCGCTCCAGGCGGGTTTCTACCTCTACGAGGACGTCGTCCTGGGTGCCCTCGCCGTCCTCGGCCCGCTCCTGGCCGACCACGCGCCCGCCGACGCGGCCCCCTCCGCCTAGCTCATGGCGGCCGCCTCCCGCCCCGAGGGTGCCTGAGCAGGCCCACCCCCAAGCCCGCCACCGGCGGATCCGCCCACGCGGAAACACCCATTCGCAGAAGGGAAACCCATGGCCACGCAGACCCAGTCCCCGGTAGAACCGGGTTCCGAGAACAAGCTGTACATCCTCCAGCAGGGCATCGTCGAGGACGCGCCCGGCGGCGTTCCGGCTCACCTCAGCTTCGGCATCCTCAGCACCGTGCCGGACCCGGTGAACCCCGGCGACGTCACGTTCAGCCTGAAGGCGCCCACGGGCTTCGTGTTCACCAGCTGGCTCTCGTGGGCCTACCACGACGTCAACACGCTCCAGGCCAAGGGCAATCTGAAGACCACCCAGGGCACCCTCGGCGACGGGGGCCGCACGATGACCTTCACCCACAACCCGTACCTGGCCACCAACCAGGAGGCCCTCGGCTACGCGGCCCAGATCACCGCCATCGACGGCGCAGCACCGGGCCGCTACACCGACGGTCAGCTCAAGGTGGGCGCCGCCAACCCGATCAAGCTCAAGGGCCGCGTCCTCGACGCCAACGAGGACTGATCCCCCCTGACGGACGGGCCCGTCGGTGGCTCCACCAACTCGACCCGGAGCCACCGACGGGAGAGGTCGCCGGATTCACGACTGCCCGTCGACGAACGTGACCGTCTCGTCGAGCGGTGCCCGGCCTGTACGGGTGTAGGGCGCCGCGGTGTCCTCGAATCCGATCGACATGCCGCAGAAGAGGATGAGGTCGTCCGGGGGTGCCACGACCTCCGCGACGGTCTTGCGATAGACCGACCACGCCATCTGCGGGCAGCTGTGCAGGCCTTCGGCGCGGAGCAGCAGCATCACGGTCTGCAGATACATGCCCACGTCGGACCACTGGGGCCGGCCCAGGTCACGGTCGATGTAGCAGAACAGCGCGGCGGGCGCGCCGAAGCAGTCCCAGTTCGCGGAAGCGGCCCTCTGACGCGCCTCCCAGTCCTCGCGCGCGATGCCGAGTGCGCTGTAGCGCTCCGCGCCGAAGGCGGATCGGCGCTCGTGGTACGGGGACTTCAGTGTGGTCGGGTACATCTCGTATTCCCGCTCGTCCCAGGTATCGCACGCGATCACGCGCTTGCCGGCGCGCTCCTTGAGTTCGGCCAGCGGTCGGCCGGTCAGCACGTAGACGTGCCAGGGCTGGAGGTTCGACCCGGACGGCGCCCAGGCCGCCGCGGACAGCACCCGCTCCAGCACCTCCCTCGGGACGGGCCGGTCGATGAACCCGCGCACGGCCCGTCGGCTCGTGACTGCCTCGTAGACGTCCAAGATGACCCATCTCCCTCATTGCTCCGCATATCTACCCCCTTGACAGCCGAGGGCCGCGAAACGTGACAACATCCGCCCCGGCCGCCGGACCGCCGTTCAGGCCGGGCTGTCCATGGGGCGAGCGGTGGCTCCCGCTCGTATCGTGAAAAGAGACGCAGCGGCGGCTAGGCAGGAAAGTCATGACGGAGCCGGAGGTCGACTACACGGCGGTGTTCCAGGCCCTGCCCGGGGCGGTGGCGCTGCTCACCCCGAAGCTGGTCTTCATGGACGTCAACGCGTCGTTTACGCGCATCCTGCGCCGCAGCCGCGAGCAATTGGTCGGTCATTTCCTGCTCGAAGACCGCTCCGAGAACGAGCAGCCCCTCGTACTCAAAATCATGGCGTCACTACTCCGGGTGGCGGACACCGGTGAGCGCGACACCATCGCGCTGGAGCGCTTCGACACGGAGGACCCGGACCGGCCCGGGGTATGGCACGAGCGGTATTTCAACCTGACCAACGTTCCCGTCCTGGCCCCTGACGGTCAGGTGGCGCTGCTGTTGCACCGCGTGGAGGACGTCACCGAACTCATCCGTGCCCGTGAAGTCGCGCTGACCTTGCAAGAGGCCATGCTGCCCGCTCCCCGTCCGGTCGGCCGGCATCCGGCGGCCGTGCGTTACCGGCCCGCCGCCGCAGCGCTGAACGTGGCCGGTGACTGGTACGACCTCATCGACCGGCCCGGCGACCGCATCGCCGTCGCCGTCGGCGACGTCGTCGGCCACGGCCTGCCCGCCGCCGGCGTCATGGGACAACTGCGCAGCGCCCTCACCGCCGCCTGCCTCGTCTCCGAGGGCCCCGCCGGCGCCCTGGAAGTCCTCGGGCTCTACGCCCGCACCGTCGACGGCGCCGAGAACACCACCGTGGCCACGGCCTTCATCGACTGGGACACCCACACCATCAGCTACAGCAGCGCCGGCCACCCGCCACCGGCCCTCCGCCGGACGGACGGGACCGTGGAGTTCCTGGACCAGGCCACCGATCCGCCGCTGGCCGCCCGCCCGGAACACGTTCCCCGGAACCAGGCGGTCACGGCCTTTTGCGAGGGCGACGTCCTCGTGCTCTACACCGACGGCCTGATCGAACGCCGCCGCGAGGACATCGACACCGGCCTCGCCCGGCTCGCCCACTCCCTGGCCCG
>NZ_JADDRL010000108.1 GCF_021538895.1 Streptomyces olivochromogenes | reverse complement strand
CCCGATGATCTGGTCCCCCGACGCGGAACAACCGCCCCCCGCGGATACCGGCGGCAAGCGGGGCCGCAAGCCCGCCCCGATCTCCCGGACCGCGGGCCCGTCCCACCGGGCCTGGCTGGAACCGGTGCGCGGTTTCCTGTTCGCCAGCGGCCTGACCCTGAACGACCTCGTCGACCGCTCCGGCTACTCCAAGACCCGCATCAGCGAACTCCTGCGCGGCAACGGCTACTACCCCGCCTGGGAGATCACCTTCAGCGTGATCCGCGCGCTCGGGCTGCCGGCCGGACCGATGCGCCGGCTGTGGACCGCGGCGGCCCGGGAAGCGCGGAAGGAGCCCGGCTGGATAGCGCACTGCATACGGCAGGTCGCCGCCGAACCCGAGCACCCGCCCGTCGCCCACCAGGCCTTCACCGAGACCATGGCCCGCGCCTACACCGACTACGCGCAGGCGTTCGTGCTCACCGACCATCGCGCCCGCTGGGTCGTCGCGGAAACCTTCGACCTGCTGTGGCTGTGCTGGAGCGAGGCCGCCACCAGCGAGGACATCCGCCGCTACGCCTGGCGGCTGCTGCGCGACCGTGTCATGGCCCGCGCCGACCGTCACCATGACGGCCACCCCGACCTGCGCGCCGCCGTCTTCTCCACCACCGAGGTCCGCGAGACCGAGCCGGGGCACCTCGTCGTCCTCACCGAACTCGTCGACCTGTTCGACGCGATCGCCCGCCTCCCGTACGACCAGATGGACGTCGCCGTACTGCGCTACCTGTGCGGCATGCACCCCGACCGGATCCCGCAGGTCCTCGGTCTGAGCCCGGCCATCTGCCACGCGATCGACCACCACCTCCGAGCCGCCCTCGAAGACCTGTTGCGTCCCTACAGTCCCCGGGAGTGAACCCAAGCCGCCATGACCGCCATCGACGCCCTCCTCGCCCGCGCCCGGCTGCACCCCAGCCCCGACGTCCCCGCCGACACCGTCGGCTACGAAGACTGCGCCTACCCCGACCTCGCCCTCGCCCCCACCACGCCGTCCGGTGACACCGTCGGCGACGATCCCGCCGCCGACGGCGCCGCCGCCCAGCACCTGCGCATCCTGTGCGAGGCCGTCGTCACCACCCTCACCCCCGGCGCCCTGGAGTTCCTCACCGACCAGCTCCCCGAACCCCAAGGCGCCTGGCTGCTGGGTTGCGCGCTCAACCTCGCCGGCATCGAGGACGGCGCCCGCTTCTGGTGGCAGTACGCCGCCGGCGCACCCCACACCTCCGCGGCCTACTGTCTCTCCCTGCACCACCTGGCCCGCGGCGAGGCCCACGCGGCCGCGTTCTGGTTCGACCAGACCGGCCTCGACACGGTCGCCGACGCCGAGACCTTCCCCGTCACCGGCATCTGCCCGTCGCTGAACCAGTTCCGCTTCGACACCAGCATCCCCACCGTCCTGCGCATCCTCAGCCGCCTCGCCACACCCGGCCACCGGCCACGCACCCACCGCGCCGACGCCGTCACCAACTACGTCGCCCACGCCGTCACCCACGGCTACACCCGGCATCCCAGCGTCGAAATCCCCGTCCCCGAACCCCGCTTCGCCGACCGCCTCGGCTTCATCCTCGCCAACACCCCACCCTGGACACGCACCGCGTCCCGGGTCCTCAACCCCGACCTGCCCAGCCGGGGCGAGTGGCTGCGGGGCACCACCAGAACCCGGACGCGGGAAGCCGCCGGGGGAGGCGCGGGCGGATGACACGGTCCGAGGTACGGCAAGGCCGAATGTCAGACCCGGGTGCCATGCTGTGCCGCCATGGACGTGGAACAGTTCTGGAGCCTGATGGAACAGGCTCGCGACAGGGCCGCCGAAGCGACGGATGCGAGCAAGGCAACCGATGCAGCCGACGCGACCGATGCCGAGGGCATCGCCCAGCAGGCCGCCGCACTGCTGGCGGCTCACGAGCCCCAGCAGATCCTCGCCGCGCAGCAGATCCTCTGGGACCTGATGGCGGCCTCCTACCAGGCTCCCCTCTGGGCCGCGGCCTACCTCGTCAACGGCGGCTGCTCCGACGACGGCTTCGACTACTTCCGCGGCTGGCTGATCACCCAGGGTCGTACGGTCTTCGAAAGGGTCGTCGCGGATGCCGACCAACTGGCGGAACTACCCGTGGTCCGTGCGGCAGCGGCCGAGCTCCTGGAGCTGGAATGTGAAGAGACCCTGGGCATCGCCTGGAACGCCTACAGAACGGCGACCGGTACCGAACTGCCCGGCGACTCCTTCACCATCAACTACCCGGCTCTCGACCCTGCCTGGAACTTCGACTTCGAGGACCACGGCCGGATCGCCGCCCAACTGCCGCGCATCGCCGCGCTCTATCCGGACTGAACACTTCGGCCTTTTCGGCTTCTGATCGAGTGAATCCACTCGCCCGACGCGCGGCGGCGGGCGTGGCAGCGGGAAGGCCACTCTGGACACCGGACAAGCGATGGGCAGGGAGCGTCCCGATGCCGAAGTTCCTCATTCAGGCCACCTACACGTCCGAGGGGACCAAGGGTCTGCTGAAGGACGGCGCGAGTGGTCGCCGCGCCGCCGTCGAGCAGGTCGTCACCGACCAGGGCGGCACGGTCGAGGCGATGTACTTCGCCTTCGGCGAGGACGACACGGTCATCATCATCGACCTGCCCGACCCGGTCTCCATGGCCGCCATCAGCCTCGCGGTCAAGGCCAGCGGTGCCCTCCGGACCCGGGCCACCCCGCTCCTCACCATCGAGGAGATCGACGAGGCCGCCCGCCGACAGGTCGCCTTTCGGTCCCCCGGGAAGCAGTAGGCCCTCGTCGCCGACCGCAGCCTGGCGGACTCCCGGCACGGTCGAGTCTCAGGAGGCGACGCCGGCGATTCCTCCGCCGCCGGTGGCCACGCCGCCCCGCGGCATGGGCGCGGGGAAGGGGAGGGCGTCCGGCCGGCACGTCGCTCCGGCCGGCGGGAGGGTGCCGTCGAGGAGGTACCGGCTCTCGTACGCGTTGACGCAGTTGCTGGGGTTGAGCAGGGCGGTGTGCCCGTACCCCTGGTTGGTGAGGAGACGCGCGTCGGCCAGTTCCTTGGCCATGGCCTGCGCGCCCGCGTAGGGCGTGGCGGGGTCGTAGCTGGTGCCGACCACCAGGACGGGGTGTGCCGTCGGCTTGTTCCACGGTCCGCGGTAGCGGTCCGAGGCCAGGGCCGGCCAGGTGGCGCACGGCTCCGCGGCCCAGGTCCAGAAGCGTCCGGCATCGCCGGCACGGAGGGCGGCCGCCTCCTCCAGAGCGTGGTAGACACCGGGGTCACGTGGATTGGGGCTGTCCGAGCAGAGCACGGCACTCGCCTGTTCGACGCCCAGATACGGAGTCGGGACGGGCGGTGCGGGCAGCGGCGCGGGCGACTTCGGGACCCGGCCCCGCCACAGGTCCTGCAGCCGGCCGGCGAGGTCCTTCCAGCCGGGGTGGACGACGTTGAGGCCGACGACCACGTCACCGATCGTCTGGCCATAGGTCGACTTGCTCACCGGATGCTCCCGCAGGCGCCGCGTCAGCTCGTCGAACTTGTCCCGCGTCGCTTTCGGGCTGCCCGCCGAGAAGGCGCAGTCGGCCGTGGCGGCGGATCCGCACCGGGTGAGGAACTGGTCCAGGGTCGCCGCCGCGCCGAGGTCCGCACCCATGCGCAGGGGGAGAGGCAGCGCGGGTTCCTGGTCGGAGGCGTGGTTCGACCAGGCCTGTGGGTCGACGTTGCTGTCGAGGACCATGGCGCGGACCTTGCCCGGGAAGAGGTTGGCGTAGGTGGCGCCCAGGAACGTGCCGTAGGAGATCCCGAAGTACGTGAGTTGCGGTTCGCCCACCGCCCGGCGCAGCTGATCGAGGTCGCGAGCCGTGTCGGCGGTCGACACATGCCGCAGGAGTTCGGGGTCACGCTCCTGACAACGTCGGCTCAGATCCTTGTACGAGGCGATCCAGGTCGCCCGCTGCTGTGCGTCCGCCGGGAAGCCGTCCGGGGTGCGCGAGGCCCAGGCCTTGGCCTCCGCGGCGTTCGCGAAGCAGTTCACCGCGGTGCTGTGGCCGACTCCGCGGGGATCCCAGCTGACGATGTCGTACCGCTCCCGTATCTCCCGCGGGAGGAACGGGTAATCGTGCGGCATCTGCACCGTCCCCGGCCCGCCGGGGCCGCCGGGATTGAAGAACAGCGTGCCGACCCGCCGCCCGGGAACGGTCGCCTTCCGCCTGACCAGCGCCAGCTTGACGGAGCGACGTCCCGGGTTGAGATAGTCCAGCGGTACCCGCGCGGTCGCACAGTCGAAGTCAGGGCCCTGGACACAGGGTTTCCAGTCCAGCCGTGGGGCGGGAACCGAAGGGGACGGTCCGTCGGCCCCGCTGACGCTCGGCGCGGTGAACAGCGACAAGCAGAGCACCACGGCGACGACGACCGCCGTGGCACGGCGGGGGCGGGCACACAGGGAACTGGATATAGGCATGCTCTGTCCTTTGACCGGCGAGGCGACGTCTGCCCCCCCATGCCTCTGATGCCTCTGATGCGGGCATGCACCCATGTCCACGACATCGCAGTCCGACCGCCCGCGCCATCCGGCGGCGTCCGAATGGGTTTCCCTTCGGCGTTACTCGCGGCTTCGAACAAGATCACCTTTGCCGGGCCCACGCTGTATGTGGCCGCCATCGCCCTGCCCCTCGCGCTTCTCTGGCTGCGTGGGATCAATCTGGCGATCCAGCGAATAGGCACTAATGTTCCACCCGATGAACTGACGGCGAGCCCCCGCGGGAATGCCGGAATGCCGGAATGCCGGAATGCCGCGGCCCCGGCTGGTCGGGGATGCCTGCCGCGGCCGTGAGCCGTGGCACGCCCCCGACGGGCAAGGCCGGTGACGGGCATGGTCAGTTGAGGTAGTCCGCGACCATCGCGGCGAACTCGTCGGGGTCCGCGATGCGAACGCCGAGGGACTCGGCCTTGGCGCGCTTGCTGCCGGCTCCCTCTCCGGCGACGACCAGGGTGGTCTTCTTGGAGACGCTGGAGGAGGAACGGCCGCCGGCGCGTTCGACGAGCTCGTTCATCTGGTTGCGGCTGAGCGTCTCCAGCGGGCCGGTCATCGCGCCGGTGACCACGACGGTCATCCCGGCCAGCGGCCCGCCCTCCGCCTCCGCGCCCTGTGCGTCGGCGGCAGCGTCAGTGTCGGCTTCGCTGTCCGCCGCGGTGGGCGGGGTGGCGCCGGGCTCGGTCATGTTCACTCCCGCGGCCACGAGCTTGTCGATGAGCGGGGCGAGTTCCGCGAGCTCGGCGACGATCGAGGGAGCCTTCTCGGTGCCGATGCCCTCCACCTGCTGGATCGTTTCGGCATCGGCGGCGCGGAGGTTGTCCATGGTGGCGAAGTACCGGGCGATGCGCCGGGACATGGAGCGTCCGGTGCCACGGATGCCGAGCGCGCACAGCACCCGGGACAGCGGTTGTTCCTTGGTCTTGGCGAGCGCGGCGAGGAGGTTGTCGGTGCTGGTCTCGCCCATCCGTTCCAGGTCGAGGAGCTGCTCGCGGGTGAGGGCGAAGAGGTCGGCGAGGTCCGTGACCAGCCCGGCCTCGACCAGCTGCACGACGCGGGTGTGACCGAGGCCCTCGATGTCGAGCTGGTCGCGGCCGGCGGCGTAGGAGAGGGAGGCGACGAGGTGGCAGTTGCGGCCGTTGACACAGCGCCAGCGCTGCTCGCTGGAGTCGATGTCGGCGCCGCAGCGCGGGCACACCTCGGGGAAGGCGATGGGCTGCTCCTCGCCGGTGCGCAGGTGGGCGACGGGGGCCTCGATGCGGGGGATCACGTCGCCGGCCCGGTGGACCATGACGTGGTCGCCCAGGCGCAGGTCGCGGCGCGTGATGTCGGCCGGGTTGTGGAGGGTGGCGTACGTGATGGTGGAGCCGTCGATCTCGACGGGCTCCAGCACGGCACGCGGGGCGATGATGCCGGTGCGGCCCACGTTCCACTCCACCTCCAGCAGCCGGGTGATCTTCTCCACGGCGGGCAGCTTGTAGGCGATGGCCCAGCGCGGTGCCCGCGAACCGGATCCGGCGGCCTCCTGGTCGGCGGCCAGGTCGGCCTTGACGACGATCCCGTCGATCCCGAACGGCAGCTCGGCGCGCAGGGCGGCGATCTCCTTCACACGGGTCAGGACCTCTTCGGCCGTGTCGGCGGTGATGCCCGGTACCGCGGTACTGGCGGTGGTGTTGACCCCGAGCGCGACGGCCTGCCCCATCAGGTCGCTGTGCGCGAACTCGGCCAGCCGCGTGGCGAGCGTGCTCTCGGTGTCGGGCAGGGGCAGCAGGCCGTAGCCGAAGAAGGTCATGGGCACGGTGTAGGCGCGTTCCTTGGCGCGCAGGGTGCCGGCCGCGGCATTGCGCGGATTGGCGAACGGCTGCCCGCCGTGCGCGGTGCGTATCTCGTTGGCGTGCTCGAACTGGGCGGTGGTCATGAGCACTTCGCCGCGCACCTCCACCGTGACCGGCTCGGCCAGCTCACCGGGGAGGCCCTCGATCGTGCCGATGGCGTGCGAGACGTCCTCCCCGGCCGTCCCGTCACCGCGCGTGATCAACTGGCTGAGGCGGCCGCGGGTGTAGCGGGCGGCGATCGCCAGACCGTCCAGCTTCGGCTCGACACTGAACCGGGCGACGTCACGGCCGATCCGTCTCGCCACGGACGCCGTCCAGGCGGTGAACTCCTCCGGCGAGAACACGTTGTCCAGGCTCAGCATCGCCACCGTGTGCGGGACGTCCCCCTCCACGGCGCCGCCCGCGACCTTCCCGGTCGGCGAGTCCGGCAGCACCTCGTCGGGGTGCGCGGCCTCCCAGGCGGCGATGCCGCGCACGAGCCGGTCGTAGGAGTCGTCGTCCAGTACGGACGTGCCACCGGAGTAGTAGGCGGCCGACGCCTTCACGGCGTCCTCGACCGCCTGCGCGTAGGCGGCGGCATCCACGATCACAGCTGCAGGAGTTGTCATACCTCCCATCCTGCCTGCCACCACTGACAATCCCGCCGCCGAGGGAAAATCCCTGATCAGCGGCCTGGCAGCGAGCGGCCGAAGGAACGCGGCGGCACCGCAAGCAATGCAACGGAACACGTACCCGCGGCCCCCTCCACCGAAGTTCGCCGAGGACGCGAAGTCGTGCCCCTCTTCGAGTTCCGCCGTGAACGTCATGCGCGCGGCAGCGGGGGCAGTCCGGGGTCTTATCGTGCGCCGCCCTTGGCGTCCCAGCCATCGGCATCGGCGTGGTCGCGGTCTTCTTCTGTCAGAACGATCCCGGTATGTGCGAACCCCTCCGGAACAAGCGGAACCCCGCCGGTCCGCAGGCCCGGCGCGTCAGCGGCGGTCTCCCCGTCGTGGATGAGCAGCACGGCCACAGCCCAGGGCCGTGCCGCCGGGGCCGGCGTCCGGGGTCTGCGCGCGAGGCGAGTCGTCGACCAGCCCCCGTGAGCCGCCCCGGCCGCCTTCGTCGGCCCGGGTCAGTGACGGAGTGGCTTGCCGCCGAGTTCCACGATCACGGACACCCAGCGATCGCCGTGCGCGACGACGAATCGTGTCTGTCGGTGGTCTTCGTTGGTGCCCGAGTACGTGTCGGAGGCCTTCCCGCGGATGTCCGTAGCCTCGCCGTCCTTCTTCAGACCGCAGCCGGCCAGCGCCGCGCGCAGGCCGTTGACGGCGGCCGTGACTTCTGCGGAGCTGTCGTATTCGGTGTAACCGTGACGGGCCAGGGCCTTCCGGTCGCCGCGATAGTACCTTTCATAGCGCCACGCCCCGCTCAAGTTCTCGATGGCCTCGTCCACGCCTCCGCAGGAGGCCGCGTCCCCGATGTGTGAGAGGAGCGTGTCCTGGCTCGGTTCGTCGACTGCCCGCCAGTGCCAGTTGGCGTACAGCGGCAGTTCGTTCTCCTTCAGCAGCAGAACGACTCCGTCCTTCTTGTACGGGGTGTGTCCCACCTCGCTCGTCCGTGACGCGGTCGGCGGCCGTGACGGCCGTGTCTCCTCCTGGCCGTGTTCCGGCAGCACCGCCCAGGTCAGGCCCCCCGCCAGGGCGAGGGCGGCCGTGGCGACGGCGACCCCCCGTCGTCGGGCCAGCCGCCTGTCTCCCCGCGCGCGTACGTCCGAGGCGGCGGGCAGCCGCACCGCGACCCCGTCCAGCAGTTCCTCGACCTCAGCCATGGCTGGACATCCTCTCGTTGATGAAAGTGGAGTCGACGTCGGCCAGTCGCTCGCCGAGGATCTTGCGGGCCCGGCTGAGCCGGGTGCGTACGGCACCGTTGGAGGCGCCGGTCTCACGCGCGACCTGCTCCACCGGCAGGTCGAGGAGGTGATGGAGGACGACAGCCCGCCGCTGGTCGGGCGTCAGCTCGCGCAGCGCGGCCACCAACGCCACCCGGTCCGCGGAGAGTTCGGGTACGTCCGCCTGCGCGCCGTGCCGGAAGTGTGCGCGCACGCGCCCGAGCTTCCGGCGCCACGTGCTGATCGCCAAGCGCGTCGCGACCGTGCGGACCCACGGCAGGGGATCCCCCTCGCGCGTGAGCCGTGACCAGCGTTGCCATGCCCGTACATACGCCTCCTGCACCGCGTCCTCCGCCTCGCCCAGGTCGCCGGTCATCGCATAGACCGTGGCGACCAGGCGTTTGGCGGTGGCGGCGTAGAACGCGTCGAATTCCCCCGACTGCGTCGGCATCCCCATCCCCGTCCCTGTCCCCGTCCGTCGAGTACATGTCCCGATGGCTTGACTGTCTCTGCCATGAACACGCCCGGGGGCAGCCGGATGTTACGGGGAACCTGGTCGCGTACGAGAAGACTTGCTCAACCCCTGTCCACGGAGAACCGCCCCCGTCGTCAGCCGTCCATCCGATAGAGGTCCGCCTGGCCGTTCGACGCCGTCAGGCCGCCGTCCACGGGGATGTGCACCCCGTTGAGATACGCGGCGTCGGGTCCGGCGAGGAAGGCGACGACCGCGGCCACCTCGGACGGCTCGCCCGGTCGGCCCATGGGTACGCGGTCCGTGAAGCGCTCGCGCAGCGGGGTGCCCTCGGCCAGCGCGTCGCGCAGGAACCGGCTGCTGAGCGTCACGCCGGGGTGGACGGCGTTGACACGGATCTCGCGGCCGTGGTCCAGGGCCATCACGTCGGTCAGGTTCGCCAGCGCGCCCTTGGTCATGTCGTAGACGGCCTGGCCCCAGTCTCCGCGCAGCGCGCCCACGGATCCGATGTTGACGATGCACCCCCGGACCGCCCGCAGATGGGGCAGCGCCGCCCGCGAGGCGAAGAAGGCGCCGTCGACGTTGGTGCTCATCATGGTCCGGTAGTCGTCCGGGCCGATCCGGTCGACGGTGCCGGGAATCGCCACGCCCGCGTTGTTGACCAGCACGTCCAGGCGCCCGAACCGCTCGGCGACGCCGTCCATGACCGCGGTGACGGCGGGCAGGTCCGAGACGTCCGCGACCCACGGATGCATGTCCGCGCCCTCCGCCGCCTCTTGGGCGGTCCGCCGCAGCGTCTCCTTCGTGCGGCCCACGAGCACCACGGTGTATCCGTCGGCGGCGAACCGGTGCGCGATCGCCGCCCCGATCCCGGTACCGGCACCCGTGACGACGGTCACGCGGCCGGAATGGTGATGGTTCACAACTTCCTCGGCTTTCCTGTGTGTTGTTCGGGAATTCAGGGGATCGCCCCTGCCACCGGAGCCTAGGAAGACCGGCGCCGCACCCGCTTGGACGGCAGCGCCGGCCCGGTGGAACATCGGCGCCACGCGTTACCGTCGTAGCGACGAAGGGGAGGGGGCTCGACGGGTGATGACCGGCACCGCGGCGGAGTCCGACGGGTCGCGTGGCGCGTTCAGCCTGGACTCCAGGACGCCGAGCGGCGTTCCGTCGGCATTCGACACCTTCCGGCGCGAGTGGGAGACGCGGATCGGCGACGGCTTCCGGCTGCCCACCTTCAGCGCGGACACCACCAGTGACTTCCGGGTCAGGCTCCGCGTCGCCAGGGTGCGCGACGCGGCGATCACCGACCTCCACGGAGCCTCGGCCACCCGGACCGCCGGTGCCGTCAACGGCGTCGAGGACCAGGTACGGATGTACGTCGTCCGGCGCGGCGCATGGACCCTCGACGGCCCGCCCGCGCGCGGCGAACACACGGTGTCGGCAGGGCAGTTCCTGCTCCGGCACGTCGGGCGGCCCGCGCACTTCCGCACGGCGCCGCACACGACGGCGAAGGTCGTCGTCCTCCCCGCCGACCTGCTCAAACCCCTCCTCGCGGACCGGATCGTCACCGGGCCGGCGCGGTCGGCGGAGGTCCGTCTGCTGGTGGCCCACGCGAACATGATCCACACGACGATGACCGACCTCGGCCCGGCGGGAGTCCAGGCCGCCCGGAGCACCCTGATCGAGCTGGCCAAGGCCGTGGCGCGAGGCCGGTTCGACGACATCGAGCCCCGACTGGCGCCCGCGCTCGTCCAGGCCGCGAAGGACCTCGCGAACCACCGACTCGCCGATCCCGAACTGTCCTCGACGACCCTGGCACGCGAACTCCATGTCTCCGTACGCACTCTCCAACGCGCCTTCGCCACAGCGGGGGAGTCGGTGACCGCCTACATCCGCAGCCGGCGCCTGGAGGAGGCCCGGCTCGCCCTCACCGCACCGTCCGGCCACCCGAGCGTCTCGGAACTCGCGGCCCACTGGCAGTTCGCGGACAGCAGCCACTTCATCCGCGCCTTCAAGAAGCGCTACGGCCGGACGCCCACCGAGTACGCCCGTTCGCTCGGGTCGACTGGGGTGGCCTGACCGGGCAGTGTGACGCAGGTCACTTGGCGGGATGGAACTCGACGGCCGGTATCGGCGAACAGTAGGCGTCCAGTACACGGCTTCGAGGGATATGAAAATGAACCACAGAGGTGAGGCGTGACGGTCCTGCCGAGTGCCGGTGCCGACAGCGTCACGGCGGCGGATGCGAGCGGTGGCTCCGACGGGTCGGTCATCGAGCGGTCCTGGAAGACGCCCGACGCGTTCGCCGTGATCTTCGACCGTCATGCCGACGACATCCACCGCTACATCGCACGACGTCTGGGCTCCGACACCGCCGACGACCTGATGGCGGAGACGTTCGTGATCGCGTTCCAGCGTCGTCGGCGTTACGACGTGTCGCAGGCGCACGCGCGGCCCTGGCTGTACGGGATCGCCACCAATCTGATCGGCCGTCACCGCAGGGACGAGGCCCGTCGGTTGCGGGCGCTGTCGCGCATGGCGTCCCTGTCTTCGGGCCGGGAGTACGGCAGTCCGGCCGACGGGGTCGTCGAGGAGCTCGATGCCGGCGGGACGGACGGCGCTTTGGCCGGTGCCCTCGCCGAACTGCCCGCCCGGCACCGGGACGTGCTGTTGCTGGTGGCCTGGGGAGAACTCGACTACGCGGAGGCCGCGCAGGCCCTGGGCGTGCCCGTCGGCACGGTGCGCTCCCGCTTGCACAGGGCCCGCACCAAGCTGCGACGGGCCCTGGGCGGACCGGAGTTCACCACGTCGACCGTGCCTCGGATGGAGACTGATCATGGATGAAATGACGATGCTGCGGGCATGGGAGACGGACGCACAGGGGCCGTCCGACCAAGTACGCGCCGCCGCCCGGGCCCGCCTCGGAGCCGCCATGGCCGAAGAGTCCCGCAGGGCAGCGCCCCGCGGACGTGAACTGAGTCGACGACTCGTGTTCCGTGCCACGCTCGCCGGCCTGACGGCGGCAGCGGTGGGCGTCGCCGTCGTGGTGGCGAACGACGACGAGGGCGACCACAAGCCTCGGCTGGGCGCGGTCAGCGCCA
Organism: Streptomyces olivochromogenes; assembly: GCF_021538895.1. GTDB lineage: Bacteria > Actinomycetota > Actinomycetes > Streptomycetales > Streptomycetaceae > Streptomyces > Streptomyces olivochromogenes_A. The sequence goes on along the minus strand of NZ_JADDRL010000108.1, from coordinate 19,958 downwards.
CGGAGGTGTTGCGCAAGGCCGCCGCCAGGTCGCGTGCCGCGGGCGGCGACCTGCCCGTGCCACGTGATGACCAGTACTTCTACACCAAGACCTACGTCACGCGGACACCGGTGAAGGACGGTAGGACGAAGACCTGGACCGACGAGAGCTGGATGTCGGTGGACGGTTCGAAGCCCTCGCGGCGTGAGGAGCACGGCAAGGTCCACAACGACCCTCCGCTCGGCAAGCACGAGGTGAGGTGGCCACCCACCGTCTACTCCAAGCTCCAGGACATGCCGACGGATCCCGACCGGCTCCTGGCTCAGTTCAGGCTCGGTCAGGCCGGCAGCCCGATGGCGGACAGGCGGGCCTTCTTCGAAGGGTGCATGCTGCTGATGGGGCCGCGTGTGATGCCGCCACGCCTGCAGGCCGCCGCCTTCGAAGCGCTGTCGAAGCTTCCCCGGATCCGCCTGGACTACGACGACGTGGACGTCGCAGGCCGCAGCGCCGTCGGGGTCTCGTACCCCGAGGCGTCCTTCACCTTCCTCTTCGATCGCGGGACGTACGACTACTTGGGCCTGCGTACCAAGGGGAGTGTGCCGAAGAAGGTGCACGGCGAGTGGAAGCAGACCGGCTGGTACTACGAGACCAGGAGTCTGCGGGACATCCAGGTGGTCGACCGCATCGGCGAGCGCGACTGAGCTGCCTGCCGGGGAAGCCGACGGCCGTCGACGGGCGGGTACCGGTCACCGGTCCCCGGCGAGGTCCACCAGTTGGTGCATCACCGCCGGCGGCAGCGTCGGATTGGCGGCGGCCGCGCGGGCGCTGTCCGGCAGGGTGAGCCGCCGCAGCAGCTCGTCGGCGGGGAACCTCGGGTCACGTACCGCCCACTCGCCCACCTCCGGGTCGTCGGCGAGCCGCAGCGGCAGTTCCGGACCGGCTTCCGGGTCGTCCAACGCGGCATGCCGCAGCCGGGGGTTGGGATCGTTCGCGAAACGGGCCAGACCGGGCCTGGCGAAGTTGGGCTGCCCCCGCAGACGCAACCAGGACCGCTCCTCCGCGGTGGCGTACACCTCCACCAGCAGTTCGTGCGGGGCGTCCTGACAGTGGTGACACAGGAGGTTCCGTACCTCCGGATCCTCGTCCGCGGCCAGCCGCGCCACCACGTCGTCCGGCAGGTGCGGCTGCATGGCGAGCGCCCGCCGCAGCCCGAGGTGCGCCGACGTGGCGATCCGCAGGGCCTGCTCCGGCGCGGTCGCCCGTTCCTGGATCCAGCGCGGCTCCGGAACCCAGGGCGGGATCTCGTACGAGATCGTGGCGCGCTGTTCCTCCGTCAGGTCCTCCCGCATCGACAGGGCGAGCCGGACCGTGTCCTCGGGGTCGTGGGCGAGCCGCAGGGCGAGCGCGAGCGGCACGTCCGGGTCACCGGCGGCCTCCCGCCGGATGCGCGGGTCGGCGTGCGTCACCCGGGCCTGGGCCGTGGGCACCTCCGGCTCCGGCTCCTCCTCGACCTCGACGCGCAGCAGCTCGGCCAGCTTCTCGCGCACCTGTGGAGCGGGGTCGTCGAGCAGCCGCTCACGGACCGGCGGCGCGAGCCGCTCCCACAGTTCCCGGCCCAACACCGCGGCCCGTACACCGGGATGCTCGTCCTCCACCAACCGGTCCTGCACGGCGTGCGGCAGTCCCGGACAGCGGGCGACCGTCCTTCTGACCTTCGGATCCGAGTCCCTGGCCAGGACCTCCGGCATTCCTGGCGGAATCCGGCGTCCGAATTCGGCGAGCAGGGCCGCGTAGACGAACCGGACATGGGGATCCTCGTCGTGCGCGAGCCGCGCCAGCTCATCGACGTCGGCGGACGCGTTCTCCAGGACGTCCAGCCGGAACTCCCTCCGCGTCGCCGCCACCACGATGGCCGTGGCCTCCGCGTCGAGCTTGCGCCAGGTGAGCCATCGCGGGCTCGTCGACAGCTGCTCGAACTCCAGCAGCCGCCGCAGCACCGCACCCGGCAGAGCCGGATTGCACGTCAGCCCACGCAACCACGCCCGTGCCACGTCCTCATCCGTACCAGCCTGCTTCAACGCCTCATTCACCCGGACATGGTTCAGGGCGCACCTGTTCACTGTCCAGGAGGTGAGGGCCCGGGCCCGGGGCGTCCAGGTCGTCGGCGGGCCCGGCGAGTGTCTCCGGTCCCATCTGTGTGCACAGCAGGGTGTGAGTCGGACGAGCGGCGCAGCGCGCCGTGCCTGCCTCGGCAGTCGTTTGGCGGGGCGGTGCGAAATCCGTTTCCAGGGCCGGTCGCGAAGTCCCGCGACCTGGTAATTTCGCTGCTCAGAAGGGTTGTTGGGGGCCAGAGCCGGACGTTCGAGCCGCACAGGCGATCCTCAGACTTCCGTCTACTTACCGTGCGGAGGTAACTCGTCGTTCACTGATCCGTCGCCGAGGAACGGCTTCCTTGGGGGCAAAGTTATCTAGACAACTTGCCCATCCGGGTGTTGCCATGACAGCACCCGGGGCGGAGAGGACCCAACACCGTGCCACCCCTCTCACAGGCCGCCGCCTCCGGCAGCAGCATCGCGCTCGGCTCCACCACGCCTCCCCAACGCGGCGACAAGCTGACCTTCACCTGGTCGACCGACGCGCCCGACCCGAAGAACTGGATCGGCGTCTACGACGGCGACCGCCAGCCCCGCAGCGGCAGCAGCTCTCTCGTGTGGGCGTACACGCCCGGCTCCGGCGGGCAGACGACCCTCGACACCTCCGGCCTGAGCGGTGGCCCGTACACCGTGTATCTGCTGGCCAAGGACGGCTACGACATCCTCGCCAGGACGGAGCCCTTCAGCTTCGCCGGAGCGCCCGCCGGCAACTCGATCACGCTGACGACACCCCACCCGCACGAGGGCGACAAGGTCTCCTTCCACTGGGCGACCGACGCGCCCGACGCGAAGAACTGGGTCGGCGTCTACGACGGCGACCGGCAGCCCGGGCACGGCTCCTCCCTGGCGTGGGAGTACACCCCCGGCGCCTCCGGCGACATCACCATCAACACCTCCGGACTCAGCGGCGGGCCCTTCAGCGCGTACCTGCTGGCCAAGGACGGCTACGGCATCCTCGCCCGCAGCGAGCCGTTCAGCTTCACCGTCCGCCCGGTCATCCCGCGCCCGCACGCGGTCGTGGACGCCGTCACCACCGAGGCGCAGACCGCGGGTGCGGCCTTCTCGGTGCGGCTCGGCGGACTGTGGATCAGGCCCGAGGGCAATGCCGCGGGCAGCGCGACCTTCGAGCGCGTCGCGGGTGACCCCTGGCTCTCGGTGGCCGCGGACGGCACGGTCAGCGGCAAGGTCCCGGTCTTCGCTCCGTGGCGGCCCGGCCGGGTGGTGGCCGCCGTCACCGACAGCGCCGTCGGCAGCGACACCGTCACCGTTCACGTGCCGGTGCGCACGGCGCGGGAGCGGCTGCGGCTGAAGGTCGCCACGCTGAACCTGTGGGACGCCGGCACCCACGTCGACGGGTTCCTGGAGAAGCAGCTGCGACTGGTGCTCACCCAGGGCCTGGACGTCGTGGCGCTCCAGGAGTGCGGTGACAACGGGGCCGAGAAGCTCGCCGGGGCGCTCGGCTGGCATGCGCACCAGGCCGGTGGCCTCGGCATCGTGAGCCGCTACCCGCTCACCGACGTCGTCGCCCCGACCGCCGAACTGCCCGCCGCCGCGGCGACGCTGCGCCTGCCCGGCGAGCGCACGGTGCGCCTGTGGACGGCGCAGCTCGACGAGGCCGACTACGGGCCGTACGCGCTGCTGGCGGGCCGGACGCCCGCGCAGGTCGAGGCGGCGGAGAAGGGCACGGTGCGCTACCGGCAGGTGCAGGCGCTGCTCGCCGCGCTGCGGTCGGACATCGCCACCCGCAAGCCGGTCGTGCTCGCGGCCGGTCTCGCCTCGCCGTCCCACCTCGACTGGACCAGCCGGACCGCACCCGCGCACGGGGGAGTGGGCCGGGTCCGCTGGGCGGTCACCGAGGCCCTGGAGAAGGCCGGCCTCGTCGACGCCTTCCGCGACGCCCACCCGAACCCGGTGAAGTCCCCGGGCACCACCTGGTCCCCCGTCAGACCGCAGCACGAGGGCGGCGGCGCGGAACCCCAGGACCGCATCGACCAGGTGCAGTTCGCGGGTCGGCTGAAGGTGCTGGAGGCGCACAGCCTGTGTACCGGCTGGCCCCGTCCGGTGCCGGACACCTCCGCCAACGGCTGGCCGTCCGACCACGCGGCCGCCGTCGTCACCTTCTCCCTGTCCGCCCGCGGCTGACCCCGTACGACCCGAAGGGCCTTCCTCCCATGACTGAGATCAGCCGCCGGACCTTCATCGGCACCACCGCGGCAGGCGCCGCCGTCGCGGCCGGCCTGCCCGGCACCGCGGAGGCCGCGGCCCGCGACGCCCGCCAGGGCAGCATCGCCGACGTCAAACACGTGGTGATCCTGATGCAGGAGAACCGCAGCTTCGACCACTACTTCGGCACCCTGAACGGCGTACGGGGCTTCGGCGACCGCCAGGCGACCGTCCTGGCGAGCGGCGACTCGGTGTTCCGCCAGCCCGACCGGGGCCGCAAGGAGGGCTACCTGCTGCCCTTCCGGATGGACACCACGAAGTACAACGCGCAGAACGCGGGCGGCCTCCCGCACGACTGGGACACCGGCCACAGCGCCGTCAACAACGGTGCCATGGACAAGTGGGTGCAGTCCAAGGGCGAACGCACCATGGGCTACTTCACCCGCGAGGACATCCCCTACCAGTACGCCCTGGCCGACGCCTTCACCCTCTGCGACGGCTACTTCTGCTCCCTGAACGGCCCGACCGACCCCAACCGCCTCTACCTGTGGACCGGCACCGCGGGCCCCGGCGTGGACGGCACCACCGGCCCCTGGACCGACAACACGCCCGTCACGAACAACCCGGTGGCCGACTGGACGACGTACGCCGAACGCCTGGAGCAGGCCGGCATCACCTGGCGCGTCTACCACAACCCCGACGGCTCCGACGACCGCAACGGCGACTACGACGACAACGCGCTGTCGTACTTCAAGCAGTTCCACGAGTTCCCCAAGGACGACCCGCGTTACATCAACGCCATGACGAAGTGGGACCTCACGGCGTTCGACAAGCACTGCAAGGACGGCACCCTGCCCACGGTCTCCTGGCTGGTGGCGCCCTACCTGTTCTGCGAACACCCGAACGCCAGCCCCGACTACGGCGCCCACTGGGTCAACACCGCGCTCCAGTCGCTGTTCTCCAACCCCGACGTGTGGAAGCACACCGTCTTCCTCCTCATGTACGACGAGAACGACGGCTACTTCGACCACGTCATCCCGCCGTTCCCCGAACCCGGCACCAAGGACGAGTTCGCCAACGGCAAGCCCATAGGCCTCGGCAGCCGGGTGCCGCTGTGGGTCGTCTCGCCGTGGTCGCGAGGCGGCTGGGTCAACTCCCAGGTCTTCGACCACACTTCGGTGCTGCGCTTCCTGGAGCGGGTCACCGGTGTGCGCGAGCCCAACATCTCCGACTGGCGGCGCACCGTCTGCGGCGACCTCACCAGCTGCTTCGACTTCGCCAAGCCCGACTACAGCGTTCCCGGGCTGCCGGACACCGTCGCGCTGATGGCGAAGGCCGACGCCAACAACGGTCTGCCGCCGGTCGAACTGCCCGCCGAGCAGTCCATGCCCGCCCAGGAGGAGGGCCGGCGCCGGCACCGCGCGCTGCCCTACCGGCCGTGGGCCGACGTGACGGTCGACCGGACGACCGGCAAGGTCACCTGCACGCTCACGAACGACGGCAGCGTCGGCTACCACTTCACCGTGCTGCCGAACATCGCCCAGCCCTTCACCGGCACGCCGTTCACGGTCCCGCCGCGCTCGTCCCGCACCCATGTGTGGGACGCCGCCGAGACCGACGGCCGCTACGACTTCTCCGTGTACGGCGCCGACGGCTTCGTGCGCCGCTACTCCGGGACGGTCGTCCGCGAGGGCCAGGACGACGTGGCGGTTCCGTCGGTCACGGCCCGGCTGCGGCAGCCCGGGCGCCCGGACAGCGCGACGGTGGAACTCGAACTGCGCAATTCCGGCGGCACCGACGTGGCCTTCACGGTCACGCCGAACGACTTCGCCGGCAAGGAACAGACCGTGTGGGTCAAGGCGGGCGACCGCACGCGGCTGGCCTGGCGCACCGACGAGGGACGGTACGACCTCACCGTCACCGCGGGCACCGGCACCCGGTTCGCCCAGCGCTACGCGGGTACCGTGCACGCCGGGTGAGCCCGGCCGGGTGAGGCACGTCGGGTGGGACCGGTCGCCGGCCGCGGCGGGCGACCGGTCCCACCCGTGGGTCAGCTCGGCCCGCTGTGGAAGAAACCCGACTTCAGATCCTGGACGACGGCGTCGAGCGGATGCCCGCTCACGATGAACGGTCCGTTCCATGGCGCGCTCAGTGCGAAGAGCAACGCCAGGCTGAGCCCGACCACGCTCCCGATGCCCGTGATGAGCAGGGACGTGCGCAGGCTGCTGCGGAAGGTCAGCGCGCCCGCGTTCACGATCAGGGCCAGTCCGCTGACCACCAGGGTGACGACGTAGAGCGAGGGGACGTCCCGCGAGGCGGCCGCGATGCGAGCGCGCCGACTGGTGGTGACGCCGTCCAGGGAGACCAGCAACTCCGTACTGGCCGGGGAACCCAGCTCGGGCCGGGCCGCCTCGGTGCGCACGCTCCGCTCCAGCTGTGCGACGGCGCGAGCGGTGCTCGGGTCGTCACCGGACGCCGCTGCCGCGCCGCTCCACTCCTTGGCCCGCGTGGTCTGCAGATAGTCCCGCAGTGCCGTGTGGATGGGCTCCGGCTGGATCCGTGGGCTGGTCGCCGCCCACGCCAGCCGGGAGGCCGCGGCCGCCTCGTCGCTCACCAGGCCCTCCGCCGCGCGCAGGTAGCCGGCCTCGCTCGCCAGCGAGAGGGCCGCGAAGATCGCGAAGGCGGCGCCGAGCGTAGGCATCAGGGGCATGGCGATCTGCGGCACCCGGTCCTGTTCCGTGGCCGGTACCAGCGCCCGGACACCGACCCGCGCCACCGCCGCGACCAGCAGGGCGAGCAAGAGCCAGCCCGCGACCAGCACCAACGCCGGCAACGAGGTCAACCAGTCCACCAGATCACCCACAACGCGTTCCCGTGAGCGTCACTCGGCGGGGCGACACCACTTGCCCGCGGCCCGACGCTCCTCCTCGATCACTGCAACCAAGGCCGCATGATCACAGGTCGAGACGCGCCACGCTCGCGACGCCCGGGAGGTCACCTCGCTGCTTGGACCGAACAGCCGAATGCGGCGACTGTCGGCTTCCCCGGAGCGTGCGCCTCTCGGGGCGTACACGCTCCGGGTGCGTGCCACCTGTGTGTCACCACCAGTTGACGACCGCGTTCTGGTACTCGGGTGAGGCGGCGAAGCCGGTTTCGGCGTCCTGGTGGTTCAGGCCCGCCTTGAGCCGGCCGGTCCAGCCGTCCCAGCCCGCCTGCTCCGGTTCACGACGCAGATAGCGCAGGTAGAGGCTGCGGGCGTAGGCCCGGCAGTACTCGTCGGACAGGACGAAGCCACGCGCCACCTCGTAGCGGCTCATCCCGCCCGCCATCGCGGCCTTCCAGTACTGGAAGCCGCCGGCGTCCGGCGGGCGGCGCAGCAGCCGTCGGTACAGCGAGTCGATGAAGGCGTCGTCGGCCGGATACTTGGCGCGGTACTCGGCGCTGTCCAGGAAGGCGACGATCGCGGCCTGACGGCCGAGGCCACCGGCGAGCTGGGTGCGCCAGTGGTTCAGGCCGGCCGGCTCGGGGGCGCGGTCGAGGAGCGTGAAGTACAGGTCGGTGGCCAGGCGGCCCGAGTTCTCCAGCGAGTACAGGAAGGCACGGGCCACCTGGTCGGCGCTGGTGTTGGAGAACAGCTTGCGCACCCAGTAGTCCAGGCCGTTGTTGTCGAACCGACGGCCCAGTACGTCGCGGTAGAGGGACGCGGCCCAGATGTGGCGCCGGTAGATCTCCCGTACGCCGGCCCGGTCGTCCGCCGCCGGTGTGCTGGGCGTGGGGTAGAACGGGTTCATCGTCGAGTTCGGCACGGAGGTGTGGTTCAGGCCGAGCGAGTGCCCGAACTCGTGGACGGCGACCGTGAACAGGTCGAAGCCGCCGGCCCGGATGCCGTCCTGCCAGCGCTCGTCCTCGTCGAAGTGGGCGTCCCCGGCGAGGGCGCCGCCGTTGGGCGGCGGGAAGAAGGCATGAGCGAGTATGTTGCCGGGGCCGTCGAACGGCGAACCGTCGCCGTGCGTGCCCTGGGCGAACCTGATCTCGACGTCGGGCGTGGCGGTGGTCTCCTCGAAGACCAGCGGGACGACCGCCGCCCAGCGTGCCCAGGCCTCGCGGATGAGAGCCCGCTGCCGGTCCCCGTCGAAATCGGGGCTGAGGTTGTTGATGCGGTAGGTGATCACCGCGTGGTCCCAGACGGTGCCGAACGCGACGAACTCACCAATGCCGCCAGGGGACTTGGCGTGCCCGGGCTCCTCCGTGCCCTGCCGGTCCGGGAAGCCGCAGCGGGGCTGTTCGAAGACCTTGCGGGTGGCCTCGTCGACGGCGCCCGTGGTCGGCAGCAGCGCCATGGCCTGTGAGGCGCGTAACGCGGCGCGTCCGGCGTCGCTTTCGAGAGGGACGTCCTCGGGGAGATAACCGAAGGTGCGCAGGTAGTCCGTGGCGACCTTGGCGTCGCCTGGAGAGGGTGCGACGGCGGGTGGGCCACCCGCGGCCTTTCCACTTTGGGCAGACATGACGCTCCTTGCTCAAGGTGCGGATGCGAGGAAGTGCGGGTGCGGTCGTCCGGCAGTGCGCGGTTGGCTGTCGGCGCTCGATGCCGGCGACCGGCTATCAGGTGGTGCGATCCTCAGCGGGCCGCGGGGAGCCGTCCATAGGCCGGGCGGGTATCGTCCCCCTCCGGTTGTGTGCGCGAGCGACGCGTGAGCACTCCCGAGACGCCGCCGCGGAAAGTCCCAGGTCGCGCAAGGCCGTTGACCCTACGGCGGCTACGCCGCATGGAGCGCCGTGCCGCCGTCGGGCAACGCAGGCCCGCGTGTGTCCGCGTATGACACGCAGTTGCGCAGTTGCGCGAGGCTCGCCAGACCCGGGCCTCGCGTCGGGTCAGCCGGTGAAGGACTCGGGGCCGAAGCGGCCCACCACCACGAAGGCGGCCAGGGTGAGCAGGGCCAGGTTCACCACGACCGCCGGGGGCTCGTGCCGGCGGACGTGCGTGATGATCGCGCCGACCATCAGCAGCACCCAGCCGACAGCGGCGAGCGGCACCAGCACCGGGGCGATGTCGAGCGCGGCGGGCAGGATCAGACCCACCGCGGCCAGGACCTTGAGGCCGCCGATGGTCTTGATGGTGCCGGAGCCGAAGTCCTCGACCCAGGCCCAGCCGGAGGCGGCCAGCTTCGCCTTCGGCTGGACCAGCAGCAGGGCACCGCCGCCCAGGGAGGCCACGGCCAGCAGTCCGGCAATGATCCACAGAGCGATGTTCATGAAGGTTCTCCTTATGGGAAACGGGGGTGCCGGTGGTGCAAGGTGTGCGTCTCGGCAGTACGACGACACAACCCCTCGGGATGTGAGGTGCCCGCGGCGTGTTCCGCGTCGGCCTCACAGTTCGGTGCGCTGTCTCGTCGGACCGCTGAAGGGCAGTTGCGACCAAGGGAGTCGGCGGAACATGAGCACGCAGTCCGAGCCGGAAAACGATCGGCTCGATCCGGGCCTGAGCGCGATCATGGGCGAGCGGCGTCAGCTGATCAATCTCGCCTACCGGCTCCTCGGCTCACTCGCCGACGCCGAGGACGTCGTACAGGAGACGTACACCCGCTGGTACGCCATGTCCCCGGCGCAGCAGGAGGCCATCGCGTCCCCCGGCGCCTGGCTGACGAAGGTCGCCAGCCGCGTCTGCCTCGACCTGCTCCGCTCGGCACGGGCCCGACGGGAGCGCTATGTCGGCGAATGGATCCCGGAGCCGCTGCCCGATCGTACGGAGTGGATGAACGGCCCGTCGGACGGCACCACCGTCGATCCGGCCGACCGCGTCACCCTCGACGAGTCGATCAACATGGCCTTCCTCGTCGTACTCGACTCGATGACCCCCGCCGAGCGCGTCGCGTTCATCCTGCACGACGTCTTCCAGTACTCCTTCCCCGAAGTGGCCGAGATCGTGGGCCGTACCCCGGCGGCCTGTCGCCAACTGGCCTCGTCGGCCCGCCGTCGCATCCGCGCGTCACAGTCTCCCGCGACTCCCCTCGCCCAACGGGCCGACATCGTCCGGGACTTCAAGCAGGCGTGGGAAGCCAACGACATCGACGCCCTCATCGGACTCCTGGACCCCGACGCCACGGCGATCGGCGACGGCGGCGGCCTCGTCGCGGCCGCGCTGCGCCCGGTGGACGGCGGCGAGCGGATCGCGCGCTACCTGGTCGACGTCGTCGCCAAGGCGGCCGAGGCGACCCTCCTGGAGCGCATGGTCAACGGCCAGCCCGGTCTGGTGGCCCTGCAGGACGGTGCCACGGTGTTGGTGATGGCGTTCGACGTCGTGGGCGACCGGATCAAGCGCATCTGGGCCGTGCGGAACCCCGAGAAGCTCCGGCCTTGGACGACGGGTTGAGGCGAGCGCCTGTTGCCGAGCCTGCCATGGGAGACAATGTTCGGCATGACGACTTGAAGAGCATCCGACGGGCACCGGCGCTGGCGCAAGGTCGGGATGTGGGACACGGTCCTCGACGGGGAGCAGCGGTTCTGCGTCGCCTGTAGGACGCCGGTCCGCTCGTACGAGTACCGCTTCTATCCGCCCGAGTCCGACATGTTCGAGCGATGCGTCGGACTTGCCTGGTGTTCCGGCTGCCGTATCTACTCCGGCAACATGGTGTACGTCCCCCGGAAGCGAGTCCTTGTTGACGCTCTGGCGGCCCTCCCCGGTGAGCAGCGGGAACGGCTTGTGCGTTCGGAAGTGAAGCTGATCGACTTCCTGGACCGCCGGACCCGCGAGAACGGTAGTGAGAAGAGTGAGGGTGCCGAGGGACGCTGAGCCTGCTGGACCGGCACGGCTCGGGCAAGCTCGGTCGGGTCGATCCCTATGGCGACACGCTGTTCAACGAGCAGGAAGCCCACGCCGCCCATCAGGAAGTCGCCGCGAGGGCGATGCGGCGGACGTCGGCCGGACTCGCCGCGGCGCTCCATAGAGGACTGGGCCGGCGCGGGACTCCCGACCGAAGCCGCCTGAGCGGACCGGCTACCCGACCAGCACCCGCTCCGCCGCTTTGCCCGCCGCGCCGTGGCGGCTGGGCAGAGCGAGGGCGGTCAGGCCGAGGGTGAGGCCGAGCAGGTTGCTCGCGATGTCCTGGGTGTCGGCGGCGCGCAGCAGCCACGGCACGGCGTACTGCGTGGCTTCGATGCCGAACGGCAGGGCGGCGGCCGCGGCCGCCAGCTGTGCGGCTCGTGTCCGCGGGCGGATGAGGCCGATGGCCACGCCGAGCGGCACGAACAGGGCCACGTTCAGGCTCTGTTGGTTGACGGTGCCCATTTCGGCGGGTTGCGGTATGTGCCAGCTCTTCTGCCAGGCCGGGTTCGCGTAGCGAATGTTCTCCATGTAGTGGCCGCCGATGTCCGGAAGCAGCGTGAGGGTGACGATGCCGCCGAGGGAGAGCACCAGGAGGAAGGCGGTGAAAGGCGTCACGTCGAGCCGGCGGCCGATCCGGTGGCTGTACAGGAGTGCGGCCAGCGCGGAGAGCAGGGTCCCCGGCCAGAAGAGAGGGGTGGCATGCAGAACTGCTGTGATCACGGAAGGTCCTTCGGGCCGGACAGGTGCGGTGGGCGGGGCCGGGCGGCGCCGTGGTTCACGGGGCGGCCGGGCCGCCGAGGGACCGACCGTCGCGGTCGTACGGCCAGGCGTTGGGCCTGCAGCCGTGCAGCCCCTTGATCTGCTGCATCATCACGGGGGCAGGGCTGCCCGAGCCGGGGCAGCCCTCGTGGCCACGGCCCAGGCGATGCCCGACTTCATGGTTGATGATCAGCGCGTGATAGGTCGCGGGCCGGCCCCGGTAGTAGGGACTGAGCAACAGCCAGCGTCTGAGGTTGACCACGACTTCGGTGCCGCCCTGGCAGTTGACCTCACCACCGGTGTCGAGGCCGTAGCGGTTGCACAGTTCGTCCGTGGTGGTGGGAGAGGCCAGGTGCACCGTGAAGGCGTACGGCGGCCGGTCGACGCGTTGGAACGCGGCACCGCTCCTGGTCCAGCCGCGTGGGTCGGCCAGTATGCGCTCGACCTCCTTGGCGAAGGCCTTCGGATCCTGGCCGATGCCGTCCTCGACGTCCACCGCGTAGCGCAGCGGCCTGCCCTTGCCTGCCACGGCCGAACCGCCCACGGCCGGAGTGAAGTCTCCGGTGCCGTGTTCTGGCACGTTGCCGGTGGATGCGGCGCTCCCCTTCGAGCCGTCGTCGTGCCCGGTCCCGACGTACAGGCCGGCGGCGAGCGCTCCCAGCATGGCGACGGGCAGGGCGACGGTGCGCCATGAGTGTTTCCTGGTGGTCTGGCGGTGCCTCATACGGCCATTGGACCGACCGCGATGTGAACCGGGCGTGAGCGTTCGCCCTCACGCCCGGATCGACGGGCCTCTCAGCAGCGCTTCATTTCGGCGCGCTGACCTGCCGGGCCGGCAGCGTCACGCATACCGTGAGGCCTCCGCCGGGGCGTGGCACGGCGGCCACGTCACCGTCGTGCGCCTGGGCCACCGCCCGCACGATGGACAGGCCCAGACCGCTGCCGCGCGCCGATCCGACCCGGTCGGTGAGGCGGCGGAAGGGTTCGAAGAGCACGGGGATCTCGTGCACGGAGATCGCCGGCCCCGTGTTGGTCACCTCCACCTGTGTCCACCGCGCGCCGCGCCGCGTGGTGACCTCCAGGTGGCCGCCGCGCCGGTTGTGGCGCACCGCGTTCTCCACCAGGTTGCGTACCAACTGCTCCAGCAGGATCGGGTCGCCGACCGTGGGCGCGGCCGCGAGTCGCCGGGTCATGCGCACTTCCTGCCGGGACGCCTCGGGTTCGGCGGCCTCGATGACGGTCGTGCAGAGGTCCGCCAGGTCGAGCGGGTGACGGTCGGTCAGCGCGTCCTCGGCTCGTGCGAGGGTGAGCAGGGCATCGATGAGCCGCTCGTGACGCGCGTTGACGGCGAGCAGCTGCTCGCCCAACTGCTGCATCTCGGACGGGACGTCGGGCCGGTTCAGGGCCACTTCGACCAGGGTCCGGTTGATGACGAGCGGAGTCTTCAACTCGTGCGCCGCGTTGGCGATGAAGCGTTCCTGGCCCGCGAACGCGCTGTCCAGGCGGTCGAGCATCTGGTCGAAGGAGTCGGCCAGCCGCTTCACCTCGCCGGGAGGAAGGTCGAGGTCGATGCGCTGGTGGAGCGTCCGCCCGGCGATGCGCTCGGCGGTGGAAGTGATCTGATGAAGCGGGCGCAACAGACGTCCGGACGCGAGCCAGCCGGCCGACGTGGCGAGCGCACCCACCGCCAGGACGGTCAGACCGCCCTTGGTCAGCAGGTTCCTGCGCATCGATTCCATGATGACGCTCTTGGTGCCCGCGTCATCGTCGGGCGGGTGGGTGTATGAGAAGGCGACGTCCAGGCCGTACTGCATGCTGTTGCGCACCAGGATGACGGACCCGGCCAGAACCGCCGCGGCGGCGACGAAGAACAGCAGGCCGAACACCGCGGTGAGCCGCAGTCGCAGACTCCCTCGCCAGGAGGACGCGTGTCGGGCGGCGGGGTCGGTCCGCGTGTCGGTGAAGGTCATCGGACGCGGTATCCCACACCGGTGACGGTCTCCACGGCCTGCGGGGCGCCGAGTTTGCGGCGCAGCCCTCGCATGGTGACTCGGACGATCGTGGTGAACGGGTCGATGTTCTCGTCCCAGACGCGTTCCAGCAGGGCTTCCGCCGAGACCGGAGCGCCGTCCGCGCGGAGCAGCTCCTCCAGCACCGCGAACTCCTTGCGCGACAGGTCCACGCGACGTCCGTCCCGGTACGTCTCGCGTAGATGGGGGTCGAGGCGGATGCCCGAGCGTTCGAGCACCGGCGGTGGTGCCGGCCGGGCCCGACGGCCCAGGGCGCGGATACGGGCGACCAGTTCGGCGAACGCGAAGGGCTTGGGAAGGTAGTCGTCGGCCCCGATGCTGAGCCCGGCGACCTTCTCGGCGACGGTCGTCGACACGGTCAGCATGAGGATCCGTACGTCGGTCCCGGACGCGACGGTCTGCCGGCACACCTCGTCACCGTGCAGCCGGGGCAGGTCGCGATCGAGCACCACCACGTCGTACGCGTTCACGGCCAGCCGCTCCAGGGCCGCCTCCCCGTCGTGCACCACGTCGACCGCGAACGCTTCCTGGCGCAGTCCCCGCACGATCGCGTCGGCGAGCATCTCCTCGTCCTCGACAACCAGAATGCGCATGCCGTACCCACCCCTCGCCCTGGTGCCGCCGTTCCCCGGCATCCACCCTGACGAGACGGAGGACGGGGAGTTCGCGTTCACTCCGGGGCGCGGGCCGCCCTCAGGCGCCTTGCCAGCGGTTGAGCGTCTCGCTCCGGTCGTCGTAGGTGAGCCAGGTGCCGTCGCCCAGCGGACGTACATAGGAGCCGACCGGTCCGGTGGGATAGGTGAGCGCCCCACGTATCTCCAGGGTGTGGGCGTCGAGGAGCCAGTGGCGGCCCCCGTCCGGGTCCTCGTCCGATTCGACCGTGGTGGCGATGACGGTGTCGGCGTCGAGGAAGCCGCTGGCGTAGTCCCAGGAGCGCGGCTCCTCGTCGTCGGCCGGCTCGGGTGCGGCCTCGGCGAGCACGGTGCCGTCCAGGGCGTGCAGGCGCAGGTCCGCTCCATAGTGCTCGACCGTCAGGAAGCCGGGATGCTCAGCGTGGACGTCCATCAGGATGCGGTCCAGGCCCTCGTTGAGGTCCCAGGCGCTCAGCTTCTCGCCGTCCCAGCGCGCCCAGTGGAGCAGGATGCCGTCCTGGCCCATGCCGATGCACAGGCCCATGTGGACACCGTCCGGGTGCGAGAGATGGTGTGAACCGGAGGCCGCACTGTCCAGCGGCAGCCGGGTCACCTCTCGTCCGTACCGGGCGTCCAGGACGACCCAGTACTCCTGCCAGTCCTGACCGTCGTACTCCTGGTGCTCCTGCAGGTCCTGCCTCTCCGGCTCGATCACCACATGCGCCCAGACGAACCGGCCGTCGTCGGAGACCCGGCACGACCCGTGTTCGAGGCCGCGGCACACCTCCTGCTCGTCCCCTGAGTGCGGGTGACCGATCTCAGGGCCCCAGCAGCCGTGCCGGTACTCCCACAATGTCTCCCCGCCCGCGCTCACGGCCCTGACCGCGCGCTGGCCCGAGAACACCGCGAACGAGCCGTCGGGGCAGACCGAATGGACACCGCGGTCCCAACCCGGCCAGGGAACCGGGAAGACGGCGGCCGGCGCGCGCTCGCCCGCGAAGACTTCGGACAGGTCGTACACCTCCAGCTCGTGCCCGTTCTGGAGAAGTGCCCGGCGCGGCCCGTCCCGGCGGCTCTCGAAGGCGAAGCCGTTGACCAGCGCGTCTCCACCCGGGAGCCGCACCGAGTCGCGCAGTTGTGCAGTGATCGACATGGTCCGAAGGTAGTGGACCCGACTGACAGCGTGGCGAGGGCCGTGCCCCGGCCCCCGTTCGCAAGTGCGGGACTACTTCAGCCCGATGGCGGCGCAGTCCGACGCGTAGGCCTGGGTGCAGATCTGCCGGACCGTGTAGACGCCGTCCGCGATGACCGTGTCCTTGATGTTGTTCTTCGTGAGGGAGACGACCGGCACCAGCATCGCGGGGATGTCCTTCTGCGTCGGGCTGTCGACCTTGTCACGGGTGAGCGCGTCGAAGGCGATGTCACGGCCCTGGACCTTGTTCACCGCCATCTCCGCGGCGTTGGTGGCCTCCTCCAGGAACGACTTGTACACGGTCATGTACTGCTGACCCGCGACGATCCGCTGCACCGCGTCCAGGTTCGCGTCCTGCCCGGTGACCGGCGGGATCTTGCTCGCGCCCGCTTCCTTGAGCGCGTCGATGGCGGCACCCGCCATGCCGTCGTTCGCCGAGTACACGGCGGCTATGTTGGTCAGGCCCACCGACTGGATCGCCTCTTTCATGTGCGCCTTGGCGACCGCGGGCGACCACTTGTCGGTGTCGTACTGCTTGACGATGTCGACCTTGCCGTCGAGTTCGCCGAGCGCGCCCTCCTTGAAGCGCGCGGTGTTCGGGTCGGCGGGGTCGCCGTTCATCATGACGACCTTGCTGCTCGACCCCTTCCCGTCGAGCGCCTCGACGATCGCGCGGCCCTGCACCTGGCCGACGAGTTCGTTGTCGTGGGAGATGTACGCGTCGATCGGGCCCTCCGCCAGGCGGTCGTACGCGATGACGGGTATGCCCGCGTCCTTCGACTTCTGCACGTCCGGCGCGATGCGTTTGGCGTCGACGGCGTCCACCAGGATGATGTCCACCTTCTGCTCCACCAGACGCTGGAACTGCTGGCTCTGCTTCTCCACGCTCGCCTCGGCGTTGGCGTAGACGACCTTGCCCTTGCCGTGGGTGAGCGAGTCGACTTGTTTCTTGATGATGGGGTAGTCGAACTTCTCGAAGCGCGCCGTGTCCCGGTCGGGCAGGAGCAGCCCCACCTTGATGTCGTCGCGCCTCGGGGACGCGGAACCGCTGCCTACGCCGTTTCCGCCGAGGGCGCCGCACGCTGCGAGCGTGAGCGCGGACGAGATGGCGGCCAGAGCTGTGGTGGTCTGGCGCACAGCGGCCTTACGGCTGGTACGAGTGTTCACTTCACGGGGCCTTCCGAGCCAAGGAGCAACCTTGCGTCCTGAGTGGCCGATAGCAAAGCGTGAGTAGTGTGACACGTCAAGATGTTGTCGTAACAAATGGCGAATCCGTGGCCGAGTCAGGCCAGGGACGGTGCTGTGCTCGTGGCTGGTATCAGCCGCCCGGCCGCCGACGGCTAGCGCGGTCGGCCCAGTCCCGCGACGAGGAGCTCGACCATGCGGCGCGCGTCGTAGCGGGCATCGTGGTCGGCGCCGATGCAGAGGTTCCCGACACCGCGCATCAGCTCGTACGCATCCACGTCGGAGCGGATCTCGCCGGCGGCGGTCGCGGCTTCGAGCAATTCGGTGCACACGGGAACGAGGCGGTCGATGAAGCAGCTGTGCAGCGTCTCGAAGCTCGCGTCGTCGGACCGGAGGACAGAGGCGAGTCCGTGTTTGGTCACCAGGAAATCGACGAAGAGGTTGATCCATCGGCCCAGTGCGGCGTGCGGAGTCGGGCAGCTCGCCAGCAGGGCCGGACCGGCCTCGGCGCAGGCCTCGATCTGGTGCCGGTAGACGGCGATGATGAGATCCGCCCGGGTCGGGAAGTGGCGGTAGATCGTTCCCATCCCGACGCCGGCCTTGGCCGCGATGTCACGCACCGGCGCTTCCACGCCCGACGCGACGAAGACCGCGGCGGCCGCGTCGAGCAGGGTCTCCTCGTTGCGCCGGGCGTCCGCCCGCTTGGACCGGGCCGCGCGTCCCGCGCCCTCGTCGCCGTCCTTCACCGCGCCGTTCCCTTCACTGCCGAGCCCGCTCATCGGAACGCCGTTTCGACTTGATATCGGAGACAGGTTCCGTTTACTCATGATGCCAGGGCAAGCGCTCGCCGACCAATCCGCGCACGCTTCGCCGCGCCAAACGGAGCGATATTCCGCGTTGCGTTGAAGAAATCAATCGGCTCCGTGTCGAGGCTCCCGTAAGGTGCGCGGGTTGTCGCGGCGGAGAGGCGGTGCGGGTCGCGCTCGGGAGCGGCCGGCGGCTGACGCGCTGCCTCCGGCCGCCGCGACGAGCACGGCCCCGAGCGCGAACACATCGGCGGCACCGCCGAATTCGTCGCCTCGCGCCTGCTCGGGCGCGAGGTGTCCGGGAGTCTCGAAGGCCGCCCCGGTGGCGGTCAGCCGGGCAGACCGTCCCCATGCCGCCCGAGGTCGGCTCTCGCTCGACGGTGTGGTCACCGATCCGCCGTGGCGGGTTCGCGCCGTTCTCTGTCGTCTGTACGTCTCCCCCTGCGCAGGGTCACCCGTACGTGACGCCGTCCGAAGCGCCCCGGCCGATCTCCGGTCCCACGTGTCCGTCCAGCAGCGTAGGTGAGGACACCGCCCGTCGGTCCGGGAGGCCGGGCTCAGCCGCCGCGCCGCACCCGGGCCGCCTCGCGGGCCTCCGCGAGCTTGCGGGCCTCGCTGCTCTTGCGGGACGGCCTGCCACCGGAGCCGCCCTTCGCGTCCTTGGTGCTGCCCAGGCCGCGGAACGGGGCGTTGTGGTTCTTGGGGCGCGGTACGGTCGGCCCGCCGTCGAGGGGCTTTCCGGAGGGGGCCTTGGCGCCGGTGATCCGGCTCAGCTCCGCCTCGCCGGACCGCACCTTGGTGACCTTGGGGGCGACGCCGGCGTCGGCCATGACCCGGCTCGTCTCGCGGCGCTGTCCCGACAGGACGAGTGTCACGACGGTGCCGGAGCGGCCGGCCCGGGCCGTGCGGCCCGCTCGGTGCAGATAGTCCTTCGGGTCGGTGGCCGGGTCGACGTTGACCACGAGGTCCAGGTCGTCGACGTGCAGGCCGCGTGCGGCGACGTTCGTCGCGACCAGCGAGGTGACCTGCCCGTTCTTGAACTGGGCCAGGGTCCGGGTGCGCTGCGGCTGGGACTTCCCGCTGTGCAGGGCTGCGGCGGCCACGCCGCTGGACCGCAGATGCCGCGTGAGCTGGTCGACGCCGTGCTTGGTGTCCAGGAACAGCAGGACGCGGCCGTCCCGGGCGGCGATCTCCGTGGTCACGGCGTACCTGTCCGGGCCGTGCACGACGAAGACGTGGTGATCGATCGCGGAGACCACGCTGGACGAGGGATCCACGGAGTGGACGGCGGGATCGCGCAGGTAGTCCTGCACCAGCTGGTCGACATCGCGGTCGAGGGTGGCGGAGAACAGCATGCGCTGCCCGTCGGGACGCACCTGGTCCAGGGCTTCGGTGACCTGCGGCAGGAACCCCATGTCACACATCTGGTCGGCCTCGTCCAGGACCGTGATGCGCACCCGTCCCAGTCGGCAGCCCTTGCGCTCGATGAGGTCGTGCAGCCGACCGGGCGTGGCGACGACGATCTCGGCGCCGTCCCGCAGCACGGAGGCCTGCCGGCCGATGGACATTCCGCCCACCACGGTTGCGAGCCGCAGCCGGAGTGCCTCGGCGTACGGGGTGAGCGCCTCGGCGACCTGCTGCGCCAGCTCCCTGGTGGGCACCAGAACGAGCGCCAGCGGCTCTTTGGGCTGCGCGCGCTGCCCGGCCGTCCGGGCGAGCATCCCCAGGCCGAAGGCGAGCGTCTTGCCGGATCCGGTGCGGCCCCGGCCCAGGACGTCCCGCCCCGCGAGCGCGTCCGGCAGCGCCGCCGCCTGGATGGGGAAGGGCACCGTCACACCGTGCTCGTCGAGCACCCGCAGAACCTCGGTCGGCAGCCCCAGCCGCGCGAAGGACGCCGCCGGGGGCAGAGCCGCAGTGGCGCCCGACGCCTCGAACACCTGATCCTGCTGCCGGGCATCGGCACGTGCTGATTCGCTCACAGAAAGCCTTCCTCCGAAGGGACCGTACCGAGGAAGGCGCGGCGGGGACGCGGCCACCGGCCAGGGACCGCGAACCGGGCACCGACACAGCGACGCTGCAAACGTCCGAGACTAGCACGGGGCACACCGCCCGGGCCTCCCGTGGCCTCGCCGAGCACAACCTGAAGCAGGCGATGGAACTGGTCCGCACCTGAACACCCCTGGTGTCCGGCCGAGTTGGCTCATCAACCGACCGTTGCCGACGCGGGGACGGCGCG
>NZ_JADDRL010000107.1 GCF_021538895.1 Streptomyces olivochromogenes | reverse complement strand
GGCAGCGTCAGAATGTGTATAAGAGACAGCCCCTACACAGCAACGCCCCCACCCGCACGACAACACCGCCCCCACCACACAGCAACGCCCCCCAACCATCCAGGTCAGGGGGCGCCACCGCGTTCCTCAATGGCCGAATGGCCGAATGGCCGAATGGCCGAACGGCCGGTTACTTCACCGGCTCCGGCTCCGGCTCGTTCTCCGTTGCCGTCTCGCCCGCCGGGTCGACCGGTGTCTTGACGGAGTCGAGGAGCAGTTGGGCCACGTCCACCACCTGGATGGACTCCTTGGCCTTGCCCTCGTTCTTCTTGCCGTTGACCGAGTCGGTGAGCATGACCAGGCAGAACGGGCAGGCCGTCGAGACGATGTCGGGGTTCAGGGACAGGGCCTCGTCGACGCGCTCGTTGTTGATGCGCTTGCCGATCCGCTCCTCCATCCACATGCGGGCACCACCGGCGCCGCAGCAGAAGCCGCGCTCCTTGTGGCGGTGCATCTCCTCGTTCCGGAGGCCCGGGACGTTGGCGATGATCTCGCGCGGAGGCGTGTAGATCTTGTTGTGGCGGCCCAGGTAGCACGGGTCGTGGTAGGTGATGATGCCCTCGACCGGCGTCACCGGGATCAGCTTGCCCTCGTCCACCAGGTGCTGCAGCAGCTGGGTGTGGTGGATGACCTCGTAGTCGCCGCCGAGCTGCGGGTACTCGTTGCCGATCGTGTTGAGGCAGTGCGGGCAGGTGGCGACGATCTTCTTCGCCGACTTCGGCTTGCGCGACTCCGCCGTGACCTTGCCGTCGTCGTCCAGCTCCTCGCCGAACGCCGTGTTCAGGGCCATGACGTTCTCCATGCCGAGCTCCTGGAACAGGGGCTCGTTGCCCAGGCGGCGGGCGGAGTCACCGGTGCACTTCTCGTCGCCGCCCATGATCGCGAACTTCACGCCCGCGATGTGCAGCAGCTCGGCGAAGGCCTTGGTGGTCTTCTTGGCGCGGTCTTCGAGGGCACCGGCGCAGCCGACCCAGTACAGGTACTCGACCTCGGTGAGGTCCTCGATGTCCTTGCCGACGACCGGGACCTCGAAGTCGACCTCCTTGGTCCACTCCAGGCGCTGCTTCTTCGCCAGGCCCCAGGGGTTGCCCTTCTTCTCCAGGTTCTTGAGCATCGTGCCCGCCTCGGACGGGAAGGCGCTCTCGATCATCACCTGGTAGCGCCGCATGTCGACGATGTGGTCGACGTGCTCGATGTCGACGGGGCACTGCTCGACGCAGGCGCCGCAGGTGGTGCAGGACCACAGGACGTCCGGGTCGATGACGCCGTTCTCCTCGGCGGTGCCGATCAGCGGGCGCTCGGCCTCGGCCAGGGCCGCGGCGGGCACACCGGCCAGCTGCTCCTCGGACGCCTTCTCCTCGCCCTCGACGGTCTTGCCGCCACCCGCGAGCAGGTAGGGCGCCTTGGCGTGGGCGTTGTCGCGCAGCGACATGATCAGCAGCTTCGGCGACAGCGGCTTGCCGGTGTTCCAGGCGGGGCACTGCGACTGGCAGCGGCCGCACTCGGTGCAGGTGGAGAAGTCGAGGAGGCCCTTCCAGGAGAACTGCTCGACCTGGGAGACGCCGAAGACGTCGTCCTCGCCCGGGTCCTCGAAGTTGATCGGCTTGCCGCCGGAGGTCATCGGGAGCAGCGCGCCGAGCGAGGTCTCGCCCTTGGCGTTGCGCTTGAACCAGATGTTGGGGAACGCCAGGAAGCGGTGCCAGGCCACACCCATGTCGGTCTTCAGGGCGACCACGATCATCCAGATGAAGGAGGTCGCGATCTTCAGGCCGGCGAAGAAGTAGGTGAGGTTCTGGAGCGTGGAGAGGTCCATGCCCTCCAGCCACGACACCACCGGGTACGAGACGAAGAACGAGGCCTCGTAGCCGTCGACGTGGTGCTGGGCGCCCTCCAGGGCGTGCAGCATGAAGATGCAGATGCCGACGGTGAGGATGACGGTCTCGACGAAGTACGCCTGGCCGAAGTTGGAGCCGGCGAAGCGGGACTTGCGGCCCGGCCTGTCCGGCCTGCTCAGCTGGCGGACGACGATCAGGACCGCGATGCCGAGCACGGTCATCGTGCCGATGAACTCGACGAAGACGTTGTACGGCGTCCAGTCGCCGAGGATCGGCAGGAGCCAGTCGGCCTGGAACAGCTGGCCGATGGCGTTGACGATCGTCAGCAGCAGGGTGAAGAAGCCCACCGCCACGAACCAGTGCGCCACACCGACGATGCCCCAGCGGTTCATCCGGGTGTGGCCGAGGAACTCCCGGGCCACGGTGACGGTACGCTGCACGGGCTCGTCGGTGCGGGTGCCCGCGGGCACACTCTGGCCGAGTCGCATGAAGTTGAAGATCTGCAGGATGGCGCGGGCGAACAGGGCCACACCAACCACGATCAGAACCAGCGACACGATGATCGCGGCGAGTTGCATTTCGGGGCTCCTCGGGCCTGCGAGGGGGATTCTTCGAGGGGATTCCTCGACATTACTAAGCGGTAACTTATGCAGTCCGTCTGAGACTACCCCCATCCTCCGCCGCACTGTAGTCAGCCGTGCGGTGATCTGCGTCGCTGAGGGTGACCTCAAAAGGTCGATGAAGATCCGATCGTGTTATTCGTACCAAATTGCTACATTCACCCCTAATTTAGATCCGTGCTCTACGGGATCGCCGCCGCCACCTCCGCCCTCCTGCTCGCCGCCCTGCTCACCGCGCTGCTCCACGGGCCCGGCCTGCGGGCCGGTGTCGTCGACCGGCGGCGCCAGCGGCCCGTGCCGCTGCTGGGGGGTGTCGCCGTCGTGCTCGCCACCTGTCTCGTCGCCGGGGTGGGCGAGTGGACGGGCGTGGCCCCGCTGGGGGACGGGGTGGCGGACCTGCTCGTCGCGGCCGCCGGGGTCGCCCTGCTCGGACTGGTCGCCGACCTGTGGCGGCTGCGGGCGCGGGTGCTCGTCGCCGGTACGGCGGTGGCGGCCGCGTGCGTCGTGCCGTACGACGAGACCGGCCTCGGGGCCGGGATCCTCGCCGTGGGCTGGATCGTCTTCGTCGCCCTCGCCTTCAAGGGGCTCGATCACGCCGACGGGCTCGTCGGGACCGTCGGTGTCATCACCGCGTTCGGGGTCGGGGGCTGCGCCGCCACCGAGATGATGGACGGGCTCGCGGTGCTGCTCAGCGTGCTGGCCGCCGCCCTCACCGGCTTCCTCATGCACAACTGGCCGCCCGCGCGGACCGGGCTCGGCGCCTGCGGGTCGCTGTTCACGGGCTTCCTGCTCGCCTCCTCCGGCGTCTTCGCCCGGGCGGGGTACGACCTCGGCTCCGGCGCCGGGGTGCTGTTCTCGCTGGCCGCCCTGGCCGCCGCCGACGTCCTGCTCGTGGTCGTGTCGCGCCGCCTCGCGCGGCGGCCGCTGCTGCGCGCCGGGCCGGACCATCTCGCCCACCGGCTGCGCCGGCTCGGGCTCACCCCGCAGGGGGTCGTCGTCCTGCTGGGGCTCGGCACCTTCTCCGCGGTCCTCGTGGGAGTGTTCGCGCACACCGGGTACGCGGCGGGGAGTGCCGTGTTCTGGGTGGCCGGCGGGGCCGTTGTGGTCGTCCTGCTCCTCCTTCGGGTGCCTGTGTACGGTGCCCGCCGGATTGCGTCCACGCAGGTCAGAGGCCAGTTGCGTGTAAGGAACGGATAAGAGTTGAGCCCCTGCGACTCAGGTCTGTTGACCCAGTGGCGACCCTCGTGCACACTTGAGTCCGTTCCACTCAAGTCAGCTGGAGGAAATCACCATGGCACGTGCGGTCGGCATCGACCTGGGCACGACTAACTCCGTCGTCAGCGTTCTGGAGGGCGGCGAGCCCACCGTCATCACCAACGCCGAGGGTGCCAGGACCACGCCGTCCGTCGTCGCCTTCGCCAAGAACGGCGAGGTGTTGGTCGGCGAGGTCGCCAAGCGCCAGGCGGTCACCAACGTGGACCGGACCATCCGTTCCGTGAAGCGCCACATGGGCACCGACTGGAAGATCCAGCTGGACGGGAAGGACTTCAACCCGCAGCAGATCTCCGCCTTCATCCTGCAGAAGCTGAAGCGCGACGCCGAGGCCTACCTGGGCGAGAAGGTGACCGACGCGGTCATCACCGTCCCGGCGTACTTCAACGACTCCGAGCGCCAGGCGACGAAGGAGGCCGGCGAGATCGCCGGTCTGAACGTCCTTCGTATCGTCAACGAGCCCACCGCGGCCGCGCTCGCCTACGGCCTCGACAAGGACGAGCAGATCATCCTGGTCTTCGACCTCGGTGGCGGCACGTTCGACGTCTCGCTGCTGGAGATCGGCGACGGTGTCGTCGAGGTCAAGGCCACCAACGGTGACAACCACCTCGGTGGTGACGACTGGGACCAGCGCATCGTCGACTACCTGGTCAAGCAGTTCGCGGCCGGTCACGGTGTGGACCTCGGCAAGGACAAGATGGCTCTGCAGCGTCTGCGCGAGGCTGCCGAGAAGGCGAAGATCGAGCTGTCCTCGTCCACCGAGACCTCGATCAACCTGCCCTACATCACCGCGTCCGCCGAGGGCCCGCTGCACCTGGACGAGAAGCTGACCCGCGCTCAGTTCCAGCAGCTGACCGCGGACCTGCTGGAGCGCTGCAAGACGCCGTTCCACAACGTCATCAAGGACGCCGGCATCTCCCTCGCCGAGATCGACCACGTCGTCCTCGTCGGTGGCTCCACCCGTATGCCCGCCGTCGCCGAGCTCGTCAAGGAGCTGACCGGTGGCAAGGACGCCAACAAGGGCGTGAACCCGGACGAGGTCGTCGCCATCGGTGCCGCTCTCCAGGCCGGTGTCCTCAAGGGCGAGGTCAAGGACGTCCTGCTCCTCGACGTGACCCCGCTGTCCCTCGGTATCGAGACCAAGGGCGGCATCATGACCAAGCTGATCGAGCGCAACACGACGATCCCGACGAAGCGTTCGGAGATCTTCACGACGGCCGAGGACAACCAGCCGTCGGTGCAGATCCAGGTCTACCAGGGCGAGCGCGAGATCGCGGCCTACAACAAGAAGCTCGGCATGTTCGAGCTGACCGGCCTGCCGCCGGCGCCGCGTGGCGTCCCGCAGATCGAGGTCGCCTTCGACATCGACGCCAACGGCATCATGCACGTCACGGCGAAGGACCTCGGCACCGGCAAGGAGCAGAAGATGACCGTCACCGGCGGCTCCTCGCTCCCGAAGGACGAGGTCGACCGCATGCGTGAGGAGGCCGAGCGCTACGCGGAGGAGGACCACAAGCGCCGCGAGGCCGCCGAGACCCGCAACCAGGGCGAGCAGCTCGTCTACCAGACCGAGAAGTTCCTCAAGGACAACGAGGACAAGGTCCCGGGCGAGATCAAGACCGAGGTCGAGGCCGCGATCGCCGAGCTGAAGGAGACGCTCAAGGGCGAGGACACCGCCGAGATCCGCACCGCCACGGAGAAGGTCGCGGCCGTCTCGCAGAAGCTGGGCCAGGCCATGTACGCCGACGCCCAGGCCGGGCAGGCCGCCGCCGGCGATGCCGGTGAGGCCCCGCGCGCCGACGACGACGTCGTGGACGCCGAGATCGTCGACGACGAGCGCAAGGACGGTGCCGCGTGACGGAGGAGACCCCGGGCTTCGAGGAGAAGCCCGACGTCCCCTCCGGCGCCACCTCCGACGACGCCGAGCCGAAGGCCGCCTCCGAAGAGGGGGCGGCCCCGGCCGGGGACGCGAATCAGACAGCCGGCCTGGTGGCCCAGCTGGACCAGGTGCGCACGGCACTCAACGAGCGCACCCTGGACCTCCAGCGCCTCCAGGCCGAGTACCAGAACTACCGCCGCCGCGTCGAGCGCGACCGGGTCGCGGTCCGGGAGATCGCCATCGCGAACCTCCTGACCGAGCTCCTGCCCGTGCTCGACGACATCGGCCGCGCCCGGGAACACGGCGAGCTCGTCGGCGGATTCAAGTCCGTCGCCGAGTCGCTGGAGACCGTCGCGGCGAAGATGGGACTGCAGCAGTTCGGCAAGGAGGGCGAGCCCTTCGACCCGACGATCCACGAGGCCCTGATGCACTCGTACGCGCCGGACGTCACCGAGACGACGTGCGTGGCGATTCTGCAGCCCGGGTATCGGATCGGCGAGCGCACCATCCGCCCCGCGCGGGTGGCGGTGGCCGAACCCCAGCCCGGGGCGCAGACGGTCAAGGCCGAGGGCGCCGAGGAGACCGCGGCGGCCGACGACAAGGAGAACGGTGGCCCGGACGAGGGCTGACGTTGAACGGATGAGGAAGGAGGGACGTCGGGGATGAGCACCAAGGACTTCATCGAGAAGGACTACTACAAGGTCCTCGGCGTCCCCAAGGACGCCACCGAAGCCGAGATCAAGAAGGCGTACCGGAAGCTCGCCCGCGAGTTCCACCCGGACGCCAACAAGGGCAACGCCAAGGCGGAAGAGCGTTTCAAGGAGATCTCCGAGGCGAACGACATCCTCGGCGACCCCAAGAAGCGCAAGGAGTACGACGAGGCTCGCGCCCTCTTCGGCAACGGCGGCTTCCGCCCGGGGCCGGGCGCGGGCGGCGGCTCCTTCAACTTCGACCTGGGGGACCTCTTCGGAGGCGGTGCCCAGAGCGGAGGCGGCTTCGGCAACAGCGGCGGTGGGTTCAGTGACGTCCTGGGGGGCCTGTTCAACCGGGGTGGCGGCGGCGGCACACGGACGCAGCCCAGACGCGGCCAGGACATCGAGTCCGAGGTCACGCTGAGCTTCACCGAGGCCATCGAGGGCGCCACGGTCCCGCTGCGGATGTCCTCGCAGGCACCGTGCAAGGCCTGTTCGGGCACCGGCGACAAGAACGGCACGCCGCGCGTGTGCCCGACCTGCGTCGGCACCGGCCAGGTGGCCCGGGGTTCGGGCGGCGGCTTCTCGCTGACCGACCCCTGCCCCGACTGCAAGGGCCGCGGCCTGATCGCCGAGCACCCCTGCCTGGAGTGCAACGGCAGCGGGCGGGCCAAGTCGTCCCGCACGATGCAGGTGCGCATCCCGGCGGGCGTCACCGACGGGCAGCGCATCCGGCTGCGCGGCAAGGGCGCGCCCGGCGAGCGGGGCGGTCCGGCCGGCGACCTGTACGTGGTCGTGCACGTGGGCGAGCACCCGGTGTTCGGACGCAAGGGCGACAACCTCACGGTGACCGTCCCGGTGACGTTCACCGAGGCCGCTCTCGGCGGCGAGGTCCGGGTCCCGACCCTCGGCGGCCCCACCGTCACCCTGAAGCTGCCTCCGGGCACGCCCAACGGCCGCACCATGCGGGCGCGGGGCAAGGGCGCGGTCCGCAAGGACGGCACTCGCGGCGACCTGTTGGTCACCGTCGAGGTGAGTGTTCCCAAGGACCTGTCGGGGAAGGCTCGTGATGCGCTGGAGGCGTATCGCGAGGCGACCGCGGGTGAGGACCCGCGGGCGGAGCTGTTCGAGGCCGCGAAGGGAGCTTGAGAGTGATGGAAGGCCGTCGACGGAACCCGTATGAACTGACCGAGGAGACCCCGGTCTACGTCATCTCGGTGGCGGCCCAGCTCTCCGGCCTGCACCCGCAGACGCTGCGCCAGTACGACCGCCTGGGCCTGGTCTCGCCCGACCGCACCGCGGGCCGGGGCCGCCGCTACTCGGCCCGCGACATCGAACTGCTGCGCACCGTCCAGCAGTTGTCGCAGGACGAGGGCATCAACCTGGCCGGCATCAAGCGCATCATCGAACTGGAGAACCAGGTCGCCGCCCTCCAGTCCCGCGTGGCGGAGATGGAAGCGGCCCTGGACGGCGCCGCGGCCGCGATGCGGCAGCGGGAGGCCGCCGTGCACGCCTCCTACCGACGCGACCTGGTTCCGTACCAGGAGGTCCAGCAGACCAGCGCGCTGGTGGTGTGGCGTCCCAAGCGGCAGCAGTCGTCGGACTGACATCGCCTCAGCACATGCGAAGGGGCCGGGAGGCGTACAGCCTCCCGGCCCCTTCGTGTCACTTGACGGGCGCGCTGATCGCCCAGTCGCCGGCCGGTGTCGTCTCCGTGCCGTCGGCCTGCACGCCGGTCACCCAGTAGTAGGAGACCGAGCCGCGCTTGGCGCCGGTGTCGAAGTACGTATGTGCACCGGCCCCCAGTTCGGCGATCCGCTCGTAGGCGGCGGTGGCCGGGTTCCAGCGGTAGACGCGGAAGGCCTGCGCGGGGTTGGCGGACTCCTCCCCACCCGCGCCGAGCCCGGACCACACCAGCTGGTTGCCCTCGTCGCCCTCCGTGCCGTTCGCGTCCAGCCGCAGCGGCGAGCCCTCGGGGGTCGCCACGCTCGGCGTCATGTCGAGCTCGGTGGCGGCCACGGCCTCGGCCGGGCCGTTCCACTTGATGGCGGAGTTGCCGTCGTCGTCCACGGCGTCGAGGAAGAAGCAGGCCTGGCCGCCGTCGGGGAGCGTGGTGTACGCGAAGGACGTCTCGTCGGGCGAGACGTAGTCCGTCGCGGTGCCGTAGCAGATCTTGTCGCCCTCGTCGTTCTCCAGCAGCTCGCCCCGGTGGACCGTGTAGTACCGCAGGTCCGTGGCGGGGTTCTTGTCCCAGTTCAGCTGGAAGCCGTACTCGGTCGGGGTGACGGTCAGCCCGCTGACGAGGGCCGGCGGGTCGTTGTCCCAGATCTTGCCGCGCTGCGGGACGGACCGGTCGGACTCGTTGCCCGCCGCGTCGACGGCCGACACACGGTAGTAGTAGACGGTGCTCTCGGCGGCCGAGATGTCCAGGTAGGAGAGCTCGCCGGTGCTGACGAGCTTCGTGTACGTGCCGTTCTCGCTCGCGGCCCGGTAGACGCGGTAGGACACCGCGTCCGGGATCTTCTCCCAGCCGACCTTCAGTCCGCCCGTACCGCCCGTGGGAGTCACCTCGCCCGTCGCGGTCGTCACCGTGGGCGCCGCGGGCGCGACCCGGTCGGCGGTGGTGACGGGCAGGTCCGCGGTTCCGGTCGACTCGTTTGTGGCCTTGTCGTAGGCACGGACCTCGTAGTAGTAGGTCTCGCCGGCCGTCGGGAGCGTGCTGTCGGTGTACGACGTGGCGGTGGTCGTCGCGAGGGGAGCGGTGCCGAACGACGCCCCTTTCAGGCGGCGGTAGACCCGGTACCCGGCGAGGTCCATCTCCTTGTTCTTCGCCCAGGCGAGCTTCGCCCTGCCGGTGGCCGGGTCGTACGTCGCCGAAGCGCCCGCCGGGGCGAGGGGCTTGACCTTGTCGACGGTGGCGGAGGTGCGCGGCGCGTAGGAGAAGCGGACGTTGGCGGCGCCGGTCAGGTTGATGTAGTCGACGCGGAGGGTGTGCGTGCCCTTGGACAGGGTGATGTCGACCGACTTCTTCTGGGTGGTGGAGACGTTCTTCCAGAGGTCGATCTTCCGCGTGCCGTCGACGTAGACGCGGATGCCGTCCTGGGTGGCGGCGGTGAGGGTGAAGGGGCCGCCGGACCCGAAGTCGCGTGTCACGGTCCAGCGGACGCCGAAGTTGTCCTTCGGCAGGCCGGAGGCGGCCGCGCCACCGGCCCAGTTCTCGTCGATCGCGCTGTCGCAGTCGGTCTTCTTCGCCGTGCCCGAGAAGGTGGTGTTCGCGAAGAACTGCCGCATATAGACGGGCGAGGCGCACCGGGTGGCGGCGGAAGCGGGGGCCGCGACGGCGACGGTGGTGCCGAGCAGTCCGCCGGCCGTGGCGAGGACGACGGTGAGGGCCGCACCGGGCGTCGCGGGTCTGGCTGGGTTCATTCGATCCTCTGATCGGTTCGTGACGGCGGCTCGAGCCGCCGGTGATCACGACTCGCAAGGAAAGGCGTTGGTTGTACGGATCTTTGCCTCCCCATGAACTTCGCTTGGATGGAGGGTCCGTAAAGGTCGTTTGGAGGTGATTCCGTCAGCTCTTCACAGGTGCAGCGCAGCGTGGTGTTGCGGACTCGTTAAGTAGTTCGGCTTGACGTCGGGTATCGCTGCCGCGTTGTCTTTTCAGACATCTGGGTCGCAAAGCAGCCCCACGTCCGGAACGCACCTGAAGTGAGCCCCCGAATGCGTCGTATCGCCATAACCGTGGCCGCGTCCACGATGACCCTCTCGCTCGCCGGTTGCGGTGCGCTCGGTGCGACGGGTGACTCAAGTGAGGCGAGCCCGACCAAGGGCAACGACGTGACGGTGGGTCTGCTGCTGCCGGAGACGGCGAACACGCGGTACGCGAAGTTCGACTACCCCATCATCAAGGAGAAGGTCTCGGCCCTCACCAGGAAGCTGGGCAAGGTCGAGTACGCCAACGCGGGCGCGGACGCGGGCAAGCAGGCCCAGCAGATGCAGCAGATGATCGCCGACAAGGTCGACGTCATCCTGCTCGACGCGGTCGACTCGCACGCCATGGCGGGCGAGGTCAAGAAGGCCAAGGACGCGGGCATTCCGGTCATCGCCTACGACCGGCTGGCCGAGGGTCCGATCGACGCGTACATCTCCTTCGACAACGAGCTCGTGGGCGAGGTGCAGGGCCGTTCGCTGCTGGAGTCGCTCGGCTCGAACATCGACACCTCCGACAAGATCGTCATGTTGAACGGGTCGCCCACCGACCCGAACGCCAAGCAGTTCAAGGCGGGCGCGATGTCCGAATTGAACGGCAAGGTGACGATCGCGGCCTCGTACGACGTCAAGGACTGGAAGCCGGAGAACGCCGACGCCAATATGACCGAGGCGATCGGCGCGATCGGCAAGAACAACATCGCCGCCGTCTACTCCGCCAACGACGGCATGGCGGCCGGTGCCATCAAGGCCCTCACCGCCGCAGGCGTCACCGACCTGCCGCCGATCACCGGCCAGGACGCCGAGCTGGAGGGTGTGCAGCGGATCGTCTCGGGCGAGCAGTACATGAGCGTCTACAAGTCCTACCCGAGCGAGGCCGAGGCCGCCGCCGAGATGGCCGTCGCCAAGGTGCAGGGCAAGGACATCCAGTTCGACGCCCTCACCCAGGACCGCGTCGACAGCCCCACCAACAAGGACATCCCGGCGCAGCTGGTCACCGTGACCGCCCTGACGAAGGGCAACATCAAGGACACGGTCCTCGCGGACGGCATCTACAAGGTCTCCGAGATCTGCACCCCCAAGTACAAGGCGGCCTGCACGACGCTCGGCCTGAAGTAGCCGCGACCGGCCCGAAGTAGGGGCGATCGGCTGGAAAAAGCCGTGATCGTCCCGAAAGGGCCGGATCTCGTCGCTCGGCCCGCGTGCGCGCGGGCGGAGGTCAATACGGCGCGGTGCCCCGTGTTCACCCTGGAGGGTGGAGGCGCGGCGCCGCGCCGTACGTGTGTGAAGTGGTCCGCGTCAAGAGGCCGGTTCCGGCCACCTGATGCCGCGGCCCGAGGTGGGGCGTCCGACCGGGGGCGTGCCGGGGCGGACGGGCACCCGGGCGAACCGGGCGCAACCACGCATCTCCGGCCACCGGTTCGCCACCGTCAGCTTGTTGCAACGGGACGGCGGGAGCCCAGGAGAAACGGGGAGATACCGGTGCCATCCGGCGGTCGCGACGTGGAGAGCCGTGTTGCGGAGCCGGATTCGTCCGCGCATAGTTGCGCCACGGAAGTGGCAGCAACCGGGGGTGGAATGGGCGATGGCCGGGCGCGGGACGGAGGATCATCCACACGGGGCCGACCGACTGTGCGAGGCCGGGGATCGCGTGTACTCCCGGGCCGTACGGCGCGGCCGCGTGCCGCGCACGGATGCCGAGCCGGTGCCCTGCCTCCTGGAGCTGGCCCTGCTGCACCCGGACCCCGACGACATGGCCTGGCTGGTGCCGACCTCGCCGCAGGAGGTCATGACGCGGCTGCTGCGCGGGGTCCACGACGAGGTCAGGGAGAGCCAGCGCCGGGTGGGCTCGGCGGTGGCGGCCTTCGAGTGGTACGCGGGGCTGGGCCGGCAGCTGCAGGCCTCGGCGTCCGCGGAGGGCACGGCGATCCGCGTCCTGGACGGGCTGTCCCGGATCCAGGCCGCGATGGACGAGGCGACCGAGGCCTGCACCACCGAGGTGCTCACCGTGCAGCCCGGCGGCATCCGGCGGGAGGCCGAGCTGACCGAGGGCCTGCACCGGGCGCTGGCGCTGCGCGGGCGTGGCGTGCACATGCGCGACCTGTACACGCACGTGGCCCGGCACGGCCAGGGCCTGCTGACCTACCTGGAGCTGATGGGCGACGCGGTGGAGGCCCGGACGCTCGACGAGGTCATCGACCGGCTGATCCTGTTCGACCGCACGGTGGCCTTCATCCCGGCCAACGCCGACCGCACGATGGCCCTGGAGCTGCGCCACCCGGCGCTGGTCGAGTACCTGGTGACGGTCTTCGAGCGGCTGTGGCGGCTGGCGATCCCGCTGACGGCCTCGCTGCCGGACACCGGCATCGAGGGCATCTCGCACCGCG
This sequence comes from Streptomyces olivochromogenes, assembly GCF_021538895.1. Lineage (GTDB taxonomy): Bacteria > Actinomycetota > Actinomycetes > Streptomycetales > Streptomycetaceae > Streptomyces > Streptomyces olivochromogenes_A. Next base: position 19,915 of record NZ_JADDRL010000107.1, on the reverse strand, counting down.
AGCAGTCCATCGCGGCCCTGCTGGCGGAGGGCCACCAGGACGCGGTGATCGCCGAACGCCTGGGCATCAGCGTGCGCACCTGCCGGGCCCACATCGCCCGGCTGTCGGAGACGCTGGGAGCGGCGAGCCGTGCCCAACTGGGCGTGCGGATAGCGCAGGTGGGGCTGGACGGGCCGCCCGGCGGCACCGGGATCCCCGTCGGCATTCCCGATCAGGAGTCCCCGAGCGTGCGCTGAGCCGGCCGCCCGGGGGTCACTGGGCGCCGTCCCGTCCCGGTATCGACGTGTCCTGGTTCAGGAGTCCCGACTGGGCGATGAGATAGCCGAGCTGGGCGCGGCTGCCGCTGCCCAACGCCTGGGCCAGCTTGGCGATATGGGCGCGACAGGTCCGTACGTTCATCCCGAGCCGGCGGGCGATGGCCTCGTCGACATGGCCCTCCACCAGCAGTTTCGCGATGGAGTACTGGATCTCGGTGATGCCGTCGGAGTCGACCTCGTACGGCCCGCCGGCGCCCATCGGCACCGCCCGGTCCCACAGGTACTCGAAGACCTTCATGAGGTAGCGGACCAGGCCGGGTTGGCGCAGTTCCAGGGCGATCTTCTGGTCGTCGCGGGCCGGGATGAAGGCCACGGTGCCGTCGCAGATGATCAGGCGTTCGACCAGTTCGTCGATGGTGCGGTACTCGACCTTGCCGTCGGAGAGCCGGGCCGCGATGGCCAGCTTCTCCGGGTTGTAGCGGGCCGTGTGCTGATACAGGCTGCGGACCTTGACGCCCCGTTCCATCAGCGGCCGGTCCCGTTCGAGGCCCTGCAGCAGGCTGTCCTCCGAGATACGGTCGGAGGGCTGCACGGTGACGAGTTCGGTCTGGCACTGGGCCGTGGCGAGGTTGAGCGCCGCGTTGATCCGTTCGCCGCCCTCCAGGACGGTGATGGAGTCGCTGGTCGTGTGCGCCTCGGCGCTCAGCGTCATGAACGGTTCGAAGATCTGGGAGAGTTCGACCGACATCTGCCGGCGTTCGGTGATCTCGCGCTCCAGCGGATTGAGCCGTCGGGCCAGGGCGACCGCCGGCGGCACCGGGCGCAGCCAGTCGGGGTCGTCGGGATCCGGGTGGAGCAGGGCGAATTCCATCAGACAGGGGGCGGTCTCGGCATCCGCGCGGGCGACGCGCCCGGCGCGCAGAGCTGTGGCGTAAAGACGGCTTCCCTCGTCGCACAGCTCGGTCACCGAGTGAGGATGTGATGCTTTCGCCCGATTCGCTGTCAAATCTCCACCCCCCAGGGTCCTGAACATGCAGGAACATGATGCACCGATTGTGTGGCCACCACGTGCCCGAATAAGCCATCGTCGTACCTGACGGGGGAAAAGGGGACCTTCAAGTGAGGACGAAGCCGACCATGCGCAACAGACTGCTTCGCTCGGCGCTCGGTGCCGCCTTTTCCATCCTGGTTGTCCTGGGGGTGGGGAGCGGCGTCTTCGGCGCCAAGGGTGACGCTCAGGCGTTCACAGAGTGGCCTTCCGTGGCCGCGCACACCGACGCGACGGCAAGCGGAGCCGGGAGCTGACGTGACCACTCCACCCGACGACCGTTCCTTCCGCCGCGAAATGGCCACCGCCTACCGATCGGGCTGGCACTTCATCGACCTGGTCACCGCCATCCCCCACAGCGGTGACTCGTTGATGGTGACCGTCTTCGGTGAGCCGGTCGTCGTCACGCGCGACGAGGACGAGGACGTACGGGCGTACCGGTGCCTGCGTAAGCCTCGCGGGGCACCGCAGCCCGTGCGATGTGCCATCCGGTACGGAATGATCTTTGTGAACCTGGACCAACGAGACCACCGGCTGGCAGAACCGGATGACTCGGACTTGAGTACTATTTCGGCCACCCCCCGCAGTGCCTGACGCGATTCCCCCGTCGTAAAAGATCGCTCAGGTGCTTCCCCCCGCAGCGGCGTCACCGTGACCTGAACACGGTGACGCCGCTGCAGTTTCAGGGGACATTTCCTGGTATCGGGGTGTTTTCACAGTGGCTGAAATCAGTCACCCACGCCCCAGGGCCCGCTCCAGCTCGATCTCGATGACCACGCGGGACGGATTCGGTGCCGGCGTCCGCTCGTAGCGCTCGCTGTAGCGCCGCTCCGCCTCCGCGACGCGGTCCGCCTCGGGGCGTACGTACGCCCGTCCCTCCAGCGTCGCCCAGCGGCGGCCGTCCACCTGGCACACCGCGACCCGGGCCCCGCCCGGCCCCGCGGCCAGGACGTGGGCCGCCTTCGCGCTCGCCTTGTTCGTGATCACCCGAGCCAGTCGCGCCTCGGGGTCGTATGTCACTCCGACGGGCACGACGTGCGGGCTGCCGTCGGGGCGGAGGGTCGTGAGGGTGCACAGGTGGCGTTCTCGCCAGAAGGCCAGGTATGCGGCGTCCGGTGCGCCCGGATCCACGGAATATGCGGTCATGCCCGGAAACTAGCCCCTCGGGGACTCCCGGGCGTTACCTTGAGTGGAATAGACTCAAGTTTGTGTACGTTGGTTAAGTCAGGACTGGGAGACGTGGCCGACGGGCCCACGCCGAGGAGGAGAACGCGAACGTGGACGCCGAGCTGACCAACAGGAGCCGGGACGCGATCAACACGGCCAGCAGCCGCGCCGTGACCGAGGGGCACCCGGACCTCACGCCCGCCCATCTGCTGCTGGCTCTGCTCCAGGGGCAGGACAACGAGAACATCATCGACCTGCTCGCCGCGGTGGACGCCGACCAGGCAGCCGTGCGTTCCGGCGCCGAGCGCGCGCTCGGCGCGCTGCCCAGCGTGACCGGTTCCACCGTCGCTCCCCCGCAGCCCAACCGCGAGCTGCTCGCGGTCCTCGCGGACGCCGCCGAACGGGCCAAGGAGCTCGGCGACGAGTACCTCTCCACGGAGCACCTGCTCATCGGCATCGCCGCCAAGGGCGGGGCGGCCGGCGAGGTGCTCTCCCAGCAGGGGGCCACCGCGAAGAAGCTGCTGGAGGCCTTCCAGAAGGCACGGGGCGGGCGCCGGGTGACCAACGCCGACCCCGAGGGGCAGTACAAGGCGCTGGAGAAGTTCGGCACCGACTTCACCGCCGCCGCGCGGGACGGCAAGCTCGACCCCGTCATCGGCCGCGACCAGGAGATCCGCCGGGTCGTGCAGGTGCTGTCCCGGCGCACCAAGAACAACCCCGTGCTCATCGGTGAGCCCGGCGTCGGCAAGACCGCCGTCGTGGAGGGGCTCGCCCAGCGGATCGTGAAGGGGGACGTGCCCGAGTCCCTCAAGAACAAGCGGCTGGTCGCGCTCGACCTGGGCGCGATGGTCGCGGGCGCCAAGTACCGCGGTGAGTTCGAGGAGCGCCTGAAGACCGTCCTCGCGGAGATCAAGGACTCCGAGGGCCAGATCATCACCTTCATCGACGAGCTGCACACCGTCGTGGGCGCGGGCGCCGGCGGCGACTCCGCCATGGACGCCGGCAACATGCTCAAGCCGATGCTGGCCCGCGGCGAGCTGCGCATGGTCGGCGCCACCACCCTCGACGAGTACCGCGAGCGGATCGAGAAGGACCCGGCGCTGGAGCGCCGCTTCCAGCAGGTGCTGGTCGCCGAGCCCACCGTCGAGGACTCCATCGCCATCCTGCGCGGGCTCAAGGGCCGCTACGAGGCCCACCACAAGGTGCAGATCGCGGACAGCGCGCTGGTCGCCGCGGCCACCCTGTCCGACCGCTACATCACCTCCCGTTTCCTGCCCGACAAGGCCATCGACCTGGTCGACGAGGCGGCCTCCCGGCTGCGCATGGAGATCGACTCGTCCCCGGTCGAGATCGACGAACTGCAGCGCGCCGTCGACCGGTTGAAGATGGAGGAGCTGGCCCTCGACAAGGAGACCGATCCGGCCTCCCGCGAGCGGCTGGAGAAGCTGCGCCGCGACCTCGCCGACAAGGAGGAGGAGCTGCGCGGCCTCAACGCCCGCTGGGAGAAGGAGAAGCAGTCCCTCAACCGGGTCGGTGAGCTGAAGGAGAGGCTCGACGACCTGCGCGGGCAGGCCGAACGCGCCCAGCGCGACGGTGACTTCGACTCCGCCTCCAAGCTGCTGTACGGCGAGATCCCGGCCCTGGAGAAGGAGCTGGAGGCCGCCTCGGAGGCCGAGGAGGAGGCCGCCAAGGACACCATGGTCAAGGAGGAGGTCGGCCCGGACGACATCGCCGACGTCGTCGCCTCCTGGACCGGCATCCCCGCCGGCCGCCTGCTGGAGGGCGAGACGCAGAAGCTGCTGCGCATGGAGGAGGAGCTGGGCCGCCGGCTCATCGGCCAGAGCGAGGCCGTACGGGCCGTGTCGGACGCGGTGCGGCGCAGCCGGGCCGGTATCGCCGACCCGGATCGCCCGACCGGCTCGTTCCTCTTCCTCGGCCCGACCGGCGTCGGCAAGACCGAACTCGCCAAGGCACTGGCCGACTTCCTCTTCGACGACGAGCGGGCGATGGTCCGCATCGACATGTCGGAGTACAGCGAGAAGCACAGCGTGGCCCGCCTGGTCGGCGCGCCTCCCGGTTACGTCGGCTACGAGGAGGGCGGCCAGCTCACCGAGGCCGTGCGCCGCCGCCCGTACAGCGTGGTGCTCCTCGACGAGGTGGAGAAGGCGCACCCCGAGGTCTTCGACATCCTCCTTCAGGTGCTGGACGACGGCCGCCTGACGGACGGTCAGGGCCGTACGGTCGACTTCCGCAACACCATCCTCGTCCTCACCTCCAACCTGGGCAGCCAGTTCCTGGTCGACCCGGTGCTCGGCGAGGCGGAGAAGAAGCAGCAGGTGCTGGAGGTGGTCCGCGCCTCCTTCAAGCCGGAGTTCCTCAACCGGCTCGACGACCTGGTCGTCTTCTCCGCGCTGAGCAAGGACGAACTGGGCCGGATCGCGCGGCTCCAGATCGACCGCCTCGCGCGGCGGCTCGCGGAGCGCCGCCTCAGCCTGGAGGTCACCCCTCAGGCCCTGGCCTGGCTCGCCGAGGAGGGCAACGACCCGGCGTACGGTGCCCGGCCGCTGCGCCGCCTCGTCCAGACCGCCATCGGCGACCGCCTCGCCCGGGAGATCCTCTCCGGCGAGGTCAAGGACGGCGCCACGGTCCGCGTGGACGCCTTCGGCGACGGCCTGATCGTGGGACCGGCGACCGGCAAGACGCTGTAGTCACCGACCGCGACCACGGGCCCGTCACCCCTCAAGGTGGCGGGCCCGCGTTCGTACGGCGAACACCGGTCCCATCGGCCACAGCGTTCACAGGAGCCACCGTGGTTTTCTTCGCGCGCCCGTGAAGGGATCATGGAAGCCGCATGCCCCCGACGCGGTCATCGGACCGTGTCAGACCCGCACAGGACCGGGTACTCGAAGGCACGTCCACGGCAGTGACCGGATCGTGTCAGCCGTGGGCTGACAGGCCCGGCGGGGCTTGCCACCCCCCTCCCCGGATGAGGGAGGATGGCGGAATCCGTACGAAGGGAAAATCACGGTGAGCATCGACCCGTCCTCGATTCCGAACTTCGGGGGCCAGCCCGAGCCGCAGCCCCAAGGACCGGCGGGCCCCGTCGTCCCGGATCAGGACCTCGTGAAGCAGCTCCTCGACCAGATGGAGCTCAAGTACGTCGTCGACGACGAGGGCGACCTCGCGGCGCCGTGGGAGCAGTTCCGTACGTACTTCATGTTCCGCGGGGAGGCCGAACAGGCGGTCTTCTCGGTGCGGACGTTCTACGACCGGCCCCACAAGATCGACGAGAAGCCGCAGCTGCTGGAGTCCATCGACGACTGGAACCGGCGCACCCTGTGGCCCAAGGTGTACAGCCACACCCACGACGACGGCACCGTCCGCCTCATCGGTGAGGCGCAGATGCTGATCGGCACCGGCGTCGACCTCAACCACTTCGTCTCCTCCACGGTCAGCTGGGTGCGCGCCGCGATCGAGTTCGACCGCTGGCTCGTCGAGCAGCTCGGCCTGGAGGAGGAGGTCAACGAGGCGGAGGACGAGCCCGAGGACGACGAGGAGTAGTTCCTCGGCACGCACAGCGTCTTCGCTGTCCACAGCGGCGTGTGCGCGTACGACCAGGTACGCGCCGTACCCGAACGAGAGCCCGGTCGGGGCGCGGACCACAGCGGTGGCGCGCCGGGACCGGGCTCTCGCCGTGCGCGCCCGTCCACAGCCTGTGGGAAACCCGGCGGCGGTCAGGGCCTAGTAGCGCGGATGCACCAACGTGGACGCCGGCAGGCCCTTGATGCGGGTGTGGGCCGCCGCGCGGGCGTCCGTCGTCAGCGCCCTGCGGGTGAGCGTGCTCGGGGACGGCTCGTGCGGGTCCAGGCGCAGCGGCGGGGCGGCGCGGCCCGGCCTGGCCAGGATGAACCCCCAGTCGTGCGCGGCACGGGAGGTGCGGGCCGAGCGGTCGGGGCCCGCCGCGAAGCCGCAGTCGCGACCGGGCACACGGTAGGGGGTGGTGGCCAGGCCGGCCGCGTGCAGGGTGGCGTCAACCGTCCAGAAGGCCTGGGTGCGGGACGCGACGGGGCCGGCGTGCACCACCAGGCGTCCGCCGGGGCGCAGCACGCGACGGGCGAGGCCGTAGAACTCCTGGGAGTACAGCTTCGTACTGGCGGTGATGCCGGGGTCGGGCAGGTCCGCGATCACCACGTCGTACGTCCCCCACGGCGCCCCGCGCAGCCAGCGGAAGGCGTCCGCCGTGGTGACGTGGACGCGGGGGTCGTCGTAGGCGTGCGCGTTCAGGGCCGCCAGTCCCGGATCGTGGCGGGCCAGGCGCACCAGGCCGGCGTCGAGTTCGATCACGTCGATCCGGTCGACGCCGGTGTGCCGCAGCACCTCCCGGGCCGCGAGCCCGTCGCCGCCGCCGAGGATCAGCACGCGCGCGTGGGGCCCGTACATCGCGGGGTGGACGAGCGCCTCGTGGTAGCGGCGTTCGTCGCGGCCGCCCACCCGGAGCCGGCCGTCCAGATAGAGGTCGAGCGGGCGGCCGCGGGTGCCGCCGGTGAGGACCACCTCCTGGACGTCGGTCTGCAGGGCCACGCGCACGTCCCTCCCGTACACCGCGTGCCGCGCGGCCCGCTCGAAGTCGTCGACGAGCACGGCGGCGGAGGCGAGTACGCCGAGCGCCGTGAGGTTGGCGATCAGGAGCAGCCAGCGGGCGCGCCGGGAGAGGTCGCGGCGGAACAGGCCGAGCACCAGAGCGCCGCCGGCCACGACGTTGACGGCCCCGGTGACCAGCACGCCGGTCAGCTGGCCCAGGAAGGGCAGCAGCAGGAAGGGGAAGGCCAGGCCGCCGACCAGCGCGCCGACGTAGTCCGCGGCGAACAGGTCGGCCACCGCGCCGCCCGCGTCCTGGCGCCGGATGCGCTGGATGAGCTCCATCAGCAGCGGTACCTCGGCGCCGATGAGCAGGCCGATGGCCAGCGAGAAGGCGACCAGGAGAACGCGGGGGCCGTCGGCCCACAGGCCGCCCCAGTCGCCGGTCCAGGCGAAGACCGCGTACAGCGCCATGGCGCTGCATCCGCCGATGAGCGCGAGGGCCGCCTCGACGGCGCCGAAGCCGGCGGCGGCATGCCAGCGCAGCCGCTTCGCGGCGAGGGAGCCGATGCCCATCGCGAAGACCATGACGGACAGCACGACGGACGCCTGGGTGACCGAGTCGCCGATCAAGTACGAGGCGAGGGCGACGAGTTCGAGCTCGTAGACGAGTCCGCAGGCCGCGCAGACGAAGACGCACGCGAGAACCAGGAACCGCCCCGTCCCCGGCCGCACGGGCAGCCGCGCGGGTGCGCCCCAGGGCGGCGGTGCGCCGGGCGGGGCGGGCGCCTGCGGTTCGATCACTCTGCGACGTTACGTCACACGCGGGGGACGCTTCGTCACCCACACGTGTGGAACTGGGGCAGTTGACGCGCGCGGTGTTTATGTCGTCCCAGCCGATGACGAGCCCCCGCGGCCGGCCGGTGGAGTGCCCGGCGCCCTAACCGAGTTGGGCCACCTGCACCCGTACCCCCACCTTCGTCCGCGTCGCCACCAGCTGGCCGTCCTGCGGATACGCGTGCCACGTACGCCAGTGCACCTGCCCCTCGTGCCGCTGGGCGAGCATCGCCGTGAAGGCGTGCGGGCTGCCGGGGAAGACGCCGGCGAGGCCGTGCGGGTGCTCGGAGACCAGAGCCAGCAACTCCTGGGCGCGGCCCGCGAAGGAGCCCGGCGAGAGGACCTCCACACGCGCCGCGAACTCGTACTCCCAGTCGCCGACCCGCTTGGCGACTCCCAGCGGCAGGGGCGTGCTGGATCCCGGAATGCACGCCACCGTCTCCGAGCAATTGCCCCGCTCCTCCTCAAGGAGTACCTGGTGGGACGCGCCGAGAAGTCTCAACTGCAGCTTCGCATCGGTCAGTTCGAGGTCGAGCGTGGCCAGAGCGGGGAGCGGCTCGCGCCCCAGGGCCCAGGCCAGATCGGCCGCGCGCGTATCGGTGTAGGAGGTGGTGAGGGTCGTGAGCATGGATCGGCTCCGCTAGCACGCAAAGATAGAGAAGAGGGGAGTGTGGTCCTGCGCACCTCGGCCGACACCGGGAGATGTATCTGTCACGTCGGCCCGGTCGGCCCCGCCCGGCCCAGCCGGGGAGAAGTGTCCGCAGGACGTCCGAGGGGCTGCGTTGGTGATTTAGAGGGAATCATGAACTGTGGCGCCGCCACAGCGTTTTTACCCAACTTCGTGGGGTTTCCATCCCTCAGAGGGCCCCACAGCTCAACTGTTCAACCACAGAGTGCCCCGGGCGCCCCGTACGTACGCCGATGCGCCCGTCGGATGCCTCCTCCCGACGGGCGCATCGGCGTGCGGCCCGGATGCGGTTCCCCCTGTTCCGCGGAGCTCAGCTGCCCCGTGTCAGCTGCCTCCCCCACATCCACCGCCGCCGCCACAACCCCCGCCGCAGGAGGAGTGACCGCCTCCGCAGGAGTGGCCCCCGGAGTGGTGGCCGCCCCCGTGATGCCCGGACGACGACCCGTCGCCGCTCCCGCCGGCCCACCAGCTGCCACCCGCGCCGTACGACGCGTTGCCGCGGCGGCTCGCCCGCCCGGCCCTGCCCGCCCGGGACGCGGCGATCGCGAAGAATACGACCACGATCGCCACCACGATGAAGACGGTGCCCATGACGTCACCTGCTTTCCGTTCCCCCGAAGCAGCCCCCCGTGGGTGCCTCGTCTGTTGCCTGACTGCTGTGTGACACGGGAATGCCCCGGCGGCTCGATCGCCAAAGCGGAGTTGAGGAACTCCAGAGCTTGGGCGCAGGATGACCGGCATGACCTCCAGCGCACGCCCGCTCCTCAACCGCCGCCTGGCCGAGTTCGGGACGACGATCTTCGCCGAGATGTCCGCCCTCGCCGCGCGGACCGGCGCGATCAACCTGGGCCAGGGCTTTCCCGACACGGACGGCCCCGAGGAGATCCGGGAGGCGGCCGTACGCGCCCTGCGCGAGGGCCGCGGCAACCAGTACCCGCCGGGCCCCGGCATCCCCGAACTGCGCGCCGCCGTCGCCGCCCACCAGCAGCACCGCTACGGCCTGTCCTTCGACCCCGACACCGAGGTCCTGGTCACGGCAGGCGCCACCGAGGCCATCGCGGCCGCCCTGCTCGCCCTGCTGGAACCGGGCGACGAGGTCATCGCCCTGGAGCCGTACTACGACTCCTACGCCGCCAGCATCGCGATGGCCGGGGGCACCCGCGTCCCGGTCACGCTGCGCCCGCACACCGTCGGGGGCACCGCCGCCTTCCGGCTCGACCTCGACGAACTGCGCGCGGCGGTGACCGACCGCACCCGGCTGCTGCTGATCAACACCCCGCACAACCCCACCGGTACGGTCCTCACCCGCGAGGAGCTGACCGCGATCGCCGAGCTGGCGGTGGAGCGGGACCTGCTCGTGGTGACCGACGAGGTCTACGAGCACCTGGTCTTCGACGACGCCGCGCATCTGCCGCTGGCCACGTTCCCCGGCATGCGCGAGCGCACGGTCACCATCGGCTCGGCCGGCAAGACGTTCTCGTTCACCGGCTGGAAGGTCGGCTGGGTGACAGCGGCGCCGGAGCTGGTGGGTGCCGTCCGCTCGGTGAAGCAGTTCCTGACGTACGTGGCTTCCGGGCCGTTCCAGTACGCGGTGGCCGAGGCCCTGTCCCTGCCGGACACCTACTTCGACGCCCTCCGCGCGGACATGCTCGCCAAGCGGGACCTGCTCGGCGACGGCCTGCGGTCAGCCGGGTTCGAGGTCTACCAGCCTCAGGGCACTTACTTCATCACCACCGACATCACCCCCCTCGGCGAGAAGGACGCCCACGCCTTCTGCCGCGCGCTCCCCGAACGCTGCGGCGTTGTCGCCATCCCGAACTCGGTGTTCTACGACGACCCCGATGCGGGTCGCAGCCAGGTCCGCTTCGCTTTCTGCAAGCGGGACGACGTTCTCACCGAGGCCACCGGCCGCCTGCGACGCCTGACGTCCTGAATCCGGGCCCCTTCGTCCCGAATCGGGTTCGGGGTTCGGTCTCCCGCGCCGCGGTGCGCGCAGCGTCAGGGCCAAGTGCGCTCAATACGGTCGCGTCGCACGGCGTACGCTGCCGGACCGCCTTTCTCGACGGCCCGGTGGATCACGTCACGGCACACGACGAGCCGTTCGACCATCTCTGCGCTGCGAAGCTGCTGGTTGTCCAGGTAGAACAGCACCGCCTCGCGCTCCAGGACAGGTCGGATCTCCAGGTCCCGGGTCTTGATCCGCCCGTCCTTCGAGAGCGGGACCCAGGAGCGGTCGAGACCGTGCGTGATCCACTCCTCGTCCGGGATGTCTTGCCCGTCGTCCGGGAAGACATCGCCGATGCGGTGAACCGTCCACCCGCAAGCCCTCAGCCCCTCCGCCACACGACGCCCGAGATTCCGGTCGAGGAAGAACTCAGGCGGCAAGGTGCACCACTGCCCGGCAGAGCGCGTCCACCTGCTCAGGCGTCATGTCGTAGTCGTACGCGATGTCCTCGACGGTCTCCCCGGCCTCCCACAGGTCGGTGATGGCCTTGACCGTGACGCGGTTGGCGGCCACCACAGGGAGACCGTGGCCGAACCTCGGGTCGATCACGACGGGGACAGAGTCCGGGTACTGCCTCAACCGCAGGCTGGAGGGGAAGTCGTCGCCCGGCTCCCACGTGAGGTAGCGGAGATAGTCGGAGACCACTTCGTGGATGGGGACCTGGCCGTCGCGGGCCCTGCGGAGGTCACCCCAACCGTGCTCGATGAAAATGTCCACGCCGTCGGTGGCGATCCGCTTGGACACGAGGCCGTAGGGGGTGTCGAAGGCGTCCCGTACAGCGGCGGCCGCCTCCCTGATCTCGCTCATGCGGAGTCCCAGGGAACGCAGAGAACGCAGGACGTGTGCCTCGGCCACCGCGATGAACGGTACCGAAGGCTGCCCCTTCCGCACCGGCTCGACCTGGTGGACCAGTGGTGCTCCGGCGGCCTTGCCCTTCAGCCACGAGGTGAGAGTCGACTGCGGAATCTCAAGGTAGGAGGCCGTTTCCGTGGGCGTCAGAAGCCCGTCCTTGAACCTGTCGACCATGCCCCACCTCCTCCCGGCGCCGCATTTCGCATCGTGCCACATCAAGCCTCCCACCTGCGGGTGGACCGCATACCCAATCACCGGCTCAGGCAACGTCGGAGAGGCGCTGCTCGCGCCGCCGGCAGTCACGGCAGCGGCCCGTTTCGGCCGAGCGGAATGCCCGGTCGCAGCCGTCGCAGTTCCGCATGGGCACGACGGCCGGACGTAACGCAGGCGCAGCGCTTCTGACCGGTGCGGGCAGAGGAGTCTCCTTGAGCCGGTGGGCGAGGATGCCGACCGGCCGGGTCGCGAGGTGGTCCGGGAGTCCTGCGGTGAGGTAGTCCGTGATCTGTGTGGGCAGAAGGCCCGCCGCCAGCCAGCGGGTGACGGCCGGGGCGAGGCGGGCGGCCTCCTGCTCGGAGAGGACAAGGCGGGGGTCGACCCGGCGCAGGGCGGCGAGTACGGCGACCGCTTGAGGGTCGGCATCAGCGAGCGGGACCGACGTCTCCGTCGTTTCATGCACGGCCGCCGCAGTGGCGGGCTTCTTGCCGGGCCGACGCGGCTTGGGCGGCTCGGGAGGCCCGTCCGGATCCGGATCGGGATCGCGATCGCCGCCAGGTACGTCGTAGAAGTACGTCCGGGTACGGACCTGCCCGGTGGGCGTCCGCTCGCGTCGGCGCTCCAGGTATCCGGCCGCTTCGAGCTCCCTGAGCGCTCGCGAAATCAGGATCTCGCCCTCGCTGAAGTGCTCGCACAGTGCGGTGATGGTCACGGAGGAGCCGTCGGGTAGGGAGGAGATGTACGCCGCTACGCCGATTGTGACCGCGCTGCCGCGCCGCTGGGCGAGGGCGTTGGAGATCACCGTGAAGTCGGCTGTCAGCCGGGTGCGGACGTGGATCACGCCGGATGTAGGAGCTCCGGCGTCGGCGCGCAGGCGCGCGTTAGACTGCGGGTCAGCCATCGGGAAGCGGGTCTTCCTGATCGGTCAGGCCCTCGTTCGGGACGGCAATCCCGGCCGGGGGCCGTATCTGTTTGCGGTTGTCGCGGCGAACGTAACCGTCCGCATCCCGCGCCTGCAAGCCGGTCACTCGGACGGGTGACGAGGGCTTTCCGGCCGGGGAGGGTGGGTGGGCGGGAGTTCTTTCTCCCGGTTCTTTGAGGAGGCCAGCGGCCTGCCGGACCCTCGTGGACAAGGGCCCGGTCGCCTCAGGGACGGCGGTGCCCGGCCTTCAACTCGCCTATGAACGCGGTCCAGGAGGGAGCTTCGAAGCACAGCGCCGGACCGTGCGGGACCTTGCTGTCACGGACGGGGACGACGGCCTGGAACTCGTCGGCCACCTCCACGCAGTTGCCGCCCTCCTGATTGCTGTAGCTGCTCTTGCGCCACGCGGCGCCGTTCAGATCGGGACGGGACCTTCGCTCCACGGTGGTTGTCCTCCATCACGGATCGGATCATGTCGAGTGACATGAGCGGGGGCAGAGCCGCCGCCCGCAGCCGATCGTAGGTCAGAGCGAAACTCCTCACCTCGTCCGAATCCTCGATGAGTTGACCGTAGTGCGCGCCTTCCGTGTACGCGATCTCCGAGCGGTCCGGCATGGTGAGCACCGTGAGCGATCCGCCCATGACATCGTGCTCGCCCTGGTCGAACGGCAGTACCTGCACAGTGATGTGAGGTTCCGCTGTGGTGCCCAGCAGCCGCGCCAACTGCTCACTCATCACGGCCTGTCCGCCGACCGGACGCCTGAGCACCGCCTCGTCGAGGACCACCCACAGCTCGGGACGATCGGGCCTGTGGAGGCGCTCCTGTCGTTCCATGCGAAGAGCGACCCGCTCCTCCAACTGCTCTTTGCTGCCGAGCGTTCGACCGACTCTCAGCAACGCCCGTGCGTAGTCCTCCGTCTGTAACAGGCCAGGCACCACATGAGCCGCGTACTCGCGAATGACCACCGCCCGCTCCGAGTACTCCATGAACCTCCGCGACCAGTCCGGAAACGCCTCCCGGTACACGTACGGCCACAGCTCCACCAGCAAGTTGTCCGCCCCCAGCGCCGCGTCCAGCGCACGCGCCAGTTCCAGCGTCGGCTTCGCTCCGGACGCCCGCTCGATCTGTGTGATCCGCGTGCTCACCACATGCACCCTGTCACCGAGTTCGGCCTGGGTCAGTCCGGCCGCCGTACGGAGCCTGCGCACCCGCGTGCCGAACAGCGCCGCCATCGACGCGTTGGGGTCAATTCCGTTGGCCAAAGCGTCACTTCCGTTCCTTACCGACTGAAAAGTAAGGCTGCGTCATCTGTCGAGCGTAGGGCGATCAGACGACTCTTGAGCACGGAACGTGACGACTCGCGTACGCCGTGGGTTGTCTCAAGCTCGACAGACAAGGACCGACGAGCCGTGCTGACAGGAACGTCCACCGAAGAGAACGAGCCGCGCGAGTTCCCCTCCCTCACAGCGCAGTTCGTCTCTTCACCCCGAGGTGCACAGCTCGCCCGACGCCTCGCCGTCCGGTGCATGGAGGAGTGGGGTCACCCGCCGCTGTCGGACGTGTCATGCACGGTCGCCCTCGTCGTCGGCGAACTCGCCGCGAACGCCGTACAGCACGGCCGGGTTCCCGGACGCGACTTCGGTCTCCGGCTCGCCCTCGACGCGGTCGCGGGTCTGGTGCGTATCGAGATCGCGGATGCCGCCTCCGCGAAGCGGCCGCCCACGGCCCCGCCCTCGTCGTACCCCGACGGTGAGTCCGGTCGAGGACTGCTCCTGGTGGATGTCCTGGCCGTGCGCTGGGGGTCGGCGCCCCGTCAACCCGTGGGCAAGACGGTGTGGGCGGAGGTGTCCATTGAGGCTGTGGAGCGCCTGCGCCGCCTGTGAACTAGGCCGTGGCCTGGAGCTTCCTGACCAGGTCCACCGCCGCGATCAGACTCAGTCCGGGCAGGGCCTCGCGCAGGGTCTTGATCGCGAGGATCTCCTTCTCGCGGGCGTCCACCCCCGCCTCGGCGAGCACCTGCCGGGCCCACCGCTCACGCGGATCGGTGCCCGCGCCGATCCCGTCCACTATCTCCAGCGCCCGCCGGAGCCCGGGCTCCGTCTCCCGGTCGGCCTCCCGCAACGCCTCGCTCAGCGCGGTGCGCGCCTCGTCGAGGTCGTTGAGTACGAGGAGGTGGGTTTCCTTCTTGGTGAACATGCTGGTCCCCGTTTCCTTGGCTGCCACGGGTCGTCGGCGGACGGTCGTTGGTCGATTCCGGTCCCGTGGCGGATGACTCGCGGTCTCCGAGGAGGATACGCATCGGCCACTCCTGGGTAGGCTCAGCCGACATGGAGCACGAGGTCTTCGTTCCGGTTCCGGCCGAGCGGCTGAGGGAGGCGCTCGCCGATCCCGCGCGGGTCGCCCGGGCGGTTCCCGGGCTCCAGCAGGACGCCGGCGCCGAGCCGGTCGCCGGGCGGCTGAAAGTACGCGTCGGCAGCCACTCCGTCACCTACCGCGGGTCGCTGCGCGTGTCGGCCCGGCCGGACGGCACGTACGCCATCGAGGCCGACGCCACCGAGGCCCGGGGCACGGGTTCGGCCGCACTCGCCCTCAGCCTTCGCCTCGACGACACGGACGACGGCTCCACGGCCACCATCACCGGCACGGCCACAGCGACCGGCCGCGTGGCGGACCTCCCCCCAGAGGCGGTGACCTCAGCGGCAACCCGCCTGCTGAACCGTTTCGTGGAGGGGTTGGCGATGCCGGCGGAGGAGGCGGAGGAATCGGCGACTCCCGAGCAACTGGAAGAGGGGCCGGAAGCCGAGGCCGAGCCTGAAACCGAGGTCGAGGCCGAGGCCGAGGGAGAAGCCGACGCGCGGGCCTCCGTCTCCGATGCCGAGATTCCGCCGCCCTCTCTCGATCGTTCCACCGATGATGACGATGACGAGGGTGACGTGTTCGGGGATTCGGGGGAGCCGCCGGTCGAGGCGGCACACGCGCGGCGGACGATGATCGGACGCAGCGCGGAAGAGGTGGACCACGCACCGCCGCGCGGCCGCTACGCCCCGGTACCGGCCCCGCAGACCGTCGCCGCCACCAGCACCCTCCGCTGGGCCGCCCCCGCCGCCGCCCTCGTACTGGCCTCGGCGATCGTGCTGGGCCGAGCACTCCGCCGCCGCCGCTGAGCATCCACACGCCCGCATGACCGCACATTGACGTGCTCGCGTGTCCGCCGGCTGTGCAGAAACGCCTCCACACACCCCCAGCCACACCCCGGACCGGAAACGCCCCCTTGATCGCCCCAGTAGGGTCGTCTCGTGAGTAACGAAGACATCACGTTGACCGCGGGTGACGCGGAGGCGCGGGTGGAGCCCAGGAACGGTGGTCGGGTCGGGGGGCTGCGGGTCGCCGGCGTCGAGCTGCTGCGGCAGGGCGACCGCTTCGGCTGCTTCCCGATGGTGCCCTGGTGCGGCCGGACCAGGGACGGCCGCTTCCTGGACGGCGCCACCGTCCGCCAGATGCCGCTCAACGCCCCGCCGCACGCCATCCACGGAACCGCCCGCGACGGCGCCTGGCGCACCGCCCGCACCTTGGCCGACGAGGCGGTCATCACGTATGACCTGGTCGAGCCCTGGCCCCACCCGGGCCGCGTCACCCAGGTGGTCGCCCTCACCGAGGACAGCCTGCGGCTGACCATGTCCGTGGAGACGTACGGCTCCTCCTTCCCCGCCCAGATCGGCTGGCACCCCTGGTTCCACCGGAACCTGGGTTCAGAGGACGTCCAGGTCGGCTTCACCCCGGCCTGGCAGGAGGAGCGCGGCGAGGACCACCTCCCCACCGGCAACCGCATCGACCCGAAGCCCGGCCCCTGGGACGACTGCTTCGGCATGCCCGGCGGCGTCGACGTCACGCTCACCTGGCCGGGCCAGTTGGAGCTGAAGGTGAGCAGCCGTGAGGAGTGGGTCGTGGTCTACGACGAGCAGGAGGAGGCCGTGTGCGTCGAGCCGCAGACCGGCCCGCCCAACGGCCTGAACACCATGCCGCGCCTGGTCACGCCCCTGGAGCCGCTGGAAGCCACGACCACTTGGACCTGGCGTCGCCTCTAAGCTGGTCGGCATGACGGACGTACGCGGCGCGCTGCTGCAGCAGATCAAGGACAAGGCCGTGGTGCACGGCAAGGTGACCCTGTCGTCGGGCAAGGAAGCCGACTACTACATCGACCTGCGCCGGATCACGCTCGACGGCGAGGCCGCGCCGCTGGTCGGTCAGGTCATGCTCGACCTGACCGCCGAGCTGGACTTCGAGGCCGTCGGCGGGCTGACCCTGGGCGCCGACCCCGTCGCGACCGCGATGCTGCACGCATCCGCCGCGCGCGGCAAGGTGCTCGATGCCTTCGTCGTCCGAAAGGCGGGCAAGGCGCATGGCCTGCAGCGCCGTATCGAGGGCGCCGAGGTCAAGGGCCGCCGGGTGCTGGCCGTGGAGGACACCTCCACCACCGGTGGCTCGGTGCTGACCGCGGTCGAGGCGCTGCGTGAGGCCGGCGCGGAGGTCGTCGCGGTGGCGACGATCGTGGACCGGGCGACCGGCGCGGCCGAGGCGATCGCCGAACAGGCTGGTGTGCCCTACGTGTTCGCCTTTTCGAAGGACGACCTGGGTCTCGACTGACGCACGGGGTTGACCTACGGCCTTGACCGGCGCGTGACCGCTCCTTGACCAGGGGCATTGAGCATCGGCTCAGGTCTGGAAAGATGGGGGCGACGATGACGTCAGCCCCAAGGTCTAGGTCAGGGCCGTAGTACGCAGATCGCACCCCCGCGCACACTCAAGGAGCGGACAGATGCCCATCGCAACCCCCGAGGTCTACAACGAGATGCTCGACCGGGCGAAGGCAGGCAAGTTCGCCTACCCGGCCATCAACGTGACCTCCTCCCAGACCCTGCACGCGGCCCTGCGCGGTTTCGCGGAGGCGGAGAGCGACGGCATCATCCAGATCTCGACGGGTGGCGCCGAGTTCCTGGGCGGTCAGCACAAGAAGGACATGGTCATCGGCGCGGTCGCGCTGGCCGAGTTCGCGCACATCGTCGCCGAGAAGTACGACGTCACCGTCGCCCTGCACACGGACCACTGCCCGAAGGACAAGCTCGACGGGTACGTACGTCCGCTGCTCGCGATCTCCGAGGAGCGCGTGAAGGCCGGCCGCAACCCGCTCTTCCAGTCGCACATGTGGGACGGCTCCGCCGAGACCCTCGCCGACAACCTCTCCATCGCGCAGGAGCTGCTGGAGAAGGCCCGCGCCGCGAAGATCATCCTTGAGGTGGAGATCACCCCGACCGGTGGCGAGGAGGACGGCGTCTCCCACGAGATCAACGACTCCCTGTACACGACGGTCGACGACGCCATCCGCACGGTGGAGGCGCTCGGCCTCGGCGAGAAGGGCCGCTACCTGCTGGCCGCGTCCTTCGGCAACGTCCACGGCGTGTACAAGCCGGGCAACGTCGTGCTCCGCCCCGAGCTGCTGAAGGAGCTCAACGAGGGCGTGGCCGCCAAGTACGGCAAGGCTGCTTCTCCTGGCCCCTTCGACTTCGTCTTCCACGGCGGCTCCGGCTCCACGGAGGAGGAGATCGCGACCGCGCTGGAGAACGGCGTCGTGAAGATGAACATCGACACCGACACCCAGTACGCCTTCACCCGTCCGGTCGCCGACCACATGTTCAAGAACTACGACGGCGTCCTGAAGGTCGACGGCGAGGTCGGCTCCAAGAAGACCTACGACCCGCGCACCTGGGGCAAGCTCGCCGAGGCGTCCATGGCCGCGCGCGTCCTGGAGGCCTGCGGCAACCTGCGTTCGACGGGCACCAAGATCAAGTAACCGTCCGCCCACGGCGGTTTCCAGCGAGCCCGGCGCATCAGCGCCGGGCTCGCTGTATACCTGGGGACATGCCCGACGTCCGGCTGGCCTCGTCCCAGGGCAAGTGGATCCTGCTCACCACGGTGCTCGGTTCCAGCATGGCCATGCTGGACTCGACCGTCGTCAACGTCGCGCTCCCGCGGATCGGCGAGGACCTGAACGCGAGCCTCGGCGCCCTCCAGTGGACCGTCAACGCGTACATGGTGACGCTGGCCGGGCTGATCCTGCTCGGCGGATCGCTCGGCGACCAGTACGGCCGGCGCAAGATCTTCGTGCTGGGCGTCGTCTGGTTCGCCACCGCCTCCCTGCTGTGCGGCCTCGCCCCGACCAGCGGGATCCTGATCGCGGCCCGCGCCCTGCAGGGCATCGGCGGCGCCCTGCTGACCCCCGGCTCCCTCGCCCTGATCCAGGCGTCCTTCCACCCCGACGACCGGGCGAAGGCCGTCGGCCTGTGGTCCGGTTTCGGCGGGGTCGGCGCGGCCGTCGGCCCGTTCCTGGGCGGCTGGCTGGTGGACGGTCCCGGCTGGCGCTGGGTGTTCCTGCTGAACGTCCCGCTGGCCCTGCTGTGCGTGCCCGTCGCGCTACGGCACGTCCCCGAGTCCGCCGACGGCCGCGCCCACGGCCGCTTCGACGTCCTCGGCGCCGTGCTGGGCGCCCTGTCCCTCGCCCTGGTGACCTACGCGCTGATCGAGGCCAGCAGTGGCAGGCCGGCCATCGCGCTGACGGCGGTGGCGGGGGTCCTCGCCGGAGTGGGTTTCGTGTACGTCGAGAAGCACCGGGCCGACCCGATGCTGCCGCTCGACATCTTCTCCTCGCGCCAGTTCACGGCGGTCAACCTGGTCACCCTGTGCGTGTACGCGGCCTTCGGCGGCTTCTTCTTCCTCACCGCGCTCCAGCTCCAGGTGGTGGTCGGCTACTCGGCCCTCCAGGCGGGTACGGCCCTGCTGCCCACCACCGCCCTGATGCTCCTCTTCTCGTCCCGCTCCGGCGCCCTGGCCGACCGCATCGGCCCGCGCATCCCGCTCACGGTGGGCCCGCTGCTGTGCGCGGTGGCGATGCTGCTGATGCTCCGGGTGGGCGAGGGCGCGAACTACGTGTCGGACATCCTGCCCGCCCTGCTGGTCATGGGCGCGGGCATGGTCACCCTGGTCGCCCCGCTGACCGCCACCGTCCTGGCCTCCGTGGACACCTCGCGGGCCGGCCTGGCCAGCGGCATCAACAACGCGGCCGCCCGGGCGGCGGGGCTCATCGCGGTGGCCGGGCTGCCGCTGGTGTCCGGGATGGGCCCGGAGGCGTACCGGTCGGCGGCGGCCTTCGAGGCGTCGTTCCGGCGGGCGATGCCGATCTGCGCGGGGGTGCTGGTCGTCGGGGCGGTGGTGGCCTTCACGACGGTACGGCGCCCGACCCCCGACTGCCGACGCCCGGAATGCCGCACACACGGCTGCGTGACGGCTCCGCCG